>CAYRUB010000043.1:0-1650 GCA_964427405.1 uncultured Planctomycetales bacterium | reverse complement strand
GATGTATTCAACACCCAGGCGTTCCACTGAATCATTGATAAAGGCGATTTTCATACGTTAACTCAATTTACCACAATTATGGAAAAAGGCTACCCTAAGGCGCCAAAACATAGCCATTTCAAGTAAGGCCTGCAAAATTACTCCTGGCTTGCCGCATTTAGCGCTACCGGATATGCGAGGATAAAAAACAGTATTATATTCCTTCATTTTAAAACCTTTATCTAACGCCTTAATAATGATTTCCGGAGCGGCAAATGTTCCATAAGAACGGACGTCTATTTGTTCTATAACCTTTTTTTTGTATATTTGCACGAACTGAAAATCACTGACTTTCAAATTAAAGAGTAGCCTGATTAACCAGTAGTTCGCCAAAGAAGTTATTTTTCTATATACCGAATTAGCCTTCCTGTTTTTCCTGGTGATCACAACAAAATCAATACCCTCTTCCTCTAATAAGGCTAAGGCGGCAGGCAATTCCTTGATATCAAACGGGAGATCAGCGAAATTAGTTAGAATAAAATCATACCGCGCTCTCTTAAGCCCAATAAAAAGGCTCCTGCCAGAACCTAAATTATTTTTATTATGTATGGGCTTTACATTAGGATTAAGTTGCGCATATCTGTCTACAATCTGGCCTGTCCGATCGCTACTAGCGTCATTAACGATTACTATTTCATAATCACTCGTAATACTGGATAAGAAATAAGCAGAGGTTTTAATCGCGTGCTCAATTGCTTCTTCTTCATTATAAGCAGGTATAACTAATGAAATTTTATATCTTAAGCTCATAAAATACTTTTTATGCCTTTCGTAAGAATTTATTTATTGAACAGGCATAATGCAGAATGAATCTCTTATGAATAATTTTATCATTAACGGAAGTTGAAAATAAGCTGGTAAACATCGCCAAAATACCGGGGCGAGAAACAAAAGGAATAATCCGGTAGATTTTGCTCTTTATAATTAATTCAAATATAAATACCGGAGAAAATGGTAAAATAAAAAATAATAGCTGCTGACGCATCAAATCCTTACTGCTCATATCTCCACCGCAAGAAAATGGCCGGCCGTTTTTACCTTCCATTATCCGCTCATACTCGGGCATAGTGATTTTCATATTTTCCCTTGCCCATTCAGTAATGGCTATTCTGGGGTAAAACCTTAGCCAGAAGAAATAAATCCGGTTAACTCTATTCCTGTTATAAAAAAGCGCCAGATCTACGGCATCATTCTGTCCTTCTCCGGGTAAACCAAAAATATTATCGGTGATTACGCTTATTTTTTTACCTTTGATTAAATTTATTGCCTCTTTGATAGTTTGGTTAGACATATTTCTATTTAATAATTCGCGCCTTATTCTTTCTACCCCGCTTTGCACTCCAATTTCTATCTCATGACAACCAGCTTCTTTCAAATACCCTAATGATTCTAAGCTAACATGATCAGGATGCATATAACATATAAAAGGCAAGTCTATACTCTTCTTATATTCCCCGGAAAATAACTTTAGCCATTCTTTATTAGATCCCAAGCTTTCATCAAAAAATCTTATGTATCTAAGCTTGTATTTTTGCTTTGCGATATTCAACTCATCTATAACATTCTTAACACTACGGCTCCTGACGTAGGTTCCTTTATCTTTATACAATC
>CAYRUB010000042.1:0-1911 GCA_964427405.1 uncultured Planctomycetales bacterium | reverse complement strand
CTGCCGGAATATAATGATCATAAAAACCTCCACCCACAAAATCTGTAAGGTTAGTAGCGTTCTTTCGGCTAAGCAACTTTAAATACTCGATCACCTCAAATTCAGACTTACCTTCAGGAATATTAAATGACTTTGGCCGCAGTTCTTTGGGGATACACTTAAAAAGCTCATCGACGCTTGATACGCCGATACTCTTGAGCATCTCTTTTTTTTCTAATTCTGTGTGCGGAATATAATTCATTTAGACAGGCCCTGTACGTATTCTTTATACTGAACAGAATTCATAAGCTTGCTTTTTTCTTCTAAGTCAGCGATTTTAATCACCGCAAACCACCCTGCATCATAAGCGGATTTATTCACCAACTCCGGATGATTAGTTAAGTCCGTATTCGCCTTAAGCACCTCGCCTGAAAGCGGAGCGTAAACATCTGAAGCGGCCTTTACTGATTCAACTGTCGCGCACCATTTAGACTGTTCTACCTTTGCCCCCGGTTTCGGCAGATCAATAAAAGTAATATCTCCTAAGGAATGCTGCGCGAAATCGCTGATTCCGATGGTTGCCTTATCCCCTTCAATTTTCGCCCACTCATGATCCTTGGTATAAAGAAGATTTTCCGGTATGTTCATTTTATTTCTCCTGATTTTGCGCTACCGTTTTTGTAGAAAGGTTTATTCGTAACTTTCGCGTTTATAGAAATTGAACTCTCGCTAAGAGTAACTTGCTCGCCTAAAGTGATTTGATCTTTAACATGCCCCATTCCAATACCTGCTCCCAGGCTGGGAGAAAATGAACCGCTGGTTACGCTGCCTATATCTTTATCCTTATAAATTATGCGGTAATTATGCCGGGGTGAACGCCGGGAATCCGCTAAAAAACAAATCATCCTGCGGAAGGCTCCATTCTGTTTTTGTTTTAAAAGGCTGCCCTTGCCGATAAACTCTTTACTCCAATCTATAAAATTCCCTAACCCCGCTTCAAGCGGCGTAGTGTTCTTATCTATATCCTGGCCATAAAGGCTATAGCCCATTTCCAAACGTAATGTATCGCGCGCGCCCAGGCCTATCGGCTTAACCCGCTGGTCACTGAGCAACTTTTCCCATAACTGCGGAATTTTATCATTCGGCATATACAATTCATACCCCAGCTCTCCGGTATAACCAGTACGGCTGATAATAATCTTCTCGCCTAAAAGATTAAAATAGCTGAAAGTATAATATTTTAAATTCTTGATATCCGCTCCAACTAGACTCTCCAGAACATCTGCCGAGAGCGGCCCCTGCAAATCAAGTTTTCCTAAAGCTTGAGATACATTCTCAAGGCTTCTTGCACCGGTAAAATGTTTTTTTAGATGGGCAAAATCTCCGTCAGAGGTTGCGGCATTAACCACAACCATCCACTCCGCTCCGGCAATCCTATAAACAAGCAGATCGTCGATAATCCCTCCCTGCTCATTAAGCATAAACCCATAACGGCAGGCCCCCTCCGGCATCCCTTCAAGATTAATCGTCACTAAATTTCCGAAGTTACTTTTAGCTAAATCCGCCTGGACCATAAACTCACCCATATGGCAGATATCAAATAACCCGGCGCATTTACGCACCCAGTTATGCTCCTCTATAATGCCGCTATACTGAATAGGCATCAGCCATCCGCCAAAAGGGGCAAGTTTTGCGCCTAATTTCTTATGCTGATCAAGAAGGGGTGTTTGCCGCAAGGTTGAATTTTCTTCCATTTTCTTTAGATTTAAACCTGGAGAATAAAACTGTATTTTAAAAGGGATTTGACTTATATTTATAACAAGAAAAAGCCTTCCTGTCAAATATATGTTTTTGAATCCAGGTAGGTTGCGTAGTCTTCTACCGATTCTTCAAGTGTTCTAAATTTATGTTTACAGCCGCAGGCACGCAGCT
>CAYRUB010000041.1:0-1927 GCA_964427405.1 uncultured Planctomycetales bacterium | reverse complement strand
CTTGAAATTAACGGCCGGTATCACCGTGTCCTGGAATGGGGGATTAGGACAGCGATTGGCGTTGTTGACGTTGGCCTGAAGGATATCCCGGATCACCTGCTCCGGGAAATTGATTTTAGTGACCTGCAGCATGAAGCTGATGCGGTTAGCGAAGTGGCCAAAAAGACATATAAAGAACTTTTTGCTGTATATGGCAGGTCGATGCCTTACAGGAATAATAAGAAGAGCCCTTGGGCGGCATTTAATCTGGACTGGCTTTTGTACGGCAAGGCCAAGCCGAATTTAGACAGCCCCAGGCATTTTGAACATAAGACTACTCAATTTCAAGAAATATTTAAGGAGCATCTCATAGGGTATGCCCAGGCGAGATTGTATGAAAACGAAGAGCGGGAAGGGGATACCGCTAGTTCGCCAATAAAGAAAGCAAGCGAGGGCGAGGAGATATTAATAGTAAAAAATTCCGTGCGCAGGATGAGGATTGTTGAGACGATAAGAATGTATGATCTTACAGCCGATATTTTTTGTAAAAGCCCCCGGGAAATTGTATTTGTACCTGAGATCCGGTCTTTCTATACTCAATTCCATAAGGATTTCTATTATTTAGTTAAGCTGCTGCAGTTGCAGGGGCGGCTTAATACAAAAGGGCTTATTGTTATTTTTAGAGATGCGCATGATGATTTACAAGATGCGGATTTGGAGCAGGTTGCTACAGAACAAGCAGCAAGCGATTATAATGTTTCAGATACCAGGTTTTTGGCTCCTTTATTATGGGATGGATCGATTGGGGCACTGGTATCGGTAATTCCACCTATTGATGTTCATGCCAGGAAAGAAATGATAAATAAAAAAGCATACGTTGAAATTTGGCTAAGACGGTTAGGTGAAAAGACGAAAATCGTCCCTGTTATTAAAAGATTTAAAGATAAACATATGATAAAAGGAGATATTCTTCATTCTCAGGTGCCGCTTTACTGTGTTGATGAGAAAAACACATCTCTAGTCATTAAGAATTTACTAGTTGGTCATAATGATATATCTAGAGTGTTGTTGGATACAACTGATTTTGACGCGTTTCCTGAGATAAATGATCCTTTGCAAATTGACCGGGATTATTTTGATCAATATAAGCAGACCATAGGCTCACTTGGTTCTGAGATTATGCTTCCTATTTTTAAGATCTTCGCCGCATCCAGTTTTTATCATGTGATACATCCGAGAGCGACGAATCCTTTAGCGCAGGAGATTGAAAATGCGCTTATTTTGCTCAAGTCAAGTTCGCCTGTTGAGGCTAACTTGTTGATGGCAATTAGTTTATTAGATTATAATTCGACTACTAATGTAGGCACCTCTTCGCCGGTCTTGAATACTATTAATAGATCAAGTGAGATAGATCCTGACCAGTATAAGCCAGGTAAGGAACTTGTGCTTGTTTTATGCAGAAGCAACCTGGAAAGAAGCCCCTTATCTGCCTATATTATTAATACTCAACTGCCTGAAGATTTGCGCAGGAGGATAAATATTCAATCTGCAGGCCTAAATCAACCAAGCAAACAGACCATTGACTCTGTTCTGGCTTATCGTAGCCGCGAACCAGCCTTTAGGAATCAATGGCCTGTTCCCGTAACAGAAAGTTTAGCTGAAGAAGCAGCACTTATGTTAGTGATGACACAAAGGCAGGTACTTGCGCTTAAGCAGAGATTTCCCTTTGCGGCCGCAAAAATCCATACCCTTCTTCCAAATTTTGATATAGAGAATACTTCTAATGATTACAATTTAGATAAACCGTATCAGGATTTAAAGAATCTGCTTTGCAAAAATATTGACGATATTTTTACGAACATCCGCAATTTATTAGATATAAAAAGTGGAAGCTCTCCGGCGGTCAGGCCGGAAATTTCATATCAGGATGCCGAAAGGGTTATGGAGG
>CAYRUB010000040.1:0-2077 GCA_964427405.1 uncultured Planctomycetales bacterium | reverse complement strand
CCAACATATGATTCATAAAGATCAGCACCCATACCCGCGACATCACCGACATTATCACCTACATTATCGGCAATAACTGCCGGGTTACGCGGATCATCTTCAGGAATACCGGCCTCTACTTTACCAACCAGGTCGGCGCCAACATCAGCGGCTTTAGTAAAAATACCTCCGCCTACCCTGGCAAAAAGCGCCATAGAACTGGCACCCATACCAAAACAAAGCATGGTAGAGGTAATCGCCGCGATTTTATCCGTTCCTAACGGAATCGGGTGGCAAGAATAATACCAATTCAGGAAATAATACCAGACGCTTAAATCCAATAACCCTAGACCAACTACGGTAAGCCCCATAACCGCGCCGCTGGAAAAAGCCACGCGCAGACCCGAATTCAAACTTTTGGAAGCTGCCTGGGCAGTACGGTTAGAAGATTGCGTTGCGATGGTCATACCGATAAAACCGGATAAACCCGAGAAGAATCCACCGGTTAGAAAAGCAAAGGGAACAAATATAACTAAGTAATTCTTCAAGGCCATAGCCAGGAGAATAAAGAATACAACCACAAAAAACATGGAGATACCAAGATATTGCCTTTTTAAATACGCCCTAGCCCCCACGCGTACCGCTTGAGCAATCTCCTTCATTTTATCCGTGCCTTCGTCCATCTTTAAAATACTTAAGGCTAGATAAAACGCAAAACCTAAAGCTAAAATCGAACCTACCGGTGCTAATAACAAAAGATCAAAACCCATTTTTGCTCCGCTCCTTTCAGAAACATTTGTAATTTTTACTACTTTTACCGCAAATCAAAAATTAGGGAATATGTTAACACAACTACGTTGCTTGTCAATAGCAAATCCCTAAACCCTAATTAAGTTTCTTCTTATCTTCAACTACCTTCCCCTCTACATCAACCACATTGCCATAGGGACTTCGACCATCCGGCCAATTACTTCGGTTATTGGATGCCGAACCAACTCCTCCTGAACTAAAATGCTGCCGTATTTTATGCATAAACAGATGTATTTTAATAATAAATATAAACACAAGCACAGCCTCAACGCCCAACCAAAGAGAAGTTGAATTAAATATTGCTTTGCCAAATAAAAGGTTAAAGACAATCAGCAACGGCAACAAACAACCGGTTTGCCCTCCCCAAATAATTTGAGGCATTAAAATTTCTCCCAATGCAAAAGTTCTTTAAGTTGACGTTTATCTGATGGTTTAAAACAGTCCTTTTCTTGCGCATAGCCTAAAGCAACCAAACTGATTAATTTCATGCTCAAGGGGACATTCAATAAAATACCTACCTGCTGACAGTAGGGCTTTTTATCTCCGGCAATCCAGCAGGAGCCGATACCTAAAGCTGTAGCCGCTAAAAGAATATTGCAGGTTGCAGCGCAGCCATCCTCAAGGTAATATTTTGTGTCCACGCAAAAGACCGCGATGCAAGCTGCTGACTGGGAAATAAATCTACCATTATCAGCTAATTTAGTCAATTCTGTTAATTTAAGCTTATCTGTAACCACCACAAACTCCCAAGGCTGTACATTTCTTGCCGTAGGGGCAAACCTGGCGCAATCAAGAAGCTTCTCCAAATCCTCTTTCGCGATACCTCTATTTTGAAATGTCCTTATACTACGCCTAAAGCATAATAGCTCTAAATTTTCCATTTCTCTCCAGTATTGTTAAAGGATCAAGTTAGTTTTTTACGGAGTTCTTCAGGGATGGCTTGCGGTTTTAAATGCTTATCCACGCAGACAAGAATGGTTTTAGCTTTAACAATAAGCTGTTTATTTTGATTGTAGATTTCATGTAAGAATTCAATACGCACCCCGGTAACCGCTCCAACCTGAGTCTGGATATCCAGATCATCACCATATACCGCCGGAAATTTATAATCCACCTCCTGGCGAGCAACCACAAACATAACCCCTGAATCAGCCAACTGCTTAATCGAAGAGTTTTTTAAAGCAAAATACTCAGTCCGCGCCTCTTCCAGAAAATTAAGGTAGTTGGCATAATAAACCACCCCTCCACAATCAGTATGATGATAATAAATATGTGTCTTCATATTCTT
>CAYRUB010000039.1:0-2256 GCA_964427405.1 uncultured Planctomycetales bacterium | reverse complement strand
TCGCTGTCCTAATCCCCCATTCCAGGACACGGTGATACCGGCCGTTAATTTCAAGAAATTGCCCTTTTTCTATCAACCGCTTGTACTCTTGAAACGACATCTTTGTGCTTGACCAAGTTCGCAAATAATGAGGTAAGCCTTCCAGATCATTATGCGCTTCTGCAACCTTCGGCAGATTGTCGGGAGTAATGCTAAGAATGCTACCTTTAATCTGAACCAGGCCATTGTCAATACTCATATCAAAACCATCTCCTGCAATTTCCCGGATATAAGATATATCTGCCGGCTTAAAAGTCCCTTCCATGGTCTTATCCGCAATAGCATACCCCCAGGCTATCTCTCCTGTTCCCATCACTGCTTCAAGATACAATTTATGAACTTTATTTTTCTGATTAAGAATATAAAACGCCTTTCGTGAATAAAGCTCTTCTTTTTTAAAGAAAACTTCCTTCTCGGTAATACGGTAAAGCAACCTAAGCAGAATCTTCTTCTTGTCAAAATAATCCGCGATAACTTGCGGGATGTCTTCTATAGATTTTTGTGCACGAAATGAGGCGTCAAGAAGATCCCGGACAACATTACTGACAAATTGATTGGCATAATCATATCCGTATTGCGACAAAACCGATCTCATATTCAGATTGTCCGTCCGGATAATCTGCAATGTTTGTTCGTCAGCATCCCAAGAAATAATCCCACTTTCGTCACCGCCTATTTTAAACGTAAAGATAAGATTCTCTCCCGGACGCTCACGGATCAGAGTATTTACCAACATATCATAATGACACCGGCCCTTAAGAATACACGAACGATCCACAACAAGATATTCAATTAACTCCTTCGCTATTTGCCTTATACGTACGCGGGTTCCGTAAAGAATGGCCGTTCCAAGATTGCTCAGAAGCATCCGATAATTAGAATAATAAGCATATTCAGCCATAATCCTTGGGTGTATACCCTCAAATACCCGGCCTAGCTTAATAGAGCGAGGAAATTTCACGGCCCTAGATTCTCTATTTGACTGAATTACATATGCTTCTATCGCCTGTATCTTGCGGGCTATCTCTGCAGTATATACAAGAATGCCGCTGCCGCGATACTGTCGAACATTTTCCACATGTTCTCGCCAATCTTCTTCGCTATACTCCTTACCAGTGTCGAAATTGGTAAATATACTTGCCGGAACCATAATATTTTTGATATACTTTGCGGTTTTAAGACATTGAGTATCTAGTTGATCGGCCGCCCGTTCCGCATATACCCCCAAATAAAGCGTATCTTCATCTTCTTTATATTTAACCTCCTGAATAACCGCAGGATTAATGCGCATATGATAACTAATCAAAAGTGTCCTACCTTGATCTGTAATAAGGACATTGGGCAGGGGCAGGTCAACAACGCAGATTTGTTTTATGCCGTTCCATTGCCCAGGAGTAAGCACCTCCTGTTCTCTGAGATGCTCGAGAAAAACCTTATTCCATAACCGGGAAGGGTTACCCAACTCCTCCTGATCTATATCCAAATCACCTTCTTCAGCTCGTATTTCTTTAATCTGCCAAATAGTCATCTCCCTTGCCTCCTGGCGATTTTCATCTAAAGGGGCACTTAATACCGAAAGGCCTATATAAAAATTCAACTTATCAGGTTGCAGTTTTTGTACAAGCCCCTGATATTCAGCAGACGTCAGAACCCCTGTGCCGGCAGTTTCATTCCAACGATACTCCATCAATCCTTTCGCCACCTCACGGATAACCGCTTGTTTAAAGAAAGAACCGGCTTCTACTAAAAGTTTAGTTAAAATATCTTCAATATCCTGAAAAGCATCTCTGTTATTAGCGAAGAATATTATATTAGCCAATGGCTGATCATCATTATAGATAGCAAATTTAAGTTTTTGCTCCTCCGACAGACTGCGCCTTTGCGCAGCTTCATTAATTTCTACCTGTAAAAATTCCTGGAGGATTCTCCAAACAACCCTAACCACCATACTGCCAATCTCATGAGGTAGCCTATAAGGTTTGCCAAAATTCAAAAACTCATCCTTAAATGCCTGTAATTTAACATATCCAACCTGAACATACCGGTCATCATTCTTAAGGTGCGCCACAAGATCCGGGTTTACATAATCCCTACGGTCATTCACGCCATTCATCCGGTTGTACCTTTTCTCAAACTCATCGAGCAATTTCCAATAACGTTTCCTGCGATTATATTCAAGCATTTGCAAATTTGCGCGCCAAGACTGAAAAACACGAT
>CAYRUB010000038.1:0-2296 GCA_964427405.1 uncultured Planctomycetales bacterium | reverse complement strand
CTTTAGTCAAATTAGAGACTGCACCTGAAAAAATAACCAGCGCCGCCAACAAAAGAAAACTGACTGCTAGATGGCCAAAAACCCTAAGCCATTTCTCTGTTACCTTGCGCAAAGAAAACAGAACAAAAAAACTAGCGGTCAAAAAAAGCGAAATCGGCACAATAGTTATTAAAGGACAACATCTCAACATACACATACTATCCTCCTTTTGTTAAATACAGCTACTCCTTATCTTACGTTAACTTATTTCTTCTCGGTTTTCCAGCCTGCGCTTGCAGTAAATCCTTGAGATCTGTTATGCTGGGCCTCCTGTTTGTTTCTTTAATATCGTTTTTAAATCTTCATCAGGTGTGCTAATCAGACGTAGGTCAAATTTTTCCTGCAGAACAGCGAAAACATTTTTACTTATAAAGGCGGGCGGGGTTGGCCCTATATAGATACCTTTGATATTAAGATACAGCAAAGTAAGTAAAATGGCAACTGCTTTTTGCTCAAACCAGGAAAGCACCAGGGTTAAAGGCAGGTCATTCACACCGCAATTAAACACCTTAGCTAAAGCCACCGCAACCTGAATTGCAGAATAGGCATTATTACATTGGCCAACATCAATTAATCTGGGTACTCCCTCAATTTCGCCGAAATCCAGCTTGTTAAAACGGTACTTGCCACAGGCAAGCGTAAGAATTACACAATCCTTAGGTACTTGTTCAGCGAATTCCGTATAGTAGTTGCGTCCGGATTTTGCTCCATCGCAACCTCCGATTAAGAAAAAATGCTTAATCTTGCCGGCTTTAACCAAACCCACAATCTTATCCGCTAATCCCAGGATCGCCGTATGGTGAAAACCAGTCATAATCTTTTTTCCGGGAGCCTCAGGTAAGGCCGGTAATGATTTTGCTTTTGCAATCAAGGCTTTAAAATCCCGTCCCTTTAGATGCGTTGCCCCGGCTACACCAGTGATACCTATGGTAAATAACCTATCCAAATAGGTGCCCTCCGGCGGGATTAATACACAATTAGTAGTTGCTAATATTGCTCCGCTAAAGGCATTAAATTCTTTTTTCTGTTCCTGCCAGGCGCCGCCATAATTACCCACTAAATGTTTGAATTTCTTCAGCTCCGGATAACCATGCGCAGGCAGCATTTCGCTATGCGTATAGATATTTACTCCGGTTCCTTCGCTCTGTTTAAGCAGTTCATAAAGATCAAGCAGGTCATGACCGGTAATTAAAATACCCGGTCCGGATTTGGTTCCGGTTTCAACCGCAGTAGGCACAGGGTTACCAAATCTCTGCGTATGCGCCTTATCCAGCATCTCCATAGTCTTTAAATTAACAGCCCCGCATTTTAATACTAACTCCAGATATTGATTTAGGTCAAAACTGACATTGGTTACAGTTTTAAACAGTGCTTCGTGCATAAAGGCATCTACTTCTTCATCATGAGCCCCCAGCTCTCGGGCATGATATGCATAAGCGGCAATACCTTTTAAACCATATAAGAGAGTGTCCTGCAGGCTCTGGACATCTTCATTCTTACCGCAGACCCCAAGCTTTGTGCAACCTGTACCGCCTACTGTTTGTTCGCATTGATAACAAAACATTGAGCACCCCCTTAAACTAAAGAAGCTATGGTTATTTCTTTAAGCTGTTTAAACATATTCTCTTCAATCAAACGCAGCTTCTTCCTTAAAACGCACTTACCTTTATTAGGGCAAACATCCTTTTTTAGAAAACACCCGTTTAATTCTACGTGCCCCTGAAAAATGCGCATTATTTCAATTATATAAATTTTCTCAGGGAGGACCTTTAATTTAAACCCACCCCCCTGCCCCTTGAAAGACCCTAAGATTCTTTCTTTGTTCAACTGTTGGAGAATTTTGCGCATGAATGAACGCGGGACTCCAAGTTTTTCGACAAGTTCTTCTACCGCTACAACGGTTTTATGTTTTGAAATATAACAAAGCGCACGTATTGCATAGTCTGTATTTCTAGTGATAAGTTTCATAAAATCTCCGAAGTTATTTAAATGTAAGTGGGCAGTTTAACGTCATACCCGGGACAACCTACTGCAGCCCTCTTTACAGTGAGCCACCGGCCTAAGCATGTATCTAATTGTTACACCCATTTAAATCACCTCCTTTTAAGTTTAAGTTAATGATACCACAATAGTATCATTTGTCAAGCAATTTTTAGGGAACAGAGATATTAAATACTCCCTAAAATACAACTATTTTACAATTATCTCTTTTTTTAGCTTACCACTAATGCTGCAATAGCCTTCCACAGAAAGCCTA
>CAYRUB010000037.1:0-2389 GCA_964427405.1 uncultured Planctomycetales bacterium | reverse complement strand
TTTTGAATTGATAAGTGCCTTGAAATATGTTAAATTAAATAACCATATAGGGGCTGTAGCTCAGTTGGGAGAGCATCTCGTTCGCAACGAGGGGGTCGGGAGTTCGATTCTCCCCAGCTCCACTTTGATATTGTCACCCGCTAAGAGTTTATAAATAAAGAATTTAAAACCACACCATGCTATACAGAATAATCCTCTTAATTCAAATTTTTATTTTTTCTTTTTGTCTAAATTGTTCGGCTTCCGTAAAACAGCCTGAATTTGCCGGGCAGTTTTATCCACTCCAAAAAGAAGAATTATCAGCGATGTTAGATAAATTATTGGAAAAAGCTGTTATTAATCCAATATCCGGAGGAATTTTTGTCCTTATCAGCCCGCACGCGGGCTATGGCTATTCAGGCCCAACCGCCGCATACGGCTATAAACTTATTAAGAGTAGACCTTATAAAACCGTAATTATCCTTGGTACCAGTCATCATAAACCTTTTGCTGGCGCGGCTATCTATCCTAAGGGAGCATTTGAAACCAGCCTTGGTGCATTGAAAATTGATGATGAATTTGTCAGTCTCTTGGTTGGTAAGGGGCCGGATATCTTTGTTGATGAAACCGCTTTTAGCGGCGAGCATTCAGTTGAGGTACAGCTGCCATTCTTGCAGAGCGTGCTTGGTGATTTTAAAATTGTCCCGGTGGTTATAGGAGATTGCTCGCTGGCCAACTGTAAGAAAATTGCTTCTATAATTAAGGAAGCTATAAGCAGCCGCAAAGATGTTTTATTAGTGGTATCTACAGATTTATATCATGGTTATGACCTTAAAGAGGCTGATCAAATAGATATGTTTACGCTGGAACTGATTAAGAAAATGGATTATGAGGGGCTGTATTATTCTTTGCGTGATGCAAAGGCTCAAGCTTGCGGGGGGTTTGCTGCGGTGATTGCTTTAAACATAGCAAAAGAAACCGGCTATGATAAAGTGGAGGTATTAAATCATACTAACTCTGCGATAGTAACAGGTGAAGCTGCTACTGGCCAATGGACCGTTGGTTATGCCAGTATTATCGTTTATAATCCGGAAGGAGCTCATATGTTGAATAATCAGCAAAGAAGGAAACTTCTTGAGATTGCCCGAGAATCGATTAATACGTACCTGCAGACCGGCAAGAAAATGGAAGTGAGTGAAACTGAACCGGTGTTAAAGCAGGAAATGGGTGCTTTTGTTACGCTTAATAAAAAAGGTGAGTTAAGGGGCTGTATTGGTAATCTTTCTGCAAGTCAGCCTCTTTATCTAACTGTTAGAGATATGGCGGTTGAGGCGGCTGTGGACGATCCTAGGTTTAGTGCGCTTACTTTATCAGAACTTAAGGATGTAGAAATAGAGATCTCCGCGTTATCGCCTTTAAAAAAAGTTGATTCAGCGAATAAAATTGAATTGGGAAAACACGGTGTCCTTGTGCGTAAAGGTTATCAAAGCGGGGTTTTTCTGCCGCAGGTGGCTACGGAGACCGGCTGGAGTAAGGATGAGTTTTTGAATAACCTCTGTGCTCATAAAGCCGGGTTGGCTCAAGGCGCTTGGAAAGACAAGGCCACGGAGCTTTATATATTTGAGGCTGATGTGTTTTCTGAGAGGGAGAAAGAATAATGAATCGTTTCTTCGTCGATAAAGTCGGCGCAGCCGAGGCAAAAGATAAATACATTATATTAAATGATCCTGAACAGTTACATCATTTGAGGGATGTACTTAGGATTAAGCCTCTTGAGTTGGTGGAAGTTTTCGATAGTTGCGGCAATGAATATATTGCCGTGGTGGTTGAAATTGGGGCTGAAGCGGCAAAGTTGGAGGTAAAGGAGAAGAGAATTCCTAAGGGTTCAGGGGTGAGTGTAACAGTTGCCTGTGCCATCCCCAAACAAGTGAAAATGGACGATATCGTGGATAAACTTACGCAATTAGGGGTCGAATGTATAATTCCGCTTGAAACAGAACGGGTAATTGTAAGATTAGATAAGCAAAAGAAAGCAGAGCGTTTTGAGCGTTGGAAAAAGATTGCTTTAAGCGCTGTTAAGCAAAGCCATAGGAGCAGGCTTGTGCAAATTAAACCGGTAAGTACTTTAGAGGACGTGCTTTCCTCTGTAGATGAATTTGATTTAAAATTAATACCTACTTTAGAAGGTAAGCGTAAAACTCTTAAAGAGGCCATTAGTCAGGAGTGCAAAAAGATAATAGTCTTAATCGGACCGGAAGGTGATTTTGCTCCTGGTGAGATTGACCTGGCAAAAAAATCCGGGTTTTTGCCGGTTTCTCTTGGGGAGCGGGTCTTGCGTGTAGATACGGCAGCCATAGCCGTGGTCAGTTTTATTAAATTAAATGAAGCGAATTAAGTTTTTTACCCTCGG
>CAYRUB010000036.1:0-2966 GCA_964427405.1 uncultured Planctomycetales bacterium | reverse complement strand
TGGATTTTTCAGGCCATGTAGGTATGAATAATAAACAGTATTATCGCGGTAAAGGCGGGGATGCGGCTTTAGGGACAGGAATTACGATACCTTTATTAAAGAATTTAACTTGTAAGCCCAATATCAATTATTCTATTCCTTGGGGTAATATCAGCGATAAGAATAATGGTAATCAGAAGAACAGGTTTTACGGCGGAGTTTATTTGAGCTATGTATTTTAACCTTGGGGAGGAAAATAGTATGTTTTTATTCGGAGGTGAGTTATGAAAAAGAAAGTGAAAGGTTTCTTAAAGAAAAATGGACTAGTAATTTCGTGTATGTTATTGGTGTTTTTAGCTCTATCGGTGGTTTCTATTTTTGCTGCCGGACCTGATGCCAGCGGGACAGCCACTGGCGCATCTAAAGATGTGCCATCTGCTGTAGCAGGCCAGCCTACTTTGGATGAATTAGCCAATACTGTCGGGCATAACAAGGTAGCGATTAATTTTGTTTGGACGCTGTTTGCCGGTTTTCTGGTTATGTTTATGCAGCCGGGTTTTGCTATGGTCGAGACAGGCCTGACTCGTGCTAAGAATGTTGCGCATACTATGGGCATGAATTTCTTGGTTTATCCTTTAGGTATGTTAGGTTTCTATGTTTGTGGTTTTGCTTTAATGTTTGGTGGTATAGGCGCTCTGGGCACTTTGGGTGGTTACGGGGGCTTAAACCATGAATTTACAATCAATTTATTCGGTAAGCCTTTTGGTTTGTTTGGATTAAATGGGTTTTTTCTTCAGGGCTCTTCCTACGATGTTGCTGTGTATGTGCTTTTTCTATTTCAAATGGTATTTATGGATACGACAGCGACAATTCCTACCGGTGCATTAGCTGAAAGATGGAAATTCCTTTCTTTCTGTATTTACGGAGTCTTTGTAGGAACGATAATTTACCCGATATTCGGTAACTGGGTATGGGGTGGTGGTTGGTTGGCAATGTTAGGGCAGAATTTTCAGTTAGGGCATGGCCATGTGGATTTTGCCGGTTCTTCTGTAGTGCATCTTACCGGAGGCGTGATCGCTTTGATCGGTGCCTGGATTGTAGGGCCGCGCATAGGTAAGTTTAATAAGGATGGCAGTGCGAATGCTATCCCCGGGCATAATATTCCCATGGCAGTTGTTGGTACGTTTATTCTTGCTTTCGGGTGGTTTGGTTTTAATGCTGGTTCTACTTTAGCTGGTACGGATTTACGCATAGGAATAGTTGCGGTTAATACCATGCTGGCTTCGGCTACGGGGGCAATGGCAGCTACTTTATGGATGTGGCTGGTACGTACCAAGAAACCTGATCCGAGCATGATGTGTAATGGTATGTTAGCGGGCCTTGTAGCAATTACCGCGCCTTGTGCATTTGTTAATTCTATCAGTGCTTGCATCATTGGTTTGATTTCTGGAGTATTGGTAGTTGAATCAGTATATTTTGTCGAAGGTAAGCTTAAACTGGATGATCCTGTAGGCGCGATATCCGTACATGGAGTTAATGGCGCCTTTGGATGCTTAGCCTTGGGGTTATTTGCGGATGGTTCCTATGGTGACGGATGGAATGGTGTTGCTGGTACGGTAAAAGGCCTGTTCTATGGCGATGCTTCGCAATTCTTTGCCCAGTGCATAGGCGTGTTTTCCAATATTATTTATGTTGGGATAATTTCATTTATAATCTTTAAATTGATTGATGTAGTTTGTGGGCATAGGCCGGATCCTGAAGCAGAAATATACGGATTAGACGTTCCTGAGATGGGGGTTGCGGGCTATGCGGGGGTAAAGCTTGATAGGAATTCTGAGACACCTATTTCTAAATAACTGATTTTATCTGGCGCCTCCGGTAGATAATCCGGAGGCGCCGATCAAGAGAAAGGAATTGAAAGATGAAGAAAGTAGAAGCGATAATCCGGCCGACAAAGCTTGCTGATGTATGTGCAGCATTTGAAAAAGTAGGTTACCCTGGAATGATGATTACCGAAATTGAGGGGCATGGTAAACAGAAGGGGTTGAAGCAGCAGTGGCGGGGGAAGGAATATAAATTAGCCTTACTTCCGAAAACAAAAATTGAGGTTGTCGTGAAAGATCAGGATCTTGACAAAACAATTAAGGCAATAAGGGAGGCTGCCTATACAGGCGAGATGGGTGATGGAAAAATATTTATCTATACCATTGATGATGCCGTGCGTATCCGGACCGATGAGCGGGGGAATGCAGCTATATAGAATTAATGTTAGATAATGAGTTGATTAGAGAGGTGTTGTGGTTTAAGAAAGAGAGGGGGTATACTTTGCATGACCTTTCTAAAAGGTTGGATCTTCAGGTTACCACTATTGAAAGATGGTTTAGGACAGGGCATATTAATAAAGTTTATGCTCAGATGGTAAGAGAGAAACTCGGGTTAAAGTAAGTTTTTTTGTTAATTTTTTACACATTTGATTAATCAAAGGAAAAATGAAACCTAATAGAGGAGGGACAAGATGAATTCAGGTGATACAGCATGGGTGTTAATCTCATCAGCGCTGGTGTTGTTAATGACTCCAGGCCTGGCTTTTTTTTATGGAGGCATGGTCAGGCGTAAAAATGTATTAAGTGTTTTGATGCAGTGTTTTATTATTATGTGCGTTTTAAGTATTCAGTGGGTTTTGATCGGTTACAGTTTATCTTTTCATCCGGGAAGAGGTTTTTGGGGAGGGTTAGGATGGTTTGGTTTAAATGGCGTAGGTTTAGAGCCATACGCGGATTATGCCGGCACAATTCCACATCAGGCGTTTATGATTTTTCAAGCGATGTTCGCGATTATCACGCCTGCTTTGATTATCGGTGCTTTTGCGGAACGAATGAAGTTCTCTGCTTTTTTGGTCTTTACTTTGCTTTGGGCGACATTTGTATATGACCCGTTATGTCATTGGGTATGGGGCATAGGCGGCTGGTTAAGGAATATGGGTGCGC
>CAYRUB010000035.1:0-3031 GCA_964427405.1 uncultured Planctomycetales bacterium | reverse complement strand
ACCTTCTGGTGTATAAAAATGAACTTAAGGAATGGTCCCGGGGTATGGCAGGTGTGGAAAAATTTGAGCAATTCTTAAGCCGTTCCAGCTCTTCGGTTGCCGCCTTGTCGTTATCTGCCTCAAGCCCATTACCAGACAGCTCTGTACCTCAGCAGGATTCAGTTATACCACAAGAAGTGATGTTAGAGTATCGTGCGAGGGTACCTGGTGGTATATCTGAAGAATTCTTGCAGTCCCTCTGGTTGTTAAATATTAACCTTAAAATAGTATTAAAGGAAGTCAAGTGGTTGTATGAACAGAAAGGTCGTTTATTGCCTCCTTGCTATATCTATGGAGGCATACTTAAAAGATTTATTTCTTTGGAGCCGTGGCCGATAACCTCAGAAACCGATTTAGATGTGAAGATCATTGATAGCGATAATTACACAGTTAAAGACTGGCAGAGAAACTGGTTTGATAATATGCGTGTGCATGTTTTCCCGCTCCCAGGAGTAGGCGAGGCGGCTTATCCTATAGATATAAAAGTTTTATATGAAAGTAATTTTTATTTGTTGGATGTATTCCTGTCTGTCAAAAAATTAACTAATCCGGCAGCCGGATTGCAGACAGCAGAAGGCCCTGCGGTATCAGATTCAGGAGCAACAGAAAAAAAGAGTAGTTCGGCGATTAGTACCGAAGAATTCGTAAATGAAACCCTAAAAATAATGCCGCATTATGCTGATGGAACTTCGAAATGGCAGAATTTTAATGCTGCTGTTGGGCGGCAAAATAAAATTAAAGATATAAAGATTATGGTGTTTGCGGGGCATAAGATGAACAACCTTTCGATAAATGTTATGCATCATTTTGAAGAAGGGGATGATTTTGACAAGATTCGATCTTCCGGATTCATGAAAGAATTATTTGGTATTGATAGGCTTATATATAACAAGGTTACTTTCTTGGCTTGTGCCCTGGAAAATATTAATCAGCATGTTGCTGAAGGCATCGCGTTGGCTGTTATTGACAATTCTGCCGAAGGGTATATGAAGATTTCTATTTTTGATAATGGCGATGGGTTTATGCATAGCAGAGAGCCTGGCAGTAATGGAGAATTTAGAAGATTGTCCGCAGCAGAGGTAGTTACCGGTGAAGGCGGATATTCTTACGGTCGGGATGGCAAGAACGGCCGGGCATTATTATTTATGCTTCGGGTTTGTGATTTGGCCACTATTGATATCCCCGGTGAGAATATTGCGATTAGAAATAATAAACTAGCCTGGACGGTTAAAAACAACAGGGTTTTTGGCACCCGTATTACCGGTTATTTTGCTGTTGATCGTCTATCGACAAAAGGAATTTCTCGCAAGATATTAGAGGCTATCAAGCAAAAGTATCTTTCTCGGGCAGCAAGTTCTCCGGCGAGTACGTCGGTAAGATATAAATTCTTGAAGAGGCTTGATAATAAATACGGCCCTTTTATCGGCGAATGGGAAGGCTATTGGCAGGATCGATTATTAATTTATGGTCTTCCGGTTTATGTTCCTAAAATAGTATACGAAAATTACAAATTCTTAATTGATCCTTTGTTAAAAATAGCCGGTCCGTTAGCAGGTAAAAGAATACTTGAAATCGGCTGTGGGTTTGCGGAACTGCTGAAATACTTTAAAGAGGAGCATCAGGCTGAAGTTATCGGTGTAGAAAAAGCAAAATTTCCAGCGGCGGTCTTGCGGCAAATTGGTTGGGGAGTGGAAATGCGGGATGCCCAAGAGTATCTTACCGGCAGGTTAGGTTCTTTTGATGTGATTATAAGCGTTAGGATGCTGGAGACTCTGGGTGAGGGGGAAGCCAAGATCATTGCCCGTAAGATGGCAGCTACCATGAAAAAGGGAGGCGTACAGTTTCATGCTGCAGATGCCTCTGATCCTAAAGCGGCATTTTTAGACATAAGAAATATCAATATGGAAGAACTACTTAATCCGGTTTCCCAGGGTTGTGGAGCCATAAACTATTTAACATTGGTAAGGGAAAATCCTGTTGTTATTTTGCCAAAGGCAAAGTCCAGCTCTCCTTTGGGTGCTGTTAATCTGTCGGTTTCCGGGAATCGCCTCATAAAATATTTTGGTTTATTGCTTATTCTTTCCGGTAGCATTATAGGATTGCTCGGGTTTGCGCCATTGGGATTATTTTGTATTTGGGATTTGTTTAGTGTAGCAATTCTTAAGATGTTCTATGCAATTATCCCATCTTTTGAGTGGGGGTTACCTGTATTTATAGCTTATTCGTTATCCCTGCAGTCGCTCGGTATATATCTGATAATAACAGGCTCTGCAACAATTCGTTCTACATTGATATTGCAGAAGAAAATATTAGTTCGTGAGCGTGGTAAGGTTGTTGTCCCGCTGGACAGATATATAGTCGGTAAAGGCAACCGCAGAGAAACATATTTTGATCCGATTAACCGCGAATACCGGTATAGCACTGAAAAAATATATCGTACGCCGTTTGCATTTAACAAAAGGTTAAGGCAAATTCCTTGCCTTTTTGGTAATCAATCTGGATATGTATCGCTCAGCCTTGAAGCCATGGATAAATTGGCGCGGCTTCTGGGGGAGGAAGAAAAACGCATCTTTAATGAGATATTTTTTGTTGACTCCGAAGCGCTCGATACCATGGCCATGCAGGCTAGGGGTAAGCTGTCCAATGCGCTGATAAATAGCGTCTCTCCTTACCGGAAGAATTTATCACTTTCTTTTGGCACGTTATTTTTTATTAAGCTTAATTTTGAAAAGAAGCCGGATCTTTATGTAAATATTGGGTGGGTGCGTAAATCACTTGAAGAAGGATCTGATGAGGCAGAAGGAATTTCTATTTCCGCGGAGATAGATAGGGGTAGGCAGGATGTGTTAACTCATGTCATTGAACGGTTGAAATATCTTGGGGAAAAGATATTTCAACATCAGCAGTTTGGGATGTTTCGTAAGGTCAGCGGTATTTATCGTGTTTTTCAGTCTTGGCGCGCAAATTTGCAAATGCTTGAATATAATCGCAG
>CAYRUB010000034.1:0-3334 GCA_964427405.1 uncultured Planctomycetales bacterium | reverse complement strand
AGCCTCTTTGGTGATATGGTTTATGAGGGGGCGCGCAGCGTCAATGGCCCATACCTTAAAACCCTGGGAGCAAATGCCGCGATAGTGGGCTTGGTTGCCGGGGTCGCCGAATTCTTAGGTTATGCCATACGCCTGGCCTCAGGGTATTTCTCCGATAAGACCAAAGCGTATTGGTTATTTACTTTTATCGGTTATGGTTTATTGGTTAGCGTGCCGTTGCTTGCTTTAACCGGAATTTGGCAGGTGGCAGTTGTTTTTATTATTATAGAGAGATTGGGTAAAGCCTTGCGCAGCCCGGCAAAAGATACTATCCTGTCTCAAGCCACTAAACAGGTAGGAACAGGTTTTGGTTTTGCCATAGCTGAGGTGCTTGATCAGATCGGTGCAATCATTGGCCCATTAATTTTTACCGTACTGTTTGTGATTCTCGGTAAAGGGGATAGGTCGCTAATAGATTATCAGCATGGGTATTCATTGCTTTGGATTCCCTTGATATTGGTTATGCTTTGTATCAGCTTTGCTTATCGGCGTGTGCCTAATCCGGAAACTTTAGAGGTTTCTGTAACTAAACCTCGGGAAACAGATAAACTAAGCAAAGTTTTCTGGATTTATACTGTTTTTACTTTTATAACTACCCTTGGTTTTGCTAATTTTGCTTTAATCGGGTATCACTTTAAGGCCAAACACGTCTTAAGTGATGCACAGATCCCTTTGTTTTATGCTTTAGCCATGGGGGTTGATGCCGTAGCGGCTTTAATTATTGGTAAGGCATATGATATTTTTAAAGCCAGGCGTGATAATGAAAAGGCCGGCCTGATTACCTTGATTGCTATCCCTGTTCTCTCGTTATTTATACCCGCATTTGTTTTCTCGACGAAGTTTTCATTCGCCTTGGCTGGCGCAATTATCTGGGGAATTGTTATGGGGGCACATGAAACAGTTATGAAATCCGCGATTGCCGACCTTACTCCGCTAAAGAAGAGGGGGACGGGTTACGGAATATTTAATACTGCTTATGGCCTGGCAATTTTTATCGGCAGTGCGCTTTGCGGCCTGCTTTATGAGCATTCTATATTCTCGGTTATAGTAATAAGTATTGCTGTTGAATTGCTGGCTATCCCGGTTTTCTTTATTTTGAAAAAAGAGGCCTTGACAGTTAAAACCTGATATGCTACTATTTTTAAATTAGTAGCACATCATTTAAGGAAAAAATTATGCCGTTAATGCGTTTTGGGGTTTCAATAGAGAAGGATCTCTTGATTAAGTTTGACCGCTTGATCAAGGACAAGAAGTATACCAATCGTTCCGAGGCCTTCCGTGATTTAATCCGCCAGGAACTGATTCAGGAGCAGTGGCAGGGTAATCATGAGATTGCCGGGGCAGTTACCTTAATTTATAACCACCATAAGAGAGAACTGGTAAATAAGCTTATGGATATCCAGCATGATTTTGGCGAGCTTATCATTTCTTCCCAGCATATCCACTTAGACCACAATAATTGTTTGGAGATAATCGCGGTAAAAGGGAACCCTAAGCAGGCCCAGAGGTTGGCGGATAGCTTAAAATCAGTAAAGGGGGTTAAGCATGGGACATTAAGCATGTCAAGCGCAGGCAATGGAATCTAGATATTATTTTTTTGGTTATAAGTAGCACGAAATATTTTTTAATAGCACAGAAAGGAGTAAAAATGCTACGTCTGATTTTAATCATGATGGTTTTGTCAAGTTGCTTTATTGCCTTTTCTTACGCGCAAGATGTGTTGGTGCAGGAGGAGTGGAATCCTGTTTCGGCAGGCACGCTTACTACTTGGACAGCTCCACTCTGCGCTAAAGGCGAGCTTGTGATACAGCCATTTTTATTTTACAACCGGACAAGGGGTACTTTTGATGCAGACGGTAAATATCACAGTTTAAATAAAGGGGATAAGCAGTATCAATATCAGGAGCAGTTATTTATGCAATATGGTATTACCGATAGGTTAGAGATTGATGCTCAGGCAGTTTACCAGCAGAATTACGCTAGGGTAGATGGTGCCAGTGCCAGTAAGAGCGGTTTTGGGGATAGCTATTTGTTCCTGCGTTATTGCGCTTTGGAGGAAAAAGGGTGGATTCCTCATTTAGTGGGCATGTTCCAGCTTAAAATGCCTACCGGCAAATACCAGCATTTAAATCCAGATAAGTTAGAAACTGATTCTATGGGTACTGGTTCCTGGGATCCCGGGTTTGGTTTTAACCTAAGCAAAAAGCTGAAGCCATTTATATTCCATGCTGATGCTATCTTTAGTTTTCCGCAAAAAGTCATGGTTGATGGGGTAAAGACAAGGTACGCCAGTTATGCTAACTATGACGTGGGGGTAGAATATTTTCTGCCTAAAGGTTTTAACCTGATGCTTGAGGCGAATGGGTATGTACAGGGGGATACCTGGCAGGACGGGGAAAGGGTTGCTTCAACCGACTCAAACTATTTGATTATTTCTCCGGGTATTGGCTGGTCATGTGATAAAGTGCAGTTTTTATTGGCTTATCAAAGAGTGGTGTCCGGAATTAATACGGATGCCAATGATTCTGTAGTTTTAACCGGAGTGTATACTTTTTAGGAGGGGTAAATGCATATACCAGACGGGTATCTTGGGCCGGGGACATGTGGGTTGTTTTATTTAGTCATGTTTCCGATATGGACAGCTGCTTCGCGTATTGTTAAGAAAACTCTTAATGCCAGGCAGGTACCTTTATTGGCAATAGGGGCGGCATTTAGTTTTGTGATTATGATGTTTAATGTGCCGATACCCGGCGGTACTACCGGCCATGCGGTGGGCGGGGTGCTTGTGGCAATACTTCTTGGGCCATGGGCTGCATGTATTGCCATTACGGTAGCGCTTGTAATCCAGGCGTTATTATTTGGAGACGGCGGAATTACTGCTATAGGCGCAAATTGTTTTAATATGGCGTTTGTGCTTCCTTTTGCCGGATATTATATTTATAAGGCGATTAGTTGTAATGTTCCCATAGATTCAAAGAGGAGAGTTATTGCCGCAGGTATTGCCGGTTATGTAGCGCTTAATATTGCCGCAGGTATTGCCGGTTTTATGTTTGGTATTCAGCCGCTGCTATATAAAACCGCAAGCGGCCAGGCCCTTTATTGCCCTTATGGTTTAAATGTTGCTTTGCCGGTTATGTTGGGGGAACATCTTCTGGTTTTTGGATGGGTAGAGGCAATTGTAACTGCTTTGGTAATAAAATATTTACAAAAACATGCTCCGGAGCTCTTGGCAGAAGGGAGGAAAATATAATGAGGATTATTTCTAAACTTTGGATTTTTATCGGCGTATTAATTG
>CAYRUB010000033.1:0-3672 GCA_964427405.1 uncultured Planctomycetales bacterium | reverse complement strand
AAATCCTCCGAGGGTTTTTTAATAACCAGGGACGGTTCTCAAACCAAAATGGTAAATTTAGCTTTTATCTTCCACATGCACCAGCCGTACTATAAGAATCTCTTGACTCAAGAGAGCGGCTTACCTTGGGTCAGGCTGCACGGGGTCAAGGATTACCTGGACATGGTGCAAATCCTGGAAAAATTCCCTAAGATTAAACAAACCTTTAATGTCGTCCCGTCTTTATTCGAACAGGTAGAAGACTATAATAATGACCTGGTAAAAGACAAATTCAGCGAACTAACCAAGAAACCCGCAAGCGAGTTGACTAAACAGGACAAAGATTTCATCCTGCAGAATTTTTTCTCTATAAACAAAGAAAGGGTGATCTCCACCTTTGTGCGTTATTATGAGCTTTACCTTAAAAAACAACGCGGCCAGGAATTTTCTACTCAAGACTATCTCGACCTGCAGCTTTACTTTAACTTAGCCTGGATTGACCCGTCATTCCGCCAGAATATTACCGAGCTTAAAAAAATATGCGCCAAAGAGAGATTTTTTAGTGAAGAGGACAAGCAGATTGTTTTAGATAAACAGCTGCTCATATTAAAAGAAATTATTCCCGCATATCGTCTTTATAAACAAAATAACCGGATTGAAATAAGCGTTACGCCATATTACCATCCGATTTTACCTTTATTATGCAGCACCAATATTGCCAAAGAAGCAAACAAAAAAACAATCTTGCCCAAAAAAGACTTTAATTACCCCCTAGACGCAAAAAAACATATCGATAGCGCAGTAGAATTTTATAAACAAAGATTTGACAGCGCTCCAGAAGGCATGTGGCCGTCGGAAGAAGCGGTAAGCGAACACATCCTGCCATTTATCATTAAATCCGGAATAAAATGGATCGTTGCAGACGAAGCGATTCTATTTAAATCTTTAAAGTTGAAGAAACGTGATACCAGGCTGCTATATCAGCCGCATTTATTAAAAAGGAAGGACGGCGAACTTAATATTGTTTTCCGCGACCGCAATCTATCGGATTTAATCGGTTTTAATTATCACAGCATGAAGGAAACAGATGCGGTAAATAACTTCCTGGCGCATTTAGAAAATATTGACAAGGCCTTTAAAAACAAGGATACCCTGGTTACTATCGCCATGGACGGAGAAAACGCCTGGGAGTTTTTTCGCAATGACGGCCATGACTTCCTGGAATTATTTTACCAGCGCATCTCAGATAGTGATTTTGTAAAAACTACAACCGTGAGTGAATACTTAAAGCTTAATCCGGCAAAATCTGAAATCAAGCGTTTAAGCGCCGGTTCATGGATTTACGGAGAATTCGGAAAATGGATAGGCAACCCCAGTAAAGTAAAGTGCTGGGAATACCTGGCAGATGCCAGAAAAGCACTAGAACAAGCTAAAGAGCCGGTAAACGAACTCGCCTGGAAACAAATGTATATTTTGGAAGGCAGTGATTGGTTCTGGTGGGCAGGAGAAGATCCTGACGGCTCATTTGACCGGCTGTTCCGGCTCCACCTGACTAATTTCTATAAACTGATCAATCAGGATGCGCCAGCGTATCTAAACCCTTGACACAGCTTAGCTTTTGTGTTATAAAATAAATTCAAATGGATAAGAAAGAAATCTATGAGCATCTGGCTAATATTTATCTGGATGCCTCTTCAAAATCATCGAAGAAAAAACGCAAGTCAAAGTCGTATCCTAAACCAATCCGCAAGTTATTCCTCGTCGGATTTCTGCTGATTTTAGGGCTGGGCAGCGGTATCGCATATTCCAGCCTTAATTACCGCAATAATAACTCGCAGATTGCCTTATTTTTATTCCAGGATACGGCGAAACTTAACTTTAATTTTGATCCTGCCAAAAAAGAAACATTTTCGCTAAATCTTAAGCAGTTAAATCTATCCAAATATAAAACTTTGTCTTTTGCGGCAAGAAAAGCCAACCCTAAAGACATAATTGCAATAAAGATAGAGTTTCTTAACCGTTTTAACGAAACGGCCGAGGTTTATGTAAAAGATATCTCAAGTAAATGGACAAACCATGAGATTGCTTTAAGCCGCTTTGCAAAAATTAATGATTGGGAGCAAATGAAATTATTAGCTTTTAGTGTTGAAGAATGGAATGCGAAAGAAAAATCTGGAATCATTTACATAGATAATATAAAGGTAGTTAAATAACTCTATTCCCTTAAGGAGGAATTGCTCATGCGTATTATATCAATCGCTAACCAAAAAGGCGGCTGCGGTAAAACAACAACATCCATAAATTTAGCTGCGGCACTTGCATCTAATAACCGTAAAGTCCTGCTTATTGACCTTGACCCGCAAGCGCACGCAACCAGCGGCCTGAATATCAAGGCTGATTTAAGTATTTATAATGTGCTTTCTAAAATTACGCATAAAAAATGCCAGTTGGAAGAAATCATCCAGAATTTAGACGAGAATTTTGATATTGCGCCATCCAGCCTGATCTTAAGCACTCTGGAACAGGAATTAAGCGGCGAAATCGGGCGCGAAAGCCGGCTGCGCGATATTTTAACTACATTTAAGAACAACTACGACTATATCTTAATTGACTGCCCGCCGAACTTAGGGATATTAACCATTAACGCCATCCGCGCAGCAAGCGAGATTATCATCCCGGTTGAAGCCAGTAGATTTTCCCTGGAAGGTTTAAGCCAATTAACCAGTATTATTAATCTGGTCAAAGAAAGATTAAATCACGATGTAGATTTCCAGGTTTTAGTCACAAATTTTGATTCACGTCTGCAGCATTCATTTAAGATGCTGGATAAAATCAAAACCGATTACCAGAATAAGTTATTTTCTAATATCATTCATGTAAACGTAAAATTAAAAGAGGCACAGAACGAAGGACTGCACGTATTTACCTATGATAAATACTGCCGCGGAGCAAAGGATTATTTCAGCCTTTCGCGCGAAATCATCACCCAGGAAAACCATCCGGTCGAACAGGTTACTGAAAAAACTCTAGAAAAACGCATGAATGAAATTTTAAAAGAAACCTTGCCCAAATTAAATGAAATCACTCTTAGGGTCAACGCCCCGGACGCAAAAGAAGTTTATCTGGCTGGCGAATTCAATAACTGGAAACTGGATGAAAATAGCCGCATGGAGCAAAATAACGGCTGTTGGAGTAAAAGCATGAACCTTGACAACGGTAAATACCGTTATCGCTTTGTAATTGATGGAAACTGGACTGAAGACCCCGGTAACCCATTGAAACAATTGAATCCTTACGGCGCTATGGATTCCTTACTTGAAGTTAATAAGTAACCTAAAGGATAACCATGACAAAACTACAAGATGAAGAAGTAATACGAGAGGGCAAATTCTTTGCCATAATCTCATATGTTTCCTTTCTTTGCATAATTAGCCTGGTTTTAAAAAAAGATAACAAATTCGCCCTTTATCACGCAAGACAGGGTTTGGTGCTTTTTGTCATGGAAGTTGCGGCTTTCATACTCTCAATAATACCTTTATTAGGCTGGTTAATCGGGGTATTCGGCTATGCCTTATTCCTTTTAGTCTCCATTTGGGGCATTATGCAGGCTGCATTAGGCATATACTGCCGCATACCAATTGTTACGGAAATTTCTGATAAGGTTATCCTATAAGGAGGTGTCGCTATGGCTTT
>CAYRUB010000032.1:0-3774 GCA_964427405.1 uncultured Planctomycetales bacterium | reverse complement strand
ATGCTTGCAGTTATTGCTGCCATTCATATCTAAAAAGATTGTATAAAGATAAAGGAACCTACGTCAGGAGCCGTAGTGTTAAGAATGTTATTTCCGAACTATCTATTATTAAGGGGAGATCTAAAGCCAGGATGGTACGCTTCCATGACGATGATATGCTTTTTCATGATATCTATTGGTTGGAAGAATTTGCCTGTCAATATGCCGATAAAGTGCGTTTGCCTTTTGCCTGTTTTGTCCATCCTAACACAGTTACAGATCACAAGGCAGAACTTCTCAAGATCGCTGGTTGTCATGATGTAGAAATAGGGATTCAGTCAATCCGGGAAAGGACCAATATAGAAGTTTTCAATAGGCGAGTTTCTATCGGACAGTTAGAGCAATCAATTCGTATACTAAAGCAATATGGCTTAAATATCATTACCGATAATATCGTAGGCGCTCCTTATCAAGGAATAGATGAAATAGTCGATTTGATAAAGTTCCATAATGAGAATAGGGTTATGAAGATATATTGTTTTGGCTTTAGGCATTATCCGAAGACCAAAATCATTGAATGTTCTCGTGACTTCTTTAAGTTAAGTGATAGGGATGTCCAGAGTTTAGAGGAAGGCGTGAATGTGAAAGCGTTTGTCAGCGGTGGAGATAATTTAACCCGGGACCTGAGACAATTACAGACTTTTTTTGCTTTTTTATTGTATTTTCCTAAGTCTCTAAACGATTTTATTATAAAACGTAAGCTTTTTCGTTTTTTTCCCTCCTTGCCTTATTTTATCACTATCATATTTTCTAACTGGTTAAGAATACCATACAGATATAACTGGTCATTGCATATAAGCCTGGTTAGGTATAGGAAATTTATTTCAAAAAGATTAAAAGATATCTTTTTATCCCCAAGCAAATGAAAATCGCCTTTATCAATGATTCTGTCCAGCAGATCGGCATGCAATATATAATCCCGGTACTTGAGGCAGGAGGCCATCAGACTAAATTATTCATGGACCCTCAGCTTTTTGCCGACGATATTATCTCGGTTAAATGGTTAAGCCGGGTCTTTGACTACAAGAAGAGGCTGATCTCGGAGCTTAAGGCCTATAAGCCAGACTTAATCGGTATCTCAGTGGTCACTGACTTCTATCAGTGGGCCTGTACCATGGCTAAGATGGTCAAGCAGGAGATGGATGTACCGATCATCTTCGGGGGGATCCATCCTACCTCTGTGCCTGAGCGGGTGATCAAGAACGACTTTGTGGACATGGTCTGTGTAGGGGAAGGAGAATACCCTATGCTTGAACTGGCTAACAGCCTTCAAAAGGGACAAATCGACTATTCAATCAAAAACATCTGGTTCAAGAAAGACGGCCGGATCATCCAGAATGAAATCCGCCCTTTGATCGAAGACCTGGATTCCCTGCCCCTGCCGGATACAGATGTATATTATAAAATAAGTCCGCATTTTAAAAGAGGTGGATTATACATTACCTCAGCCAGCCGCGGCTGTCCATATAGCTGCAGTTATTGCTGCCATTCATATCTTAAGGATATATATAAAGGAAAGGGTAAATATGTAAGGCAACGCAGCGTTCAAAATGTAATAAATGAGTTAATTATAAGTAAGAAAAAATATAAAATGAAATTCATAGTTTTTCTGGATAATTGTTTCGGTTATAACATAGATTGGCTAAAAGAGTTTTCTCATGAGTACAGGAATAAAATAGGACTTAGATTTGGATGTGTTATGTACCCTGGACATATTACCTCAGATTCTGTCAGATATCTTAAGTCCGCCGGTTGTTACGCTATTGACATGGGAATACAATCCTGGAGCCAGGAGATCAGAAAAAAAATCCTGGATAGGAATGTCGATAGTGATTTGATGAGCAGGGCGCTTGAACTGGTAAAGAAAGAAAGGATCCATCTGATGACCGATAGTATATTCAATTTGCCCGGACAAACAGAGGAGGATATAATTAGTTCGGCATTGCAATACACTGAAATAAAACCAAAACGGATCTATTATTATATGCTAAGGTATTATCCTAATACCGCTATTACGCGCAGGGCAAGGCAAAACAATTGGTTGACTGCCGATAGGTATGAGGAAATTTTAGAAGGTATTAATGTAACATCGTTTGCTATAGGCGGGGACGGCGTTAACCAGGATTCCATTAGATTCCAGATTTTATTTTATTTAATTGATCTCTTGCCCAGGAAGTTGAGTCGGTATATCATCAAGAAAAAGATTTACAGGTATTTCCCGGTGGTTTTTGGTCCGGCGATCATAGTTATATTGCGTAACCTGCTTGCTTTTGATTTGAATGCCCGCTTGTTGCGCGCGGGGGCTTTTTGGCGCTACGGTTATTTTTTAAAAAAGGCGGTAAGGTGATTGATAAAAACGAAGAAGTTATCAGAGAAACTTACAGCACCTGTCCTAAATGCCATGAAAAGATAAAGGCATATTTAATAAGTACGGGCCAGGAAATACATATGAAGAAGTCCTGTCCTGCGCATGGGGTTTTTGATCTTACCGTCTCAAGGCACCCCTGGTATTATGAAGGGCTTACGGAATATTATTTTAATGTAATGCCGGACAGGATGAAACAGAAAAGGTATTATATATATTTAAGCAATAGATGTAATCTAAACTGCCCTATTTGTCTCTTGGAACCAAATCAGAGCAATGCCAACGATATTCCGATATCTCAGTTCAGGGAAATAATCAAAAAGAATAAGTCTTGCAGATTCTATTTATATGGCGCTGAGTCAACCTTGCAAGAAGACCTTGAGCAATGGATAAGGTTAATTAAGCGTTACGGTAATCTTGTAAATATGCATACTAATGGTATCAAGATTGCCGACCTTGAGTATCTTAAAAGATTAAAAGATTGTGGTTTGGATTATGTTAGTCTCCAGTTTGACGGTTTTGACGATACAATCTATAAAAAGTTACGCGGCCAGAATCTAATAGATTTAAAGATGAAGGCACTGGATAATTTAAATAAATTAAATATCTCGACCGGCCTGAATGTAACCATAGCTCAAGGGATAAACGAGGATCAGATAAATGAAATAATCGAATTTGCGATAAGAAGCCATTTTATCAAAGATGTAAGTTTTGCCACTCTTTCATGTTTAGGTTCGGCTGGCAAGGAGCCTTTTTTAGGCAAATTGCTCATGCCGGATGAGCTCATAGATTTAGTTGAGAGACAAAGCAACGGTAAGATAAACAGGAAAAGTATTTTTCTGTTTCAGAAGCTATATTATGCGTTGCTGTCTATTTTTAAGATACGCAGGTGTTATAATTTTCAGCACATAGCCTTAATCAGGAGCAGTAACAATGGGTATATTGTTTTTGATACTGTTTTTAAATTAAAAGATTTTGAAAAATCCCTGGATAAATATAAAGTATTAGTGAAAAAAAACAGGTCCCTGGCGGCTATATATCTGCTTTTCAGATTATTTTTTAATTTTATAAGCGATAATTTATTAACCAAGTTAAGATGTGTACCGATAAATATACTGATACCGGGACAATTAAGGAACCCAAAAATTCCAGCGAGAACATTACTTATCAGTTTTGGAACTGTTTGCGATTTTTATAAATACGACTCCCAGATCGGCAAATACTGCGGGCAGGGGTTTTGTGTCAGGGGCAAGGATAAGGTGGTGTTAACGGATTCAATTTCCGATTTAACATTGTTTAATGATAAGCTAAATTGCGTATGAAAATCGCCTTTATCAATGATTCAGTGGAACGCCTGGGTGTTGAATACA
>CAYRUB010000031.1:0-4146 GCA_964427405.1 uncultured Planctomycetales bacterium | reverse complement strand
TAGCAGTAGTTCAAGTGACACTACAAGTGGCAAATGGAAATCAGAAGAGGAGTCCGGAATTACCTATTCTGTAAAGAAATTACTTTCTTCGAGCGGCTCATTGGTTGAAGACTACCGTACCAATAGCCTGATTGTTACAGACACCTCTGTACGTATGAAGGTAATCGCACAGGTAATTGCCTCTCTTGATATTGAAGTTCCTCAAATTATGTTAGAGGTGGAAATGCTTGATGTGAGCAAGAACACGGTAGATAAACTGGGAATGAAATATAGCCAATCTCCGTTTACGATGTACCTCTATGGGGCTTCTGCAAGCACGGGATTTCCTTTTGGCAGTTGGAGCAAGATTTTTAATGCCGGCCAGGGAACTATAAGTATTAACCCAGGTTCAATTGATAGCGACGGCACAGCCACAGGTAATCCCTATCAGGTACAAATGGACTTTTTGAAAACGCAAGCTGATACTAAGGTATTGGCCAGGCCAAGGATTATGACTTTAAATAATGAAACCGCGGAGATCAAGATTACTACCGATGAAGCGATTGGCCAGATTACTGATACTCAAGGCCAGGGCACAGCTTCAACAACTACTACCAGCGCTGAAAGAACAGAGACTGGTGTGTCGCTTAGGGTAACCCCGCAGATCAATTCCGACAACGGAGAGATTACCATGTTTATTTATCCTAGCGTGAAGGATGCTACTGCCAGTACTTTTAGCACTTCATATAAGGATCCTGAAGAGCGTTCTACTAAGTCAACAGTAAGAATTAAAGATGGCGAGACTGTGGTTATCGGCGGCCTGATTCGTCATGACAGGTCTGAAACTATTACTAAATTGCCTGTCTTAGGAGATATTCCTATAATCGGCGCTATGTTCAGGCATAAGAATAAAGATAAGGATAGAGAAAGGGAGCTTTTAGTATTTATTACTCCCCGCATAGTTAAAGACAATCAGTTAAAGTTAGAGCAAATGCAAAGATTCAGCCTGCCTATCCGGGAGCAGAGTGCAGTTACTCACGTTAACCGTGATTATTTGGTTAATTCTAGCTTGAATAATTTCGATAAAAAGCGATAAGAATGCAAAAAGATAAGTATTTAAGACTAGGCGAACTTCTTATAAGAGAAGGCTTGATTACACCTAGCCAGCTGGAAAAGGCTATTAGTGTTCAAAGGCAGGAGTCTGGCCGGTTGGGTGAGATATTAATCAAGCTGGATATGGTAAAAGAGGACCAAATTGTAGCTGCGTTGGGAAAGCAGCTGAATGTTCCTTTCTTTACCCTTGGCACGGGCATGCTTAAACCAGTGGCTGGCCAGGGGCTGGAGCATTTGGTCTTGCAGGAGTTTGCGTTTAAGAATTACGTATTGCCTTTATCGCGTACGCTTAGGTCGCTTACAGTGGCGATGTTTGATCCGCTGGATTTTATTCTTATAGATAATTTAAAAAAACTTACGGGTTGCGAAATTAATCCGGTTATTGCCACGCGTTCGGATATAAAGAAGGCGATTGAAGAATTCTATGGCAAGTCTGCGATGTTGCGTGATGCTGTTGAGTCTAGTTATAATATTGACACAACAACGCAGGATACGGGGGATGATTTAGGCCAGGAATTAAGCTTGGACAAGTTAATCGCCCGTGCCGAAGAAGCGCCTGTTGTCAAAATAGTGGATTTGATTATTCGACAGGCAATTGAAGAAGGTGCCTCGGATATACATATTGAGCCTTTTAAAGAAAAGACTTCTTTAAGGTATCGGATTGACGGAAGACTTTGTGAAATACCTCCGCCGGCAAAGCATCTGCATCTGCCGATTGTTTCTCGCGTAAAGATTTTAGCAAAAATGGATATTGCGGAAAAACGCCTTCCGCAGGACGGAGCAATTTTAGTGCGTATTAATGACCGGCCGATTGATATCCGCGTATCTGTTATTCCGACTATCTATGGTGAGAAGGCGGTATTGAGGATATTGGATCGCGGCAACAAAGTCCTGGATTTAAATTCCGCCGGTTTTGACACTAAGCAGTTGGAGCATATACGTAAAGCAATCAATCAGCCGTATGGTTTGGTTTTTATTACCGGCCCTACCGGCAGTGGAAAGTCAACTACTCTTTATGCGATTTTAAATGAGATTAAGAATGCATCGAAGAATATCGTTACCGTTGAAGATCCGGTAGAGTATAAAATGGATGGAATTAATCAGGTTCAGATCAAGCCGGAAGTTGGGCTTACATTTGCCGCCTCCTTGCGTAGTTTCTTGCGTCAGGACCCGGATATTATGATGGTAGGTGAAGTCAGGGATTTAGAAACTGCCCAGATCTGCATTCGTTCAGCGCTTACTGGCCATTTGGTTTTAACTACCCTGCATACTAATGATGCTCCTTCAGCGGCAAGCCGCCTTATGGATATTGGCGTTGAGCCGTATATGCTGGCTCCTTCTTTGTTGATAGTTATTGCTCAGAGATTGATCAGAAAGCTATGCTTAGAATGTAAAGAGGCTTATGAGCCTACCCCTGAACAACTAAAAGGAGCAAATATAAAAGGAGAGTTAATCTATCGGCATAAAGGATGCGCTAAATGTAACAACACGGGCTATAGAGGAAGGACCAATATTTGCGAGGTTATGCCCTGTACTATAGAAATCCAGGATTTAATTAATCAAAGAGCCCCTTATCAAAAAATACGGGAGGTAGCCAGGGCTGCGGGTATGCAAACACTTTATGAGTCAGGGATTAAGAAGGTTGAGAGCGGAATAACTTCTTTAGAAGAGGTTTTTTCCGTTACATTGGGAGTAGAATAATGTTGAAATTTTATTATATTGCCAGGAATACCTTGGGAACAAAAGAAACCGGGATAGAAGAGGGATTGAACCAGGAAGAGGTGGTAAGTAAGATCCAGGCCCGGGGGTTAATTGTGATTAGCGTTATTCCTGAGAATACTGAAGCCTTTAAGAGCGACGCAGTTAAGGCGAGCGTCAGAGGAGGTAAGCTTAAGCAGAAGCGCGACCGGATTACCGGAGCTGACCTTACTCTTTTCTGCCGGCAGTTAGCAACTTTGCTTGGGGCAGGAGTCACTATTCTTAAAAGCCTGGATATAATCTCTAAACAGGTAGTTAGCAAGAAGCTTTATGCGGTGGTTTTGGATTTAGAGAAGAATATGGAGGCGGGACTAAGTTTCCATGAGGCAATGGTTAAGCATCCAAAAGTTTTCTCGGATCTTTGGGTAAACTTAGTAGAAAGCGGAGAGGCAAGCGGTAATTTGGCAGTAGTATTAAGCCGTTTGGCTACATATTTGGAAAGAGATGCTAATTTTAGAGGGAAGGTTATCTCGGCCTTAATTTATCCAGCAATTCTGCTGTCTGCAGGCTTAGGGGCATTATTTTTAATGGCGGTAAAGATAGTTCCTACCTTTGCAGAGATATTTAAAAGTTTCAATATTACGCTGCCCTTGCTTACGCAGATTTTATTAAAGGTCAGCGACTTTTTAAGGTTTAACATGATTGCGATATTTTTGGTTATCGGTGTAGCAGTTTTTGCTATTAAGAATTACCTTAAGACTAAAATAGGCAGGAGGAATTTTGAGAATTTTAAGTTTAAGATGCCTGTATTTGGCGATTTCTTTATGGCTTTAAATGTGGAAAGATTTTCTTCTGAAATGTCTACACTTTTGGAATCGGGGGTCCCTATTCTTTATTCCCTGGAAATATCAGAACGCAGCGTGGGGAATTTGGTTATGGCGGATATCATTCATAAGATTAAAGATGATGTGCGCGAGGGTAAATCTTTACGTGAACCTTTGGAGAAAAGCGCTTTTTTTGACCCGATGTTTATCCAGATGGTAAGTATCGGCGAAGAGATTGGTGAGCTTCCGCAGATGTTTAAGAAGATTAATGTTTTTTATCAAGAGTATTGTGAAGTTTTTCTTGCGCGTTTTGTAGCTATGTTTGAGCCTTTTGTCCTGGTTTTTATTGGCGGTGTTATAGGTATCATGATTACAGGTATCTTTTTGCCGATATTTGAGATTTCAAAAATCGGAGGATAGTTATTGACAATTTTGAGAAGTAGGTTTAAAATATCAACAGAAAAAAGGAGGAGCCAGATGAATAAAGGTTTTACGCTTATCGAGTTAATTGTGGTAATTATTATCGTTGGTA
>CAYRUB010000030.1:0-4809 GCA_964427405.1 uncultured Planctomycetales bacterium | reverse complement strand
GTATGGGCATTTGCCCCTACGCCGGCGATTAATACATATTTAGATAAAGTTACGGGATTAAACAATAAAAAAGTGATTGTCTTGCTTACTTCGGGCAGTGGCGCCGGAGTTAAGGCGTGTTTTAAATATATTGGGGATATTCTTCGCGCTAAAGGCGTATCCAGTATAAGCGAAATAAATATTCCTAACGCCAGGATGAAAGATGCTGAGTTTATTATATCGTCTATAGAAAAAGTTCTGCGATGCTAGTGTGGATGGGATTTGCTAATATATAAAAAATATGTTTACTTTAATTCATAAAGATAAAAATAGTAAGGCGCGGTTGGGGAAGCTGGTTACTCCTCACGGAGAAATAGAGACGCCGGCATTTATGCCCGTAGGCACGCATGCTACGATTAAAGGGCTAATGTATAAGGATGTGGAGGAGGCGGGCGCCCAGATAATTCTCTCAAATGCCTACCATGTATTTTTGCGCCCGGGGATAGAGACGATTAAGAAAGCCGGAGGCCTGCATAAGTTTATGGGATGGAATAAACCTATACTTACGGATAGCGGAGGGTATCAGATTTTTAGCCTGGCGCTTTTCCGCAAGATGCACGATCAGGGAGTTGAGTTTCAATCTCATATTGATGGGATGAAACATTTTCTTACCCCGGAAGATGTAATTAAAATTCAGGAAGATTTAGGTTCTGATATTATGATGCCGCTTGATGAATGCATACATTATCCCTGTACCCGCGATCAGGCAAAAGTGGCCATGGAGCGGACGATCGCCTGGGCAAAAAGATCAAAAGACGCGTATAAAAAAGAAAAACAGATTTTGTTTGGTATTGTCCAGGGGGCTACTTATGAGGATTTGCGAAAGGACTGCGCTCAGCGCATGGTGGATATGGATTTTGACGGTTATTCTATCGGTGGAGTTTCTGTTGGTGAGTCCAGTAATTTAATATATAATATCATTGAACTCGTCGCGGGAATCCTGCCGGAGAATAAGCCGCGTTACGCCATGGGCATTGGTTATCCCTTTGATATAGTGGAGGCGGTGGACCGGGGAGCGGATATGTTTGATTGTGTGATCCCCACGCGTTACGGCAGAAATGGCACGGCTTTTACCAGCTGCGGTAAAGTTGTTATCCGCAACTCTGCTTTTGCAGATGACTTGGGGCCGTTAGATGCAAAATGCGGCTGTTATGTCTGTAAGAATTTTTCCCGGGCGTATCTCAGGCATTTATTTAATGCTAAGGAGATGCTGGGGTTAATTTTGCTTAGCTTGCACAATGTTTATTTCTTTCTGGATTTGATGCGTCAGGTGCGCCAGGCGATAAAAGAGGACAGGTTTAGCCAATTTAAACAGATGTTTTTAAGCGATTACAATAATCAGATATGCGCATAGATATAATCACTATTTTTCCTGGTATGTTTTCTGCTGTGTTGGATGAGTCCATCATTAAGCGCGGCCAGCAAAAAGGCAAGGTAGATATTTTTATCCATGATTTAAGGCGCTACTCTTTGGATAAACACCATAAGGTTGATGACCGGCCGTTTGGCGGCGGCTCGGGGATGCTTTTACAGGCTGAGCCAATCTTTCGGGCCGTAGAGGCGATTAAGAAAAAAATTAAAGGTAAGGTTAAGGTGATATTGTTATGCCCGCAGGGAAAAAGTTTTAACCAGGTTTATGCCAAAAAGCTTTCTAAATGCAATAACTTGATATTTATTTGCGGCCATTATGAAGGAATAGATGAAAGGGTCAGGCAGTATTTGGCGGATGAAGAGATTTCAATCGGGGATTATGTTTTAACCGGAGGTGAGCTTCCGGCTATGGTTTTAGTAGATAGCATAGTCAGGCTCATCCCGGGGGTTTTGGGGGATAAAAATTCCTTGAATTTTGAGTCATTCGAAGGTAATCTATTAGAATATCCGCAATACAGCCGGCCGGCTAAATTTAGAAGGTGGCCAGTCCCGGAGGTTTTGATTTCCGGGGCGCATGATAAAATCAGCGCCTGGCGTAAAGCTGAGGCGTTAAAGCGGACCAGGCAAAGAAGGCCGGATTTACTTAAAAGAAAAGTGCAATAGAAAGGAGCAGCAGTAATGGATATCAAAACGATTGAATCAGGTTTTACGAAGAAAGAGATGCCGCAGTTTAATGTCGGGGATACGGTTAAGGTGCTTACTAAGATTCCCGAAGCCGATGGTAAGTTTCGCCTGCATCCATTTGAGGGTGTAGTAATCGCAAAAAGTAACTCAGGAATCAAGCTTAATTTTACGGTAAGAAAAGTCTCGTTCGGCGAGGGGATTGAGCGCGTATTCCCATTATATTCACCGAGTATTGAACGTATTGATATTCTTCGTTCAGGAAAAATTAAGCGTGCCAAGCTTTATTATTTAAGAAACAAGGTTGGTAAGCATGCTACTAAGATAGAGAGCAAAGAAGCAAAAGCTAATTAGTGCTGCGATACGAAAGAAACCTAAAAAAACGCGGGTTTGATTTAGTTATCGGAGTAGACGAGGCAGGCAGGGGGCCATTAGCCGGCCCGGTAGTGGCTGCGGCAGTGCTGTTAAAAAAGTATAATTTTTCTAACCGGATTGACGATTCCAAGAAATTAAGCCCCGCGAAAAGAAGAAACGCGTTCTTTGAAATAAAAAATAATTCTTTATACGCGATTGCGGCAGTAAATCACAAGCAGATTGACCGGATAAATATACTGCAGGCTACAATTTTAGCCATGCAAAAGGCGATCTCCGTTTTAGTCAGGCAATTAAGCCCCGCAGAGCTAAAACGCGTATTCATAATTATTGACGGTAATATGCGGTTTAGATTAGGCTTTCCTTATCAGAGTATTATTAAGGGGGATGCTAAATCTTTAAGTATTGCCGCTTCCTCCATATTGGCTAAAGTACATAGAGACGCCCTTATGGAAAAGTACCATAAGGTTTATCCCGAGTATGGTTTTGATAGACATAAAGGTTACCCCACAGCCGAGCATCGTATGATTTTAAAAAAAATAGGCCCCTCGGCCATTCACCGGAAGAGTTTTTTAAAGTGCCTGGAAAAAATTTAGAATTTGGTAAGCAAGCGGAAGACGCGGCAGCAAAATTCCTAAAGGATCAGGGCTACAAGGTTATCAGGCGTAATTATAAAACTAAGTTTAGCGAAATAGATATAATCGCGGAAGATAAAGGCGTTATTTGTTTTATAGAAGTAAAAGCGAGGCATTCAAATTTGTTTGGTGAGCCTGGCGAAGCGGTTTGTGCGGCAAAACAAAGGCAGATTTCTAAAGCCGCAATCTGTTATTTAAAAGAAAATAATTTACTAGAGCGCCTAGCGCGTTTTGATGTAGTGTCGCTTTTGTATGCGAAAGATTTACCGGAAATTGATTTGATCAAAGACGCATTTGAATTAAGCTCCGGCTTTACCATTTAAAACCATGGAATATAAAAATCAGACTATAGTTAAATATCTGGATGATCTTTCCGCTAAGCTTGCCGCTCCCGGAGGAGGTTCTGCTGCAGCCTTAAATGCGGCGATGGGGGCGAGTTTAATCAGCATGGTGGTTAACTTTACTTTGGGGAAGCCCAAATATACCGTATTTGATCCGGAACTAAAAGTAATTTTAGCTAAATCCGAAAAGTTAAGAAATGATTTTCTGGGCCTGGTGGATTTAGATGTAGTCGCCTATGAGAGCAAAGATATACGCAAGGCATTGGATGTGCCGTTGATGCTGGCCAGGCTTTGCTGTGAGGCAGCCAAATTATGCCCGCCATTAATAAAAAAAGGCAATGTCAATTTAATCAGCGATGTCGCGGTAGCGGCGGTTTTCTTTGAATCGGCATTTGTCTCTGCTTGTTTTAATGTAGAGATCAATTTAAAGAGTTTAGGCCAGAAGAAATTGGCCCAAGGCATAAAAAAAGAGTTAAATCAGAAAAACAAGATTATCCGGAAGATTCGTAAAAATACGGAGGTCGGCGTTGGCAAAGTTATTAGAGGGTAGGCCTGTTGCTGAAAAGATTAAAGAAGAGATAAAAAGGCAGGTGCAAAACTTAAAGAAACCTCCATTCTTAGCCAGTATTTTGGTGGGAGATAATCCCGGGGCAACTACTTATGCGCAATCTCAGGCAAAAACTGCCGAGAAGCTGGGTATAGTTTATAAATTATTTAAGCTGGGCCAGGATATTACTGAAGAGGCTTTGATAGATTTTATTCTTAAGCTTAACGCGGATAAGACGGTAAATGGCATTATTGTGCAAATGCCCATTCCGCAGCATATGGATTATAAGAAAATAGCTGAGTTTATCTCACCGTTTAAAGATGTTGAGGGTATGCATCCGGCAAATATGGGCAAGGTGCTTTTCGGCCGGGCGAGAATTGTTGCATGTACAGCCAATGCCATAATGGAGCTATTAAATTCTACCGGTATAGATTTGTATGGAAAAGAAGTAGTAATTGTCGGGCATAGTGAAATTGTAGGCAAACCGCTGATGCTTTTATTGCTAGAAAAATTTGCCACGGTAACCGTTTGTCATATTGGCACTAGCAAGGTAGGTAAGCTTGAGGAGCATGTAAGAAGGGCTGAAGTGCTTATTGTAGCTGTCGGCCAGGCTGGTTTAATCAAGGGGGATTGGGTCAAAGGAGGGGCAATTGTTGTTGATGTCGGTATAAACAAGGTCGGTGATAAAATCGTAGGCGATGTGGAATTTGAGGAAGCTCAAAAACGCGCCGCATACATCACTCCTGTCCCCGGAGGAGTGGGGCCGCTGACCGTAACTGTTTTAATGCGTAATCTTATTGAGGCAGCCAAGCTTCAGCAATGA
>CAYRUB010000029.1:0-4893 GCA_964427405.1 uncultured Planctomycetales bacterium | reverse complement strand
TTACGGATAAGCTGTGCCCTTTTTAAATCCCTTTCATCAGAAGAAAGTTTTTTATTTTCCAGTTTTTGCAGATGCGCCGGCTGAGTAATGATAAAAAGTTCATTAATCGTACGGCGGTTGATATCTTTAATCATGCCCAAGTCGCTCCCCAACCTGACCATAGACAACAGTTCGATTGTCTCCTGGCTGGTAATGATGCGGGCGCTCTTTAAAATACCTAATGAACGATTAATCCTGTCCTCTAAAACTTCTTTGTTTTTAGAAAGCAGGATCTGGCGCGCCTGGGTCTCCTGTTCAATGATCTGACGGATAAGGCCGTTGATATTTTCAATTATCTCATCTTCGCCATGCCCCAGAGAAACCTGGTTAGAGATTTGGAAGAAATTTCCGCTTGCCTGCGTGCCCTCGCCGTAAAGGCCGCGGGTAGTAAAACTTAATTTGGCAATCGCCGCCAGTACCCGTTCAATCTGCCGGCTCATTACTAAAGCAGGCAGATGAAGCATAACCGAACCGCGCATACCGGTTCCGGTATTAGTAGGGCAAGCAGTGAGATAGCCGAAGTCATCTAAATACGCGTAATCCAAAATTCCGGCCAGGGCATCATCCAGGCGGTTAATAATATCCCTGGCTTCAAAAAGATTAAACCCTGACTGCATCAACTGGATACGCAAATGATCCTCTTCATTAATCATCACCGCGATTATCTCTTCATCATCAACCAGCAACGCCTTATATTCTGCTTTCTGGGAATGTTCAATTGACATAAGATGCCTTTCAACCAGAAACTGTTTATCTATTGCATCTAAGTCCGCCAGCCTGAAAAGCGTGGAGCTTTTCAGCATGTCTATCTTAGCTACAGCATCACTGATCTTTACCAAAATCTCCTCAAGTTGTATTTTACTGGCCCAGTGCGGAAAAGGATATTTATTGAGATTCCTGGCCAGGCGTATCCTGCTTGAAATAACAATATCAGAGTTTGGGCCTGTACCCTTAAGCCACTCGCTGGTATGATTTAACAAATCATTAATCTTCATTTTAGTCTTCTTTTTCCTTCTTTGCTTCAATTGCCCTTACCTGATCGCGCAGACGCGCTGCCTCTTCAAAATCTTCCCTCTGGATTGCTTTCTGCATTTCTGCTTTCAGGCCATCTAAATCCGTCTTTTTCCTGCCGGGCTTTGAAATAGCTTTCTCCTTAAGCAGGGGGGATTTACCCACATGCTGATTTGAACCATGTATCCTCTTTAATAAAGGAGCCAGATATTTGCGAAAGGCATTGTAGCATTCACCGCAACCCAACCTGCCGATCTTCTTAAAATCCGCGTAGGTCAAATTACAATTAGGACATTTAGCAGCAATATTCTCTTCATCTTTATCCGGTTTTTCAAAATCCGCCATACCCGCCAAAAGATCGCTTAAACCAAACTGCTGCTCCATAGCCGCACTCTTGTGCCTTGCGCAATCCTCACACAAATGCAACTCATTCATCTGCTCATCGATAATTTCAGTCAGATGCACCGTAGCCGGGTTTTTTTTACAAACATCACAAAGCATGTTAATACTTTACCCCTTCTCTGGCGGTCAACTGCTTAAACTTTTTCATTAACTCCAGGGTAAGTTTTCCGGGCTTACCTTTGCCGATAACCCTGCCATCCACCTTAACAACCGGGATGATTTCCGCGGCCGTTCCGGTTAAGAAACACTCATCAGAAATATAGACTTCATGGCGGGTAATCACATGTTCATGCGCCGGGATCTTGGCTTTGCGGGTAATCTCTAAAACCGCGTCCCGCGTAATCCCGCGCAAAGTCCCCATGCATTGCGGAGGTGTATAAAAATGCCCATTTTTAACCACAAAGATGTTATCTCCGGTACACTCCGCCACATAGCCTAATGAATCGAGCATAATTGCCTCATCGGATCCACAATTGGTTGCCTCGATTTTGGCCAGGATATTATTCAGATAGTTCAAAGACTTAATCTGGGGATTAAGCGCCTCAGGTAAATTACGCACTGTAGGCACAGTAACAATCGCCAGCCCCTCACGGCAAAGCTTTTCCGGATAGAGAGCAATTTTATCCGCGATAATAATTATTGAGGCACCCTTATAACATTTGCGCGGGTCAAGCCCTAAATCGCCTTCTCCACGCGTAACTATAAGACGGATATAAGCATTATCCAGTTTATTCACCTTAAGCGTCTGTGTAACCGCTTTGATTAAATGTTCCCTATCCAGGGGGATTTTTAACATAATACTTTGGGCGGATTCAAAGAGCCGTTCAACATGCTCTTTCAATTTAAACACGCGGCGGTTATAAGAACGGATCCCCTCAAAAACTCCGTCGCCATAAAGCAGGCCATGGTCAAAAACAGAAATCTTCGCATTTTCTTTTTCATAGAATTTACCGTCGATATAAATTTTCATTTTTTCTCCTTTCCCCCCCCTGCCGGCCGGCAGGTCTACCTGTCGGTAGACAGGCTAGTTTAAAATAATTCCGTCTTTCAGATGTATAATTCTTTCGGCGCCTTTGGCAATATCCTTATCATGAGTAACCATTATAACGGTGATCTTCTCGCTTCGATTAAGTTCTGTGAGTAGCTGTAGTATATTTTCACCGTTTTCCGAATCCAGATTCCCGGTGGGCTCATCGCAAAGTAAAAGTTGCGGGCGATTAATTAATGCCCGGGCAATAGCCACTCTCTGTTGCTCTCCGCCTGATAAAGCCTGCGGCTTATGGCCGAGCCTCTGGGATAACCCCAGCCTGTCTAAAATCTGCCGGGCAAACTCCAGGTTTTTCTTCCTCGCCCACCACGATCTTAAAATACTCGGCAATAAAACATTTTCCAAAGCAGTTAACTCCGGCAAGAGATGGAAAAACTGAAAAACAAAACCAACTTTGCGGTTACGAAAAGCTGCCCGCTCATTTTCATCTAAAGCGTAGATATCCGCGCCTTCAAAATAAACCGCGCCTGTTGTAGGATTATCCAATCCCCCCAAGATATGTAAAAGCGTAGACTTGCCTGCTCCTGAAGGGCCTTGAATTGCTAAAAATTCACTTTTGCCAACAGTAAAATTTATATCTTTTAATACCTCAAGGTTACTTGCGCTATCGCGGTAACTTTTGCAAATTCCGTTAACCTTGACTATATCCTTATTCATGCCGCACTGCCTCGCTGGGAATTATCCTGGTGGCGTAATATGCCGGATAGATACTAGCGGCTAAAGTTATTGCCAAAGCAGATACCAGAATCAAGCTGATATCCCCGATATTTATATTAACAGGGATGCGGTCAAAGTAATAAATATCTTTTGGGATCAGATCCCTGCCGATGATCCGGGATATAAAATCTACCACTTTATCCAAAGAAAGCGCAAGTGAAACTCCCCCGGCTAATCCCAGCAGGATCCCGGCTATGCCGATAGACATACCCTGAAAGACGAAAATCTGCAGGATACTCTTGGTCCTTGCTCCAACAGAACGCAATATACCGATATCTTTAATCTTGCTCATCACCGACATAATTAATGTGCTCACAATGCCGAATGCCGCGACCACCGTAGTCATAGTCACCACGATAAACATAACCACCTTCTCCAGTTTCAACGCCTCCAGAAAATTCCTATTCGCGTCTATCCAGGTGCGCGCCTGGTATGGCCCGACGCCGGTTAAATCACGGTACAATCTTTCTTTTATATCCTCCACCTTATAAACATTGTCCACCTTAACTGCCAGGCCGCTTACCGTATCAGGCATCTTGTAAAAATCCTGCGCCCCCTTAATCCCGGTTAAAATCAAACTGGAATCATAAAGATACATCCCGCTATTAAAAATACCTTTAATACGAAAATCAGTTTTGGCAAGAGTGGCCGGAGAAACCAGGCTAACCTTATCCCCTACCCCTAAACCCAAACGTGAAGCAAACTCCTGGCCTACTGCAACTTCGTTACCGGAAAAATCATAGCTTCCCAATTTCAGGTATTCGTTAATATTAGATGTCTCTGCCTGCAAGGCCGGGTCAATCCCGCGTACCTCCACCCCAAAGATTGACTTATCGTTTTTTACCAGTGCCTGTCCGTCAATAAATGGAGATGCGCCTTTAACATAAGAGAGGGCCTTTAACTTTTCGATTACCCGGTAAGGATCTTTTGAACCGCCATAAAATTCAAGAGACAGATGTGCGTTAGTGCCGACCATCTTATCCTCAAGAAAACGATCAAAACCGCTCATCACCGAAATTACCACGATTAATACCATCACCCCGATAGCAATGCCAACCATAGAGATAAGCGCGGTCATAGAAATGATCTTCTCTTTCTTCCCTGCCCTCAAATATCTCTGACTAAGCCATAACTCCGAAAGCATATTATTCTTTAACAACCTCTTCCTGTTTCCTTAATAGAGGGAACAAAATCACATCCCTGATCGACGGCTGGTCCGTAAGCAACATAACCAGCCTGTCAATTCCTATACCCAAGCCTCCTGCCGGAGGCATACCATGCTCCAAAGCTAAAAGATAATCTTCATCTACGCTTTTTTGGCTTCGGCTATCGGAAGCCGAACCATCGTTCTTTAACTGATTCTCCTCGGCATTAAGATCCCTGATCTCTTCTTCAAAACGCTTACGTTGCTCCAAGGGGTCATTTAACTCAGAATAAGCATTAGCAATCTCCATACCTGCTACATAAAGCTCAAACCTCTCCGAAATCAAAGGATTATCTTTCCTGGTTTTGGCCAAGGGGCAAAGACTGGTAAAATAATCCGTGATAAACACCGGATTAACCTGTAAGCCCTCTTCCAGCGTATCTTCAATAATCTTATTAATCTGAGAACGGCTAAGGCGATTTTTATCCTTGGCAAATCCCTTAGCTTGTAATTTCTCGAGCATCTTAGCGGG
>CAYRUB010000028.1:0-5540 GCA_964427405.1 uncultured Planctomycetales bacterium | reverse complement strand
TCTTCCAGAAGCCCGCGGCCATTCTTGTATTCCTCTTTATATCTGATTGCCTCCTGGCCTTTATATCTGATGGAATCTTCAACCCGGTATCTAATTCTCCCGGCAGCGTCATAAAGCCTGGAGATATCCGCATCCTTAATATCGGTCTTATTCCCGCTGTTATTTAAGGAGTAAGAATTGCTGATCGCCCTATCCTGGGCCTTACCAGTAAGGTCAGCCACATATAATTCCATAACCGCAGGAACATTTATCTTTCCGGGAATACCTAAATAAGCGTTAAAGGATACGGATTCTATTTCGTATATACCATTGGCATTTAAGGTGCCGTCCCAACGCTGTAAATCCCTGCCGCGATTATCCTTTAACAGGATCCAACGCAGATGCTGTTTATGGTTATTGACTTCAATCCTGGTCTGGCCTTTTTCATCAATCAGATCGCCATTGGCAAAAGGCAAAAGCTGGGAATCCATGAACAACTTATCGCTTCTGCGGCCATTGCCATTCTCATCATATTCATATATATAGGTAGCATCCCTTAACGCGATGCCTACCATGCCCAGGACACCGACAAATTCATGTTCAGAAACCCTCTCGCGTTCAAATTTACCGTTTGTTCCCAGATAACCTTCATAGTGCTTAGTAACTCTTCCGGCGTTATCCATCTCTTCCTGCCAATTCAGGAAAGAATATAAGTGACGTGACTGCTTAAGCAATCCATATTTTCCTTCAAAGATAAATCCTGACTTTAAAGTCTCTGAACTGGTAAATTCCATGCCGCGTCTAGCGTTCTTTCTATCTCCCAGGTTGACATAAGCATGGCTTTCTTTTTCCTGGCGCAGGTCATCTATTTTTATTTCAGTAATAATATTTTCATTGATCACCCCGATTAAATTACCCACATTATCCGCGACATTACGGTCAATCTTCTTGCTGATATGATCGGTTACATCTTCAACGCTCTCACCATTCTTACGGTATTCAACTGTCTTAGAGGTATAAAGAATTGTGTTAGTCCTGGCATCGCGGGTAGTAGAATCAAGTTTCATCCTCAAGCTGTTAAAACGATTATCTGTAGAATAAGTTCCTGCGTCATTAGTCTTATTTTCATGCCAGATCAAGCCGGTAGCAACCTCTTGAGCCTGGACCGCGGTTACGCCATTAACCAAATTCTTTTCATTCTTGATATAGCGGGCATTTGCTGCGCCAACTGACCTGCCCTTATCATCAAGCTGAGTCCGGCTTTCCAGGATAATAATGCCGCGGGCATTCTGGGTGAAATTGCTTACTTCAACCCTGAGGCCGTTATATTTAATATAAGTGCTTTCCTTACCGGTTGAGGTATCCACATCAATGCTTAATAATAATCCGGTGGAGGTCTCGGTAGTTACTGCGCGGGTTGAATGAGTGTTAGGATTATGCTCTACAGCTGCTGAACGGCCTGAGTTCCTTAAATATTCAACGACCTTGCCGGATGCATCGATATATTTTCCGGCATCGGTAGTAAACACAACCTTGTCATTCTTATCTGTGGTCGTAGATTTTGCAAATACCCTTAAAGAATTGTAAGTATTTTTAGTCTCTTCAAAGCCGCTAACAGTATTTACCTTTGAACTTAAAGCAAGGCCAGTTGCGCTCTCGGTAACAAATTCAATATTTAATCCGGTGTTAGGATTGAATTGTACGGCCTTAGACTGGGCCTTAGCGCGGTAAGCCTCGGAAATTTTATCATCCTCTAATTCAGTAGTGGTAATTAAAACAGTATCTCCGGATTGGTTACGAGTTATAGCTCTGGTCAATACCCTCAGAGAATTATAACTATTTTCAGTAGTTTCGCTGCCAACGGTAGTATTTACCTTTACGGATTTAACTAAACCAGTGGGGCCTTCTACTGTAATTTCGCTTTCTAATCCGGTGTTAGGATTATAAACTTGCGCCTTGGATAAAGGAACAGGCAGGCTGCGTAACGCATCCATTACCTGGCCCTCGGCATTAAGATAGCTCCTGCTATCGGTAATTAGAACCACCCTGCCCAGAGCATTCTTGGTTACTGAACCGGTTAAGACTCTTAAGGCATTGTAGTTATTTTCAGTGGCTTCACTGCCGGTAAGAGTGTTGACCTTTGAATTCAAGACCAGGCCGGTTGCATTTTCTACGACGGTAGTTACCTTTAATCCGGTGTTAGGATTATACACATCCGCGGCTGACTTAGCATCTTCCCTTAACCCCGATATTACTCTTCCCTGAATATCGATATAGTTAGATGCGTCGGCATACAATATTACCCTTCCCTGCTCATCTTTAGTTACGGAACCAGTTAAGACCCTTAAGGCATTGTAGGTATTTTCAGTGGCCTCAATACCATTAACAGTATTGATACTGGATAGTTTAATCAAACCGGTGGCATTTTCGCTGATAATAGTCATCCTGATTCCGGTGTTAGGATTAAACTGTTCTGCCTTGGCTCTCTTCTCGCTTCTATAAGGATCAGCAACCTTTCCTTCGGCATCTAATTCAGGAGTAGTAACTAATACTAATTTACCTTCTTTGTTATAAGTGCGGCTGCCTTTGATTACTTCCAACTCATTAAATTCATTGATAGTTTTCTCAAAACCACCCTGAGTGCGAACTTTAACTTCTTTATCCAGGCCGTTCCATCCTTGTACCTTAACTGTGCTCTCTAATCCTGTGCCGACATCAAGGCGTTTTGCAAAAGTATATTTATAAGTACGCTTTCCATTTTCATCAACCGGCTTTTCGTCAAAGCCTAAAGTTGCGGATTGAATAACTGTCTGGCCCATGGCATTCCTGGTAATCCGCCATTTTTCAACATTCCACTTATTATATTCAATTTCGGTCTCTTCCTTGCCCTGTTCAGTTTTTACTTCAATCTTCTCAACCAAATCCTTGGCGATTCTCAACTGGGTATCAGTAGTTAAATTAGTATTAGGATTATACACCCGGCTAAGCAGCAGGCCGTCTTCGGGTAAAGATAAAGGCCTACCTTCATCAATTACGCCCTTTTCTGTCTGCGTATTGTTATCCCAGGCATATCTTACGCTCCGGGAAGCAACATTCTGAGACCGGTATTGCTGGTCTTCGTAATAAAGCTTGGCTATGTTGTCAGCGCGGATAGAGGTAATCACCGGATTCTCGCCATTAAAACGATCTACTTCAACTAACACATCCTTACCGCTATATATCTCACTTGGCCGGCCCTTACCATCCTTGACATATATCCTGACTATCTGGGTGGTGTTATTTTCTTCCTCAAAGCTTACCCCGCCGTAATTATTGAATGCCCAGGTATGGGAATGCTTTTTAACTTCGCCGGTGCTTTGGCCTAAACCATCGCATAGATAAGCCTTGCCTGCGCTGGCTATGCCAAAACCCGCAAAATAAGGATTATTGTATTCATTGATCACCACTTCCTGAGCGATGAAATTTTCATCTTTTTTCATATCGTAGTTAATAGCGCTGCGCTGAATATGGCCGAATACATCTGTATGCTCTCTTCTGGTGACCATGGCAATAAAATCGCTGACCTCGTATTCTGCCCCGCCATATTTCGAGAAACCTTTAAAATCCGTATGCCCGAGCTTATTGCCAAAGACATCAAATTCATCCGCGGAATTAGCAATATTCAGGAATTCATGGAAGGTATCGTTATAAGTATAGGTAATCGTGGTGTCTCCGTTGGATTCGGTAAGAGTATTGCCGGCGCCTAAATCAATCTCGCGGATAGTCCTGTTGGCAATCGCGCCTATGCCATTGTAATAGGTAGCATCTTGAGTAAGTTTCTCGGATTTGAAATTCACTTCGGTATTTATCGCCCGTATATATAAAGCCTTGCTTAAATCGGTTTTAACGAAAGTCTCTACTACAGTAGGAACAAAGAAAGCCTGGCCAAATGCATCGGCATAAACCCAGTTGTTGTTGGCATAGTTAAATTCTTTAACTAAACTGTATCCCTTGCCGGAATCCATAGTCTCCCGCAACAACTTACCGTCAAGGGCATCATAGGCCTGGGCAACAGAATTGTATAATTTGCCGTCAGGACGATAATAGAATTTAGTATAATTGGATTCGCCGTTCCTTAAGTCAGAAGGCGACTCTCTATATGAAATTGCCGCGATCTTATTCGCGTCAATTACCAGGCTGCTGTCTTTGCTGAACCTGCTGCGAACTTCGCGCAGGCTCTTTCCATCAGCGACAAAACTTACGCTGATCTTGGCTATACCGTCAGGCTGAACCTTGGAATCCATGGTATAACCGTCATACATAAATACGGTCAAAATCCCGCCTAAGATCCTGTATGAGAACCCGGTATTTTCAGGCAAGAAGGTAATTCTTTCTTTACCTGCCTGCTCAAGCCTTCTCTGGATATCTTCCCAGTTGGAATACATCTTAAAGACTACTTCCAGGTAGCTGGCGGCATCCGGATAGCTGCCGGATCCTTCAAATTTATTTTCCCGGATCATTTCCGCGGTATTAAATAAGAACTTGCCAATCTTGGCCAAGTCAAAACTTCTGTGGCTATTCTTCGGGCTGAGGGTGAAATCACCGTCCAAAGGAATGTTCAGGCCAAAGAAGAAATTAAGCGCCTGGATATAATCCAGTCTGTTGCGCAGATTATCGATTAATTCCGCTACCAACGGTACGGCTTCGACGAATTTGCGCGGGTTGAAATTATTCTTTTCCTTAAAGTCTCCACTGACATCGCTGATAATCATAAACATGACCGCTGCTAATTCGTAATCGCCGTAATGCAGTTTGAAATCATTATTCAAAGAATGTAAACCGTAAACCCGGTTAAAGGCATCCAGGTCCAGGCCATTCTTATTCATCTCATCCAGGAAATAACCCATATAAGAAGCCAGGGTAAATAAGGCATCGGCTAAATGCTCAAGGTTATCCGCGCCATAGCTATTTGACAGAGAAGGATTCAGGCTTAAAGAAGCGGGCAGGCTGCTAATCTCAAACTTCTTGCCCTTAGTCCAGTTGATAAAGCTATCGGTCGGGATATCGCCAAGAGTAATCGCCTTCATAATGGTAGCTATGGAAGGCAAGAGCGTGAAGAACTCAGCGATCTGCTCCTTGGTCTTAAGTGCGCCATCGGTGGACCTGAGGATCATTTCAAAAAGCTCAAGGTCATCTTTGGTCAAATGATTGAAATTAATCTTTGTGCCGTAAACATCATTGAATATCTGCTGCATGTTATTGCTGATTACGTATTCCCTGGTATAAATCAAAAGGGTTAAGAATTCGATAAAACTCTTTAGCTTAGCCTCGGGGAAAGTTTTCGCCTTGGAATCATAGAACCAGTATGTGTCTGTCTTGGTATTCTTGCTGAAGAGTACGTCATTTAAGAAGGTCGTGAAACTATCTTTGGTTAAGTTGTCCAGGTCTACCGCAAAGACCTCTTTCATAAGCGCTTTTTCTTTGCTTCCGGCATTGTTTTGGAAGTAGATAACTGCGTCTAAAGAACTGGTCAAAACGTTCAGATCAAAGACCTTGGTGTCTTTATTGTAGAACCAATAAGT
>CAYRUB010000027.1:2149-5800 GCA_964427405.1 uncultured Planctomycetales bacterium | reverse complement strand
CTTTATCCAATCACCAAAGGCGTCTGTAAACAGATGCTGCCGATTTACGATAAGCCGATGATTTATTATCCTTTATCGGTGTTAATGCTGGCAGGTATCCGGGAAATTTTGATTATTTCTACTCCTAAAGATATGCCCAGGTTTAAAGATGTGTTAGGCGATGGAGTGGGGTTAGGTTTAAGGATCTCTTATGCTGTACAAAAAGAGCCCAAGGGCATTGCTCAAAGCCTGATTATCGGAGAGAAATTTATTGGAGATGATAGTGTTTGCCTAGCTCTCGGAGATAACATATTTTATGGGGACCAATTAGTGGCGCTTGTGCAAGAGGCAGCTAGGTTAGACGAGGGAGCTTTGATCCTCGGCTATACTGTCAAAGATCCGCAAAGGTACGGGGTTATTGGATTTGACAAAGACTCTAATGTTGTTTCGCTTGAGGAAAAACCCAGAAAGCCAAAATCTAACTGGGTAACCTGTGGTATGTATTTTTATGATAATTCCGCGTCAAAGATTGCCGGGAAGTTGAAATCCTCCGGCAGGGGAGAACTGGAGATTAATGATCTAAATAAAGAATATTTACGACGAGGGTTGCTTAAAGTTAAGTTATTAGGCCGCGGCTATGCCTGGCTCGATACCGGCACCTATGAATCGCTAATTGATGCCTCAATTTTCATTAAAACTATAGAAGACAGGCAGGGATTAAAGATTGGGTGTATTGAGGAAGTGGCGTACCGTATGGGGTATATTAATAAAGCGCAGTTGCTAAAGCTTGCCGGCCAGACACCGACCAGTTATGGGCAATATTTAAAGGATCTGCTCAGTAATGAATAAAGAAATTTTGATTTTAGGAAAAGGTTTTATCGGCGAAATCCTGCAAAAAGAACTTAACTGTAAGATTGACGGCTCAAGGATAAATCGTTTTAGCGACGCCGAAAAGCTGATTAAGAAGTACAGCCCTAAAATAATCATCAATTGTATCGGTATTACCGGCAGGCGGAATGTTGATGACTGCGAACTGGAGAAAGACGCCACGTTATTAGCGAATAGTTTTGTCCCGATAATTCTTGCTGAAGCGGCATTACGCAATAATATAAAGTTAGTGCATATATCAAGTGGCTGCATATTTAATTTTAACTATAAGACAGGGTTGCCGATAAAAGAAGATTGTGAGGATTATTTTTTTAAACTTTTTAACAGCCGCAGCAAGATTTACTCGGAGAGGTCACTTGAGCCGCTTAGCCGGGATTACAATATACTTATTACCAGGATTCGCATACCTTTGCTTAATGCCAGACACCCTAAGAATGTGCTAGATAAACTTATAAAGTACAAGAAAGTGATTGATATTGCTAACTCCATAACCTATATACCTGATTTTATCCGGGCAATCAAGCATTTGATAAAGATTGATGCCCGGGGTGTGTATAATGTGGTAAATAAAGGCGGGCTGCGTTATCCGGAACTTATGCGGGTTTATCAAAAATACGTTCCGGAATTTAAATTCAAAGTGATTGCTTTAAAAAAGTTAGGTTTAACCAGGACTAACCTGATTTTGTCCACAAACAAGCTTGAGAAAACAGGTTTTAAAGTCAGGAACATTAACTCAGTCTTAGAAGAATGCGTAAAAGAATACCTAAAATCTTAGTTACCGGCGGAGCGGGTTTTATCGGAAGTGCCTTTGTCAGATTGCTGGTTAAAAACGGCATATCTCCTGTAGTTGTTGATAAACTTACCTATGCCGGAGACCTGAAAAGGCTTAAGGATGTAAAAGGGAGGTTTAAATTTTATAAAACCGATATCTGCAGCAAAATTGGGATCGGATCTATTTTTGCTAAAGAGAAACCGGATATCTTAGTCCATTTCGCCGCTGAGAGCCACGTTGACCGCAGTATTAATGATGCCACTCCATTTGTTGAAACTAATATTAAGGGAACGCAGGTACTTCTCGATATCAGCCGTAAATACAAAATACAGAAATTTATTTTTATTTCAACCGACGAGGTTTATGGAGAGATTGCCAACGGCAAGTTTAATGAAAATTCTCCGATTAAACCTAACAGCCCTTACGCAGCATCTAAGGCAGCGGCAGACCTCCTGGTGCAGGCGTATATCAGGACAAACAATTTTCCCGCGATAATTATCCGGCCGTCAAATAATTACGGTCCTTGGCAATATCCGGAGAAACTTATCCCGCTTGCGATATTAAGAATATTAGGCGAGGGCAAGGTTCCGGTTTATGGCAAGGGCTTAAATGTACGCGAATGGCTTTATGTCGATGATTGCGTGCGAGGAATTATGATGGTTATGCGCAAGGGCAAAATCGGAGAGACCTATAATTTAGGCAGCGCCTGTGAGAGCAAGAATATTGATACAGTTAAATTATTGTTAAAAACCATTGGTGTTGGCCAGGACAGATTTGAGTTTGTAAAAGACCGCTTGGGCCATGATATAAGGTATAGTCTTAATTCAAGAAAGGTTACTAGGGAATTTGGTTGGAAGCCGAGCGTTAAGCTCAGCCAGGGCCTTAAGCTCACAGTGGATTGGTCGCTTAAGAATCAATCCTGGCTTAAAAGTAAGCTCAAAGATATTAATAAACTTTATCACAAGGAGTAATATGGCAACTGTTATAGTTACGGGTTCTTGTGGGTTAATCGGCTCTGAAACCGTGAGTTTCTTCGCTGATAAAGGTTTTAATATCGTCGGCATTGACAATAATATGCGCAAAAACTTTTTTGGCGCGGACGGTTCCATCCTCTGGAACAAAAAACGCCTGCAAAAATCATATAGGAACTACCGGCATTATTCCGTAGATATCCGTAATCAAGGTAAAATAAATTCAATATTCAAAAAGTACAATAAAGATATCGCTTTAATTGTGCACGCCGCGGCCCAGCCTTCCCATGATTGGGCAGCCAAAGACCCAACGGTTGACTTTGGGGTTAATGCCCAGGGCACGCTGGTTATGCTTGAGGCCCTGCGTAAATTTTCTCCCCGCGCGGTTTTTATTTTTACCTCAACGAATAAAGTCTATGGCGATACCCCAAACCGCCTTCCTTTAATTGAAAGGGAAAAACGTTTCGAGATTTCTTTTGATCACAAATATTTCAAAGGTATTGATGAAACAATGAGCATTGATAATTGCCTGCATTCAGTTTTTGGCGCCTCAAAGGTTGCCGCGGATATCATGACGCAGGAGTATGGCAAATATTTTCATCTTAAAACCGGAGTGTTCAGGGGGGGCTGCCTTACCGGGCCGGCTCATTCCGGAGCTGAGTTGCACGGATTTCTATCATATTTAGTTAAATGCTGCGTAACAAAACGCAAATACAAAATTTACGGTTACAAGGGCAAACAGGTCAGGGATAACATCCACTCTTTTGACCTGGTGAACGCTTTTTACCATTATTTTCAGAATCCGCGCTGCGGAGAGGTTTATAACATAGGCGGAGGCAGGTTCGCTAATGTTTCGGTTTTGGAAGCAATAGAGATGTGTGAGAAACTAAGCGGCGAGAAGTTTGATTACGAGTATATTGATTCTAACCGTATCGGCGACCACATCTGGTGGGTTAGTGATGTTTCTAAGTTTAAAACGCATTATTCTGATTGGCAGTATAAGTTTGGCATAGAGGATACAATCAAGCAGATTTACGATAA
>CAYRUB010000027.1:0-2049 GCA_964427405.1 uncultured Planctomycetales bacterium | reverse complement strand
TATAGACAGTGTATGTAATTCTTTTAAATGTAAATAGTTAGGAAACAAATATTATTGAAAAATTAGGGGCGCTCCTATTTATTTGTATCTAAGATAGAAAATAGGAACGCTCTTTTTTTGTTAGATTTGACCTTTTCTTGATTCTATTGATACTAGAAAGGGGGTTAAATGAGTGATAAAGAGATGCCGATAGAATTAGTGGCAACAAAGATTTTGCTGGTGAGAGGTAGAAAAGTGATGTTAGATAAGGATTTAGCAGGATTGTATGGAGTGGAGACGTTTAACCTTAATAAGGCTGTTAAGCGGAATATTGACCGTTTCCCGGAAGATTTTATGTTTCAACTAACTATGGAAGAGTATAAAAACTTGATATTCCAAAATGGAAGGTCAAATTGGGGTGGAAGAAGGCACTTGCCATATGCTTTTACCGAACAAGGTGTAGCTATGCTTTCTAGCGTGCTTAAGTCTAAGCGGGCTATTTGGGTAAATATCGCTATTATGCGGGCATTCGTGAAATTAAGGGAGTTGTTACTAACGCATAAAGAACTATCTCAGAAACTTGAAGAATTAGAGCGGAAGTATCAGTTACATGAAACAGATATCCAGGTGATATTTGAGGCAATTAAAAAACTACTCGAACCGCCACAGGAGCCGCCAAATTCTCGATTCAACCTGAATTAACCATCGTTTAAATATTTCTTTTGTAACCTTCTATCTCTGATGGAATTACGTAGACTGTCTACATAATCTGATGGGATTACGTAGACTGTCTACATAAATGTTGACAGGGGGCGGGGATGAAAGTAAGATAATAGAAAAGTTGCTTAATTTATAGTGAAATTATGAAATATAAGAATATTCTGATTACTGGCGGAGCGGGATTTATCGGCAGCAACCTGGCGGTCTATTTTAAACGCAAATACCCGCAACTTAAAGTTTTTGTATTGGATAACCTGATCCGCCGGGGAAGCGAGTTTAACTTGCCACGGCTTAGAGAAAACAATGTTAAATTTATCCGCGGTGATGTCAGGCGTCCCAGGGATCTGGATTTGAAATTTGATATAGAATTAATATTGGAGTGTTCGGCCGAGCCTTCGGTATTGGCAGGTTATCAGAATCCAGCCTATATTATTGATACAAACTTAAACGGCACTGTCAACTGTCTTGAGCTGTGCCGCAAGCGTAAAGCGGGGATGATTTTCCTTTCTACAAGCAGAGTTTACCCTTATGAAAAAATAAACGCAATCAGGCGGCTGGAATCAAAGAGCAGGTTTGATTGGCCGTGTTTTGCCGGCATTGATACGGATTTTTCTTTAACCGGGCCAAAGACTTTGTACGGCGCAACTAAACTGGCGTCGGAATTCATCCTACAAGAATATATTGCCGCATACGGGATTAAGGCAGTTGTGAACCGTTGCGGAGTGGTTGCCGGGCCATGGCAGTTTGGCAAGGTGGATCAGGGTGTATTTACTTACTGGATGCTGGCGCACTATTTTAAAAAGCCGCTTAAATATATCGGGTTTAGCGGTAAGGGCAAACAGGTACGCGACCTCTTACATATAGATGACTTGTGTCGGTTAATCGATATACAAATAAACAGCCTTCCCAAATTAAGCGGAAATACTTATAATGTCGGTGGCACAAGAGAGGTAAGCCTTTCTCTATTGGAAGCCACTGCGCTTTGCCAGGAAATTACTGGTAATAAAATTAAAATCGGCCGGGACTTATGCGATCGTCCGGGCGATATTGCGGTATACCTTACAGATAACAAGAAAGTTACCCGGGAATTAAAATGGAAGCCGCAAAAGCAAGCCTCAATGATCCTGAATGATATCTTTAACTGGATCAGGAATAATGAGACGAAGTTAAGAAAGCTCTAAGAAAATATATCCGGGGCAAAATTACCTACCGTAGTATTTCTTTCGTAACTACCTATTTTAATGCAATTACATAGACTGTCTATGATTTTATGTAGTTAGATTTGGTCTCTTGTTGCGTCTATTGGTACAAGGAGGCCTAAATGAATAAAAAAGAGATTGCGGTTGAGGT
>CAYRUB010000026.1:0-5883 GCA_964427405.1 uncultured Planctomycetales bacterium | reverse complement strand
TTTATTTTATGCACACATTGGATCTACAGAAGGAAATTTTTAGCGAAAAAGAAAAGCGCAATATTGAAATATTTGATATACTCAGGAAGCGGGGACCGATAAGCCGTTCGGATATTTCGCAGGGGATGGGCATAAACGTGGTGAGCATCTCTAATTATATTGATGCCTTCATCAAATATAACCTGGTTTGCGAAAAAGATCTGGATGTGTCTGAAGGTGGCCGCAGGCCGGTATTATTAGATTTAAATCCGCGCGCCGGTTTTGCTGTTGGTGTAGGATTAAACCTGATGAATATGGTCGGCCTGCTCGTGGATTTAAAAGGCAATATCATTACTAAGACTCAAATCGCCCGGCCGCAGACATCAGTAAAAGAAGTTTCCGAATGTCTTTTAGAAATCGTACGCGAAATCTTAAGGCGTTCCAAAGGCTATGCTGAGAATATAAAAGGTATCGGCATAGGGGTTGCTGGTTTAATCAATAAAAAAGACAGCTCCATCCATTGGCCGCAGAAAATGGACCATTATTATACCTATGCCTCGGTAGATCTGCCCTTAAAGGCTTTAATGGAAAAAGAGTTTAATCTCCCGACCTTGATTGAAAATGACGCCACCAGTGCCTGTTTTGGTGAACATTGGCTGGATTTAGGGGAAGGGTATAAGAATGTCCTCTACATGTTTTCCGGAGTTGGTTGCGGGATGATGATTAATGGAGAGCTTTACCGCGGCTCCCAAGGTTATGCCGGCGAGGTCTCTGTGTATAATTATAAAGAGCAGGATTCGCTTAGCTGTTCAGATAATCAGCCATGTCTGGTTAAACGTTGGGATATGGACTTAGGGATTGTTGATGATGTAAAAACAGCCTTGCTTCACACTAAGGAACAAGCAGGGGAATTTTTTCGGGTTACTTCAACCAGAACAGAGGATGTGGATTTAAAGAGTATTTTTATCGCTGGCCGGGCAGGCAATGTAACAGCTTTGGCAGCTTTAGATAGGGCGGCTAAAAGATTAGGTATCAAGATCGCTTATTTAGTGAATCTCTTAAACCCGCAGGTAGTGGTTATCGGCGGCGGCCTTGAAGAGTCGGGGGAGGTATTTTTGAATAAGGTCAGGTCTACAGTTATGGATTGGGCTTTTCGGGAAGCGACCAACGACTTAAAAATTGTTTATTCTCAATTAAGAGAGAATGCCGTAGCCATGGGCGCGGCAAGTTTGGTTTTAGAAAGAGTATTCGCCCAATTATAAGTAAAGCCATAACAGGGGGGATTATGGAGCATAAAACAAAATTCATTATTATCGGCTTAGCTGGTTTTTCCTTAGTCTGCCTTTTTCTTTTTATCCAGGCAACCAGCTCACAGCAAATGCTTATCCGGGAACGTAATGATTTAAAAAGCGAAAATACCGCTCTTACCGGTAAAATAAATCAACTTGAGGGTGATTTAAAAGAGAATCAAAGAAAGTTGGCTTCTCTTAAAAGCGACGGGGATAAGGCGGCTCAGGAGCTTATTGATTTGCAAAAGAAATTTGAACAGGCCAGCCGCGCCAGGGATGAACTGGTAAATAAATTAGAGCAACAGAGCAAGATTAAACATCAGGAAGTATTTGTTCCCAAGCAGGTTGAAGCTGTTCCGGTTAATACATCTGATGCCTATTGGGCAGGAGTGCTTAAGGCAAAAACAGATTTAGAGATGCAATTATCCAGTATACGCGGGGAATTAAGAAAGCTAAAGATCGACAATGAAGCATTGCAGAGGGATAAGGGTGCTTTAGAGATAGATATAAACAGCCTGAGTAATGAAAAGAAGGATCTTTTAAGACAGCTTGATTATAACCAACGGCTTTTAGACAGTATGGCCCAGGATGTTGTCCGGGAGAGAAATGATAAAACTAAGATTCAGGATAACCTTAAAATAATCAAGAATGAGAATTTAATCTTTGGCAGGCAATTAAAGAGTTTAAATAACCGTAAGGCGGCTTTAGAGAGAAAAATTCAGGAGCTTCAGGAAGGTAAGTCTACGGTTGAAAAGCGTCTGAACGAGATGGAGACAATGCTTGCAGATAGGGTCTCTCAAATCGACTCTCTTAAAGATGACCTGGACCTGATAAGAAGCGGTAAAACTTTGCCTGTTTCAGAAAATAAGCCTAAGGAATCTGTGGAGTTGCCGGCGATAGTCGTGCGTTCATTACCGGCTTCTGAGGGGAAAGAAAAAACAGAATCATCTGATTCTTCCGGCAGGATCCTGGCGGTAAACCCGGATAGCAATTTTGTGGTTATAGACCTGGGAGTTTCCTCTGGCGTTAAGGCCGGGGATGCTTTTGATGTTTACCGCGAAGGGAAATCCATAGGTTCAATTGAGGTAATCCAGGCAAGGGGCAATATCTCTGCCTGTGATATAAAGAAAAAGAGCACCGCACTAAGAATAGGTGATAGTATTAAGTAGCCTTCTTTTCGCCAGACAAAAATTTTTGTGTTTAAAATATAATGACTCGTACTAAAAAACTCCCTTCTAAAAATATCTCCATTCTGGATGTTGCCCGGCAAAGCGGTGTATCCATCACTACTGTCTCAAGGGTAATCAATAAAATAGGCTCTGTAAAAGAAAAGAACCGCATCAAGGTGATGAATGTGATTAAAGATTTGAAATTCCAGCCGTCTATTTTTGCTCAGCGCCTGGCTACCGGCAAAAGCAATGTCGTAGCTTTAGTTATCCCGCGCTACGAAGGCGTTTTTTATTCGTTCTATGCCCTGGAAATTATCCGTGGCGTAGGCACGATGTGTGAGGCCTTGAAACTGGATTTGCTTCTGCATCTGACTGATGCGCGCACTGCGTTATCTTTGCGCGGAGTAGGCGGGATGATTTTTTCTGACATCATAGGTAATCGCGTTCAACTGGAGGACAGTTTAGAAAAAGGCATTCCTACTGTAGTTATTAATTACTATGTGGAAGACCTGGAGGTTTCATGTATTGCTGTAGATAATTGCGGTGGCGCGGAAAACGCGGTTAATTATTTAATTGAATTAGGGCACAGAAAAATCGCGCATATTACCGGTGATGTAATGACTCAGGCTGCGGCAAAGCGCCTGGAAGGGTATAAGCGGGCATTAGAGAAGAATAATATTAAGCTGAGGGAGGATTATATATTCCATACCGATTATTCCCGTGGTCAGGCTCGCAGCGCAGCAGAAAGTTTAATTAAGGCTGCTGATCCGGCAACCGCTGTCTTTGTTGCCTCTGATTCTATGGCACTTGAAGTAATGGCAGTTGCCCGCGAACTTGGTAAGAATATCCCCGGAGATTTGTCGATTGTCGGTTTTGATGACAATCCTTCGGGACTTTATGGCCCGGTTGCCCTTACCACAGTGCGCCAGCCGTTAATTCGCATGGCTGAAGAAAGTGTTAAAGAATTAAATCGTCTGATCGCTTTAAAGAAAAATGCGCCAAAGAAAATTCTCCTCCCGGCAGAATTAGTTATCCGGGAGTCCTGTAAGCCATTTTCCGGCGGGTAAGCTCTTAATACAATCTATTGTATATTCCAATATGTACTTACACCATATCTTGTAATTTTTTTTGTTGACAATACGTGTTCCCTTTGTTATATTGCTGAAGTGATTTGAAATTAACCTTCCTTATTATTCGAGGTGAAATATGGATTTAAAGTTATCCTCCAATGCCGTCAAAGTCCTTGAGCGCAGGTATCTGCGTAAGGACGAAGAGGGCAGGCTTATTGAAACTCCCGAGCAGATGTTTATTCGCGTTGCCAGCGCTATCGCTATTGCGGATAAACAATACGGCAAGACCGATCAAGAAGTAAAGAAACTCCAAGACTCATTTTTTAAGATTATGACAAATTTAGAGTTTTTGCCGAACTCTCCCTGTTTGATGAACGCTGGAAAGGAGCTGGGCCAGCTCTCTGCTTGCTTTACCCTGCCTATTGAAGACTCCATGGAGTCAATTTTTGAGACCTTAAAGATTACAAGTTTAATCCATAAGTCCGGCGGCGGCACAGGATTTAACTTTTCCCGTTTGCGTCCGAAAAATGCCGTGGTCAAGACTACCGGCGGAGTAGCCTCAGGACCGATTTCATTTATGCGCGTTTATGACGCAGCAACCGAGGCGGTCAAGCAGGGCGGAACACGCCGCGGCGCCAATATGGGGATTCTGCGCGTTGACCATCCGGATATTATGGAATTTATTACCTGCAAAGAAAATAATAACCACATCACTAATTTTAATATTTCCGTAGCTATCACCGATGAATTTATGCAAAAGCTTTCTCGCGGCGAGGAATATGATTTGATTGACCCGCATACGCATAAGCCAGTGCAGAAGATTAACGCCAAAGAGGTTTTTGATTTAATTGTTAAGCAGGCGCACAAGAACGGCGAGCCGGGAATTATTTTTATTGACCGTATCAACCAATATAATCCTACTCCGAAATTAGGAGAAATTGAGAGCACTAATCCTTGTGGCGAACAACCGTTATTGCCTTATGAGTCTTGCGATTTAGGCTCGATAAACTTAGACCAGATGTGTAAGAAGGTTGGGACGCGTTGCGAAATTGATTGGGATAGGCTTAAAGAAGTAACTCGCTTAGCAGTGCACTTTCTGGATAATTTGATTGATGTGAATAAATTCCCGTTGCCGGAAATCGAGAAGGCTACCAAAGCTACCCGTAAAATAGGCTTAGGTGTTATGGGTTGGGCAAGCTTATTAATCCGTCTGGGGATTCCTTATAATAGTGAAGAAGCTGTAGCTTTGGCAGAGAAAATAATGGCATTTATTTTAGATGAGGCGAATAAAAAATCTTTGGAACTGGGAAAAGAAAAAGGAGTCTTTCCGGCTTTTAAGGGCAGTATTTATGATAAAAAAGATGGCTCAACCAGGATGCGCAATGCTACATTAACAACTATCGCTCCTACGGGGACAATTAGTATTATCGCCGGCCCATGTTCTTCGGGAGTTGAACCTTTGTTTGCGATATCGTATTACCGCAGTGTTATGGATAATGACAAGCTAGTTGAAGTTGAGCCGTTATTTGAGCAGGTAGCGCGCGAAAAAGGATTCTATAGCCTAAAACTTATGGAAAAGATTGCGGAGAGTGCATCCATAAAAGACATTAAAGAAATTCCTGAAGATGTACGCAGGGTTTTTGTTACCTCTCATGATATTTCGCCTGAGTGGCATGTGCGCATGCAGGCAGCCTTCCAGAAATATGTGCATAATGCAACAAGTAAAACGATTAATTTCCCGCATGAAGCAACTATTGAAGGAGTGCGTAAAGCTTATGTCCTGGCATTTGATTTAAACTGTAAAGGTATAACCATCTACCGCGATAATAGCCGCGAAGAACAGGTATTAAATGTCGGTAAACCTAAAGAAAAACAAGAAGTAAGATCTACACAGGAAACCAAAAAAGAGATCGCCCCGCGCCCCCGTCCGGAAGTAATTATCGGTACGACAACTAAGGTATCTACAGGCTGTGGCAACCTCTATGTAACCATAAACGTTGATGAAGATGGCAAACCTTTTGAGCTATTTACTCAGATGGGTAAGGCCGGCGGTTGCGCTGCCAGCCAGCTTGAGGCAACCGGACGTTTAGTTTCTTTGGCTTTTCGCGCCGGAATTGAAGTAAAATCCATCATTGAACAGCTGCGTAATATCCGCTGTCCGTCTCCTTCCTGGGAAAAGGGCCAGAGGATATTCTCTTGCGCTGATGCCATTGCTCGTGTTGTGGAACGCCGGCTGGTAAATGTGCAGACCGCTGCTATGGCCGCGGCAGAATCAATGACTATCCCCATGAAACATTCGCATGATGATCAATTGCAGGCCTCGGATTTGAATGAGCAGGTAAATATTGTCGGGGTTTGTCCTGATTGCGGAGGCGC
>CAYRUB010000025.1:6323-8909 GCA_964427405.1 uncultured Planctomycetales bacterium | reverse complement strand
CCTCTGTGATAAACTAAATCATGAATTCTGGCCGGATTTTGCGGTTTACTTTTGCTTTTTCCATCATTTCGCACGGACTGTTGCTTTTGCAAAGTCCTAATCTGAACCCTTTTACACCTGCGCCGAAAGAGCAAATGATAAAGGTGCGTTATCTTAAAAAGGAAGAGCTGCAATCCAAATTACTTCCTAGGTCGTTGGCTAAACCTGGTTCGGCAAGAACCCCCTCTAAGTCTGATCCTTTTTTAAGGCTTGATTCCAAGATTGTTGCAGGAGCCGCAGGCAACAGGATCCCGCCGCCTTATGTTGAAAGAGAAAACGTTTTTAAAGGATCCAAGGTTTTAGCGAATAACTCTCCGGAATTGGCTAAACCAACTTTTAGCAGCCCTGATATTATGGCGATAAAAAAGAAGATCACCCTGCCTGAAATACAGATGGCCAGGATTGATAATCCCAGCTATATAAGCTATTATCAGATTGTCCGGGAGAAGATCCGCCGCAGCGCTTATCAAAATTACACCCACAATGAAATAGGAGAAGTATACATCTCATTTGTTATATCAAACGAAGGGTATGTCAAAGATGTGCATTTGATTGAAGCAAAGACATCTGCCAATGATTATTTGAAGGGGATTGCCTCCAGAAGCGTTAAAGATGCCTCGCCATTTCCCAACTTTCCCAAAGAGTTGGATTATCCGCAGCTTTCTTTTAATATTATTATTTCTTTTGAAATTGAATAAATGGAGCAGAGCCAATTATTGACACCATCGCAAAAGAATGATATATTAATTGCTTAAATTACATTGAAAGGAGATGATCATATTGTCACAGGTAGAAGTTAAAAAAGACGAATCTTTCGAATCTGCTTTGCGCCGTTTCAAAAAGAAGATTGAACAGGACGGCATTCTGCGGGAAGTGCGCGACCGCAAGCATTACGAAAAACCCAGCGAGCGCAAAAGAAAAAAAGCTAAATCCAGAAAATAAGCATGAGCTTAGCAATCTCCACCTCTTGGAACGCTTATCGTTTTGATGACGGAGAGAAATTGCTCTTTGAAATAAGCCAACTTGGTTTTAAGGCCGTTGAGTTAAGTTTTAATCTTAACTCTAAAATGGTAGATGAAATCGCGAGTTCAGCCCGTAGGCTTGCGATCAGCATTGAAAGCTTGCATAATTATTGCCCTATCCCGGATGGCTTGAGCCGTAAACAGGCCTTGCCGGATTGCTATTCTCTGGCATCCTTGGATAAAGAAGAGCGTTTTTTAGCGGTAAAATATGCGAAACGCAGCATTGATACTGCCAGCGGATTAGGGGCGAAGGTGGTTGTTTTACATTGCGGCAGGGTCGAGGTTCCTGACTACACGCGTCAGTTGATCAATCTTTATAAACAGGGCAAAAAAAATTCAGCTGAATTCATGGAATTAAAAGAAAAAATGTCCCGGGAGCGCGTGTTAGAAGCCGGGAAATTCCTTGTCCAGGCATTAATCAGTGTTGAAGAATTAAACGCTTACGCAAAACTAAAAGGCGTGTTATTGGGAATAGAAACACGGTTCTACCACCGGGAAATTCCCAATATTGACGAAATTGGAATTATTCTTGATAAGTTTAGAAACTCACAGGTTTACTATTGGCATGACACAGGCCATGCCCAGTTAATGGAAAACCTGGGATTTCTAAGGCATGTGGATTTTTTGGAGAAGTATGGGCAGTGTTTGATTGGCGTGCATCTGCATGATATCTTGGGCTGCCAGGATCATCTGGCGCCCTTAGAAGGAAAAATAGATTTTGCTATACTTAAACCTTATTTAAAGCAAGACACTTTAAAAGTTATTGAGGCGCATCATCCGGCGACCGCGGAAGCAGTAATTAAGAGCCGCAATTTTATATCCCAACTTTATGATGAACCAAACTAATATCCGAAGGCCTTGCGTAGCCGGTCAGTTTTATCCGGATGAACCGGATCCTCTCCTTAATTTAATTTCTTCTTTTACGGGTAGGCTTGCGCAAAAGCAGGATGTATTAGGTTGCATTCTGCCGCATGCCGGATACGTTTATTCCGGGAGAGTGGCAACTGAGACCCTCTCGGGGGTTAATATTAAAGATACAGTTATACTTTTAGGCCCTAATCATTCGGGAAATGGGCCGGCTTTTAGCCTGATGCCTCAAGGTTACTGGCAAACCCCGTTGGGAAATGTAGAGATTGATTTTCGGCTGGCAAATTTATTTCTAAGTAGTTCAAAGTATCTGAAAGCTGATAACTTTGCACATGCGGATGAGCATTCGCTGGAAGTAGAGTTGCCCATACTGCAGTATTTCAAAAAAGATTTTAAGATTGTTCCGATCACTATTAAAACGGACGAATTAGATATCCTTAAAGTAGTCGCGGAAGAGTTGGTCGGAGTAATTATCAAGAATAATCTTAGAAGCTCAGTTATGTTTATTGCCAGTTCTGATATGACACATTATGAATCGCAGAAAAGCGCAGAAAAGAAAGATGCCTTAGCAATAGAGGCAATAACCGCCTTAGACGAAGATAAACTTCAAGCTGTAGTTAGTAAATCAGCTATTTCTATGTGTGGTTTTGCTCCGGTG
>CAYRUB010000025.1:3531-6223 GCA_964427405.1 uncultured Planctomycetales bacterium | reverse complement strand
AATTGCGCGGGTGTTGTCTTTGTAGACAAAATGATTGATAAAGAGTTGTTAGACATATTGGCATGCCCGGCATGTAAAGCCGACGTGGAGTTAAAGGATAATAAAATTGTTTGTAAAAAATGCGGGAAAAGATATCCTGTCCGGGATGGTATCCCCGTAATGTTGATTGACGAGGCAGAATAAGCATGAAAAAAATATTAGTTATCCATGGGCCTAATTTAAACCTTTTGGGTACAAGGGAGCCGGCAGTCTACGGCCATATGACGTTAGATAAAATCAATCAGATGCTTAAGGCCCAGGCCAAGAAGGATAAGATTGCTTTGGTTATCAGGCAGTCCAACCATGAAGGCCGAATTGTGGATTTAATCGGCAAGGCCGGTAAAAATAAATTTCAGGGGATTTTGATCAACCCCGCAGCTTATACCCATACAAGCGTGGCCGTGCGCGACGCCATAGCCGCATGCGGATTAATTGTGGTAGAGGTACACCTTTCTAATATTTATTCCCGCGAAGAGTTCAGGCATAAGTCACTGGTCAGCCCGGTAGTCAAGGGTACGATCATGGGCTTTGGGGCAAAAAGTTATAGCCTGGGCTTGGCTGCCCTTCTTGATTTAATCGAGGCAAAATGAGCTCCCGCTTAAAGAATGTATATTCCCAATTGAAACAAAGAGGGCTTGATGGCCTGCTTGTTTCTTTGCCGGCTAATATTTCCTATCTTACTGAATCTCTGAGCCGGGATTCCTATCTCCTGGTATCTGAAAAAGAGAGCATTTATTTTACTGACTCTCGTTATACTGAGGAAGCCAGGGGTTTTTTAAAAGATAAGATTAAGCTTAAAGAGTGTAATGGTTCAGTATTTAAACGGATTGCTGAAGCATCTTTGGGTCTGGGGTTAAAAAGACTAGGATTTGAGGAGAGGTATTTGCCGTTTGCGGAGTTCAATAAGATTAAGGAGTTTGTCGGTGATCGCCTTGAGTTGATTCCTACTCACAGTATTGTTGAGGATAGAAGGCAGGTTAAAGATGCCCGGGAAATCGAAAAACTTAAACAGGCAACTCAAATTACTGCCTTAGTTTTTGAGCATATCAAGAAATTTATTGCCTGCGGGGTAAAAGAAATAGAGATAGTCGCGGAGTTTGAGCGTTTCATAAGGTATCATGGCTGTAACGCTTCTGCTTTTGATATAATCGTAGCCTCTGGTCCTAACTCCAGCCAGCCGCATCACCTTAGCGGACAGAGGAGATTAAGAGATGATGAATCTGTGCTTATTGATTTTGGAGTTGACTATCAGGGGTATAAATCCGACTTGACAAGGGTTTTGTTTTTGGGTAAAATAAAAGTTCTTGTGCGTAAGGTCTATGATATTGTACTTAAAGCCCAGGAATTGGCAATAAAAAGGGTTAGGCCTGGCGCAGAAATGGCTGCAATTGATAAAGTTGCGCGGGAATATATAGCTTCAAAAGGGTATGCCGGCTATTTTACCCATAACCTTGGCCACGGCCTTGGTTTAGAGGTGCATGAAGATCCGCGTATTTCAGGCAATGAAGCCAGCGCTCTTAAGCCGGGGATGGTCTTTACGATAGAGCCGGGGATATATTTACCCGGAAAATTCGGGATAAGAATAGAGGATATGATTTTAGTAACCCATAAAGGATGCGAGGTCTTAAGTGGCGCTATCAATTAATGAAATCAAATCAGGGGTAACTGTTTTAGTGGATGATATTGTTTATGTCTGTGTTGATGCTCAGCATGTCAAACCCGGCAAAGGCGCGGCTTTTGTGCGCGCAAGGCTACGCGACATTAAAACCAATAACATCCAGGAGAAAACCTTCCGTGGGGAAGAAAAGATAGAGCAGGCTTATGTGGAGGAGCGCAAGCTGCAATATCAGTATTCAAGCAGCGGGATGTTCCATTTTATGGACCAGGATAATTTTGAGGAGATCGCTATTTCCGATGAGATTATCGGGGATAAGGCAAAGTTATTACAAGATAACCTGGAGATTATGGGGTATTTTTTTAAAGGTGTTGCCTTATCTGTCAGCCTTCCTAATTTCATTGAGTTTAAGATAATTGAAACTGAGCCAGGTTTTAAAGGTGATTCATCAAAGAGCGGTAATAAGCCGGCTAAGGTGGATACCGGTGCAATTATACAAGTTCCTTTATTTATTAACGTGGGTGATAAAATTAAAGTAGATACGCGTACCGGTGGGACCTATGCTGAAAGGATTAATTAAATGAACATCAAGGAAATTAAAGAAATGATTAATCTGATGAATGAAAATGGCCTTGTTGAGCTGGAGGTAGAAAAAGACGATATGCGTATCCGGCTTAAAAAGACAGCCAGCGGGATTGAGGGTTTTAACGGGCCGGTAGTCTTCCAGGGGCAGAATATCCCAATGGCTCAGGATAGAGTTCAGAATGCCCCTGCGGCAGAAGAGAAGAGTATAGTCAAGACGGTAGAGATTAAAGCTCCTATGGTAGGTACTTTTTACCGCGCGCCTAGCCCGGAATCTCCTGCTTATGTAGAGGTTGGGCAGGTTATCGAGCCAGGACAGGTAATTTGTATCATAGAAGCAATGAAGTTAATGAACGAGATAAAGTCAGAGATTAAAGGTAAGATTCTTGAAATATTAGTCGATAACGCTGAGCCGGTAGAATTTGGCCAGTCTTTATTCCTTATTGATCCGCTCTA
>CAYRUB010000025.1:0-3431 GCA_964427405.1 uncultured Planctomycetales bacterium | reverse complement strand
AATAAAAGATGTTTTCTAAAATTCTCATTGCCAACCGAGGCGAAATCGCCTTAAGAATAATCCGCGCCTGTCATGAGATGGGTATCCGTACCGTAGCCGTCTACTCTCAGGCCGACCGTAGCAGCCTGCACGTGCGTTTTGCTGATGAAGCAATCTGCATTGGCCAGGCATCTTCCGCTAACAGTTATCTTAATATCCCCGCAATTATCAGCGCAGCCGAAATTACCGATGTAGAGGCTATTCATCCGGGTTATGGATTCCTGGCTGAAAATGCGCATTTTGCCGAGATATGCGAATCTTGTAAGATTACTTTTATTGGCCCGACTCCGGAGAATATCCGGCTTATGGGCGATAAGATGGCCGCGCGCACGACGATGCAAAAAGCCGGCTTGCCTATTGTCCCTGGCAGCCGCGCGATTATAAAAAATAAAGAAGAGGCGCTTAAGACCGCTAAAGAGATTGGTTATCCTGTTATCATCAAAGCTGCTGCCGGAGGCGGAGGCAAAGGGATGCGTATCTGCCATAATGATCTAACTTTAGTTTCAAGCCTTTTAACCGCTCAGAGCGAGGCAGAAGCGAATTTCGGTAACCCCAGCGTTTACATTGAAAAATATATTGAGAAGCCGCGCCATATAGAAGTGCAGATTATTGCTGATCGTTCAGGCCATATTTTGCAACTTGGTGAAAGAGACTGCAGTATTCAGAGAAGGCACCAGAAATTACTTGAAGAGTCACCTTCTCCCGCAGTGGACAGCAAGATGCGTCGTAAACTAGGGGAGATGGTTTTGAAAGGGATGAAATCTATCGGTTATCTCAGTTGCGGTACTATTGAGTTTTTGCTGGATACCAAAACCAATAATTTTTATTTTATGGAGATGAATACGCGTATCCAGGTGGAGCATCCGGTTACTGAAATGGTTACTGGTATTGACCTGATTAAGGAACAGATCCGGGTGGCCAGCGGAGAGAAGCTTAAGATTCAGCAGGAGGATGTGCAGGTTAGGGGCGCGGCAATAGAATGCCGTATTAATGCCGAAGACCCGGATAATAATTTTATGCCGTCTCCAGGTAAAATTGAATCCTTGATTCTTCCCGGAGGTCATAATGTGCGTGTGGATACGCATATTTACGCCGGGTATGAAGTACCTTCTTATTACGATTCGCTCGTAGCCAAGCTTATTGTTTATGGTAATAATCGCCAAGAGGCAATCAAGACTATGCGCAGGGCATTAAGTGAATTTCATATTGCCCCCATCAAGACCACTATTCCTTTTCACCTCAGGTTAATGGATAACCCGTTGTTTAAAAAAGGCGATATTTCTACACATTTCGTGCAGGATCTTTTGGTAAGCGATACTAAAGGAGAATAAATGAACCGCGATGAATCGAGAAATGAACTTGGCGCCGTAAGGATACATAAAAACGTAATTTCTTCTATATCTTCTATTGCCGCCCTGGAAATAGAAGGAGTTAAGAGAGTGGGGGCAAATTTAAGGAGCAGCCTGCTTGAGTTGTTCGGTCAGAAATCATATCTTGCCATAAAAGTAGATATATCCAAGAATGAAGAGGTGAAGGTGGAGATTCCCCTGATTATTAAATTTGGCTATAATATTCCGGATACCGCCAACAGGGTTCAGGAGAATGTGCGTCAGGCGCTAGAGAAGATGAGCAATCTTTCCGTAAAAGATATTAATGTAAATGTGAAAGGTATAGAAAGGGGGTAGAGAATGAAGTTCTTTACTGTATTGGGGATTATGTTTTACGCCGTGGTTATCATCCTGATTGGTTTGGCGTTTATTGTTTTTTCATTAAATCTGCTACTACCCCAGGATATTAATAACCTGCTTATCTATGCTCAGACCAGCTCGAATTCCCGTCTGGTTATTGGTTTTTCCGGGTTGCTTTTAATCCTAATTAGTTTTTCTTTTGCTCAAATTATTTTGGGCAGGTTTCAGAGGGAAAAGACTATTGCGTTTGCCACCTCTAGCGGACAGGTGACTATTTCGCTTTCTGCCGTGGAAGATTTAATCCGCCGGCTGGCAGGGGTTATTCCTGAGGTAAAAGAGTTAAGGCCTAATGTTGTGGCAAACAAAAAGGGTATTATTGTGGATATGCGGATAATCCTGCGTTCCGAAGCCAATATCCCTGAACTTACTTCAAGGCTGCAGGACATCATTAAATCTAAGATTCAAGAAATTTTAGGGCTCGAAGAACAGGTTATTATTAAGATACATGTAGCCAAGATTGCTCATGATGAAAAAGATAGCCGTAGAAAAAGAGACTTTGACAAGGAAGACCCGTCGGCAATACCTTTTAGTGGATATGGTAGGGTCTAATCCTTGCTCGCTGTGCTCGCAAGGACTGCGCTGGATAAAAGATATAAGGTGCTTGGTTTAGCTAACAATTTATATACTAAGGAGGATTAAAGCAATGGCAAGGATCGGGATTTTGACAGGCGGCGGGGATTGCCCGGGATTAAATCCGGTTATCCGCGCGGTGGTGCGTAAGGCTTTACTCGAAGGTTATGAAATAGTAGGTATTAAAAACGGCTGGAAAGGGTTGGTTGAGAATGACACCATGCCTTTAAATATAAGTACTGTTTCCGGAATACTGCCTAAGGGTGGGACTATTCTGGGTACCAGCCGCACTAATCCATATAAAACACAAGGTGACGTAGAAAAAGTTAAAAATAGTTTTAAAAAAATGGGTCTCGATGCTTTGGTTGCTGTTGGCGGAGAAGACACCTTGGGTGTTGCTTCAAAGTTAGTTAAAGACGGGATACCGAATATCGTCGGAGTACCTAAAACAATTGATAATGACCTATCAGCTACTGATTATACTTTTGGTTTTGACACCGCTTTGAATGTAGCCATGGAATGTATTGACCGGCTGCATACTACAGCTGAAAGCCATCATCGTATTATTGTGGCTGAGGTTATGGGCAGACACGCGGGTTGGATTGCCATTGAGGCAGGTATTGCCGGAGGCGCGGATGTGATTTTAATCCCGGAGATTCCAATCGATTTAGACGAGGTGTGTGAAATTATTAAGAAAAGGCATAATAGAGGCAAGACCTTTAGTATTGTTGTGGTTTCTGAAGGCGCTCAGTTTAAAGACGGCTCCATGGTTACTCAGGAACAGAAGCTTGATGCTTTTGGCCATGTTCGTCTCGGAGGTATTGGAGAAGATTTGGCAGCGCAAATTGAAAAGAGAACTGGTTTTGAAACCAGGGTCAGCGTTTTAGGTCATATACAAAGAGGCGGTTCGCCTACCGCGTTTGATCGCGTATTGGGCACACGCTTCGGGGTAAAGGCAGTGGAGCTGATTAAGAATAAAAAATTCGGCAGAATGGTAGCTTTAGCCGGTATTAAAATTATTGATGTGCCGCTTGAAGAAGCGGTGAAGGCCCTGAAGACGGTTGATATGGAGCT
>CAYRUB010000024.1:0-10472 GCA_964427405.1 uncultured Planctomycetales bacterium | reverse complement strand
CTGCTTACCTCAGAGGTTGGCCCGGCCAAAGGCATCCACACAGAACAGCTGCTTAAAGATGTGGAGCTTTACCATAAAAAATCAGACGCGATAAATGTCACGGACTTGCAGAGTTCGGTAATGCGCCTGGGTTCGCTTACTGTCAGTTTCTTGCTTAAGCAAAAAGGTTTTGAGCCGATTTATCAGTTGACCTGCCGTGACCGTAACCGCCTGGCACTGCAATCAGATTTATTATCCGCGGCCGCATTGGGGATAGAAAATATTTCAATTTTGACCGGAGACCATCCATCTCTGGGTGATCATCCTGAAGCTAAGCCGGTTTTTGATTTGGATTCGGTGCAATTATTACAGGTTGCCAGGAAACTGGAGTTTGGGCAGGATATGAAAGGCAATAAGTTGGAAGGGGCTGCGCCGAAATTTTGCCTTGGTGCGGCAGTTAATCCGGGAGCGGAGCCTTTAGAGCCTCAGATTATGAAGATGGAGAAAAAGATTGCCGCCGGAGCTGAATTCTTTCAGACTCAGGCAGTATATGACCTAAAGGTATTTGAAAATTTTATAGCTAAGATAAAACATTTAAAAGCGCCGGTTATGGCTGGGATTGTTTTATTAAAATCAGCGGGCATGGCCCGGTATATGAATAAGCATGTAGCAGGGGTATTTGTTCCGGATAACCTGATTAAAGAAATGGAAGAAGCTAAGGATAAAGCGGCTGTTTCAATTGATATTGCCAGCCGCCTGATTAAGAAATTGAAACCTATGTGCCAGGGGATTCATATTATGCCGATTGGTTGGAATAAGATTGTGCCTGAAGTTTTGGAGGCTAGTGGATTATAATGGCAAACTTACCGCAGATACCCGGAGCCAGGAAAAAAGGGGTAATTTTTCTGAGCTCCGAGGATGATTTTAAAAAGTTGGATGAGTATCATATTAATGATACTGTTTGTATTGACGGCCCGGCTGGATTAGCTTTTAGCCTGGCTGAGTCAATCCATGAGAAATATAAAGTTGGAGTTAAAGTCGTAAGTTTGGATAAGCCTCAAAATCCGAAGGAGCTGCCAGCAGGTATTGAGATAATAGGCAGCCCGATCCAGGAGATTGTAGGCGAGGGCAGGGCGGAAGCAGTTAAATTTAAAGACGGAAAAGCCGTAGGTGTATGCCTGGTTTTATTTGTGGATAAAGCAATGGCTGATAAAGTACAGGATTTGAATAAAGGAGAGGGTATGGCGGATTTACTTGTGCAGCTTGGGACAAAAGGTACCGAGGTAATATTAAACCTTACCCGTCAGGCTTTGGATAAAGCAATCGCACAAAAAGGGCAAAACGGAAAAATTGAATTTCCTGAAACAAACTACTATTTGCCTTTGATTAATGCTTTATTGAATATTGAAGTAAAAACCCTGGGAGATTGTTTGCTTGTTTTTTCTCAGGCTGAAAAGCTGGCAAGAAACGAGGCTACGTCCAGTGGCTTGATTATTAACAGCTTAGGAGGAATTTTAAATAAAGGAGTAGCTACTTTAATTTGTGAAGAGATTTTAGCGGCCCTGGCGGTATTGAACCGGGAGCATCCTAAAGGTGGAATAGGTTTTATTCCGGATAATGTCCTTAGGTCATTGGGTTTGCAATTAGTTGACGGCAGGATCTCCGGAATTGCCGTAATCCTCGGGCCGGCCAAAGATGAACAGTCAGCCGTAGATCTAATCCGTAATTTTCAATCCAAGAGCATTGTTAGTTTACTTGCGGGTAATGTTAATGGCGTTACTTTTAAACAGCAGCTTGAGAAAAAAGGAGTTGAGCTTGGCCTTGAGAATTATATTGTTGAATTGGGTGAAGATTATTTGTCCGCGATCTATGCGGTAAATTTTGCGGCGCGCGCTCCTTTGATTTACGGAGGTAATAAGCCCGGCCAATGGGAGGATATTGCGAATTATATACGTAACCGTGTCCCGGCATTTGTCTTGTTGCTTAGCCATGTTGATGAAGTTATAGTAGCTACTGGTTTAGGTGTTTTGGCTTTTGGTTTGCCTATAATTACCGATTTAGAGGTTCCGCAGTTACCTAAAATAGATACAACTTTGTTTGAGGCATTAGTTACGGAAAAGGATTATCAAAAGCTGCCATCAAAGTGTATTTTGACCCGTGGCATAAAAGTAAAGATGTCTGAAGTGGCTGTGCCTGTGTCGTACGCCGCGGCGTTTGAAGGTGAACGCGTGCGCAAGGAGCAGTTAGCCGTTGAATTTGGAGGTAAGGCCAGCTCAGCTATTGAATTCTTGAGTATTAAAGATGAGGTTGATGTTGTTGACGGTAAGGTAGAATTAATCGGCCCGGATATTGATCAACTTCCCCCGGGATCCAAATCTTTACCCTTGGCGATTGTAGTTGATGTCTTTGGCCGTAAAATGCAAAAGGATTTTGAGCCGATCCTGGAGCGTCAGATTCACCGTTTTGTAAACTATGCCATGGGGCTGATGCATATGGGTCAGCGCGATATGGTTTGGATAAGGATCTCTCAAGATGCTTTTGCCAAAGGTTTCAGGCTTAAGCATTTGGGGGTTATTTTACATGCCATGTTGCATCAGGAGTATAGCGCTATAGTGGATAAGGTGCAGGTTGAGCTTTATACTAATCAGGCGGATGTGGATAGATTGATTAGAGATGCGCAGAAAGTTTTTAATGAGCGTGATGAGCGCCTGGCAGGAATGACCGATGAGGGCGTGGATACATTCTATTCCTGTTTACTATGTCAGTCTTTTGCCCCAAATCACGTTTGCATCGTTACTCCTGAGCGTTTAGGCTTATGCGGTGCATACTCCTGGCTTGATGCCAAGGCGTCCTTTGAAATTATTCCTACCGGTCCGAATCAGCCGGTTGAGAAAGGGAATCTTTTGGATGCCAGGCTTGGGCAATGGGATAACGTTAATCAATTCGTGCAGCAAAAATCAAACAAGACTATTGATGCGGTAAGCATGTATTCTCTGATGGATGGCCCGCAATCTTCTTGTGGATGTTTTGAATGCATTGTGGCGATTGTCCCTGAGGCAAACGGAGTGATGATTGTAAACCGCGACTATTCCGGGCTTACCCCTTCGGGGATGAGCTTTACTACTTTAGCCGGTTCAGTCGGTGGAGGGGTGCAGACTCCGGGTTTTCTAGGCGTGGGCAAATTATATATATCAAGCAAGAAATTTATTTCAGCCGAAGGCGGGCTAAAAAGGGTAGTTTGGATGCCTAAAGAGTTAAAAGAGATATTGGCGGATAAGTTAAAAAAGAGGGCTGAGGAAATTGGGCAGCCGGATTTACTGGATAAGATTGCTGATGAAACAGTTGCGGTAAGCTCTGAAGAGCTTTTAGTTTTTTTGCAGAAGGTGGCACATCCGGCATTAAGCATGGAGCCGATTATTTAACTTTCCTCTTGACGTAAGCGCATTAAATGTATATAATTAATGAAACAAAAATGAATATTCACTTCCTGCCTAAATTCATATTTACCACAATCATCACATTATGCGTTTTTTGCTTTGGCGGATTACTTTTTGCCCAAGATCAAGCGGATGACCCTTCGCCTACGGAAGTCTCAGGGGCATTACCGGATCAAGCCAGAAAGTATCGTGAACAGGGCCTGGAAAGTCAACGCATGGGAAATATACCTTTGGCAATGAGTTTATATCAGAAGGCCATTGCTTTGGATCCGACTTATGCGGTTGCTTATAATGATTTAGGGGTTATTTACGAAGCAGCCGGTTTTCCTGATCGGGCAAAGGAAAGTTATTTCAGGGCGATTAAGGTTGATCCTAATTATTTGAGCGCCTATACTAATGTAGCACTTCTTTATGAAGATCAGCGGGATTTAGAAAGGGCGGCATTTTATTGGGCTAAAAGGGCAGAGTTAGGCCCCTTAGATGATCCCTGGACCCAGAGGGCAGCCAACCGGTTTAAAGATATCCGTACGGTTTTATCAAACAGGCCGGTTGCTGATGCTCGGGAGGAAGATGTTTTAGGTTTAATTAAAGACGTTTCAGTATACAAATCCGCGTTCAAAAAAGCTGACAAAGTGCAAGCCCAGAATCATTTGCGTAAAGCCGGCCAGTATTACAATAAAAAGAAATTGACTGCGGCAATCAAAGAAGCTTTGGAAGCCCAGGATTTAGATGAGGCTAATCCGGAAATTAAGGAGTTTATTGAAAGGATAGATGCGGATCCGGCCAGTGCGGTTGCTTATAATGATTTAGGGGTTATTTACGAAGCAGCCGGTTTCCCCGATCAGGCAGAAGACGTTTATTTAAAGGCGATCAGATTTGATCCCACATTACTAAGTGCTTATGTTAATATAGCGCTTTTTTATGAAAAGCAGCGCGATCTGGAGAAAGCGGAATTTTATTGGGCAAAACGCGCGGAGTTAGGTTCACCGGAAAACCCCTGGAAGGAAAAGGCGGCTAACCGGGTTAAAGATATACGTGCGGTTTTATCCAGCAGCCCGGTTGCTGATGCCCGGGAAGCAGAGGTGTTAGGTTTAATCAAGGATGTCGCAAAATATAAATCCGCGGTTAATAGAAATGATAAAGCGCTTTCCCAGGATCACTTTTATAAAGCTAAGCAGAGTTTTAACAAAGGAGATTTGGCTACGGCAATCAAGGAAGCTTTAGATGCTCAGTATTTAGACCAGGATAATCCAGAGATTGAAGCATTTATTGAAAAGACAGAGTTAAGAGCTCTGTCGCGCTAGGATCACGTAACTGCAAAAACTCTTTCCCTATATTGAATTCCTTTTATATTTAGTTGATGGCTGATAAAAACTTATTCTTGATTGACGCGACTGCATTTTGCTATCGGGCTTTTTATGCCTTAAGCAGCCTGGCTACAGCCTCCGGCCAGCCTACGAATGCTGTTTATGGGTTTTTAAATATTCTTAATAAGATCTTAAAGGAGCAGAAGCCGGATTATTTAATCTGTTGTTTTGATGTCTCGCGGGATACCTTTCGCCTGAAGAAATTCGCGCAGTACAAGATGCAAAGGCCGGCAATGCCCGATGGCCTAAGCAGCCAGATACCTATAATTAAAGAGATTATCAGCGCTTACGGAATTCCTATTTTCGAAAAGAAAGGTTTTGAGGCGGATGATATCATCGCTGAGCTTGCCAGAAAAGCCGCAGCAAAAAAGATGCGCGTTACAATCGTAAGCAGCGATAAAGATATCCTGCAATTAATAGATAGCCGTATCTCGGTATTTAATCCCTATAAAGACAACGGTCTGTTTTACGATACGGATAAAGTTAAAGAGATTTTTGGGGTTAGCCCGAAGGCAACCGTAGATATCCTGGCGCTTATGGGTGATGACGCGGATAATATTCCGGGTGTCCCGGGGGTCGGAGAGAAGACCGCGGAAAAATTAATTCTTGAATTTGGCTCTTTGGATAAACTGCTTAAAAATGTCGCAAAGGTAAACCCTGAAAAAATTAGAGAGGCGATATCGGAGCACCTTGAACGTATAAAATTGAATAAAGATCTAATAAGCTTAGATGAAAAGGTAGGCATGGAGTTTGATCTAAAAAAGGTTAAATTCGGCCTTCCTGATTATAAGGAGTTAAGCAGGATCTTTAAAAAGTTAGAGTTTAAAAGCCTGCTTAAAGAGCTGCCTGATACAGGGGAAGATGCTCCCGAGGTTAAATTAGATAACTTAAGCTCCGGAGAATTGAAGAACCTGTTAAAAGGTTCAGCAGAGCTTGCGCTTTATGGCGACAATAAAGAAGGGCTGTTCTTTTCTATAGGGGATAAAATATTCAGCGCTAAGTCATGCGTAGGAGAGCTGGATGCGTTAATCAGCGATAACCGGATAAAAAAAACAGGCTTTGACCTTAAGAAGCTCAAGGTTTCTCTTTTTAAGCAGGGGTTAGTTTTGAATGGTTTGGATTTTGATGTTATGATCGCCGCCTACTTGTTGAATCCGTCGCGTTCAAGCTATGCGCTTATTGATTTAGCCTTAGAAAACCTGGGTGAGTTTTTCCGTGAAGATAAGCTGGAGGAGAAGAATGCCCTGAGCCTGGTGGTTAAATTGAAACCGGTACTTAAGGCGGCCTTGGAAGAAAAAGGATTATTGCAGTTGTTTGTTGAGCTTGAGATGCCCTTAGTCAGTGTCCTGGCGCAAATGGAGCAGGAGGGGATAAAGCTGGATTTAAGATTACTTAAAGAGCTATCTGGCGATATTGAAAAAAGGCTGATAAAATTAATCTCGGATATTTATGAAACAAGCGGAACGCAATTTAATATAAATTCTCCGAAACAGCTGGGCCAGGTTTTGTTTGAGAAGCTTAAGCTTCCGGTAATCAAGAAAACAAAGACTGGTCCTTCTACCGATGAGGAAGTGCTCAGGCGCCTGAGCGATAAACACGCGCTTCCGGCGCTGTTATTAGAGTATAGGCAGCTGACCAAATTAAAAAATACTTATGTTGACGCCCTGCCTAAGTTGGTAAGCCCTGAAACCGGCAAGGTACATACGTCTTTTAATCAGACAGGAACCGAGACGGGGAGGCTTAGCTCGAGTAACCCTAATTTACAAAATATCCCGATTAAGACGGATATCGGAGCTAAGATCCGCCAGGCAATTATTGCTTCAGGAAAAGACAATTGTCTGCTCTCGTGTGATTATTCGCAAATAGAGTTGAGGGTGCTGGCGCACCTTTGCGGCGATAAAACTTTGATTGAGGCTTTTCATGATAACCAGGATGTGCATCGGCTGACTGCTTCATTGATTTATAATGTCAGCGAGCAAGAGGTCGTTGATAATATGCGCGAGGTGGCTAAGAGAGTGAATTTCGGCATCATCTATGGGCAGAGCGCGTATGGTTTAAGTAAAGATTTGGGGATATTTGTTAATCAGGCCCAGGATTTTATTGATGCCTATTTCTTACGTTACCCGAAAGTAAGAGATTTTATTGACGCGCAGATTAATAAGGCAAGGACTGAAGGGTTTGTCACTACGCTTATGGGCAGGAGAAGGTATATCCCTGAGATTAACAGTAAAAATATGAGTATCCGCCAGTTTGCCGAACGGCAGGCGGTAAATACCCCTATTCAGGGCACTGCCAGTGATTTGATTAAACTGGCAATGATTGAGATATCCGGGCAGATTAAAGATAAGGGCTTAAAAAGTAAGATGATCCTGCAGATTCATGATGAGCTGGTTTTTGATCTGCCGGTTGATGAACTTGATATTTTAACCAGACTGGTAAAAGAAAGAATGGAGCAGGTGAAGAAACTGGATGTGCCGATAAAAATAGATATGAAGAAAGGAAAAAACTGGCTAGATATGGAGGTTGTTGAATGAAGATAGCGATGGTAGCTTCTGAGGCTGTACCTTTTGCTAAAACCGGCGGGCTTGCCGATGTAGTGGGCGCCTTGCCGTTAGTTTTAGAGGATTGCGGGCAAGAGGTAATTGTTATTATCCCTAGATACAAGTGTGTAAAGGATGGTAAATTTAAGACAAGCAGGGTTTCTAAAGACGTATCAAGCGCAACCATAGGCAAAAATATAAAAGTTTACTTTATAGAGAATGATTTATATTTTAACCGTGACGGCCTGTATGGGGATAAGAATGGAGATTATAAGGATAATCTGGAAAGATTCTCTTTTTTCTGCCGCCGGACACTGGAGTTATTAAAAGAAATAGATTTTGCTGCCGATATCCTGCATCTGCATGATTGGCAGGCTAGCCTGGTAGCGGTTTATCTGAAAAATTTATACTCTAAAGAGGCTTTTTACAACAGAATGAAAAGTATCCTGACCATCCATAATCTTGGTTATCAGGGGCTGTTTGCTAAAGATGAATTTGTAAAGCTGGGTTTAGAGGGCAGCCTTTTTAGCGTCTCCGGGATTGAATTTTATGATCAAGTTAATCTGTTGAAAGGCGGTATAATTTTTTCTGATTTTATTAATACGGTCAGCCCTACTTACGCCGAGGAGATTCAGAGCGAAGAGCTTGGTTTTGGTTTGGATGGACTCTTAAGGCAGCGTAAGGATGTTTTAAGCGGAATAGTTAACGGGTTGGATTATTATGTTTGGGACCCTAATACGGACAGGTTAATTGTGCAGAATTTCTCCATGCAAACAATAGAAGATAAAAGTTTTAATAAGGAAAATCTGCAGGCAATATGTGGCCTGCCGGTAAATAAAGATGTTCCTATTTTAGGGATTGTCTCGCGTTTGGTTGAGGCAAAAGGTTTTGATATTCTCTCTCAGGGGTTGGATGAGATATGTAAAATGGATGTGCAGTTGGTTATCTTGGGCTTGGGGGACTTAAAGTATCATCAGATTCTAGCAGCGGCGCAGAAAAAATATCCAAAGAAGATCTCTTTGAATTTAAAGTTTGACGACCCTCTGGCGCATAAGATTTATGCCAGCAGTGATATTTTTCTCATGCTCTCAAAATACGAACCATGCGGGCTCGGGCAGTTGATCAGTTTACACTATGGAACCATCCCCCTGGTTTTTAAGACCGGCGGCCTGGCGGATACGATAAATAAGAATAATGGTTTTGTTTTTACCAGCCATACAAAGGAAGAATTTCTCAAACTTGTTAAGAAAGCGGTGCTTATCTTTAAAGATAAAAAGAAGTGGACGCGCCTGATACATAATGCTATGAAATGTAATTTTTCCTGGGAGGCTTCCGCTAAGAAATATATCCAGTTATATGCTCAGGCCAAAGAAAGCTAAATTAGTTTTAGGTGTTACCGGCACTATGGGTTCTGGCAAAAGCACAGTAGCCAGGATGTTCAAACATAAGGATTGCCAGATTATTGACGCGGATAAATTGGCGCATGAGTCCTTTAACATTGGCAGTGCGGTTTATAGTAAAATTATCGCTTCTTTTGGCCGCGGGATTCTTAAAACAAATAATCGTATTGACCGTGCCAAGTTGGCAGATGCAGCCTTTGCCAATAAAGCGGCTTTAACCAAATTAAATAATATTGTTCATCGAGCGGTTATTGCAGAAATAAGGCAGCGCATTAAGGATTCAGGTAAGAAAATCATAATTTTGGATGCCGCCCTGATTATTGAGACGGGATTAAAGAAAATAATTGATAAATTAGCGGTGGTTACGGCCAGGAGGCAGCAGCAGATTTCGCGCAGCCAGAGGAGGCTTGGCTTAAGTAAAATAGAGATTTCCCGGAGGATAAAATATCAGATTTCGCAAAGCGCAAAATCGCGCCTGGCGGATTTTATCATAGATAATAGCGGTCAAATCAGTAAAACTCGGAAACAGGTTTCCGAAATAAAGAGGACTCTCGTTCGCTTTGCTCGCGAGAATTTTTCTGGATAGAGTATAAAGGAGGATTTTGTGGAGAAATTAGATATTAAGAACCTAAAAGATATGAAAATTACCGAATTAAATAAACTGGCCAAAGAATTAAATGCTAACGGCACCAGCGGTTTAAAGAAGCAGGACCTGATTTTTAAGATACTTCAGGCCCAGGCAGAGAAGGAAGGCTTGATGTTCGGCGAGGGAGTATTAGAGATTCTTTCCGAAGGCTTTGGTTTTTTAAGAAGCCCGAATTATAATTACCTTCCCTGTCCGGATGATATTTATATCTCTCCGTCACAGATCAGGAAATTCGAACTGCGTACGGGAGACACCGTAAGCGGGCAGATCCGTCCGCCAAAAGAAGGAGAGAAATATTTTGCTCTTTTAAAGGTGGAAGCGGTTAATTTTGAAAATCCCGAAGAGGTGAAGGAAAAGGTACTTTTTGATAATCTTACCCCGGTTTACCCGCGCCAGCCATTTAACATGGAGACCAAGCCGGATGAAATATCCATGCGTATCATGAGCCTGCTTACTCCTATCGGCAAAGGCCAACGCGGTTTAATTGTTGCCCAGCCATATAGCGGAAAGACTGTTTTATTGCAGAAGATTGCCAATGCTATTACCAGCAATAACCCGGATGTGGTTTTAATCGTTCTTTTGATTGATGAACGTCCGGAAGAAGTTACGGATATGCAGCGTAATGTCAAGGGTGAGGTAATTTCGTCTACCTTTGATGAACCTCCGGAACGCCACGTGCAGGTTGCTGAGATTGTTTTGGAAAAGGCAAAGCGGCTGGTTGAACACAAGCGCGATGTAGTAGTCCTTCTGGATAGTATTACGCGTCTGGCGCGCGCTTATAACTCTGTGGTTCCGCATAGCGGCAAGGTTCTTTCGGGAGGTATTGATTCTAACGCTCTGCAAAAGCCCAAGAGGTTCTTTGGTGCGGCACGCGCGGTAGATGAAGGCGGAAGTTTAACTATTATTGCTACGGCCCTGGTTGATACCGGCAGCCGCATGGATGAAGTTATCTTTGAAGAGTTCAAGGGCACGGGTAATATGGAAACTCAGCTTGACCGTAACCTGTTCCAGCGCAGGATTTATCCGGCGATTGACATCAAGCGTTCTAATACCCGCCATGAGGAGCTTTTGGTCAAACCGGATGTGTTGCAGAAGACCTGGAT
>CAYRUB010000023.1:2004-10598 GCA_964427405.1 uncultured Planctomycetales bacterium | reverse complement strand
AGTGCTTTCTTGGCGGCTGTAAAATTCGCGATGGTAACAACCGCCTCATATATCTTAAAGGTAAGCTCTATATTTCTAGCCTGCCCGTTTTCGTCATATAACAACCCTACATCTGTCCTGCCAAAAACCATTAACTCATCCAGGCTCAATTCAGGCAGGCTGATCGAATATAGCTTGGATAAAATCTTCTCATTTATGCCGCCCTGGGAAGGGCTGGCCTTAAATCTGTCAATGAACTCAACCACCTTGCTATAAAAAGCCATAGCATTAGCGGAATTTCTGGAATTTCCTTTTTCGTCATAGAGAAGGCCGTATCTTTCAGAGAAGAACCGTTCGATTTCGCTCTTGCTTATACCGTTACTCAAATCAATACCAAAGAGATTCAGGATGCTTGAATTGATCTGGTCTTTATACGCGCTGTTTGCCCAGCTATTTTCAAAACTAACAACATTGTTAAAACCTTCGATAAATTTGGTTACCCCCTGCCAGCTAGAACTACCAATAGCATCAAAAAGCGCTGCCATATAAAGAGGAGTCAGCCAAGTAAGCTGCTGAACCTGCTGTTTATAAGCAGTGGCAAATAAACTTTGAACCTCAACTGACGCATTATTAAGAGCGTAGGATAATTCCTGAACCTTGGTATCTAAATCTGTGATATATGCCGAGATATTTCCGCCGTAGTATTTAGTTACGTCGGCCGCCTTGCCGCCTACATAATTCAAGGCTGAGGTATTAGAACCATACTGGGTTACCCAATCCTGATAATTTGTTACTCCGAATAATTCCAGGAAAGGAGATTGCTGCACCAACTGATATTCAACAGTACCCGGCTGGAATGGATCTTTGCTCTCGCTGCTATCCTGATGCTTATCCTTATTCTCCTTGCCGACCTCTTCCTTAATGGCATTCTTGGTAACATCGGGTAATACTACATTCGCCGGCTTCTTATTCTCAATCCATTTCTCAAAAGATCTCTCCAGGATAACATTATTACGATGCTCCACTCCCCAAAGGGCGCTGATTTCATGGACCAACAGTTGCGCCAACTTAACATTGTTACGTTCAGTCAGATATCCGGAATAAGGAATGTAAATTGTGCCAACTCCATTATTCGCTTTTTCATTGACTAATGCGGTAGCTACGAATTTGTAGGAATTAATCTTTGCCAGGTATTTATCCGCATCAGCAACCCCGGATTGATTCAAGGCGATCTTCAAGAAGGCCTTGGCATCGCCAAGCGCACTCTCTAACATCTTCTTATTTTCTCCCTGCACTTCGCCTAAAATATCTTTTCCTCTAAGATAGTTATCCAGAACCGCGTTATCCTTCAGGAATGTACGGAAATTATTCTTATCAAGAAATGCCACTCTAAGCTTGGCTATTACATCTTTAGCGCCTTCCTGCTCAAACTCACGCACCCTCTTCGCCCAATAAGTTAACATCCTGAAATCCCTGCTGCCCTGGGCAAAATCTAATTCCACTTCAGCCTGCCTGGCTGCTTCCTCTATCTGGAAGATATAAGGCAACAACTCTTTAAAAGTTCCGTCATAGCTAAATGACACATACTGCATGTAAATAAGATACTGATAATAAGGCTTAGCCTGATAAGCCTTCATCAATTCCCAGGCCTTCTGTAGATTTTCATTCTGTATCTGGTACCTAAATAAAGAACTCAAATCTATTGCTACTTCAAGGCTGCCAACTACCTTCTCGATATCCAGAACTCTAGTCAAACGATCCTCAGGATAATTCTGAATGCGTTTCTTGAACATCGCCTCGTGGATAACCTTTGCCCGGGCTAATGCTTCTTCCCTGGATGAGCCTCTCTGCATTAAAACCAGCGCATTCTTTAAAATCTGGACGTCATCTTTAGCCTCAGCGCCATTTTTCTCAATTGATATAAGCCAGGAGTTTAACGCCTCCAGGCCTGCATCGCTGGACAAATCCAGTTTTTTACCCTTATTCTCGAATTCATAAAGCTTGGCTATTACTTCTATTAACCCATCCTTCAATTTGGCGATAAATTCTTCGGCATTGCGGGTATTCTCGGATAATGAATTAAATAACCTGAGTGCCCGGACATCTTTTTCTTCCGCAGGATTAAACCCTTTGCCTAAGAATACCCCTACTTCTTTCTTAATCCTGATGTAACGGGAAAGAGTCTTTCTGGTATAATCTTCTCCCTGTTCCTTAATCAAACCCGCAAAATAAGCTAATTCCCACAAATCCAAAGACCGGGTAATATCCAAGGCTGCCTTGGCATTGCCGTTATAAATATAGTCCCTAACTTTAGAGCCATTTTCAGTAGTCAATTCCTTAGCCTTGATCATATAGCTGATTAATTCCGAGAATTTACCTGGGAATAATTTAACATCTTCTTTGTCAAATGCCGCCTTAACCGCCAGGAATCTTTTTACCTGCTCCTGAGTTACTTTCACCCCTAATTTCTCCAGGTCTTGGGCCATTTGCTCCACGCTACCCTTGGTGAATAACCCTAAGAATGAATCGGTAAAGGATATTGCATTGTCTTTGGCCAAAAGAGCCCTTCTCAAAGCGCCTCTAAATTCACCTAATGCCGTGTTAGATTCGACAAAAAGGATATTGCCTTGAGGCTTATAAGCCTCACTGGCAGTGCCGGAATATTGTTTGGTCCCTTCAAACTGGTCAAATAACTTGAAAGGATTAACTCTCAGCCCGAAAGAACGATTATTATCTTCATATGCGGTTGTCCTTAAAGAAACACTTGAGGTGCCGATATCAATCGAAGCGCCAAAGCTGTTATTAGAATCCATTAACCCGCTGGCGTCAAAATGATACCCATTAGCCTGGTTAAATCTTGTTCCGGCCTGGAAGGTAGTATTTTCTCCGGTAGAATTAACATTAGCATACGGCCTGACTAAGCCGGCATTATCCTGGGTGGATAATAAAACTACCGGCTTATCTTCCTTAATATTCCATCCTAATTTGGCGTTAAAATAATCAATCCCTAACAAACCACGGCCCTGGATGGTAGTATACGGTATTACGCTGTTATCCTGGAAGGTCACTCCCAATCCGGCGGCTAACTGCCCCACGGAAGAATGTTTGAGCTGTTCAAAATTAATCCTGATGGAATTTTCCTGATAATTATAATCTGAACGGAACCTTACTTCCCATTCCTTTGACCTCTGGTTCCAATCAAAGCTTACAGCCTGCTGGCTGGCGAACAAGGCAACGCTTCCCCTGGTCTGTTCGGTCTTGAACAACTTCCTTGCCCCTGCCATTACCTGAGCTTTGCCTTTTTCATCTAATTCCACACCGATAGTCAAGTTTACCCCGTTCTGAGTATGAGTAAAAGCAACAACCACCCTATCCCCTTCATTAGCACGGATGTAAGTTGCCTGGAGGTTCTGGCTGGTGGAACCGAACCTGCCTAAATTAAGAGTAATCCGCTGTTCAGCCGGGTCTTCAAATTTCCCGCTCACCGCCTTGGAATCCAAAATCCAGTTATAAATCACATCCATTTTAACGCTGCCGTCCTGCCAATCATCCAATCCTAAACGGTAATACTTTGTCCCTGAATAGGTATTTCCTCTGTCCGGGCTGGTAACCTGATCAAAAGCCGTTGATTGGTTAGTTACGCTGATTATGGTGTCTTTGTCTTCATAGATCTTATTCTGGCGGAGTGTCTGATCATAATACTGCTCGGGAGTAACATATTTATATACGGTCTGCCCCTTATTATTAAGGGCTACCCTGATAAGCACATTGCCGGACTGTGTCAATTCCACATCATCACCCGGATTCCTATTCTCTTCAATCTTCTTAACCTGGCTATCCATTATCTTTAATATGCTCTCCGCGGTCTTAACCTTTTTGCTCTCATTATCTTGATCAGGCAGGACATTAGACAAAAGATTAGAGAATAAAAGTATGACGCTGACTACAAGATTGGTGGATATCGAAAAACGTGTATCTTTGGTATTAGTGCGCAGGAAGGATAAATAGGTGAATTCCGCCTCAAGTAAGGCCTGTGTATAGGCAAGCAGATATTTTTCCCTAAGAGCCAAAAGCCCGATGAATACTTTCTCGTCTTTGTCCTTAATCGCCTGTTCAATAGCCTTCTGGATCTGGATAAGGTTATAAGGCAGTTTAGATATCGCGCCGCCTTTCTTTAAAATACTCTCGATTTCCTTCAGCGCTTCTTTCTCTTTATCGCTTAAGCCCATCTCTTCTTTCTCAATGACTCTGAATATATCACCGGCAAGGATGGACATAGTATTGAAATAACTGATGATGAACTGCTGATAGACCTCTGATTTTGCTTCTTTTGACTTAAAGTATTCCAGGATGCCAAAGGTCAAATTAAAGATTGAAGCCTTAACTTGGGTATTTTTGGAAGGAGAAACTACTGAAAGTACTGAATCTAAAGCCTTGAGCTGCTCTGTTTCGCTGGCTTTGGTTTTGGCGAGATAAGCGTCTATTTCCGGAGGAGATGTCTTTAATAATTCCTGCCAATCCATAATCCCCTGACGCTGATAAATTTTAGATAAGAACATAAGTGATTTCTGCTCCCTTTCCCTCTCATCAGGTTCCAGGTAATCTTTATTCTTTTCAAAATGATTGCGTAGGTCATCTGTGGTCGGTACAGCAGCTTTTTCTTTCTTAGTATTATCCTTGGCCTTAGACTTAGGTTCTTTTCCGGTAAGCATCCAGATGCCTAATCTATCCTTTTCCTGGCGATAAGCACTGGCCTTTTCCTGGCGGATATTCTCTGCCTGCTTATAGGTGTTTTCAATCTCATCAGCCCAGGCCTTTAAGGACTTGCCCTGTATTGTCTGTTCATCTAAGATAATACTAATCCTGCTTAAATCAGCGACCTTGGCTAATAGATAAACCCTTAATTGTTCTCTGCGTAAAGTAGAGGTCTTGGCGGGATCTTTAAGCTCTGTCATAAGACCCTCAAGCTTCTTCTCAGTGCCGAATAAATTTTCCTTCTCTCTGTTAAACTCGTCCTGGGCCTTTTTCTGGGCCTGATCCAGCTTTTCAGCAGAACTGAGCACCTGCTCAAGGCGTTCTTTTTCTTCTTTAAGAGATGCTATCTCCTGCTTTAATTTAGTGGCATCGGTATCTTTTTTCTGATTGATAAGCTCAGCTTCTTTTTGAGCTATTGCACTCTCTATTTTAGCGATAAGCAGTTGCTTAACAAAAGCCAACTCCTGGTCATTCTTAGTTTTCTCTGCGTTAATATAAGCTAATCTGCTCTCTAAATCTTTCTTTTTATCCTGATCACCTTCCGCAAACTTCATCTGTTTTCCTATTTTAACCGCTTCAGTCAAAAGCACTGCCTGGCGTGACCGCACGTAATTAATCCTCAAACCAGCAAGCTTCTCCTGGGTCTTCTCTATCTCTTCTTTTTTAACAGTATCCTTTAATTTACGTTCCAGGTAAGCGTTGATATCAGTCAAAGAAACATTGGTTTTTTCCGCCAGGAACATAGCCGTGTTTATAATTTCCTGCGGCTTAGATTCTTTTGTATTATCACGTACTGCTTCCCATAATTCTTTGTTAGAAGCATCTAATTGCTCTACTGAACCGGAAAGCGCAGCCTGGTTGCTACGGCCCCTGTCAAGTATCTCTTTAATCTCCATATCTTTATTAACAGAATAGCGAGTAAACTCCGGTTTTTCTTCCTTGCCGATATTTTCCATTCTCTGCTTTATTTTTTCTTTGGTAACTACAGATACATCCTGAGGATAAACCTCAGCCTTGGACTGCGGCTTCTCCTGTTTAGCCTGAGCTGCCTTTTTATCCGAAGAATTTAGAAGAGCTACTATCTTCTGGGGATTTAACTCAGCCAAAACTCTTAAGCGCTGCTCGGCAGCGATCATACCATAAAATGCCTCATATCTTTTCAGCGTAGGAATACTGGTATCTTCATAAACGCCCTTGAAATTATTCTTCGCGTTTTCCAATTCCTCTTTCTGTTCCTTTAATTGCGAGGCAAATTCCTGTCCCTTTATCTTTATCCTGATATTATCCAGGCCCCTGGCGCTGTCCCAAAGTACAGCGCTGACCATAAATCCGATAGTGAAATTTCCATCATTAAAGTTGAGGCCGATATTAAAGAACATTGAAGAGAAGAAATCTTTAAGTTTCTCTTCCTTGATGCCGTATTTGCCGCCAACCTGCTTCAGGTAATCCAGGCTTGTCTTCCAGACATTTTCAAAATCCTGCATCATAACCACTCTTGCCTCTTCATCGGTAATATCCAGCTTCACGGTATAACCAAAATGCTTACGATGGTTTTCCTGGGCTAACTCTAAATTACGCTTGGCCTGCAAATAAGCAAAAGGCCTCTCTTCCATTTCTTTGGCTGACTGATTATAATCTTTAATTGCAGCCAATACCCTGTACCTGATTACCTGCTTATCCTGCAATGCCTGGTTCATTATTGTCTCAAATTTATTCTGCAGCCTTAACAGGTCATCCATAGGGACATCCTTTCTTCCGCTGAATAACCTGCCTAAATCCTCAAAGAATCCTTTGAGTTGCCCGCCAAAGTTTATTCCGGCAGTAATCTGGTCGTTATCTAAGCCTGCAGTAATAGTTAAGCTGCTCACCGAAGAATTCTTTTTATTAGGCATGCTGACCTTGTCTAACTCTTCAGCGATGTTAATCTTCATCGGCTGCATAGGAGCGGCATCTTTCAAATCCAGCTTAGTCTGCTGATTGTAAATCCCGGACAATAGTATCGATGTCATTACTTCATAGACATCCGACTGCTGCATCCGGTTGATAAAGGCATTTTCCTGCAGCCAGCGGCTTAATGCTTCATAATTCTGCAGCGCCTCTTCCGGCACAACAATAGAAAGGCCGAGATTACGGATTATCTTCTCCACCAGGATCCTGGCGATCTTCTGGTTATCTTTTTCAGCAACTACGGGATTCTTCTCCTCTTGATTTGTTTCGGTTATCTTGAGGGCTTTTTCAATTTCGCGGATAACCAGGTATATCCTGCGCAACTCAACCAAATCATTTTTATAGACCACAGTATTATTTGCCGCCTGAGCGAATATCTTGTCTAAATCAGTACTAGTTAAGCTGCCTTCTTTGGCTTTCACTATTATCTGCTGGAGATCAGTATCAATTAAAACCGCTCTTTCTGCGTCAATCTTCTCCAAATTAACCTTATTAAGCTTGATCTTCAGATCAATTACTTTTATTTCTTCGGCATTCTTAGCCTTCTTCCTCTGATACTCCAGCTTCTCTATTTCAATAAGCAATGCCTGTTTTTGTTCCAGGTAGTGGATTTCTACCCTGATCTTTGTTTCTTCCAGGCGTAACTTTTCTTCTTCCTTCTTCTGTTCTTCGGTCATCTGTTTTGCCGTAATACCCTCAACCCTGGTAACCTGGATATCTTCGCGGCGGTAGAAGTTAAAGAATGCCCTAAGAGCTCCGGATAAATCCTTATACTGCCTGGACAAGGATTCATAGATCCTGGATAATGAAGGATTGTTAGTTTGATTTGATAAAACCAGATTAAGCGCTGCGTTTTCATTTGCTTTTAGGCTGTAGGTTAAAGGATCGATTAAGGCGCTGTCTTTTATCCCGGCAACATCATTATAGAAACCTCTGGTAATGCCTTCGACAGGCAGATATTTCTGTTCAACTGCGGAGTATTTATTTAAATATTCCCTTAAGTTGTTATAAACATCCACGCTCAGATGGATCCTTGCCCACTCTAAGCGGGCATTAAATGCCCTTGTAACTTTTTCCGATGAAATACCTTCGCTGGCTTTCATGGTAGACATAATCTTATCAATATACTGCTCGGTTTCTTCGATCTGAGGAATATTGCCTTTGACTACGCTGGCATTATTCGGCCCGGCATTGTAAGAAGCCAATACCAGCTGCAGGATATTATTATTTGATTTATTCGGGAACCTTGAACGGTTAATCTCAACCATCTGGTCAAGATAGGCAACCCCACCCTTAATATTATTCTCAACTTCAAATGTCGAACGTTCATGCATCTTGCCGTTATTCTTTAATTCATTCGCGGTTGCCGGCATAAGCTGCATTAAACCCATAGCGCCTTTTTTGCTGATAGCCCAAATGTTAAAAGAACTTTCATGTTTAATAACAGCAAATACGAATCTCTTGAATTCTTCATATCCGGCAAAAACACCCTTATTCTTAAAGTTTTTCCAGTTCTCCGCGATATATTTGTCCAACTCCGGAACAGATACGTTCTTAATACTTTCAATCGTAACTTCGTCCTGGACTATATTTTTAAATAATAACAATTTAAATATCTCTTTGAATACTTCGCCCTGGGCCTTGTCTCCGTCAATGGCCTGGAAGTTGAAGATACCCTCAATCGTTGTTTTCAAAGAAATCATATCATCCAGAGAGGCATTGGCCAGATAATCCTTCATCATCTTTAACACGTCTTTCTCAACCGTGTATTTGCTCTGCGAAGCCGCGGTTGAACCGGGCTTGATTTCAGCTTCTTTCTGCGCTGCGATTTTGTCATATCCATCCTTGATTAACCTACGGTATATGATCCTCTCTTCTTCAGTAATCTCTTTGCTCTTATATTTTGCCTCTAA
>CAYRUB010000023.1:0-1904 GCA_964427405.1 uncultured Planctomycetales bacterium | reverse complement strand
GAGGCTTAGCCCTGAACTCTTCATTATTCTTATTTTCTTTTTTATCTGAATTCCTTTCAATGATTACTTTCACTACATCATGTAATTCTTTGGCCTTGGCGTACCTGGCCTGGTTATCCTGCTCATTTATAATCACAGTGATTAACTGTTTGATCTGCGTTTGCTCAGCTACAGTTACTTTGCCTTTGATAATTAAATCTAACAAACCGTTATCCTTGGCAGCGGAATATTCTGATTTAGCTCCGGAAAGCATAGTCAAATAATCAGGGGCGATTCTTTGGTCCGATGTATCAACTAACATGCTGGATAATGTTCCCAAAAGTTCGATTTCTTTCTGCCTGGCTTCTTTTTGCTTAGCTTCCTTTTCTTTATCTTCCGCGGCTTGCTTGTCAGCATTCTGTCTGGTTATTACTTCTTTGCGGATAACCAAAACTACTTCATCCACAGCCATCTCCCGGGAAAGGGCTGCCTTCTTTTGCTTGTCCTGAAACTCTTTAATCTTCTCGTTAATCTTAGCTGTTGCTTCATCCTTAAATAAAACTTTATCCTCAAATTCCTTCTTGGCTCTTTCTAAAGCTTTTATCTCTTCAACAACTATTTTAGCGGCTATATCCCGGCTCATAGCTTCCACCTTATTGATCTCAACAAAATTCTCAACAAAGGATTTCTTTAATATGCCTGAATAAGATTCTAAAGCTGTTTTCTCAAGCCCTAAATTCGCTTTTGCCTTATCTTCTTCTTTAGCTTCAATTTCTTTGGTCTTTGCTTCTTTGTAAGCGATTATCGCGGCAATATTATCTTTGTTGTCTTCAAGCGTTTTATCCTTCTGAACAGCGAAAACTATATCCTTAGTACCAATCTTAACCGCAACTTTATAAGAAGCCTCGGCATAATCTACCGCTATCTTCTCAGTTTCTTTGTCTAAACCTAATTTAGCAATATCAGCAACGCTCAGGTTATTGGTTAATAATGAACTCAACACAGCCTGAGATCCTTTTAAAACAACTAAATCCCTGGAAAGAGCTTCTTTATTCAATCTTGCCTGCTTCTTATCTTTAGAGAAGTATTCTTTAATACTCCTGATAATCCGGCCGAAATATCCCTCTTCTTGATTTAAATTCTCAAGATTATATGCCTGCTTAACAGCAAAAACTAATAATTCCCTCTTAGCCTTAGCATTGTCCAATGCATCTTTGGCCGCCTTCCCTTCTTTCTCATCCTTACCGAAGACCTCTTTATACTGTTTTTCTAATCCTTTTATCTGCTCATTTAATTTAGAGAGATTCTCGGCCTTAGCTATCATTGCGTCCATTAAATCCCGGGCGCTTCCAACCTTGAAGACCTTCTCTAATATCTTTATATTCTTCTTATCTAAATCCACATTGCCTAACCCTAAATTATCAATTATCTTAGTTACTGCCTTTTTAAATTCCTTACCCTTCTTTAAGGCCTTTTCAACATCTTTTTCCTCTTTAACCTTGGCAATTGCTTTCTGCAGGCTTACTTCTTCAACTGCAGCTTCTTCTTTTCTCACCATATCATTGACCATTTTGCCTATTTCTTCTAAGGTAACTTTTTCCTGCTGCTCCTGAGCAACCTTAGCAACAAAATCCTTGAGTTCTTTCTGGGCATTTTCCGCGATATCACTCCATTTGATTTCGCCGTCCTTAATAACATCATCGATATTCTTGGCAGTTAAGCCCTTCTTTTCTAATTCTGCGCGATGAGTTGAAATAGTCTTGCGTAAATCATCAGTTTTCTTTATGCTATCAATCCAATCATTAAAATCCAAACCTGAAGGAAGCAGGACATTAGATTTAACCTTGCCTTGAGCGTCCCTTTCCTCCTTGGTGATATCTATGTTTTTCTTCAACAAGTAACCCTTTAAAGCACTAAAAGCATCA
>CAYRUB010000022.1:0-12852 GCA_964427405.1 uncultured Planctomycetales bacterium | reverse complement strand
TAGCCCCAACCGGATTTGAACCGGTGTTTACAGGCTGAGAACCTGACGTCCTAGACCAGGCTAGACGATGGGGCCAAAAAAAATATGCAAAGTTATTTTACTATATAAGTGCCTTTAGTCAACAATTATATTGACCCTCCTATATTTACATTATATACTGACTGGCATGAATATAAGCCTTGGCTTTAGCGAAAATAAGGATCATATCCAAGCCACCAATGAAGCGGTTGGCCAGGCGATGGTCGGACTAGGAAAAACGCGCGGGGATTTAGCGATTATCTTTACCACGATAGAATTTGCGCATCCGCTGGTTTTAAAAATCGCAAATAATTTATTGGGCGATATCCCCATATTAGGCTGCAGTAGCTTAGGGATTATAACAAACAAGGGGATATTTAAACATGGCTTTGCCATCCTACTGATTAGTTTAAACCAACAGATATTTTTAAATCTTGCCTTGGTTAAAGAAGTAAGCAAAAAAACGCCTATTGCCGCCGGAAGAGAATTGGGTGAAAAATTATTATACGGCTGCAAAGATGTACGCAGGAATCTAAGTTTAATTTTTTCAGACGGCCTGATATCGGACGGGACAAGCTTAATTAACGGAATTCAGGAGAATCTAGGCAGAAGCTTTCCCTTAATCGGCGCCTCTGCCTCAGATAATCATGTCTATGCAAAAACCTTCCAGTATTTCAATAAAGACGTACTTACGGATTCATGCTGCGGGATGCTTTTCGGCGGGAAAATAAATTTCGGGTTCGGGATTAAACATGGATGGAAAGCTTTGGGAAAAATACGTTACGTTACCAAAGCTGAAGGAAATATTATTAAAGAAATCAACGGCGAGCCTGCAGTTAAACTCTATGAGGATTACTTTGCCAAGGACGCCTTGGAGCTGGCCAAAGAACTGCGGCGCATATCTATATTCTATCCGATAGGTATTTATCTACAAGGAGAAAAAGAATATCTTCTACGCAACATTATCTCTATAAAAGATGACGGCTCGCTAGTTACCCAGGGAGACATACCTCAAAATAGCCCAATCCGGTTAATGATCGGGACCAAAGATTCCTGCCTTGCCGCGGCAGTGACCTCCTGCGAAGAAGCAAAAAGGAATCTTGGGGCGCAGAAAACAAAGCTTGTGATGGTCTTTGATTCGGCTTCAAGATTTACCCTTTTAGGCAGGCAAAGCTTAAGAGAACTTGAGATAATCAAAGCGGTGTTCGGAGAAAACACCCCTTTAATAGGAATATACACTTACGGTGAACAGGCCCCGCTTAAATCCATAAATTATCTTGGCCGGGCTTATTTCCATAATCAAAGTATCAATGTTCTGGCTCTAGGAGGGCAATAAAATGTTAAGTTTTATCTTTATTAGCTTTTGTTTAATTGTCGCCGGCCTCGGAATATTTTTGCTTTCTAAGGTACAAAGGTTAAAAGAGAAAGATAAACAGATAGGGGCGTTAAAAACTTCTCTTGAGGAAATGGACGAGCAGGCCAAATTAATCATGCGCACGGACATGGAATTAAATAAAACCCAGGAGGAACTGGACAAAAAGATCTCCGGGCTTGATATCCTGCAAAAACTATCCCGGGATATCAGCACCACCTTAGAAGAAAAACAGATTTTCAAGAAAATAAGCAATGAATATTTGGAAGAGCTAGGATTTGAAAAATCCCTTGCCTTTTTATGGAACAACTTAAAAAGAGAGTTTCATTCATGCTTAAACCTCGGATATGAAGATGTTGAATCCGAAAAAATAAAAACCGCTGTTAATGCCGATAAAGATTACTACCTGGATTTAATTCACAGCGGTAAAACTGCATCCTCTGTATTTGTTCCCAATAATTTTCTAGCCAAGGATAAGATTTATCAACTGTTCCAGGTACGTTCATTTATTATTTGCCCCATACTGGCTCAGGAAGGAGACCAAGGCTTTATCTTTTTAGGTACACAAAATATCGAAACCTACATAACCGAAGGGGAACAAGAGCTTATTACTATCCTGGCTAATCAAATCGGGCAAACTTTAGATAACGCCCGGCTTTTTGAAAAGACCTGGAGGTCGCAGCAAGAGCTGGAAATAAAAGTTGAGGAAAGAACCCGCCAGCTGACTCAGGCGCTGGAAGAAGTAGGCAAAATAAGCAAGCGCAAAAGTGACTTTATCTCCAGCGTATCCCATGAACTGAGGACCCCCCTTACTTCAATCAAGGGTTACGCGGCCATCCTGCTTGCCGGTAAACTGGGATCCGTGCCGGATGAGATAAGAAACCGGCTTGAAAAGATCAACCGCCATAGTGACGAGCTGGTGCATATGGTAAACGACCTACTGGATATTTCCCGCATTGAGTCCGGCAAAGTAAATATGAATATGGAAAGTTTAGAGCTAAAATACATCGCCGATAAAGTAGCTGATTTGCTTTCTGAGCAGTTGAAGACAAAAAACATCACCTTTAGCAGCAATATACCTGATGAATGCCAGAAAATACTGGCTGATCGCAGTCAGATTGAAAGAGTATTTATTAATTTAATCGGTAACGCGCTAAAATTTACGCCTGAAAAAGGTAAGATCAGCGTAAACGCTCACCGATCAGGCAGGGTAATTCAGATAGATATTACCGACACCGGTTTCGGTATCCCCGAAGATGCACAAGAAAAGATATTTGAAGAATTTTTTCGCGTGGAGAATGCTATTAATCAAGAGGTAAAAGGCACTGGCCTGGGGCTTACCCTGGTCAAACACATTGTCGAGGCGCACCAGGGAAGGATATGGGTAAAAAGTAAAATTAGTGAAGGTTCAACTTTTAGTTTTACCCTTAACGCTGCTTAACTATAATTAATTATGAATATAAAAATACTTATTGCTGACGATGATCCGGATATAAGAGATGTGCTTAAAATTACTCTTACCGAAGAAAATTACGAAACTACTGAAGCAAAAAACGGCGAAGAGGCTTTAGAAATAATCCGCTCAAAACCCCTTGACCTGGTCCTCTTGGATTATAAAATGCCAAAGATGGACGGGTTGCAAGTGTGCGACTTAATTAAAAAAGATCTACTATTAGCTCATCTGCCGATCATCATGGTCACGGGCAAAGGCGAAATCAGCGATAAAATCGACGGGATTGACTCCGGAGCCGACGATTATATTGTCAAACCTTTTGAGCCCAAAGAACTGCTAGCCAGGATACGCATGGTATTAAGACGAACCAAACGGGATCTTGAAGCAAACCCGCTTACCCGCCTGCCCGGTAATATAGCGATACTGAATGAACTTTCAAATTGCATCGAAAACAAGACACCTTACGCGGTTTGTTATGTTGACCTGGATAAATTCAAAGCCTACAATGATAAATATGGGTTTGAACACGGAGATGATGTGATCCGTGAAACCGCGCGCATACTTCTTGGCGCTACCAAAGAATACGGCAACCCGCAGGATTTTGTAGGCCATATCGGAGGCGATGATTTTGTGGTTATCACTACTCCGAATTTAGCAGATAAAATTTGTGAAAAGATTATCCATGATTTTGATAAGATTTCCCCGTCATTCTACAATCAAGAAGACAGGGAGAACGATTTCATCGTCGGATACGACCGACAAAACCAAATCCATAAAATCCGCCTGCTTTCCGTATCAATAGGAGTGGTAACTAATGAAACGCGAGATATTACACATGTAGCCCAGGTAGGCGAAATTGGTGCGGAGCTAAAAAAGCTGGCTAAGAGCGTAGAAAAAAGCAACTATGTTAAAGACAAACGCCAAACCAGGCCTTAATAATTAAATTACATAACAAACATTACGCATAGGGCCTGCCGCGAAATTCCCTTATACAGAAACCGATAAATTCTGGTATAGCAAAAAATGGTTTTGATAATTTGTATTTTGATTTGCCCTTTTCTCTTAATTTATGCCTAACGCCTATCTCGCCTATTTTACGCGCCCCCCTGTTATAAAGAATAGGAATAATATAGCGGTGATCATTAAATTTTAACTTAATATTATTTATAAATTTATTCCTTACGGCAATAAAATTACTGCTGGGGTCCTTAACAGATACACCAAAAAATATTTTTATTAATAACCCAAGAAACTTGGAGCTTATCCTAAATAATAGTATATCTTTTCTTTTAATTCTAATGCCATTTACAACATCATACCCTTCTTCCATCTTCCTGATAAAAAGAACTATGTCTTCCGGAAAAGCCTGCAGGTCGCTATTCATCATAATAACCACTTCTCCGACGGCAACGCCTAAGCCGGAACTTAACGCTGTAGCCTGGCCCATTGGAGTATTATGAGCTACTATTCTTATACCCCTGAATCCCTTAGATAGTTTACGCATTATATCGAGACTATCATCAGTGCTGCCATCATCAACTAGAATTAACTCTGCTTCATCATTAATAAAATATTCTCCTAAAGACGAATAAATTCTGCTGACTAATTCTTCTAAATTATCCCTTTCATTGCGAATCGGGCAAACTATACTGATTTTTTTCATTTATTTAACTCAAGATTATTAGACCAACCGAATAAACTCTCTAGTAGTTACTATGCGGTAGTCCCTGCTGATATTCTTTAAAATATAATTATAAATATCCAATTTCTTATTTAATTGCATTTTAGCTCCGGGTCGCTTATTTAATATCCTCTTATCCATCTCTTCCGGACTGACTAATTCCAAGGCATGCAGTTGATAATTTAACGGGAGATTTCTTGATTTCACTAGCTTATATCCGATTTTAAATAGATTAATTCCCGAAGCATAAACGAAAGAAGCATGGAAAGGCAAACCAAGAAATGGCATAGTGGTAACCGGAACCTCCTTGATTTTAGCGTTCTTTCCCTGCTTCCATATTTTATCAAGACGCATCCGGTATGGCTTTGAGGGGGCTAATGCATAGGCAGCTCTGCCCCACTGCGTCTTACCGGTTTTTTGCCCTAACATTATTCGCTGCATACATCTTAAGACAAACGATAAAGATGATTGGAACAATGAAGAATCATAAAGATACCCTTTCTTTTCTAAAATAGTCATTGTCTGGCTGTCTATCGAAAAAGCCGGGGCCTTAAATCCAACAGGGAGAAAACCCATGGTCTCTCTAATTATTTCTTCAGCCTGATTAATCTCCTTCTCTTTCTCATTTATAGTCATACCGGAAAAACTGGGATTAATAGTATGGGTCATTGTATGATTGGCTATTTCATGGCCTTCGTCTAATATCCATCTGGCCATTGCCTGATTTTCCTTTTTTAATAAATCTTCGCCGATCGCAAAAAACGTGGCCTTGATATTATATTTATTAAAAATCTCCAGGAACCTGGGGATGGCAATTTGATAAATCGTTCTTTGGGTTATCGATGGAGCTTCTTCATAATTATAACTCTTAAGAATCACCCGGAAGGAATCTATATCAACCTGAATAGTCCCCAGCTTTTTCATTCATTCCCCCCTTAAAGAGAAATCAAATATTTTTAAGCCGGCAAGAAAATACCTTTTTAAATCATTTATATTCCTGATTCGTTTTAAACTGGATAGTACATATGATAGCTTCATATAGAAACTCCGGTAAGCGCGCCTTACGCTTTTCTCTAATTGCTCATGACTTAAAGAAGTGAAGCATTCGTTAAAAAAACATTTAGTATGCAGCGTACTTAAATCAACAGCAGAACCATCTTTTATTTCTGGATACCGCGACTCCACTTCTTTAAAAAGCAGCGATCCCGGATATGGAGTGCAGATGCCATAGCTAACAGTCGTAGGCCTAATTTCTTCGATAAATTTGATAGTTTCGCCGATTGTTTTCTTACTCTCTCCAGGCATGCCTAACATTACATGGGCATGAGTATCAATTCCTATTTCGTTGGCCCACAAGAAAGCCTCCCTGGTTTGGCTTATGCTTATGCCTTTTTTAACCCTATCCAGGATCTCCTGCACCCCGGACTCAACACCGAACTTTATTAAATGACAACCCGCGATCTTCATCAGCCTGATTGCATCTTTATCTAATATCCCTACGCGTGCATTACATATCCAGGAAATATTTATTTTGTTATCGAGCATCCCGCAGCAAATTTGCCTAACCCTTTCTTTTGAAAAAGCAAAGGTTTCATCACGGAAATATACCTCACGGTATCCCTCTCCCTGTATATTCTTTAATTCCTCTATCACATTTTGCGCTGAACGGTAACGCAGCCGCGCTCCATAAAAAGAAGGTACAGTACAATAAGTACACTGACCCAAACAACCCCGGGAAGTAATCATTACAGTGTAAGGCCTCTTCTTTACAACCGGGTTGAAATAATCCACTCCCTTGGGCAACATACCCCTGTCAGCGAAAGGAAGCTCATCAAGATTCTCCATAAGAGGGTAACCTTCGTTTAGTTTATATTCCGCATCCTGTTTATAACCGATCCCTTTTACTTTCCGCCAAGAACCATCTCCTCTTTCAAGCGCAGCCAATAAATCTACGGCAATAAATTCAGGTTCTCCCATAATAATTATATCTATGCCAATTTTGGCCAGGGTATCTTTAGGCCTGAATGTCGGATGAGAGCCGAATACAATGGTAGTAAGTGAAGGCCTTGCTTCTTTTAACTTTAATAACACCTCAGCATCTTCATTTACAGTCATAGTTGAGGTTAAAATAATCACAGCCTGATAATCATTAATGATTTTGGCTATCTGGTCAATATTTTTCCCTTCAGCCGAAGCATCCAGAAACCGCACAGAATGCCCTTTGTTCTTTAAGATACTGGAGACCATTAATAGCCCAAGCGGCGGAACCGTCCCCCCTCCTATTCTTTTACCTTTACACCAACACCCGTAAATTACATCCCGGATAACGTTCTTTGAAAATTTACTCTGCGGATTAAGTACGATTACTTTCATATTTCTTTATATTTTTAACCCGTTTACTTTAATAATAATGAGATCGTTATCTTCATATACCTTACATGCCGCAGGAATGTTCGCCAAAACAAACCCATTTTTAACATTGTTTTCGATGATACGGCGTACCTGATAATTAAAAGGCTCAATATAAAAATTGTTCTTCTCGATATATGGCCGGCTAAAGTGCTCTTTTTTGACTAAAATATAATCAATCCCGTATTGGATACAAACTTCTTTAATTTCATTGAAAGAACCTGAATAATAAAGCTTAAAGAAATCATAAGTACGCTGCTTGACTTGTTTATAATAATTTTTATAAAATGGCGTAGATAATTCAAACTGGATAAAAACTTTCCTTTTTGAGAATAATGGAATTTCACTCATTTCAAATGGGTGTCCGGCGATAACGGCATTTCTCGGCAAAGTAGATATAAATTGATAAAGCTTTATGTTTTTATAATTCACCAGATCCTTATTTAAAAATGGTAAATTAAGAATAATGACCGCAAATGATAATAAAAATAATCTTTGCAGCCTTCCCTGATTAGTCCTATCTATAATAGTTCGAGTTATGGTGATCGCGCACAAAAAAATCAAATAAAACGCGAGGGTAAATTTAAGATACCGGCCCGGATAATAAAGTTTAAACAATAATATCCAGGATAAAACATATAAGAAAAAACTTGAAATACAAACCGCATTTAATACCGGATGGAGAGCTATCCTTTTTTTTATCAGTAAATATATACCTGCCCCCGAAATAAGTAACAGAAACCATATTGGAAAACCATAAACAGGAATCCCGGTAACACGGTCTGCGATAGCTGGGTCTTTTAACATTTCAAGGGAATTAATAAAAAATGGGGTCCTGCCTCCCCAAAAAAACTCAGGCATCCTGATCATTTCTTTAAAACTAACCAAAGGCCCCATATTCTGGTCTTTTCGCAAAAACAATGAACTCAAGATTAAAATATCAATTATAATTAAAAAGAAGGTAACTTTAATTTCATAATTAAAGGCGATTTTACGCCTGAGATTTTTTACCACTTTGGGGAAAAATAATATGAAAACAGAAAGCAAGGATACGACTCCAATGGGGGGATAAATAAAGGTTTGCAGCAATAAAATAATTCCCGACAGCAAATATTTCTTTTCAAGCATATAATATACAAAACTCGATAATAACAGAAAAACAAATGCCCTTGCATATCCTCCTGAAAAAGAGGCAGGGATTGTCCATGAGTACATAATAAATATAACCGCCGACAGAAACCCGCAATATTTATTGTATATTTTTCTTCCAATCAGGAAAAAATAGATTGCGCATAAGCCGCAAAGGATAAACGGTAATATTTTAGAAAATAATAGCGGGTCAAAAAAGATGCTGGACATACTATAAATCACAACTATTCCAATTGAATTATAATTTAATGAATATCTGCTAAAGATATCATTCTGAAAAAGCGCGGGATCTTGAATTTTATAAAAAGGAAATATATAGTGGTTGGAATCATCACTAACCGTATATTTATTATATAAGGCGTCCTTCTGGCAGGCATAGGTAACAGCCAAAGAAAGCAAAATAATAATTAATATTAAAAAAGCGTCTTTTTTACGCATTGCGTTATTTAAAGGTTTAACTTACGCCCTAAGCGCAAGGTGACTACGCTGCGCATTATTATTTATTCAATATTTTTTTTGCGCTTATTATAAAAATATCTCCGCCTGCATTCTTTAATTCGAAATCGTGATATTCTTTCACAAAATCCAACAGAGTAAAATTCTTTGTCTCGATTTTAGTTTTTATTATACTCCAAGTTTGCCTGCCATATGGCACTACCGATTGCTTTAAATGATCAAAAAGTGAATCATTATAATAAGAGGTTTCAATAATAAGGTAGTCTATTTTATATTTGGTAATAAAGAACTTTACTTCTTCTATAGAATCAGCATATAAAGCTGAAATTAAATTTTGCCGCCTTTCCCTAAAGCCTTCTGCACCATAAGTCAAATATAATAAATCATCCATATAGTCTGAGAAAAAAACAGTTCTTTTTGAGAAAAAGGGTATTTTATCCATAACCAGGCTACCCGGGTAACCGGCAATAAAGACATCTTTAGGTAAGCTTTCTATATAGCCATACACAGGCTTATATTCTTTATAATCATGCACCTCCCCAAAAATAGGATGCAATAAAACAAATACAGATATGAGAAACGATAGCAAAATAGCAGACTTAATTTTAGACTTTATTATAATTCCAGAAATATTGGTAGAGACAAAAAAAACTAAAAACAATGGCAGGCTGAACACAAGCTGCCTTGAAGCAAGGATAGGATTGGCAGGGTATATTATAAGGAAACTAAAGAAGGAACCTAAAAATATTAACCAAATTGCCTTGGGCAGAGAGAAGGCCTTTTTTCTTTTCAAAATAACAATAATTAAACTTACAGCTATAAAAAAATATGTAAAATAAACATACAACCTGCTGTGTTCATTTAGATTTAGAACAAAATACAATAAAAAATGCCAGGGATTCAAAGGATTTACGATATTGTTGCCACAATAGTATTTATAACTTCTTAATAACGGGATATTCGTGATTATCGTATTCAGTAATTTATCGTTAAAAATAAAAAGCAGGCCAATCAAAATACTGATAGCTAAGAACAAAATGTACCAACTAAGTTTTATATTCTTTCTATATAGAAAGGGGATTAATAAACAAACGGTTGTAAAAACATAAAGAAGCGGCTGGTAAATAAATATTACTAAGGGAAGGAAAAAAGGTAAAAAATAAAACTTCTCTTTTACAAGGAATAACAGGAAAACCAAAAATGTAAATATACCAAAACACCTGTCCTGCCCACTATAGAAAGTATCCATAGAAAGAAAATAGAAAAGAAACAAGCTTGAAAGCAGGTAAGCGTAATCTTTTGAATATAAACAAGCGCCTATTTTATATACTAAAAGGGTGCATAAAATAGCGAAAATTATAGATACTATTTTTATGGCAAGCGGAAAGGAAAAGAAATGCATAAGAAGATAGTATATTGCGTTATGAGCAAACTCCCTTATTTTTGATACAACGTTCATATGATTTTTAATAACCGTTAATACAGGATCGTTTTTAAATAAAGTATTATCAAAAATAGATTGAACGGAATATAATTCTCCGGCATCATTATACGGAGAATAAATAAGGCTGAATTTAAAGGAGGTTGTAAAACAATTAGCATAAAGCAATATCGCAACTAATATGGCTAAGTAAATGAATTTTCTTTTTATTTTCATAATTTATTCAATAAAATATCAAGGCTTTTGGGTCCATATTGAAACAATAAATCTATCACGGACATAAAAGGCATAAACGGTTCGTATACCTGCCTGTAAACCGGATGCCGATAGTCTTGGAATTTAACCTTAATCCCGTTTTCGCTGAATTTATCAAGCTCGAGTATACCCTGCGCCGCATGACTATCGTAAAGTTCTGTTGCGTTTAACTTCTTGCAAATATTTATAATTTTATCCTCTTTTTTCCCTTCTGTATTTAAACCCGAGGATTTTATAATCGGGGTTTTGATATTTAACGCCTTAACAGCCCAGTTAATTATTTCAATATCTAAATCTAAAAGATATTCCCAGTCTCTAGTATATAACTTCTCAAAATACGGAAAATAATCATTAAAGTATTTTGTCTTATTATAATTAATTTCAATTGCCTTTAAATGTTTCCGCCTCCAATTTATCGAAGAATTTACCTTTACTGCATTAATTAACTGGCTTTGTTTATTTTTTGTTAATACGGGAACGCTTAACCAGATCCATCCGCCTTTTGTGCGTATCCTGTTCCTACTTCTCCAATCTTTTTTAGTATACTGGACATCATCCAGCAGGACAAAGAGATCGCAGTTATATATCAGCTCAAAAAAACCCAACCACGGCAGGTAACCCGGCTGCATAATAGAAACTGTCATAACCTCATATCCTTATAATGCATAAAGAAATCTAAGATAGAGCCAAGATTCATCGTGGCAAAGTCATTTAATACCTTAACCGGGTAACAGTAACAGACAAAGCACTTTAGCGGTTTAATCTTTACTCTTCTTATTGCTTCGAGCGAACACTTATGTATCGGCTCTTTTAACAACGTATCTTGCGGCCTTAAAGAACAATTTGATACTACGCCATCCGGGAGGATAACTAAAAAAAACCTTCTTGCCAAACAGGTCGTCATAGCAGCCTTCCCCTGTTCGTATTTTTTATATAAGCTGGATAAATATTTCAGGTAATGATTGCCGCCGAATATCATATTTTTATCCGGGTGCATCTGTAGATACGCAACGAGATCTTTTACTTTAGAATAGCTGGGGATTAGCTCCTTTACCTTGTCATGCCTTTTATACCATTCCGGATAAGAATAAAGATTCCAAATAGGCTGAAGAATGCAACGGGTATTGTATTTTTTGCAAAGACCGGTTAAAAACGATAGGTCATGCAGCGTTGTTTTGCTGGAAACAGCTGCCGAAATTAAAACATTAATCCCTTTAGCCCGGCTTAACTCCAAGGCATTAAAGGCAAGATGAAAACTACCCTCTCCCCTTGCATAATCATGCGTCTCTTTTGTGCCATCAAGGCTAATGGTCAAGAGGCTTAGCTTAGACAAAATATCCAAATAACGAGCTACCAGGATTCCGTTTGTGGTCAATGACACAGCAAACTTACGTGCCAATGCCGCTTTGATGATATCAGCTATGTCCTCTCTTAATAATGGCTCTCCTCCGGATATATTAATCCTCTGGATACCCAGCATATCTAACTTTAAAAAGGCATCATTCATTTCCTCCAGGTTCATTTCATATCCATGCTCCTTATCGCCAACAGAATAGGGATTACAGCAATATTTACACATAAGGTTACATCTATCGGTAACCATAAACTCGGCTGAAATGAAATCATTCACTCCAAAAAACTTCCCCCTGATTATTTTTGTACCAACCCTTATTTTATCGATCATGTGATTTTGCCGAACCGGCTACCTACTCTGACTGACTTTAAAGGCTTACGATCACGCCTTGTTAAAAAAGACGCTAAGATATTTACTATATAGTATTTATACATACAGATATCCATTCTGCGGAAGAACTTGTGGTCGAAAGAATCTATTGTGGATTCCCAGGAAAAAATTACCAAGCGTAACGGAATAAAACCCGGGAAAAAACGGTAGATTCTATTCCTGATAATAAATATGGCTGAAGATTCAGGGATTAATTTTGTAAGCCTGGCTAAGAGCATAAACTTTACGGATTCCTTATTTGCCACATCTCCACCGAGGCTTTGTACCCTTGTGTTTAAAACACCCAGGTCTTCAGTATCTTTAATGCCTGCGCACCTGGATTGCGCGCTGATATCCACCTTTGGAAAATATCTAAGCCAATTAAAATAAATATTTTTAATCTTTTTTCTTAAACAAAACTCTAAAAAACCTATGTTGTCTTCTTCACTCTGGCCGGGAATGCCAAGGATAGTATCAACGCTTATTTTTATCTGTTTATCATTTATAGCGTCTACTGCCTTCTCCACCTCAACGTTAGAAACATTTCTATGCAATATGGAAAAATTTATATACCTATTCCAGTGAATACCTAAGTTAATCTCAGAACATCCGGATTCTTTCAGATATTTCATTGATTCACCGGACACATCGGCTGTATGTAAATAGCATATATAGGGTAAATTTATCTCTTTTTTATATTTAAGCGTAAATTCATTAAGCCAGACAATATCCTGGGGGAAACAATCATCCCAAAACCTTACTGATTTTATGCCGAATTTTTCTTTAGCCTGTGAAAGCTCTTTAATGATATTATTAATGCTTCTATGCCGCAAATACCTGCCTTTATCTTTATACAATCTTTTTAGATATGAATGGCAGCAATAACTGCAAGCAT
>CAYRUB010000021.1:0-15279 GCA_964427405.1 uncultured Planctomycetales bacterium | reverse complement strand
TTATCTGTCTGTAGAGAGCTATAGCTTCCATGAGGAGATGGATAATAAGTGGTAATAGTGATAGACTCTTCAGCGGCAAAACACAAGCTGAATAACCCAAAGATAGAAATAACTATAAATTTTATCTTTTTCATGGTTTTAAGCCCCTTTATTCTTGCTAAATCCTAATATTCCATTTTGGAATATTAATAAAAAGAGTGTAACATAGAAACTCAAAGGTGTCAAGCATATGGATAAAACTATTTTTACAAAATCTCACAAAGACTTAGTCGCTCGATTAGTCAAGGCGCGCAAAACAGCCAAGCTTAAGCAGATTGATGTGGCTAAGAAGCTGGGCAGGACTCAATCTTACATCTCCAAAATAGAATCCGGGCAGCGCCGCGTGGATACCGTCCAGTTAAATGAATTCGCGGCAATCTACAAAAAGAATCTCCGCTATTTTATCGAATAAACCCCTTATCAGAAAAACTGAAATACTTTCCGTTTCCTATAATTATATGGTCAAGGCATTTTAGAAAAAGGCTCTCTCCGGCCGCGACTAATGCCCGGGTAAACTGTTTATCCTCCTGGCTTGGCCGCGGATTACCTGAAGGATGGTTATGGGCACAGATTATGGAGGATGCAAACTCCCGCAGGGCTTTCTGATAAACTTCTCTTATTATAGGCCTTGCCTGATTTACAGAACCTTCCTCGATTTCTACTATATCTATAATCCGGTTTTGTGAGTTTAAAAGCAGGATTTTGAATACCTCTATTCTTAAATCCTGCATCCTCGGCATAAGGATACTAGCAACATCCTGTGAAGATTTTATTTTTAAGCGTTTTTCATTTATTTTTTCCTCGCTAAACCTTCTGGCTATCTCAATAGCTGCTTTTATCTGGCTGATCTTAGCATCCCCCAAGCCCCTTAATTCCTTCCAGTGGATTAAATCCTGCTTTCCCATATTGCGAAAGCCTTTGAATTTCTGCAAAACCCTTCTTGCTAAATCCAAAGCGCTCTCTCCTTTCACCCCTGTCCTTAAGATGACCGCCAGTAATTCGGAATTATTTAAAGTGTGCTCCCCGTTTTTTAACAGTTTCTCCCTGGGCCTGTCCTCCTTCGGCCAATTATTTATAGGCATGCAGTATTACCTCCTTTATAACTGACGCAAAGGTAAGAAGAATCTAACAAAAAAAATACTCCGCTGGCCCCAAAACCAGCGGAGTATTTACCCCTTACAATGTCTCCTCTAAATCTTTAGCTTGCTTTTTCCAATGCCTTCCTGACAAACTCCTTAAATAAAAAATGCGCTTTATCCGGCTTAGATTTAAACTCCGGATGAAACTGCACTGCGATAAAATACGGGTGGCCTTTAAGCTCGATTATTTCAACCAGGTTTTTCCTCGGGTAAATACCGGAAAAAACCATCCCCTTGCCCTCAAACATCTTCTTGAATTTATTGTTAAACTCATATCTGTGCCGATGGCGTTCATAAATCAGGCTTTTACCATAAATTCTGGAGGCAAGGCTATTTTTTTTAATCCTGCAAGGATACGCCCCTAAACGCATCGTACCGCCTAAATCTTTAAGTTTCTCCTGCTCCTGCAATAAACTGATTACCGGATATTTTGTTTGCTTAAACTCCGTTGAATTCGCAGCCACCAGGCCACAAACATTCCTGGCAAACTCAATTACCGCGCACTGCATGCCCAGGCAAATACCTAAAAATGGAATTTTATTTTGCCGCGCGAATTTAATCGCCTTGATCTTTCCTTCGATACCCCGATAACCAAAGCCGCCGGGAACTAAAATTCCCGAGACCCCCTCCAGCATTTTATCAATCTTTCCCTTATCCAAACTCTCAGAATCAATTCTCTTTATTTCTACCTTCGCATCATTATGAATCCCACCATGTATAAGCGCTTCATATATGGACTTATACGCATCCTGCAATTCAATATATTTACCAATTACAGCAATAGTAATCTTGTTCTTCGGGTTAAGCACCCGGTTAACTACGCACCTCTCCCAATCTTTAAGATCTGAAAACTTGCAGATCAATTTAAAATGGCTCAGGATTATTTCATCAAGAATCTGTTTCTTAAAAACCAAGGGCACCTGGTATATTGATTCCATATCCGGAGATTCAATAACCGCCTCTTTTCTCACATTGCAGAATAAAGATATTTTCTCCTTAACACTATCGGTCAACGATTCTTCAGTACGGCAAATGAGTACATCCGGAATAATACCTATCTCGCGCAAAGTACCGACGCTATGCTGGGTAGGCTTGGTCTTGACTTCTCCGGCTGCCTTGATATAAGGAACAAGCGTAAGGTGGATATAAAACACGTTGTCTGAACCCATATCCAACCTGAATTGCCTGGATGCCTCCAGAAAAGGCAAACTTTCAATATCACCGACCGTTCCTCCGATTTCTACAATCACAATATCCGCTTTTGAGACCTCCGCGCATTTTTTTATCCTCTCCTTTATCGCGTCTGTGATATGCGGAATAACCTGGATAGTCTTCCCTAAATAATCCCCCTTCCTCTCCCTGGAGATTACACTGTTATAAATTTGGCCGGTAGTTATATTATTAAATTTTGATGAAAGCGTATTTGTGAAACGTTCATAATGCCCCAGATCTAAATCCGTCTCTGCTCCGTCTTCGGTAACGTAAACCTCACCGTGTTGATAAGGATTCATCGTCCCGGGATCAACATTAATATAAGGATCAAGTTTCATAAGAGCAACTTTTAAGCCGCGAGACTCAAGAATTTTCCCTATGGAAGCGGAAGCAATCCCCTTGCCTAAGCTTGAAATTACTCCGCCAGTTATAAAAATATATTTAGACATTTAAAACCCTCCCTTAAATTATATTTCCTCTGCTTAAAAGCATATGACCCTTTGCGAAACCACGTCTGACATTACCCTTAAAGACTTGTTGCTGACATCGTAAACTCCGATGATATCTTCAAATTTCACAGATTCAGGCATAAGTCCGCTGAACAAATTTTTTAATTGTTTAAACCAGGCAATATTAAACATAGAGCCTTCCTTTTCAGGAAACAACGCTACATAAAATATATTTGTTTCCACCAAGTCCTGAAAAAAATGCGTTCCAAAGGACAACTCAGGCATAAGATTACCGGCTGAGAAAGCCACCTCCGCAAGCACCGCCACATTATTTATCTCGGCAAATTTAACCGGTACCCCCAAAGATGGAGTAGTAGTGCCCCATCTTCCCGGACCCATAAGCAGAGTAGGCAACTCCTGCTTATCTTTTATACTCTTATTCAAGCTGCCGACAATATGGGCAATCTCATATTTATCCGACAACACCAGCTTATTATATTTCTCCGGGTCAACATATATAACCCAGTCAATTTTTTGCGAGATATTGCCACCTAAGAAATATCCCTGGGAATCAAAAAGCGCTTCCTTTTTGTTTATATGCTCAGGCATATCAACCTTAAGCCCTAGCCCCCGCGTCTGTAGAGGCCTGCACTGCAGCAGGTTTATTTTAAATGCATTATCTTTTGTAAAATTTATGGTAAATTCAATCTCAACCGGATAATGATAATTCTCCTCAAGTAATTCTAATATTGTTTTCAATGAATTTACCAACAGTTTATTTTCAAGAACTTTATCAAGTGTTAATATCCAATAATCTTTATCCCCCAACCCCCTGTCCTCCATCATGCGCTTAGCCTCATCGTCTTTAACAGCCACACGCTCAACATTCGCAAAAGACTTTTCGCTGACCAGCTTTTCAAAAGAGATAGTCTGCAAATCATTTTCTTTTGTATTTATAATATCCACCATGTGTTGAGAATATTTCCTTAAATCGTCTTTCTCCGCGTAAGGCCTGCGTAATGGATCGCTTAACGCCGCCATCCTTGGGTAATCGCCTTCAACTCGGTTAACCGCCCGCGTACCCAGGCCAAAAACGATCCTGAGCATCCCGGCCTCCGGATCAATATTGTTATTCCAGACATAGGTGTTATAAGATACGCCGACTCCGGCAAGATCCGGGAAAAAATAATTTTTATGATGCGCCCCTGAAACCCGCTGCACCAGAAGGGCCATCTGTTCATCTGACTTATCCAGGCCTCTCTGCTTTCTATACACAAGGGCATCTTCATTCATAGTGCTGGCGTAGATCTTCTTTACCGCTTCGGCGAATTGTATATATCTTTGCTCCGGGCTGCCTTGATTAGCTAAAAATATACTTTCATATTTACCCGCGAAGGCATTGCCGAAATCATCTTCCAGAAGAGAGCTTGAGCGTATTATAATCGGAGAGGAACCAAAATATTCCACGATTTGCTGAAAATGCTCCATAATTTCTTCGGGGAAAACCCCATAAAGCATCTTTTCTTTAAGCACTTTGGCGATATTAAAATACCCTGCTTCGCTTTTCTGCTGCATATGCAATTTCCACCATCGGTTATGCACTATATACGAATAAAATATGTCTGAGCCTATGTAGAAAGAATCATGGGGCTCTGAAAGTTTTTGCCAATTAAGCAATTTATCCTTTGAAAGGATCTTACGCGCCAACAGCATACCTACGGCCTTACCGCCTATAAAACCCGTTCCGATTAACCTTGATTTTATTTCAATAAGCTCCTCCAGCGAAAAATTACTTACCGCAAGGGACAGGATTTTTTTATTTTTAGATAACATTAAATTACAAAGCCTTTTTACCATTTCCTTCTTTTGAGTTGCTAAAGACTTATTCTTAACCAAAGACTCTACTTCAAGGAATAGCCGATCCCAGTAATCCAGGTTTCTTTTGGCATTTTCCGTACCCCTTTTGCGAATATGCGATAATATCTCGACAGCATTAACGCTATCGGTAATAGGAACAAAGCTATTACCTTCCTGCTGATGTGGAAGAAACATGGTCGGGGAATACCGATTCCATACTTTTAAAGGGTGGATATAGAAGCTGCCCTCACAGTGATACACATCCATAAGCAACTGGGTTGTTTCGCGTATACGGGCTATAGATTTAAAGGAGTGATTATTGCGTAAAATAGAAAAATAGGTTACCGTCTTAAGCTCATAAAGATACGGGCAGGTCACCATAAAGAAGTTGCCTATCATAAGGTCTGTGGCCCAGGCGGAGAGGAGCTCCGACAAACAATCAAATACATAATATGCGCCCTCTCCTTCTTGCGTAATAATACTATTTACCTTAGCGGTAAAAGATTCAAACCCGGCCTGAGCATTAAGCTCATATCGTTTTATCTGCTTAGAAGGCTTAACCAGCTCTTTATGTGTTGCAAACCTCATATAGATAATTCTCTTTTTATCTTTCAGGGCCTGGCGCACAAAAGGTTTCACGAGGTTGATATAATCATCCAGATCATCTATCTGCCAGACTACATTATCCCCCAGCCTTAAACCTGTAATTACGCTATCTAAACCTTTTATTCCCGTGCTTATCATTTTGCGCTCCTTTATATAACCGGCAAATTACTCTTCCCCATCAAATGCTTATCCATAAAATAGGCGCATCGCCTTCCTTCGGCAATAGCCCAAACTACCAATGACTGGCCGCGCCTCATATCTCCTGCGGAGAATACATTTTTAAGCGAAGTCATATAATTATTTTCGGTTGCGATATTGCCTCGGCTGTCAAATTTAAGGTTGAGATCATTAAGCAGGCCCGATTGTTCAGGATGCAGGAAACCTACGGCAAGAATAACCAGATCCGCGCTGATTTCAAACTCGCTGCCCGGAATCTCCCGCATAACAGGGCATGTTTTATCGACTGCCGGCGAAAATTCAACCTTTACACAAGAGAGCTTTTTAACATGATTCTTTTGCCCTATAAAACGTTTGGTTAATACCTCCCAATGCCGTTCTCCACCCTCTTCATGGCTTGATGATACCTTTAAAATCAAAGGATAATTTGGCCAGGGTTGAGCCTGAGGCCTGCATTCAGCTGGCTGGGGCAAAACTTCAATCTGCACTACGCAAGAAGCTCCTTGACGATGAGCTGTACCTACGCAATCAGCGCCGCTGTCCCCTCCTCCGATAACCACCACTTTTTTCCCCTTAGCATCAATTAAATTTTCTTCTGCAATCTTTTCTCCAGATACTCGCCTATTAGATTGCATAAGATAATCCATGGCAAAATGTATACCCTTTAAATCTCTGCCCTCAATTTTAAGGTCTCTTGGGGCGCGGCATCCGCCTGCCAGACAGAGCGCGTCAAAATCAACCAGGAGTTTTTCCGCCGGATAATCTATCCCCATATTTACGCCTGTTTTAAAAATAACCCCTTCTTCTTTCCATATATCAATACGTCTGTCCAAAATATATTTTTCCAGTTTAAAATCAGGAATGCCATACCGTAATATGCCTCCCGGTTTATTATCCCGCTCAAAAACAGTCACATTATGGCCTGCCCTATTAAGCTGCGCCGCACAGGATAAACCCGCCGGTCCCGAACCCACAACAGCGACCTTTTTACCTGTCCTATTTTCTATATGACGCGGCTTAATTAGTCCGTTTTTAAAACCTGCTTCCACAACCGCCAGTTCGTTCTCCCGTATAGTAACCGGCTCATCATTTAACCCAAGGACGCAGGAGTATTCACATAGCGCCGGGCATACCCTGCCGGTTATTTCAGGGAGATTATTGGTGGCATCCAATAATGTAAGCGCCTGTTTCCAGTTGCCATGAAAAATATAATCATTCCACTCGGGGATATAGTTACCTATCGGGCAGGCCCAGTGGCAAAAAGGAGTTGAGCAGTCCATACAACGCGAGGCCTGTTCTTGCGATTTGCTCTCCGTCCGCTTCTTATAAACATCCTTAAAATCTTGAACACGCTCGCAAACTTCTCTACAAGCGCCGGTTTGTCTTGCTAATTTAAGAAAGCCTCTTTCTTCACCCATCTAAAGCCTCCGCGATATCAAGCTTTTCCTCAATCTTAATCCCTTCTAAAATACGCTTATATTCTATCGGCATAACCCTAACAAACTTCTTAAGCTGATCCTGGAGGTTATCTAAGATTTTCTTGGCTTTGCTGCTTTTCGTATATTTAAAATGATTACTCAGCAAATGATATATTGTATCCTTGTCGGATTCTTTAATCTTTCCTAATTCAACCATATCCAGGTTACATCTTTCTTTAAATGTAGCGTCCTCATCATAAACATAGGCTATGCCGCCTGACATACCAGCGGCAAAATTATTCCCTGTCTTACCCAGGACAATTACCCTGCCGCCGGTCATATATTCGCAGCCATGATCACCAAGACCCTCAACAACGGCATATAATCCGGAGTTTCTTACGCAGAACCTTTCTCCCGCCAGGCCGCTTATATACGCTTCGCCCGATATGGCCCCGTAAAAAGAAGTATTGCCGATAATTATGTTTTCATCGGACTTATAGTCCGCAGACCTATCAGGGTATATGATGACCTTCCCTCCGGAAATACCCTTGCCAACATAATCATTAGCCATCCCCTCCAATTCAAACGTAACCCCTTTTGCCAAAAAAGCGCCAAAACTCTGGCCGGCAATGCCCTTGAATTTACAAAAAATAGTATCTTCTAAAAATACGCCGTCACCGCATTTCTTGCAAACTTCCCCGCTCAACATTGCGCCCACTGCCCTGTTAGTGTTATTAATCTCAAACGAAATTCTTACCGGTTCGTTCTTCTCAACACAACCTCCCCATATTTCAATAAGCTTTTTATCAAGAACTGAATCAAGCCCGCTATCCTGTTTAATTTTAAAGTAGCGCTCAATATTATCGGCAACTTCTGGCCTATAAAGAAGGCGAGAATAATCTATCTGGCTTGCCTTGGGCGGGACGATTTCCCGATTCAACTCTAAAAAATCTGTCCTGCCGATCATCTCATCTATCGTCCTTAATCCTAAACTTGCCATAATTTCACGCAGCTCACTAACTATAAAATTGAAATAATTAACAATATATTCTGCTCTGCCTTGAAATCTTTTCTGCAGGATATCATCCTGCGTAGCTACACCAACTGAACAGTTGTTAAGATGGCAATGTCTCAACATAACACAGCCGATTACAACCAGCACTGCCGAACAAAAACCGTATTCTTCCGCGCCTAATAAAGCTGCAATCGCCACGTCCCTGCCGGTGCGCATTTGCCCGTCAGTTTGCAGGCGCACTCTTGAGCGTAGATTATTAAGTAAAAGTGTCTGGTGCGTTTCAGAAAGCCCTAACTCCCAGGGAAGTCCGGCGTATCTTATCGAGCTCCTGGGAGAGGCGCCTGTGCCACCGTCTCCTCCGGAGATAAGGATCATATCCGCATGCCCCTTTGCCACCCCGGCTGCAACAGTCCCTACACCCACTTCAGATACAAGTTTTACGCTCACCCGCGCATCAGGATTTGCGTTTTTTAAATCAAATATCAGCTGGGCAAGATCTTCAATAGAATATATGTCATGATGCGGAGGCGGAGATATCAAAGTAACTCCCGGAGTCGTATACCTGGTCCTGGCGATTATTCCGCTTACTTTATGGCCCGGTAATTGGCCGCCTTCTCCCGGCTTAGCACCCTGGGCAATCTTTATCTGTATTTCGTCGGCATTAACCAGATAATTTATGGTTACTCCGAACCTACCGGAGGCAACCTGTTTTATAGCACTCCTCCTGGAATCTCCGTTAGGTAAAGTTATAAATCTATTGGGATCCTCTCCGCCTTCTCCGGTATTAGATTTACCGCCTATGCGGTTCATGGCGATAGCAATTGTTTCATGCGCAGCGCCGCTTATCGAACCAAAGCTCATCGCCCCCGTAACAAAACGCTTGAAGATTTTCTCCGCCGGCTCTACCTCATCAATGGAAATCTGGTTTGCTTTCTTGAATTTAAACAAGCTCCTTAAAGTAGTTGGATTATTTGATTGATCATTAATCAACTGCGCAAACTCCCTGTATCTTTTATAATCCGCGTTGCGCGTAGCATCCTGTAAGGCAGCTATACTTTCCGGATTCCAAAGATGAAATTCTCCGTCTTTTTTCCACTGGTACACCCCTCCACTGGTTAAATAAACTTCACCGCTGACTCTTTCGGCATAAGCTTCCCTATGTCTTTGTATCGTCTCTTCTATTATGCCTTCAAGGCCGACCCCGCCGATACGCGTGACAGTACCGGTGAAATATTTTCCCACAAACTCGCTGTTTAATCCCAGTGCCTCAAATATCTGCGCGCCACGATAACTTCTAAGCGTAGATATGCCCATTTTAGAAATAATTTTTAATATCCCGTCAGTTAATGCCTTATTATAATTCTTCAGCGCAATTTTACGGTCTACTTCGATCTCTTTTTCTTCAATAAGATATTCCACTGCTTCATAGGCAAGGTAAGGATTTACGCAATCTGCGCCATAGCCGAAAAGCAAAGCAAAATGATGCACCTCTTTTGGTTCTGCGCTTTCCACAACTAAAGCCACCTGTGAGCGTATAGTCTTTTTTACCAAATACTGATGGATCGCGCTTGTTGCCAAGAGTGCCGGCAGGGCGATATTATTTTTATCTATCCCCCGGTCACTCAATATAATAAAAGAATAACCCTGCTCAATTGCATACTCTGCCTCAAAACAAATCCTCTCCAGTGCACGGATAAAACCTTCTTTGCCGCTCGGGGCGTCAAAAAAAGTATATATGGTCTTTGTCTTAAAACTATTTATGCTGATGTCGCGGATCTTCTCAAGCTCCGCGTTTGCAAGAATAGGATTACTTACCCTAAGCTTGTGGCTATGCCTGGGAGTTTCCTCTAATATATTCTGCTCCGGACCTATAAAACTCTCCAGGCTCATCACAAGCTTTTCTCTTATGGAATCTATCGGGGGGTTGGTCACCTGAGCAAAGAGTTGCTTAAAATAACTATAAAGTATCTGCGGCTTAGAAGACAAAAAGGCATGCGGTATATCGCTGCCCATAGAGCCCACAGGCTCCTTGCCTTCTTCAGCCATAGGCTTGATAATCATTTTTAGATCTTCCCTTGAATAACCAAAAGCCTTGAGATTCTCTATTAAATCCTGCGGCCTCTTGCCTCCGGAGCCGCTGCCGATAAGTTTATCTAGATCAACCATAGCCCCTGCGTTCCATTTTCCATATGCAGAACGTCCGGATACAGCTTGTTTAATCTCAGAATCTTCAATGATACGGCCGGCCTTAGTATCAATAAAAAATATTTTACCCGGTTCAAGCCTGCCCGAAACCTTGATTTCACCAGGTGGTATATCTAAAACCCCTGCTTCAGATGCCATTACCACAAAATCGTTTTTGGTTACAATATAACGCGCCGGACGCAGGCCATTTCTATCCAAAATCGCACCGATGTTCTTGCCGTCCGTAAAAGCAATCGCGGCCGGGCCATCCCAAGGCTCCATAAAACAGGCGTGATATTTATAAAAATCCCTGAGCTCCTGGTTCATGGACTTGTCGTGCTCCCAGGCTGCGGGTATAAGCATCATCATCGCATGTTCAAGAGACCTGCCGGACAAAACTAAAAGTTCAAATAAATTATCGATTGCCGCCGAGTCGCTTCCGCCTTCGACTATAACCGGCTTTAACTTATCTATATCCATACCGAATAACTCGCTTGCAAGCAAACGCTCTCTAGCCTTGACTCCATTAACATTACCGCGCAGAGTGTTAATCTCTCCGTTATGTGCCAAAAACCGGAAAGGCTGCGCCAGATTCCAGGTAGGAAAGGTATTTGTGGAATAACGCGAATGCACCAAGCATAAAGCACTTTTCATGCTCTCGTCTTTTAGATCCAGGAAAAAACTATCAATCTGCCGAGGCATAAGCAAACCTTTATAAGATAATGTACGGCAGGAAACACTGGTTATATAAAATGAACTCTTTTGTTTTAGCCCGGACTCAAGAATGATATTTTCAATCTGCCTCCTGATCACATAAAGTTTTCTTTCAAAACTCATTTCATCGCTGATACTTTTATTTCTCCCGATAAAAACCTGTTCAAAAACAGGCTGGGTTTTCTTAGCGCCTTCTCCGATACCTGAATCATCTATCGGAACAGCGCGCCACCCTAAGAGTATCTGAGCTTCTTCTTTTACTATTTTCTCAAACGTTTCTTTACAAAAATTACGTTCATCGGGATCCTGAGGCAAGAATATTAACCCAATGCCATATGCGCCTTGCTCAGGTAAATCAATATTAATCCCCCGGCAGGATTTTTTAAAGAAATCATGCGGGATCTGAATCAAAATCCCTGCCCCATCTCCGGTTTTAGGGTCTGAGCCGACTGCCCCACGATGCGACAGACGATGCAAAACCTCAATACCTTGTTTTACTATTATATTTGACTTCTGGCCTTTAATATTACAGACAAATCCTACGCCGCAGGAATCATGTTCAAACGCAGGATCGTATAAACCTTGGGCTTTCATGTCTTTGCCTCTCTTAAAGAAATCCCTAGCTTTTTTATTTTGACGCGCAGGGTATTTCTGTTTATACCCAACAACCTGGCAGCTTTTATCTGGTTGCCAAAGGTTATGAGCAGGGTATTCGTAATCAATGATTTATCCAATGCGTCTAACATAATATGGTAGATCTTTCCTTCTTTGCCCTTTAGAAGCATGCGGTCTAACTCTAAAAGCGCTTTTTCTATTTCTCTTGCCTCTTCATCCATCATTTTTTGTATAAATATTAAGCAATTTTATTTATAAAAGTACGCCTCTATAGAGGCGTACTTGCTTACTTAATAAACAACATCTCTCTGTACTTCGGGAGATCCCAGGCGTCGTCCGGAACAACACACTCTAAGGCATCTACATGCCTGCGGATATGTTCCATTAACGGTTTAAGCTCCTCAAAATAAAGCTGGCTGCGCTTGGCATCACTTAAATTCCTGGCTTTTTCAAGTAACTTAACCATCTCCGCTGCGTTACGCCTGACATAATAAATCTTGGAAACAATATCGCTTAAATGTTCTTTCTTATCCTGCAGCGCGTGCGCGTCAATTTTAAGAGCAGCTGTCTTTTTTAAATTCACCAGCTCGCTAAGCGTCTTGGCCAGCAATTTTTCGTATTTATAACCTGCCGGAACTACCGAAGCATTGACCATTTCATTAAGAGTATTGGCTTCAATCTCCAGAGTAAGGTTATACATATGGATCCAGATATGGTATCGAGCAAGCAGCTCTTCCTTGGAGAAGACTTTGTATTTCTCAAAGAGAGCGATATTCTTATCTTCAGCCAAAGCCTCCAGCGCCTTGTAAGTTGCGGCGACATTTGGCAAGCCTCTCTTCTTTGCCTCCGCTAACCAGTCTTGCGCATAATTATTACCTTCAAAACGGATACCTTTAGTCTGCCTAACTATAGCGCTAATCACCTTTAAAACAGCAGAGTTGAAATCTTTTCCTGTAGAAGTAACCTTCTTGATCTCAGCTGCCACATAATCCAGGCTCTCCGAGATAATCGTATTAATTACGGCAATTGAAGTAGATATATTTTGCGATGAACCGACAGCGCGAAATTCAAATTTTGCTCCAGTAAAAGCAAAAGGAGAAGTCCGATTCCTGTCGGTTGAATCTTTGTTGAATTTAGGCAAACGCGCAATACCTAAATCAATAATATCATGTTTAGAAACCTTGGCTTTTGTTCCCTTTTCCAGCATATCCAACACCCTAGTTAGCTGCTCTCCTAAAAAAACACTGATAATCGCAGGTGGCGCTTCATTGGCGCCTAAACGATGTTCGTTGCCTGCCAGGGCGACAGAAGCACGTAATAAATCCCCATGAAGGTACACAGCCCGCAAAACCGCAGCCAGTACAGCCAAGAATTGAAGATTATCTTCAGGGGTTTCTCCCGGATTAAGTAAATTATTGCCTAAGTCATCAGCCAAAGACCAATTTAGATGTTTCCCGCTTCCGTTGATTCCGGCAAAAGGTTTTTCATGCAAAAGACATACTAGATTATGGCGTAAGGCTATCTTCTTCATTAACTCCATAAGCAGTTGGTTATGATCTGCGGCTAAGTTGGATTCTTCGAAAATAGGGGCAAATTCATATTGATGCGGGGCAACCTCATTATGACGGGTCATAAGCGGGATACCCAGCTTATAGGCCTCTTCCGCTACTTCAAACATGAAATTGACTACCCGCTCTTTGATCGCTCCGAAATACTGATCCTCTAATTGTTGTCCTTTAGGGCTCGCTGCTCCGATTAAAGTACGGCCGGCCATAACTAAATCCTGGCGTAAATTATAATAATTTCTATCAATCAAAAAATACTCCTGTTCAGGACCGCAGGTGGAAAATACTTTTTTGGCATTCTTGCGGCCAAAAAGTTTAAGCAAATTAACCGCGGCTTTATTTAATGCCTCATCCGAACGTATAAGCGGTAACTTCTTATCTAAAGCAGCTCCATGATAAGAAATAAATATTGTGGGAATACACAAGGTCTTCCCTAATGTACTCTCGATAATAAACGCAGGACTTGTTGGATCCCAGGCGGTATAACCGCGAGCTTCAAACGTAGCCCTGATACCACCAGAAGGAAAACTTGAGGCGTCAGGTTCACCCTGGATTAGCTTGTTGCCGGAAAACTTCTCGATCACTTTGCCTGGTCCAGTAATGCTAATAAAGCTGTCATGCTTTTCAGCGGTAAGTCCGGTCATTGGCTGAAACCAATGCGTATAGTATGTGGCGCCTTTGGCCATAGCCCAATTCTTCATCGCGTCAGCAATTTCATTGGCTTGAGCTAAAGTGATGATCTTGCCTTCGGAAATCCAGGCCTTAAAAGCCGAGAAGGTCTTTTTAGAGATATATTTACGCATTGTTTCCATGCTGAATGTATTTTCACCAAAATAACTAGACACTTTCTTAGGAGCATCTATTTTTTCTAACCCGACACTCTTAACCTTAAATAGCACTTCCTGCCTTACACTCATTTTATTCCTCCTAATCTAGTTTAGCGCTGTATATAACAAAATTTACAAAAAAAACAGAGGTGTTCTCACTTTAAGGAGAACGCCTCTGTTCCCTATTTATCGCTGCTTAAAATTAAGCCATAAAATGCCTATATTTTAGTAGGCCTAATTATACAAGTAAAAAATACCGCAGTTTGGTAACCAATTTTAACCAATAGCTACCGAACCACGCTCTTCGGTTCTAATACGCACACACTCCCTTAGATCCAAAACGAATATTTTCCCATCACCCGTTTCACCGGTTTTAGCGCCCTTAATAATCGCCTTGATAGTCGGCTCAACAAAATTCTCATTTACCGCAATCTCAAGGCGGATTTTCCGCAAAAGGTTGCCCGTCTCCTTGGCTCCGCGGTAAATTTCGGTTACGCCTTTTTGCCGGCCATGGCCTAACACCTCGCTTACAGTAAGAAGATTCACTTCTTCTTTGTATAATTCTTCTTTTACTTCTTCCAATTTGTACGGCTGAATTATCGCGATAACTAATTTCATAAATCCTCCTTTAATCTTTTATCCGGTAAAATCCTTATTCTAATATTGTATATGCTCTCTCATGATGCTGAGTCAAATCAAGCCCCATAGCTTCTGTTTTCTCATCAACCCTCATACCGATAAACAAATCAACTAATTTATAGATGATAAATGTCACTACTGCCGTATAAACAATTGTTATCCCCACTGTTGCCAGTTGGATCAAAAACTGTTTGGGGTTGCCAAAAAACAGACCATCGGCGCCCGCAGAATTAACTAACTTTGAGGCAAATAGACCAGTAGCCAAAGCCCCCCAGATGCCGCCTACACAATGTACGCCAAAGGCATCTAAGGAATCATCATAACCAAATAGCGGCTTAACTATAGTTACGGCAATAAAGCAAAATACGCTCACCAGCAGACCAATTATAATCGCAGGCACAACGCCGACAAAACCTGCGGCAGGAGTAATCGCGACTAAGCCCGCAACAGCGCCGGAGCATACACCAAAAATCGTGGGCTTGCCGTTACGTAACCATTCAATCAAAGCCCAGCTCAAACCAGCGGCTGCCGCGGCCGTATGAGTTACTACGAAAGCATTAACCGCCAGTCCGTTTGCAGCAAGAGCGCTTCCGGCATTAAAACCGAACCAGCCAAACCATAATAACGCCGTGCCCAAGACTACAAAAGGCATGTTGTGGGGAGTAGGAACATTCTTGTCAAGATTAGAGCGCCTACCCAAAACAATAGCTGTAACCAAGGCTGCAATCCCGGCATTAATATGCACAACTGTGCCGCCGGCAAAATCAAGCGCACCCATATTCCTTAACCAGCCGCCTATGCCCCATACCCAATGACATAACGG
>CAYRUB010000020.1:0-15531 GCA_964427405.1 uncultured Planctomycetales bacterium | reverse complement strand
GATATACTTTTAGAAAGTATCCAGGTTAAAGAAGAGATACTCCGCAACCAGGTTGATTCGATTTTTGAGATTGCACATCTTATGATAGATTGTCTTAAGAAGGACGGCAAAGTAATTGTCTTTGGTAACGGTGGTTCAGCCAGCGACAGCCAGCATATTGCCGCAGAGCTTGTCGGACGTTTTAAGAAGGACCGTTCGGCGCTGGCCGGGATCGCTTTAACTACCAATACCTCAATTCTTACCTCTTTGGCTAATGATTATGGTTACGATGTAGTTTTTTCCCGACAGGTGGAAGCCCTGGGAAAGAAGAATGATGTAGTGTTGGGAATATCCACTAGCGGAAAGGCAAAAAACGTAGCCCTAGGGATTAAACAGGCTAAAAAGATGGGGATTAAAACCGTTGCTTTAAGCGGAGGTGACGGAGGGGAGATTGTTAAGCTGGCGGATGTGTCTCTATTAGTACCCTCTAAGATAACTGCAAGAATACAGGAAGCGCACATTACCATTGCCCATATAATATGCGAAATGATCGAGCAAGAACTCTGCGGGGAACAAAAATAATCTCAATTACCGGCCTCAAGCGTAAAATCAAACGCCTTAAGCAGGATGGTAAGCGGATAGTTTTTACTAATGGTTGTTTTGATATCCTGCATTATGGCCATATCAAATACTTACAGGATGCTAAGGCCAAAGGGGATTATCTGGTCGTAGCGGTTAATAGTGATTCTTCTATTAAAAAGATTAAAGTTAAGAATCGCCCGGTGGTAGGGCAGGCTGATCGCTTAAAAGTAGTAGCAGCCCTGGGTTGTGTAGATTTTGTAGTTTTGTTTAAAGAAGACAATCCGCTTAAGATAATTAAAGCGCTTAAGCCGGATATACTGGTTAAGGGCTCGGATTGGAGCAAAAAAAGAATTGTGGGTGCTTCTTTTGTAGAAAGTTACGGCGGCAAGGTAGAAACCATTAATTTAGTTAAAGGTCGTTCAACCAGTGCAATAATTGAGAAAATCGTCAGGGATTTTGCGAAAAAATAACATATACCGTATAATTGACGCCAACCTTAACCGGGTTAAGGAGGGGCTTCGTGTTTGCGAGGAGATAGCGCGGTTCATCCTGAATAACCATAAGTTTACAGCGGATTTTAAAAATATCAGGCATGAGATCGACGGTATAATTCAGAAAGCCTGTTCGGTATCTGTACTGCTCAAAGAACGTAACAGTGATGGTGATGTCGGAAGATTAAACTCCCGTGGAGAGTTAAAACGTTCCAATTGCCGGGATATTTTTTGGGCAAATATCCAAAGAGCAAAAGAATCCCTGCGCGTGCTTGAGGAATTTAGTAAATTAATAGACGAAAAATCAGCCCTGTCTTTTAAGCGGCTTAGGTATAAAGTTTATGAAATCGAGAAAAGTTCTTTTAAAAAGGTCTCTTCTTTACCTGATTCTGGATAAGCCGCGCCTTACTAAGCTGTCTTCTGATGTAGTTGGGATAATCCAGCTGCGGGATAAGGTTTCTGATAAATCGCATGTATTAAGTGCGGCAGTTAGGCTGGCAAGGCTCTTAAGCAAAAGCAAAACGCTCTTTATTGTTAATGATTATATCGATATAGCTATTCTTTCCGGTTCAGACGGGGTCCATCTGGGGCAGGATGATCTTCCGTTAAAACAAGCCAGGAAGTTATTAGGTAAAAATAAAATTATCGGTATATCTTGTCATAATTTGCGCCAGGCTTTGAAAGCACAGAAAGAGGGAGCGGATTACATTGGTATTGGGCCGATTTATTCTACTGCCACTAAGCCTGAATACAAGGCAATTGGCTTAAGGGTATTACGGCAGCTAAGGGGTAAGATAAAAATACCTTATTTTGCTATTGGCAGTATCAATGAAAGTAATATAAAAGAAATTACTGCTGCCGGAGCCAGGCGTATTGCAGTATGCCGGGCAATTTTAAAAGCTGATGATCCTAATCGTGCTGCAGGCCAATTGTTCAAGAAAGTCAAAGAAAATTACTCTAAAATAAAATGACTCAGCTGGAATACGCAAAGAAGAATATTGTAACCGGCATTATGCGTAAAGTCGCGCGGCTTGAAGGTATTAAGCCGGTACAGTTAATGCGGCTTATCCGTATGGGTAAGGCCGTTATTCCCCTAAATAAAAATCATAAGATTAAAAAACCCTGCGCAGTAGGCAGTTCGTTATCTACTAAGATTAACGCTAACATTGGCACCTCTACGGATGAATCGCGTCTTGCTGATGAAATAGAGAAGCTTAAAGTTGCTATAAAGCATGGAGCGGATGCGCTAATGGATTTAAGCGTAGGAGGAGATTTGAATAAAGTGAGGCGGGAGGTTTTAAAATACTCCAGCGTTCCCGTGGGCACTGTGCCGGTATATGAGGTGGCAGTCAGGGCGCAGGAAAAATATAATAATTTTATTAAATTTACCGCGTCAGACATTCTGGATGTATTAAATGAGCAGGCAAAACAGGGAGTGGATTTTTTCACTATACACTGCGGAGTAACGCGCAGGAGCCTGAAGGCTTTAGAAAAACAAAAAAGGCTGATGGGGCTTGTTTCGCGCGGCGGGGCAATAATTGCTAATTGGATAAGGAGCCACAATCAAGAAAATCCTTTTTATGCGCATTTTGAACAGATCCTGGATATTGCTAATAAATATGATGTAACCTTAAGCCTGGGAGATGGCTTGAGGCCAGGTTCAATTTTAGATGCGACAGATAAAGCTCAAATTACGGAGTTAAAGATTCTTGGGGCATTAGCAAAGCGCGCTAAGGCAAGAGGTGTGCAGGTTATGATTGAGGGGCCGGGCCATGTCCCCCTGGATCAGATTAAGAAGAATATACTTTTGCAAAAGAAGTATTGTGATGGAGCTCCTTTTTATGTATTGGGGCCATTGGTGACTGATGTTGCTCCCGGGTATGACCATATCACTTCTGCGATTGGAGGAGCTTTGGCCTCCAGTTTTGGGGCGGATTTTCTTTGTTATGTAACTCCGGCTGAACATTTGCGCCATCCAACGGTCAGTGATGTGCGGGAAGGGGTAATTGCTTCGCGTATTGCTGCTCACGCCGGAGATTTGGTTAAACGTAAAAAACTGGCTATAGCCTGGGACAGGAATATTTCAGTTGCCCGAAAGGCTAGGGACTGGAAGAAACAAATTCAATTGTCTATCGATCCTGAAAAGGCAAAAGAATACCGCTTATCCAGTAAGCCCAGCCTTTCTGACGTATGCACGATGTGCGGGAAATATTGTTCTATTAAACTTATGGAAGATTGTTCAAAGAAATAGTAGTTTGCAGCACCTCGCGTTTATCGGAGTTACGCGAGTGCGCATTAGGTAATGCGGGTGTAATTCAGTGGTAGAATGGCAGCTTCCCAAGCTGCATATGGCGGTCCGATTCCGCTCACCCGCTTTAGATTATATGAGAAACTTTATTATTATATTAATGCTTTTTTCAGCTGCGGGTTGCGCAAGTAGCCCGACTTATACGGGCCCAAGGCCGCCTATTTCTCGTCAGCTTACTCCTGGCCTACATCACCGCGTAGAGCCAAAGCAGACACTTTGGAAGATATCCAGGATGTATAATGTAGATATTGATGACATTCTGCGGGCGAATAATATCTCAGAGGATGCGACTATTGAGGTTGGACAGGTGTTGTTAATACCTAATCGCCTTAAACCTCAGAGTGAGCCGGTGTTCTCCAGTGGAGATGATTTTATCTGGCCGTTAAAAGGCAGGGTAGTTTCTGGCTTTGGCGCTAGCTATCAAAATTTAATCAACAAAGGGATAAACATCCAGGTTTCCGTAGATACGAATATTTTGGCATCACGCAGCGGAAGGGTGGTTTTTTATGCATCTGATTTAGGTAATTTTGGCAGGACGATTATTATTGATCACGGTAACGGTTTGCGCAGTGTTTATTCCAGGGCCTCAGAGTTTCTTGTACGGCCGGGTGAGAGCGTGCAAAGGGGCGCATTGATCGGTCGCATCAACTCAACTGTTAAGGGCAAGAATAATTATTTTCATTTTGAGATTCGCAAAGGCGCTATGCCCCAGAACCCATTATTTTATTTACAATGATAAAAGATAAATTTTTTGACCGAAGAAATTACCTGGAGATATTACAAAAGCGTATCAGTAGCTTGAAGGAAGGCTATCGGCAGAATATCGCTATTATCGGCGAAGAAAATGTCGGCAAAACCAGTATTGTCTATAAATTTTTGGATAAATTTTATGATCCGAGGATAATTACAGTGTTTTTGGAGGTAAGGCCTGAGTCTTTCCGGGATTTTGCCAAAAGGTTCATCGGCGCGTTATTATATAATTTTCTTTTAAACAGCGGATTGACATTAAAAGAAGACTTGGATTTTCTGGTTACCAAGTCTGCCAGTTACATCCCCAATACGACGCTCAAAATTAATTCCATACTTAATGATTTATCCCGAAGAAAAAAGATTAATAGCGTCGCTGAGCTTTTTAGCCTTCCTGAATTAATCCACCAGGAAACAGGCAAGTTTACCGTTCTTTTTCTGGATGAATTTCATAATCTGGAGAACATTGGCATAAAGAATTTATACCGGGATTGGAGTAAGCTGCTTATCTTACAGAAAAATACCCTCTATGCAATAACTAGCTCAATGATGTTTAAAACCAGGGTAATCCTTTCTAAGCAGCTTTCTTTATTATTCGGAAATTTTGAGGTAATTAATATAGAGCCTTTTGATATGCATACCAGCGGCCGTTATCTCGACTATCGTCTGCCGGCCTTAAAAATAAATCCAGGGATAAAAGATTTTATAATTAACTTTACCGGGGGATATCCGCTTTATCTGGAGCTGATATCAGATGCCTTGTCTAAAAGGCCGGAAGGGAATGATACCCATATTAATCTTGCGGATATCCTTGAGGATCTGTTGTTTGATACCTCGGGGATTCTTAACCAGAGGTTCTCTAATTATATCAAGCGTTTCCTGGATTCTTCCGCTAGCAATGATTATATCTCTGTGCTGTATTTAGTCGCCAGCGGCCGCAACCGCATTAAAGATATCGCCCATATTTTACATAAGCAAAAAAAAGAACTTTCTGCCAGGATTAACTACCTTTTGGAACTGGACGCTATTACGCGAAGCGGAGATTTTCTTAAGGTGAGCGACCGTTTATTTGCCTATTGGATGCGTTTTGTTTACCAGGAGAAGATGCGCTCTCTGTCATATGATGCTAAGAACCAGAAAGAAAAGTTCCGTGAAGCAATAGAAGAGCTTATTCAGGAGTTTTTAAAACAGTCGCAAAAACCGCTCTCTAACCGGGTGTTTGAGCTATTGCAGCTATTTGAAGATGACCTTATGCAGATTGAACGCAAGAAAATCAGGCTTAATCATTTCCGCGAGGTAAAATCGCTGGCTTTTAACTACCGTTTTCTAAAGGACGGTTTATTGGGACGCTCCAGTGATGCGTTATGGATTATGGCGATTAAATCTGACGCTCTTACTGAGCAGGATATCACTGAGTTTTCCAAAGAGTGTAAAAAATATCATCATAAATCACAACGCAAGATAATTGTTACTTTGAAGGAAATTGATCCTAATGCCAGGCTGAGGGCGTTGGAGGAGAAGGTCTGGACCTGGGATTTAAACAGCCTAAACCAAATTTTGGATTTGTTCTCAAAACCACGGGTGATCGCTTGAAAATAGGGGTAATCTCTGATACACATATTGCGAATAAATCTGAACATATCCCTGGAATTATACTTGATGTTTTTAGGCAGATGGATATGGTTATGCATGCCGGGGATATGGTAGATTTGCGTGTGATTGATGAATTAAAGTCCGTTTGCCCAAGAGTAGTTGCTGTAGTCGGAAACATGGATCAGGAAGCAGTGAGAAATAAATATGCGGAAAAGGAAATCATTGAAGTTTCAGGTTATAAGATCGGCCTCATGCATGGATGTGGGGCTCCTTTGAATCTGGTTGAGCTGCTTAAAAACGCTTTTAAGGAGGATAAGCCTGATATTATTGTTTTTGGGCATTCACATAAGCCGATGAATGAATTTATAGACGGGGTATTATTTTTTAACCCCGGCAGCGCGACTGATTTTATGGCGGAGTATAATTCTTACGGCATAATCGAAATAAACGAAGGGATTAATGCCAGGATAATTAAAATTTAAAAATGGATAAACTTTGGGCTCCATGGAGGATTAATTACGTAAACGGTAAAAGTAAGGGCAGGGGGTGTATTTTTTGTTCCGCCAAAAGAAGTATTCCTAAGGATTACGTAATTTTTAAAAGCGGCCTTACCATTGTTATGTTAAATATCTACCCCTATAATAACGGGCACCTTTTGATTTCTCCTTTGAGGCATATCCGCGATATATCTCAGTTGCGCCAGGAGGAGGTCTTGGACTTATTTAAATGTTTGAATAAGGCAAAGGCGCTACTGCAAAAAGTCCTGAGGCCGCAAGGTTATAATATAGGTTTTAACCTTACCCGTACAGCCGGAGCCGGTATTACCGGGCACTTGCATATGCATGTTGTTCCGCGTTGGACAGGCGATACTAATTTTATGCCGGTTATTTCAAATACCAAGATTATTTCACAATCCCTGGATGAGTTAGCCAGGTGTTTAAAAAATGCCGACAAATAAAATTAAAGAATTTGAAGATAAATTTCTTGCTGCTTATGCCGTCAAGAGTTGTAATTCGCTTGGCCGCGTGCATAAAGAAGAAGAGCACCCTTACCGGTCATGTTATCAGCGTGACCGCGACCGCATTATACATTCCGCCGCTTTTAGAAGGCTAGAATATAAAACTCAGGTTTTTGTCAACCATGAAGGAGATTATTACCGAACCCGCCTGACTCATAGTATTGAAGTTTCCCAGATTGCCCGTACCGTTGCATGGGCATTACGTTTGAATACTGATTTAACCGAAGCGATTGCTTTAGCCCATGACCTGGGGCATACGCCTTTTGGCCACTCAGGAGAAGAGGTGCTTAATGAGTTAATGGCTAAAAGCGGAGGGTTTAATCATAATCTGCAGGGTTTAAGAGTAGTGGATTATCTGGAAGAGCGCTATCCTGATTTCTTAGGTATAAATTTAAGCTGGGAGGTAAGAGAGGGGATCGTTAAGCATTCTTCGGTTTTTGATATAGCGGTCAAGATTAAGGAGTTTTCCCCCGAAAGGATGCCTTCGCTAGAGACCCAGTTAGTGGATGCCGCGGATGAAATTGCTTATGATAATCATGATTTGGATGATGGCCTGACTTCAGGATTGATAAAAGAAAAAGATCTGGAAGGGCTTGAGATTTGGGAAAAAATAAATCGCAAAATTGACCAGAAATATGCTAAAATTAATTTGAATAGCCGCAAGTATCTGGTTATCCGGGGGTTAATTGATTTACAGGTCACGGACCTGATTCAACATACTCAAAGCATGATCAGCCGGTTTAAGATTAAAAATTATGCTGACCTGCGGAAAATTAATTATAAGTTAGTGGATTTTAGCAAAGAGGTTAAAGAATTAAGAAAGCCGCTCCGGCAGTTTCTTATGCAGAAGCTTTATCATCATTACCGGGTTATGCGTATGAGTATCAAGGCCAAACGTTTTATCCGGGAGTTATTTTGTGAGTATGCTGCCCGGCCGAAGCAGCTGCCCTCTGAGGTGCAACTTAGGATCCCCAAGGAAGGAGTAAAGCGGGTAGTCTGCGACTATATAGCCGGCATGACTGACCGCTATTGCCTAGATGAATACAAAAAACTATTCAACCCCTACGAAAAAGTATAGGTTTTTAGTATCCGCGGTACACAGTATCTACCGTTTACTTAACTCCACTTATGAACTTAAGGAGTTGACCAGCCGTATGGGCAGGTTATTCTGCCAATTTTTTAATGCCCAGTATTGTTTGATTGTTTTACTGGATTCAAGTAAGAAATACTCTATCATTAAATGCTTGATCAAAGACAATAAGAAACTGATTGTTGATAAAAGGACTAGGGTCAGCGGCAGGGTTGAAGAAAAAATCATCAAAAGTTCATCTGCCATCAGAAAAGGTAGCCTCCTTGGTGTTCCGCTTATCTGCGAAGACGTGCTGGGTTTTATTATTGTAAAGCGCACTAAGTTTAATCAGCCGTTTGATAAGTTTGATCAAGAGATGCTTATGAATATGGCGGAGCAGGCGGTAATCGGGATTAAAAACCTGCAACTTTATGAAGAGCAGCAAAAAATAGTTTTTGGCAGCATTAAGTCGTTAGTTACTTTGTTAAATACCCGTGTGCCGCGGGAGTATACGCATTCGCCGCATTTTAGTAAATTAGTTTGTGCCTTAGGTTGTGAACTCCATCTGGGTGAAAAACAGATTGAAAGCCTTAAATACGCCAGTCTCCTGCATGATACCGGGAAAATTGATATTCCGTCAGAGATATTAACTAAGACCACTAAACTTACCTCTGAGGAGTATGATATTATCAAGAGGCATCCGGTTAAAGGAGCGCAGATCTTGAGGCCTTTGCAAATTTTGCGTCCGGTTATCCCGATTATCATGCATCATCATGAGAAATATAACGGTACAGGCTATCCTTCGCGTCTTAAAGGCGGCCAGATTCCTTTGTGTGCGCGGATTATGTCTGTGGCGGATGCCTTTGAGGCGATGGTTTACGGCCGGCCATACCGGCAGAGAATGGATATTGATTCGGCGATCAGGGAAATAAAGAAAAAAAGCGGGACACAGTTTGACCCTAAGATAGTGGATTCTTTTTTAAAGGTAATCAGGAAGTTTAATAAAAGAATTTATTTGCAACAGGATAACCCTTAACTATAATATCGCGCCATGACAGAAAAGCAGGATTATTCACAAAACGAGCTTTTTACTAAAGAATTGGACAGCGGTCAATATAAACCGCGTACTGCCGCCAACCCGTTTTTTACGCGTATCCGTGGATATGAAAAGGCATTGCTTTTAATTATGGGTTTGGTTTTGTTAAGTATTATTTCTTTTTCCTTAGGAGTAGAAAAAGGCAGGCGCAGCGTTTTGATTTCAAATAATAATATTGAGCCAATAAGCTATACCATCCAGGTAGCGGCTTTTAAAAACAGGAATCTTGCTTTGCGCCAGGCTCAAACCTTGGCAAGAAAAGGATTGGCCCCGTTAGTTTTTGCGAAAGGCAGTTATATTATTTTGTGCGTAGGCAAATTTTCTAATCAAGAGAGCGCGCAACCTTTGCTGACTCAACTGCAGAGAACCTACGCTGGTTGCCGCATAAGGAGGTTGTAAAAATGTCAATACATCCGTCATTAGTTATTTCGGAAAAAGACAAGATGACCCGCTCAGTATTGAAGCGTACAGAGCGCATCAGGCAAATGCAGGAAAAGGGCAAGTGGAAAGAAGGAGATTCGGTTTATGGCTTGCCGAAGATCAAGACCTTAAGGATTAAAATTAAGAAAGAGAAGGTAGCTAAGGCTGAGACTACTACCGAAGCCGGAGCGCCAGCGGCAGCACCAGGGGCAAAGGATGCAACTAAGGCAGCTCCTAAAGCCGCTCCTAAGGCACAAGAGAAAAAGTAGGATGATTAAATGCAGCAAAACATTAAGTATAAAATAGTTTTATTTGTCCTCCTGCTGGGTTTTGTTTTTGCAGGAACTGTGTTTGCGGCTGACTTTACTGCATTTACAGGGCAGATTAATGCAGATGATATAAATGTACGTGTTGATTCTACGGTAAGTTCAACGGTTGTCTGCGCTCTCTCTAAAGGACAATTGGTAGAAGTAATTTCTGAGGTTTACGATTGGTATAAGATTCACCTTCCCAAGGCAGCGCCTTCTTATGTAAAAAAGGAGCTGGTAGAATGTATTAACAATTCTTCGGCTAAATGTTCCAGTGCTAAGGTAACTGGCGACAGGGTAAATATACGGCTTTGTCCCAGCGAATCATCCTGGATTCTTGGGAAAGTTGATAATTTAACGGTGGTAAATATTATTCAGGATGAAGGCAGCTGGTATAAGATTGAGCCAGTACACCAGAGCTATGGCTGGGTAAATAAAAAATTTGTCAATAAAGAGATAGTTGTGCCTAAGGAAGATGAAAAGCCAGTTGCGGCTTTGGCAACTGGAGGCCAAACCACGGCCTTCCGGCCTGCGGCTTTGGCAACTGGAGGCCAAACCACGGCAGCTTTGCAGCCGTCTGAGCAGATGGTTATTGAAGGCACGGTCAGCCCGTATGGAATGGTATTATGGCGTAAGGCAACCCATAAGCTGGTTACCGATAGCAAGGAGATATACTTCTTAAAAGGCAACCGCAAAGGTTTGGACAGCCTTAATTATCATAAGGTTAAAGTTAGCGGTAAATTAATCAGCCCAAAAAATAGCAGGTATCCGATTATTGAGGTAGCTATTATCGAGGTACTGAATTGAGCCTTCCGCAGTTAATCATCTCATTTGCTATATCATTTTCGCTTTTATTGATTGCTATGACTGTGCATGAGTTTGCGCATGGCTTGGCTGCCTATAAATTAGGCGATTCTACGGCCAGATTTTCCGGCCGGCTTACCTTAAATCCGCTGGCGCATATTGATCTTTTCTGGACTATACTCCTGCCGCTTGTACTTTTTCTATCCAGCTCCGGACATTTTGTTTTCGGCGCTGCTAAACCTGTGCCCATAGATTACCGGGCATTAAAAAATCCCAAAAAGGATATAATCTGGATTGGCTTAAGCGGTCCGCTGGCAAATCTTATTCTTGCTTTTATTATCGCTCAAGTGTTAAAATTTATTCCGCTTTCAGGCATACCTGTTTATCTACTTTTAAATTTACTTTTAATTAATGTTGTTTTGGCTTTATTTAACTTGATCCCGATTCCGCCGTTGGATGGTTCGCGTGTCTTGATGGGGTTATTGCCTGAACGCCTGTCGCAGCAGTATATCAGCCTCGAACGCTATGGCTTTATTATTCTTTTCGCGTTTATCTGGCTGGGTGTATTTGACCGTTTTCTTTGGCCGATGGTGGCTTTAGTGATCAGGCTTATGGGGGTGGGTTTTTAGATGCGTAAAGTAAAAGTTAATTTAGGTAAACGATCATACGATATAATTATTGGCAAGCTTATTCTTAAAAGGTTAGCTGGCTATCTACAGAAATTAAATATCGGATCAGATGCCTATATTATTACCAACACACTATTAAGAAATAAATATGGCGTAATCCTATCCGGAGTTTTGTTAAAGGCTGGTTTTAACTGTCGTTTTAAAATTATTCTGGACAGTGAAAAAAGCAAGTCGCTAGAGAGTGCTGGGCGTGTGATTAAAGACCTGGCTAAGTTTGATCAGAAAAGAAAAGTTTTTATTATCGCTTTCGGCGGCGGAGTAGTGGGGGACCTGGCAGGTTTTGTTGCTTCAGTGTATAAGCGGGGCATTGCTTATGTGCAGATTCCTACGACTTTATTGGCTCAGGTGGATTCGGCTATCGGAGGCAAGACTGCGGTTGACCTGGACTTGGGCAAAAACTTAGTCGGCGCGTTTTATCAACCCCGGCTTGTATTTAGCGAGGTTGATTTTTTAAAAACCCTGGACAAGCGCCAGATTGCTTCAGGAATGGCAGAGGTAATTAAGTACGCCATTATCAAGGATAATAATTTATTTTGTTACCTGGAAAATAAGCACAAAGATGTGTTTAAGGCTGATCCTGTGGTATTAGAAAAAATAATCAGTTCTTGCAGCAGTATTAAAGCGGCAATAGCCAGCCGGGATGAAAAAGAGGTATCGGGTTTAAGGACGATTTTAAACTTCGGTCATACGATTGGCCATGCGATCGAGTCTGCCTGCGGTTACAAGGGGTATAATCACGGTGAAGCAGTGGGGCTGGGTATGGTGGTAGTTTCAGATTTGAGCCGCAGGCTAGGGCTTATCGATAAAAAGTTAGCCCTGCGTATTGAGAATTTAATTAAGCTTTATGGCCTGCCTGTAAAACTAAAAGGCATATCTATGGATAAGATCATTAATGCTTATTATCACGATAAGAAGTTTGTCGGCAAACAAAACAAACTAGTTTTGATCCGCGGGATTGCCAGGCCCATACTTGTACGGAATGTTGCGCTGGATTTGATAAAAGAGGCGATTAGGAAAATCGCTTAAGTTTATCTGTTGGTAGAAAGAGTAACAATATTCCCTTCGTTATTTAATTCTACGGTATTTGTGGTAATTTTTTCTACTTTTGCCCCGTCAACCAAATCATTTTCCCTGACAATGCGATTATTTACTAAGGCATAACCGTCATTATCGGAAACAAATATTCCGTTTAAGATGAATTTTTTTTCCGGTTTGTCCTGTTTTTCAGGCAAGGGGGGCGGTGTAATAGCGGGTAGCGTTTGCACAGCTTCTGGTTTTTGGTCTAATATGGGGACTTCCTTAGCTGGGGGTTCAGATTCAAGAGGGGTCTCAACCTTACGGTTAATAATCGTAAACACAATGTTGCCTAGGAACAGGGCGGCAACAAGTATTAAAATATAAAATAGATAAGTTTTGATCCTTGGTTTCTTATTCGTTCCGGCGGTTACTTTAAGCGAATTTTTTTGGATAGACTCTTCAGTTTTCTTTAACGCCTCATTAATTATACTCATAAATCACCCTGCCTTAATAGAATAGCTATCCAGCTCATCGAGGCATCTTTTTATAATATTAAAATCAATGTGATTAGTTTCGCTGACAAAACCGGCTAGGAGCGCGCGGTCGCAGATCATATTAATCAGTCTGGGTGTCCCGCCGGAAAAACGGCTTATTGAATCGATGGCTTCATCGCTGAATTTAATTTCTTGGCTTTGGCTATCGGAAGCCGAACCCTGCCTTGCCGGCAGGCAGGCATGACCTTCTGGCCTACTCTGGGCGCCGGCGACCTTCAGGCGATGGTTTATATAAGATCTTATTTCATCGTTATCAAGCGGCCCGATATGATATCTGACCATGACTCTCTGGCGCAATTGCCTTAAGTCATATAAATTAATCCGGTTGTTTAATTCCGGCTGGCCCACTAGAATTACCTGAAGCAGTTTTTCTTTTTCTGTTTCCAGGTTTGAAAGCAGGCGTATCTGTTCAAGCAAATTGGGTTTTAAGTTCTGCGCCTCATCAATAATCAGCACCAGATTGTTTCCCGTATTTGATTCTCGCAGTAGAAAATTATTTAATTCCCAAACCATGTCCAGCTTACTTTTACTTTTGGGAGAGATTCCGAAATCTTTAATGATTGATTCCAGGAGCTGTGTTTCAGAGAAGGCGGGATTTAAGATAAAAGCTGTTTTTACGTTTTTACCTACGTGGTTTAAGAAGAAACGGCAGATGGTCGTTTTGCCGGTTCCGATTTCTCCGGTCAAAACGATAATCCCTTTTCTCTGGGAAACCCCATAAACCAGATGGGAGATAGCTTCTTTATGTTTTTTACTGGAGAAAAAGAAGGCGGGGTCGCTGGTAACATTGAAAGGCCTTTCTTTTAATCCGTAAAATTGGCAATACATTGCTCACCTCGCGGTTATTATAACAGGAATGCAAAGTTTGTAAAGTATTGACATATTTATAAATATGTGTTATATTTTCTTCCAAGAGGTATGCAAAATAGCCACAGCTTCCTCAAAACAAAATGCACAAATGGCCATTTTAGGAAAATCAAAAGAAAATCGTTGTTTTCCCCGGGTAGATTTTCACTCACAAATACGTTATCAGCTTAGGGGCAGGCCGGATTTTGATAATGTTCTCAGTAATGATATCAGCTGTGGTGGTTTAAGGTTTACTAGTGATAAATTTATCCCAACCTCTACCTTTGTAATGCTTGAAGTCAATGTTTTAAACCGTGTACTCAGGCCTATCGGCAAAGTTGCCTGGTCAACGCCTGTGGCGCATTCTGATCGCAATCAAACCGGTGTAGAATTTATGGAGTTTAATACACTGGAAAAAAACTATCTTAGAGATTTTGTGAACATGCAGCTGGGGTGAGTCTTAACTAAATGAAAGGAAAATTATAAATGGCACCTGAAGCAGTTAAAGAAGCGCAAGCAGAAGCAAAACCTAAGGCAGAAAAACAAACTAATTGTCTGGCTTGTAATAAACTGATCAAGAAGTTAAAAAAATATTATCGTAATGGTAAATTCTATTGCAGTAAGAAATGCTGGCGTGCTTTTATTGATAAATCCAAGACAGAGGGTGGAGCAGAGAAGAAATAATGAAAAGCGTTAAAGAACGCAGGATTCATCCGCGCTTAGAGCATAAGTTACCGTTTAATGTTGCGGTAAACGGATATGATTTTTCTACCACTACGCATAATATCAGTTGTGTAGGGGCTTATTGCCATCTGGAAAAGTATATCCCGCCTTTTACTAAAATCTCCGTGAAATTAAGTCTGCCTAATAAGGTTAAGACTGATAAAAATACTATTGTTGAATGTAAGGGCGTAGTTGTAAGGAGCGAAGATGAAACCAGGGGCGGGTTTAACATCGCCATATTCTTTAACCAAATGCGCGTTGAACAACGTAAAAAGATCGCTGCGTATATAAGCAAGTTCTTGCATTAATCGCCAGTTTTTCTAACCACTTGGGAAAAGTCAGAAAATATAATCCGCAAGTCAAGCTTGCCATAGGCTTCATCTATAAGGATGAGGCTTTTTTTATCAAATCCAGGGATAAACTTAAAAGAAAATTTGGTAAGATTGATTTTCAGTCAGAACCCATTGATTTTAATTACACTGCTTATTATGAGAAGGAGATGGGCACTGGCTTAAAGAGAAGATTTGTTAGCTTTAGCAAGTTAATGCCTATCCAGGATTTATACCGTATCAAGCTTTATGCCAACAGGCTTGAAGCAAAATTTTTAAACTCCGGGGCTCGCCAGGTGAATATTGATCCGGGATATGTAGATTTAGCCAAATTGGTGCTTGCCTCGACCAAAGATTACGCGCACAGGATCTATTTACGTAAAGGTATTTTTGCAGAGATAACGCTAAGTTACCGGAGTAATTCATTTACTCCCAATGATTGGACCTATCCGGATTACTGCAGCCGGGAATATATCGACATTTTTAATAATATCAGAAAACTCTATGTGCCATAAAGTAAGCTCAGCTATCTTAATTTGCGGATTGTCTATTTTAAGCGGTTGCACGACTATTTATAATTCTGCTACCGGACAGCGGGAGACCCTATTTATTGACACAAAGACCGAAGTCAACTTGGGCTCGGATATGGCTAATGAAATTAGCCGTGAGAAGAAAATGGTTAATGACCCTAAGATGCAGGAACGCCTTGAGAGGGTAGCTAAAAGGATAGCTATGGTATCTGACCGTAAGGACTTAAGCTATTATTTTAATATAGTCGATGAAAAAGAGTTCAATGCATTTGCTATACCCGGAGGCAGCGTTTATATTAACAGCGGCCTGATGGCAGCGGCTAACGATGATGAATTAGCCGCGGTAGTCGGCCATGAGGTTGGCCATATCGCGGCGCGCCATAGCGTAAAACGCCTGCAGGCGGTATTAGGCTATCAGTTGCTTAGCT
>CAYRUB010000019.1:0-20039 GCA_964427405.1 uncultured Planctomycetales bacterium | reverse complement strand
CCATTGCTAAATATCCTCGACTGCAGCCTCCCGTAGGAGTTGGGGCAGTGTCTCAGTCCCCATGTGGCTGACCACCCTCTCAGGCCAGCTACCCGTCAAAAGCCTTGGTGGGCCATTACCTCACCAACTAGCTGATAGGACACGAGCTCATCTCTAAACAAAAACCCTTGCGGGCCTCCTTTACTTACGGCTGCTTATGCAGCTGTAAACACATCGGGTATTACCCTCACTTTCGCAAGGCTATCCCCGACTTAGAGGTAAATTACTCGCGTATTACTCACCAATCTGCCGCTATATTCCTTCTTTCTCAACACATCCACCTTGCGGTCTCAATGTCTCAAAAAAAAGATATCGCTCGACTTGCATGCCTAATCTACGCCGCCAGCGTTCACTCTGAGCCAGGATCAAACTCTCCGAAAAAAAATTCCGAAAGATTATGAATGAAGGCTCTAGTGATTTATTTAATTTCTAACCTCATGAAATTGACCTAAATAATTCCGTTTGGAATTACTTCGGCCTCGCTTGGCAATTCAATTATCAAAAGAGCAACAAAAAACGCCCCAACAAATTGTTGGGACGTCAAATTTATTTACGCCCAATTTGTCGAAATATGATTAATTACTAGAAATTGTCAACAGCGTTATAATTGTTTTCACAATATTTGGCCCTTTTGGAAGGGAAGGCTTATTCTATTACAAAACCTTATTTTGTCAAGGACTTTTTTAGAATATTTTTACCTTATAAGTTATCCACTACTTCTAAAAATGCATCAACGATCTTTGGGTCAAACTGCGTACCGCTATTTAATTTAATCTCCAGGATCGCCTCTTCCTTCATCAGGGGGATTTTCCTGTAAGAACGCGCTGAGCGCATGGCCTCATAAGAATCAGCCACGTGGATTATGCGCGCGCCCAAAAGTATATCCTCGCCCTTCCTGCCTTCCGGATAACCCGTGCCATCATAATGCTCATGATGCTGCCTGACCAAATCTACTACGCCGCCTAAAAAAGTAAGCGGCTCCAGGATCTGCGCGCCAATCGTGGGATGTTTTTTAATCTGCTCCCACTCTGAGGCTGTAAGCGCGGAAGGCTTAAGCAAAATGCTGTCTCCAATGCCTATCTTGCCCAAATCATGCAACTCGGCAGCCTGGCGTACCAATTCAACTTCTTTAGCCGGAAGCTTAAGCTGATTGCAAATAGCTACCGCATAACGAGACACATTTTCCGAATGGCTATGCGTATAGTGATCCCGTGCGTCAATTGCCTGCGCCAAAACCCTGATCGTACGCATATACGTAGAACGCAAATCTTCATAAAGCCGGCTTAAATTGCTCGTAGAATCTTCGATTCTTTTTGCTAAAAGCGTATTCTGTTTCTCTAAAGCCTGGTTATTTTCTTTTAACCCCTGGACCGTCTTACGTCCGGCTGCTAATAACATATGCAGCTTGAGGCCTTTTTCCACGACAAATTTTAATTTATCCGTTTTAACCGGCCAGCCTAAAGTTTCAAAAACCCCAACTTCGGCATACTGGTTGCTCTGCCCCTCCACTTCTACTTCAAGCAATACAACTATCACGCAATCAGGATCAACTTTTTTAAAATCACCTATCGCGGAAAGAATGTCTAAATCCGGTATGGCATACCTTATGATAACCAGGTCGCAAATATTATGCTCTAAACTCATCACCCCTGCCTGGGCAGTAGACTCTGTAATAAGGGTATAATCTCCCAGATTGGATAACTGATCCTTGATTTTATTAATATAAGACTTATCATCACAAACAAAAAGTATTTTACCGCGAGCTGCCATAGCTACTCCTCTGTTGTAATCCTTATTGCCTCATCCAAGCTAATCAACCCATCTCGAACCTTAAGATAGGAATCAACACGCAGTGATTTTAATCCTAAATACTTGAGCGCGTATTTTCTGATTTCACCTACCGGCTTTCTACGAATGATTATATCCCTTATAGCGTCATCAATCAAGAGCGTTTCTAATATTGCAACCCTCCCGGAAAAACCAGTGTAATTACAATACCGGCATCCCTGCGCAGTATAAAATTTAGTTTTAGCGCTAAATTTTATTTTTTCCAGAAAATCTTTTGGTATATCCGTCGGCTTGCGGCATTTCAAACAAATTTTACGTGCCAGGCGCTGGGCGCAAAGCATGACCAAGCTGGAAGCTAATAAAAACGGCTCCACCCCCATCTCAATAAGACGGGCAATACTTGAAATAGCATCATCGGTCTGTAGCGTAGAAAGTACGAGCTGCCCGGATAACGCCGCTTTAATAGCGATATCCGCAGTTTCTGAGTCTCTGATCTGGCCAATCATAACCACATCCGGACTCTGCCGTAAAATAGAGCGCAAGCCCGAAGCATAATCCAAACCTATATCCGGCCTAACCTGTACCTGGGTAACCCCGTCTAGTTGATATTCCACCGGGTCTTCAATCGTAACAATATTCTTCGACACGGTATCCAGCTGATTTAATATGGAATAAAGTGTGGTAGATTTACCTGAACCGGCAGGCCCGCCAACCAGTATCATACCAAAAGGTTTTGCCGCAGCTGCCTTTAAAATAGCTACAGAGGCCTTGGAAAAACCCAACTGGTCTGAACCTATATTAAGCTTACTTTTATCTAAAACATGCAAAACAAATCTCTGGCCAAAAGTTGTAGGAAGGCTGGAAACCCGGAACCCTACCTCCCGGCCCCCTGCTCTTACTTTAAATTTGCCTTCCTGGGGAACGTGGGTTTCAATAATATCCAAATTAGAAATTATTTTAAGCTTGGCAAAAAACGAATTCTGATTTATCTTAGGAACTCTTAAAACATCCTGCAGCGATCCGTCCACCCGGTATCTGATACGCAGACATTCAAGCTCCGGCTCAATATGTATATCCGAGGCCCTTCTGTTTATAGCATGAGCCAATACAATATCAACCAACTGCGTAATATCATCAGGCATATTCTACGACCCCCTATTGAGCATAAGATCCGGCGCAGTTACGAGCAAAACTTCTTCAATCGTAGTCTGGCCTCCTAAAACAGCGTCCAACCCGGATTCACGTAAAGTCTGCATACCTTCAAGGCGCGCCTGCTGTTTAATAAGTTGCTCCCCTGCCCCATTTGAAATTAACTCACGGATCTTCTGGCTAAATTGCAAAACTTCAGCAATTAAAACTCTTCCCGAATACCCGGTATTAAAACAATGCCGGCACCCCTTTGCTCTGTAAAATTGTAGTTTACCAATCTTATGCGCATCCAAATTTAAATTTTCCGCTGCCTTTTTATCAAGAGTATAGGCCTCTTTACAATACGGGCATACCTTTCTCAACAGCCTCTGAGCCATGACACAAACCAGGGATGAGTTAATTAAATAAGGCGCTACCCCCATATTTACGAGTTGCGACACTGCGCCTGCAGCCGTAAAAGTATTCAGAGTCGAAAAAACCAAGTGCCCCGTAAGCGCGCTTTTAATAGCTATATCTACAGTTTCATAATCAGGGATTTCTCCGATCATGACAATATTAGGATCCTGAAGCAAGATAGAACGCATGCCGGCGGCAAAGCTAAGCCCGATCTCCGGGTTAACAACAACCTGGTTTACTCCTTCAAGCTGAAATTCAGCAGCATCTTCAATTGTAACAATATTTTTATCCAGGCTATTTAAAGACCTCAATATTGCGTAAAGCGTAGTGGTTTTGCCGCTTCCAGCCGGGCCGCAAACCAAAATCATCCCATGACTAAGAGCGGAGAATTTGGCTAATATCCCCATGGTATAATCGCTAAACCCCAACTCTTTAATATCTAAATTTCTCTGCGCTTTATCCAAAACACGCAAAGCCGCTCTCTCGCCAAAGTTAGTCGGCAGGATAGAAATACTAAAATTAACCTGACGGCCAAGAATATTTGTTTTAAAACGACCATCCTGAGGGATATCATGCACGCCAATATCCAACCCCGACATAACTTTAAGGCGCGAAACTATTGAAATATGCAGATCCCCGGGTGGTGCATCTTGCTCCTGAAGCAAACCGTCAATACGAAAACGTATGCGTAATTTTTTATCAAACGGCTCGATCAACGCTTCGCAAGCCCGCCTTCTTATAAGCTCCTCCAAAACCATATTAGTAGCTTTAATTACCGGCGCTTCATGGCTGATACGTTCAAGCTGTTGGACGCTAAGGAATGTATCCTTTTCCTGCTTGACTATCTCAATAGGAGATGTTAATTCTTTAACCAAATCGTCAATTTTTACCTCGGCGGTAAGGGAATAATATAATTCAATAGCCTGGTTGATATCTTGAGGTGAAGAAATTACAGGATTTATTTTTAAATCCCGGAATTCACGCAAATTTTGAATAGCGAAAATATTCAACGGGTCTGCCATTGCCAGGGTAACAGAATGGCCTGTTTTAGATAAAGGAATAATTTGATAATGACGGGCAATATCAGCGGGAATTATTCTTACAATATCAGAATCGATATCGGAACATTTTAAATCAAGTAAAGGCAAACCCAAACCCTTACTTAGGATATCCGACATCTGTTTTTGTTTAACAAACTTAAGTTTTACAATGATATCGCTAAGATTGCCGCCTCTGGCTGACTGTGCCTTAAGCGCCTGATTAAGCTGGCTCTTAGTAATTAGTTTATTATTTATAAATATTTCGGTAAGGTGATCCTTGAGTGACAGCATAGAAGAATTTAACTGCTACCTACCCTTATTCCTTGTTTTTATAGTATTTTTCAATCGCTCTCTTGATATCGGAGGAGGTAGAAACAAAGGTCTGCACGCTGCATCCGCTAAGCAGCTCCACATCATCGATAGCCTGCATATTTAAAGGGTTGGACATGGCCAAGGTAAGGTTGTTGCCGATTTTATCAATCGGCACAAGCAAATACTGCCGGGCCAGCATACAGGGGATAATACTGGTTATCTCCGGACTTATATCATGATTACCTAAAGACAGATAAGGAAAACCATATTGCGCAGTTAGCGACTGAGCAATATCATCCTCTTTAACATACCCCAACTCAACCAAGATCTCGCCGATTAACCCGCCCTTATCCCGCTGCAGACTCAAAGCCTGGTCCAGCTGGTTCCGGCTAATAACACCTTGATCAAGCAATAACTCACCTAATTGTTTATTATTAATCTTTCTAACTGCCATAGATATTCCTTAGCGCATAGCTACATGCTGCTGGTTAAGGGAATTGTTCTCAATAACAATAGCAATCTGTTTAGAAAAAATATTCAAAAGTTCAATATCATTTTTGCCATACAAAAAACCCTCGCGCATGTTACCTATCCCCAACACTGCCTTAACAGACCCCCGTAAAAATACCGGCATGGCCAGACAATTCTTCAACTGAAATTTCTCGAGGAAATCAACCGTAAGGTTATCGCTAAGTGAGTTTTGCTTATCCAAAATCAAAAGTTTGTTTAAATTCAACGCTTTGTTATAAATGCTTTCATTGGCGGATACTTTTACCGAAATTAAATAATCCGTACTTGCGCCATCGGCAATTTTCATCTGCAAAGAATCGCTGTTTGCTTCTTTAAAAAGTAAAAATGCCGTCTCAGAACCCGCCAATACCCTGGTCTTTTCTACTATTATCTTCAAGAGATCAGTAAATTCCGAGCCCTGGGCAATCAAAGAACTAATTTGTGTTAAATTAGAAAGCTCGAGCGACCTTTTTTGATTCTCCAGATTAAGCTCGCTAACTTTCTCTTTATACTGTTTGAGCTCATCCATATTGGCGCGGATACGCTCAGCAAGCCGGTTGACGGAATCAGCCAAAACACCCAACTTGCCACCACAGACAACACTAAGCTTCCGATTGATATCTCCGGCGGCAATTAGCTTGGCTTCTTTAGCCAGCCAGGCCAAACGGTCAAAAATTTTCTTGATTACTAAAAATCCGGACAGAGCCACAAAGATACTAATTACCACAAGGGCAATAATATTAATTTTATCTTCCACTAACCCTCCATATTATCATTGCATAAATCGGCTTAATTATACCCCCTAACCAATTACATGACAATAGATTTGTTAAAATCTAAAAGTAAATCTTCTTTTTTAATTCCCGTATCGATAAAATCCCACGGCAGGATTTCCGAAGTTGATTTTTCACTAAGATATTTTTGTGGGTCAACCCCTGCTTCAGAAAATGCCTCCTGCCACTTGCTGAATGAAAAAGAGCCGGACCAGGCATCAAACCTGGCTCCTTTTCTATAAGCAGCTAAGATAACCGCGCTTAATGACCTGTCTCCCCGGGAAAGTACGCCTTCTAAAAACCCCATTTCAAGGTTATGAAAATTAAATTTAAGCCTTTTGTTTCTGCAATGGTCTCTTAAATAATTCTGTTTTTCTTTAATCACGGCGATAGTATCCATTTTTAACCACTGAAAAGGAGTATGCGGCTTGGGGATTAGCGGATTTATGCTGATATTTATTTGGGCCCCGCCCCCTTTAACTTTTTTCTTAAGTTCTGATGCGGCTTGCGCAAAATTGATTATCCCTGCTAAATCTTCTTCTTTTTCGCCAGGTAACCCAATAAGAAAATATAATTTTAAATGCTGGTAGCCCGCCTGATAGGCCTCTTCTACAGCCCTGAAGAAATCATCCTCCGAGAAATCTTTAGCCAGCGCCTGGCGCAACCTTTGTGTTCCTGCCTCAGGCGCAAAGGTCAGGCCGGTCTTTTTTATTTTAGCAATCAGAGTAGATACATTCCCCAGCAATGCCTTGGCTTTTAGCGAAGGTAAGGATAAATTGACCGCCCTATCTTTAAAACTTGCGGTCAGATCAGAAACCAGCTTTTCTATGCCAGGATAGTCGCTTACAGACAACCCTGCCAAAGATAATTCTTCGTACCCGCTGGAAGCATAAGCCAAATTTGCCAAAGAAATAACCTTCTCCTTACTCCTTATCCTTAAAGGATAATATTGGCTCCTCGCTTGACAAAAACGGCAGCGATTAGGACAACCGCGCATAATCTCTAAAGTAATCCGATCATGAACTGTCTGAACATATGGAACCATCCAGTTACAGGGAAAATAAGCAGCATCAAAATCCTCTACTACGCGTTTCTTGACCTTTAAATTCGGGGTATAAAGTGAAGGCACGTAAACACCCTCTATCCGGGACAATTCAAGCAGAAGGCTCGCCTTTGTCAACCCGCCACTTTTATAATCATCCTTACATTTACGGTATAAATTCAGAACCTCTACAACTGCCTCTTCAGCTTCACCTATAATAAACAAATCAAAAAACTCAGCCATCGGCTCAGGGTTAAGCGCACAAGGCCCTCCTGCAATAACCAAAGGATACCTACTGTCCCGCAATGATGATTGCAGGGGCAGGCCGGCTAATTCCAGGATACTTAAAACATTGGTATAGTTTAATTCAGAACCGAGAGAAAAACCCAGCATATCAAAACGCATCAACTCCTGATTTGACTCCCAGGAAGAAAGACGGTGATTGCCGCTTCTTAAAACTGCCTCCATGTCCGCTTCCAGGGCAAAAAACCTCTCGCAGATTACATCAGGGATATTATTTAAAACGCCATAAATAATGCGCAGCCCCAAATTACTCATTCCTATTTCATACAAATCTGGGAAACCCAACGCGAAACTTATCGCGCATGAACCAAAATCCTTTTTACAGGCATTCCACTCATTACCCAGGTATTGCCCCGGACGATGCACGTTTAACAATAAATCTTCAGTCATATTTAAAACACGCTCCTGGTGCGGTCAATATTCACTAGAATACCTAAAGCGATAAAAGTAACCAGTATGCTTGAACCGCCATAGCTCATTAACGGCAAAGGCAGGCCAACCACCGGAGCTAAGCCCATATTCATGGCGATATTTATAAACACCTGTAATGCCAATAAAAGAGATATGCCATAGGCAAGCAACCTCCCGAAAGAATCCTGCGTCCTTTGGGCGATAATAAAACCTTGGCGGATGATCAAATAATACATAAACAGAAGCAGGCTGCTGCCCAAGAAACCCCACTGTTCGGAAAAAGTGGCAAAAACAAAATCCGTATGCGACTCCGGTAAGAAATATAACTGGCTCTGGGTACCGGATAACCACCCCCTGCCGAATAAAGCTCCGGAACCTATAGCGATGCGCGATTGAATTACCGTATAGCCTGCCCCTAACGGGTCAATGTTCGGATTAAGAAAAACGAGCAGCCTCTGCTTTTGGTAATCGCGCAGGAAATGCCAAAAGAAAGGCAAGGGCAAGATAAGAATAAATATTAATGTAAAAATATATTTTAACCGGACATTAGTTAAATACAGCAGGGAAACAAAAACCAAAAGCAGCATCAACCCGCTGCCTAAATCCGGCTGCTCAATAATCAAAAACATCGGGACAGCTACAAAAATAAACGGCAAAATTATCCCCCTGAAAATCCCGAACTTCCCGGATAAAAGCGATATATCATCGACTGATTTACGGCTAAAATACCGCGCCAGGAATATTATTACCGCCAGCTTTGCAAACTCCGAAGGCTGGAAATTAAACCAGGCAAACCTTAGCCAGCGCTGCGCGCCAAGCCTGATAATCCCCAGAGCAAAAACCAGAAAAAGGAAAAATATAGCCACCCCATAAATCAAATAGTTGGCATCCCAAAGCCTGCGATAGTTAAGCTGAGACATAATAAAAAAACAGGCCAACCCGATTATTACCCATAGGATCTGGCGCTTATGGATATCCTGCCAGGGAGTCCCTTCCTTTTGATAAGTACTGCTATAAATAGATAAAACTCCTAAACTGGAAATGATCAACGCAAGAATCAATATCCTAAGAAATGAATTCCTCATATAAGCCCCTGATTATTCATTGCCTCTATTATCTGCCTGGCAACGACACTGGCAGCATGTCCCGGCCCGCCATTTTCCAATAAAACACAAATCACATATTTTGGCTTATCGTATGGAAAGAACCCGATAAACCAGGCATGGGTTGCCCCGCGGGATACCTGGGCGGTGCCGGTTTTTCCGGCGACCGAAACGCCGAGCCCGGATAAAACATTCCCGGTGCCTTTGGGATCAGAAACCACTGCGCGCAGGCCACGGCGGATAATCTCAAAAGTGCTTTTCTTAAAAGCCACCCTGGACAACTTCTTCTTTTTTTCCGAAAGATCCAAAACCCCCACTGTTTTAATAATATACGGGCTGGGCAAATACCCTCCGTTAGCAAACACTGCCATCATATTGGCCGCCTGTAAAGGAGTAACCAGGCAATCACCCTGGCCAATGCTTAAATTAGCAGTATCCCCATCAAACCATTTCTGGAATTTATTGATTTTTCTCCATAAAGGAGAAGGAATAAAACCGCTTGTCTCATAAGGCAGCTCAAAACCCAAGCTTCTGCCTAACCCTAATTTCAAAGCATAATCATGAATATTTTGGGCGCCCACAAGCAGCCCTGTTTTATAAAAAAATACATCGCAGGAATGCGCGATAGCCGAAATAATATCCTGTACGCCATGCACATCCCAACAGGAAAATTTTCTCGCTCCCACCATGGTCGATCCACGGCAGAGAAAACTAGTATAAAGATTTATCTTTTTTAATTCCAGGCCTGCGCTTGCTAAAACTACCTTAAAAACAGAAGCCGGCGGATAACTTGATGAAATTGCCCGGTTGATCAACGGAGAATCGGGATTATTAAATAATCCGGCGATAAGCCTGGTGCGTTTATTTACAAAAACCGCGGGGTTAAAATTAGGGTAATTAGCTAATGCCAGGATTTCACCGCTTTGCGGATCCATTAAAATTATACTACCCTTTCGCCCGGAAAGACTTTCTTCTGCTATTTTTTGAATCTTAAGATCCAGAGTAAGCTGAATATCCTTGCCATTGCACGGGGGTTCAAAACCTAAAACACGCATAAATTTACCCCTATGATTTACCTCGACGGATAATCCACCCTCCTCCTGGCGTAAATAATAATCATACTTTTCCTCTACTCCCCCAAAACCCACAATATCTTTGGTTTTATACCCGTAATCTTCCAGCTTAGTCAGCCGCCAACGGTCAATCTCATTTACATAACCGATAACATGAGAAGCCAATGCCCCGTAGGGATAATGCCGCAATGGCCTGGGCTGAATGATAATACTAGGCTCCTCCAGCTTATATTCTCCCAACAGGATCGCTTTCTTAAGATCAATATTGCTGGCGACGGTAACCGGTATACTTGAAGAAAAATAATTGTTTCTAAAAGCGGCCTTTAGCTCTTTTACCCCAATCTCCAATATACCGCTAACTCCGCCAAGGATACGGTCAATCTGGTCTAACTCTTGAGGCAAAATCAAAACATCATAAGAAATCCTGCTATCTACAATAATTTCTCCGGCCCGATCCAGAATATTACCCCTGGCGCCTGATTGCGTTATCAGACGGATGCAATTGCTATCGCTTAGCCTGCGGAATTTCGCCCCTTGTAATAAATCAAGATTTAATAAGGCCGCAAACAAAGTGCTAAACATTAAAATAATTAAAAATTTTAAGAAACTTTTTCTTTCCATAGAGAATATTACGCGGATATTTTTTTAGTAAGTTTAAAAATCAAGGGGGATACCGCCCCTGTATAAACCGAAGAGATAAGCAGGTTACGTAAAAAAATACCTGCCGGAATGTAGTTGCCGGAATTCAAGTTTTGTACGCCGAGTACGGTATTATTCAATACAGCTATGATTAAAATTATGCCCAGACGGACATAGTTATTCTCGGTAGAGATTTGAGAGGATAAGCGAAAGGTTAAATAACTCCAGACGCTAAAAAGAATCGTATTCATTGCCATTCCTGAAGGCAGAAACGCATCTTTTAGCAACCCGGCTAAAATTGCCGATACCAAAGCAATCTTAAAATTAAAATAAAAAACTAAAGAAACAACAAAGATTAAAAGAAAATCGGGCTTAGTATTAAAGAAGCTTAAAGATACCGGCCAGCTTAATTGTAAAGTAGTCAGGAGAATCAAAACAAGAAAAATCGACAGCCACTTTTTCATGGGATAATAACCAGTACCTCTTCAATACCGGAAAGATCCGCCGCAGGTTTGACTACGGCATAACGGCTAAGGCCGGAAAACTCTTTTCCAATATTTATCACCTTGCCCACAAGCAAGCCTTTAGGATAAACCTGGCTTAATTCCGAAGTAATTATTATATCCCCCGCCGCAATCTGCGCATCAACCGGAAGATAACGCATGATTAAATTGGGTCCGAGAGAACCGTTGACTAAACCTTCCTGGCGGCTGCGCTGCACAATACTTGAGATCCCCTGGCTGGGATCGTTAACTAATAATATCTTACTGCTACCTTCGGCGCTCTCCATTACCCTGCCAACCAACCCCTGGGTATTAATCACTGCCATGCCAGGCCTAATCCCGCTGTACCTGCCTTTATCAATAATTACGCTAGAGGACCAACTGTCCGGAGAACGGGCAATCACCCTGGCAGCTACCAGACGTAAAGAAGATTTCTGTTTAAAACTAAGCAGCCCCTTAAGACGGGTATTTTCCTGTTCGACCTCGCGCAAATCAAATATTCTCCGGCGCAAATTTTCTGTTTCATTGTTCAACCTGGCAAACTCAACCATATTGCGATGGTAGAAAATAATCCCTGCGCATTCGCGTTTAAGCAAACCAATTAAAGAAAGGTGTGGTTGAAAGGTTTTTTGAGCTGAATTTTTGAAAAAATGCGAAAAAGCAGAGATCAGGAATACTGCACAGACAAGAAGAACAAAATTGATTACGGTTTTGCGGGATAGCTTAAACACATTTAGTTACGCGTCTCGGTTTTAACCGAAACAGTTACTTTCTTAAGATATTGAATTTCGCTAAGCACCCGGCCCGTACCGTTAGCAACCGCAGTAACCGGGTCATCAGCTATGTGCACAGGAAGGCCAGTTTCTTCAGAAATCAGTTTGTCTAATCCTCTTAATAATGAACCGCCACCGGCCATGACAATGCCATGCTCAATAAGGTCAGCAGCTAACTCCGGAGGAGTTCTCTCTAATGATATTTTTGTAACCTCAAGGATAGCACGTAAAGGTTCCTGCAAAGATTCGCGGATCTCTTCGCTGGTAATGGTTACGATTTTAGGCAAGCCCGCTACCAAATCCCTTCCCTTGACCTCCATACTCATCTCTTCTTCCAGGGGATAGGCTGAACCAATTTTAATCTTTATATCTTCGGCAGTGCGTTCACCAACCAAAAGATTATAAGTCTTCTTAAGATATTCAATAACCGCCTCATTCATTTCATCGCCGCCAATGCGGATAGACTTTGAGAAAACCGTACCGGCAAGCGAGATTACCGCAAGCTCCGTAGTCCCGCCGCCTATATCAATAATCATGTTACCAACCGGCTCCTGGATAGGCAAGCCCACGCCTATAGCCGCGGCGATTGGCTCTTCGATCAAATATACTTCTCTGGCTCCGGCGCGCTCCGCAGAATCTTTCACTGCCCGCTTCTCTACTTCAGTTATGCCTGAGGGAATTGCAATAACAATTCTCGGCCTGACTAAAACCCTGCGGTGATGTACCTTTTTAATAAAATACCGAAGCATAGCTTCGGTAATCTCAAAATCAGAAATAACTCCGTCTTTCATCGGCCTGATGGCGATGATATTGCCAGGAGTGCGCCCAAGCATACGCTTAGCTTCTTCACCCACGGCTAAAACATGCGAAGTCCCCCGCTCAATAGCTACAACCGAAGGCTCGCAAAGGACTACACCTTCTCCTTTAACAAAAACCAGGGTTGTGGCTGTCCCAAGGTCAATCCCCATATCATTGGAAAAAAGCCCTAAAACAAAATTAACCGCTCTTTTTAGTTGTTGGCCAAATTTTATCATATTATCTCCTGAAATTAAGACAGTGAAGTGATTTTAACAGAGTTTAAACCCCTTGTCAAATAATATGTTTATCTCAACAAATCCTTTAAGGTAGTTAAAAACCCGGGGAATGATTTACTAATACAGCTAATATCATCCAACCTTGAGCTGCCCTTAGCCGCTAAAGCTGCAACTACCATACTCATGGCTGTACGATGATCGCCAAAACTTTTAAGTTTAGCCCCATTAAGAAAACCCTTACCCTTTATAACTATATTTTCCAAACCTCCGGATTTAATTGAGCAAATCTGCGCCCCCATAGGCCTTAAATTCGAGATCATGGAATTAATACGATCAGTCTCCTTAAACCTTAACTCTCCTGCTCCCTTAATTATGGTTCTACCTTCAGCAAAACAAGCAGCTACCATAAGAACAGGCAATTCATCAATTAAAGAAGGTACCTCGGAATGATTAATCACTATAGCCTTAAGTTTTCCGCTGGATACGGTAAGATTCCCCATGGGTTCAAAACTTTGCGCTTTTTTATTCTTAAAAGGCGTAACCTTTATTTTCGCCCCCATTCTTTTAAGCACATTAATTATTCCACAACGGCTAGGGTTAAGGCTTACCCGCTCGATAACAATCTTAGCTCCGGGAATTATGACAGCTAAAACTGCTAAAAAAGCTGCCGAAGAGATATCACCCGGAATATAAATCCGGCCCGGGCTGATTAAACCCCTATCCGGATCCGGAGTTAAAGTTATACTATTTTTATTTACAGTTATATTCGCGCCGAAACTTTTGAGCATTCTCTCGGTATGGTCACGAGTGCTTATAGATTCAATTACGCGAGTTTTACCCAAGGCGGACAAACCTGCCAAAAGAATAGCGGATTTCACCTGTGCCGAAGCAACAGGCATGCGGTAAAGAATCCCTTTAAGATTTCCTCCGCTGATAACCAGGGGAGGATACTCTTCACCACTCCTGATTTTTGCGGTGATCTTTGCACCCATCAGGCGTAAAGGTTTATTTACTCTGGCCATTGGCCTGTTAGAAAGGTATTTGCCCGCGATGAGTTTAGTTTTAAAACCTGTGCCGGCTAAAACACCCAAAATTAAACGTAAGGTTGTCCCGGAATTATTAACAAAAACAGGCTTGCTGGGTTTCTTTAATCTTTGGACGCCCCAAACTGAAACCTGCTTATTATCAGAGGCAATCTTCACCCCTAAAGCAGACAGGACACTTAAAGTAGCCAGGGAATCATCGTGAACAGGAAAGTTATTTATGATTGTCTTACCGCAACTTAAGGCGCTGATAATCAGCGCCCGGTGGGCTATGGACTTATCGCCAGCAACTCTAATTCTACCGCAAGGGATAAATTTATCTTTTATTGCAAAAGGCTTCATTTCACCTTTTGTACTACTAAATCATTTTCTTTAATTAAATCCTTTAATTCTGCCGCAAAACCTGCCGCGGACATAGACTCATGGACCTTTTCCACTTTTATCTCTCCGATAACTTTACCCTCTCGAGTTACGGAAAATTGGTCCCCTATACTTATGCCATCTTTTTGCCCTAAGCTAATCACCGCAAAATTATATTCTTTATTTACTACTGTGACTTTACCTTCCAAGGGCTTAACCTGGGAGATATCTTCCTTTTTCTGCTCCTTTGCCGGTTCAGCAACAGGAGTATTCACATTCTTTTCAGCTGCGTTCTTCACCTTAGAAGGATCAGCGACTTCGCTATTCACTACAACCTTACCCAACTCTACGCCACTAGCGCTGGATTCCAATTTCTTAATTTTATCTTCAAGCTCAGCTTTTTGCTGTACGATAACCTTCAAGCGCTCTTTTAATTTCCTGCCGTCATCTTGAGCCAGAGTAAGTTTATTTTCTATATCCTGGCGCGAAGACTTTTGTTGTTCTATATCCGCCCTAACCTGTTCCAATTCTTTTGATACATCCTGCCGCGCTGACTTTTCCTTATCAAGATCTTCGGTTATAGTAGCAATCCGGTCTTTAGTCTCCTGTAATTTAAGCGTCAGTTCCGAAACCTTTTTCTTGGAATCCTCAAGCTTACCCTCGGTGATTTTTTCACGGGCAGTTAATTCATCAACCTGAGCCTGCAGCTTCTCGCATTTTATGCGTTCATTCCGGAATAGATAGGATAACCCGCCAATCGACACCAAAGAAACAATAATTAAACCAATTAAAACAATATTTAAGATGGCCCCTTTGCGATTCATCTTACCTCCTTTATAATTAAGACGTGTTTGTTAACCTTTACTATAACACTAGTTACATAATAATCAAGGATATTTTTCTCAAAAGTTTTTCTTAATAAACTCCCGGAACTCCAGCGGCATCTCGCTTGAAAAATGCACAAACTTACCGCTAGATGGATGAACAAAACCGATCTCCTGCGCATGCAATGCCATACGGGAAAAGGTATTATTCTTGCCGTATTTAACATCGCCTAAAATAGGATGCCCTAAAAAAGCCAAATGCACCCTTAACTGATGCGTCCTGCCGGTAAAAGGCCTTAATTCCAAAAAGCTGAAATTATTTCCCCGCTTTAAAGTACGGTAAAGTGTCTTTGCATACCGGGTATTTTCCAAAAAACTAACCGACATATTCTTTCTCTTTAGCGGATGCCTGCCGATCGGTACTTCAATTACATCCTCGTCAAACTCGACAACACCTGTGACGATAGCGATATACTTACGCTCAATGCTATGTTCGGCGAACTGCTTAGCTAATTTTAAATGGCTGGCATTATTCTTAGCGATAACCAAGAGCCCGCTGGTTTCCTTATCCAGGCGATGAACAATCCCCGGCCGATTTTTATTAATGTCGGAAAGAAACGCAAAACGATTGACTAAGGCATTAACTAAGGTATGCTCACGATTACCCGGGGCCGGATGCACCACCAGGCCAGTCTGCTTATTAATAACCGCCAGATCATCATCTTCATAAACTACATCCAGGGAAATCTGCTCCGGCAGTATTTGAGACTTTTCTTTTTCGGGGAAGATAAAACGCACCTCTTCTGCTAAATTTACCTTATGGTGAGCTTTATTAACGGGACGTGAGTTTACAAAGACCTTACCGTCGGTAATAAGCTTTTGAATATTTGTGCGCGATAAGCCTAAATTATTGCTTGCGGCATATTCTGCCAGCAACAGATCCAGGCGTATCTTCGCTTGTTCGGGCAGGACAAGAAATGACAATTCATTCATCTTATTTTTTTTTAAAACAAATCATTCTGATGAGCATAACAAGGGAAAAAAAGAACATCGCCAGGCTTAATAACTGAAAAATAGTTAAGCCCTGGAATATCCTCGGAGTATCATTGCGGAAGAACTCGATAGAAAAACGCTTTATTGAATAAAGAAAAAGATAGGCGTATGCGATCTGCCCCGGTAAATGTTTTCTGCCCTGCATAAATCTTAAAATCAGAAAGATCAAGAACATAAGCAGGCTTGAATATAATTGAGTGGGTATAAGAGTTTGACCGGAAACCGGGGAATATATCCCAAAGGCGGAAACTTTGCCATAACAACAGCCGTTTAAAAAACAACCTATCCTGCCGATCGCCTGCCCCAAGGCAATAAAAGGAACCAGCAAGTCTAAGGTTGCAAGCAAATCCATCTTATTCATTTTGATAAACAAACAGGCGAAGATTGAGCCAAAGATTATCCCGCCAAAAATGGCCATACCTCCATGTTGCAGCATAATAATCTCAAGCGGATGTTTAAAATAGTAAGAAAAATTGCTGAGTACATGAAAAACCCGGGAGCCGATAATCCCGGAGATAAATATATAAAACATGAGGTTAAAAATTTTATCAGCGTCAATATGCGCTTTTTGCGCCTGGCGGCTGGCCAAATAAGTCGAAACAAAAAAAGCCAAAACCAGCATAAGGCCGTATGAATAAATCGTAAAAGGACCGATGTGGCAAATTTCAGGTAACATTTTTATTAAATAACAACTCCCAGCTTAATAACAGCGCACCTATAGTTAAAGCGGAATCCGCCAGATTAAAAACCGGCCAGAAACGCAGATCCAGAAAATCAACCACATATCCAAAACGCAAGCGGTCAATCAAGTTGCCTGCTGAGCCGGCCAAAATCAGGCTTAAAGATACCTGAAAAAGAAGCGGATGCTTTTTGTTTTTTAAGTGAAGAAAAATAAAAAAGATTGCAAAAACCGAAATCGCAATAAACAGGAACAGTTGATTCTTAAGCATCCCGAATGCCGCTCCGCGATTATGCACGAGTGTCATATATAAAAAATTCTTTATCAGGCTGACCGGGGTATTTAATTGCAGGAACCTTAAGGCGAGAAATTTAGTGAGCTGGTCCAGGAAAATAACGCTGGAAACGATGAGAAGAATCATCCAATACACCTAAAATTAGCGCTTACCTCTTCTCCCTTTTCTCTTGGCATTTAATGCACAGCCGGGCAGAGGGTACTGCTTTTAATCTAATTTTGGAAATGGGCCCCTTGCAGTCATCGCAAAAACCGAAAGTTTCATCATCTATCCTCTTTAACGCATCATCCAATTCATAAAGAGCTTTTCTTTCATTAGAAGCCAAACCCAGTGAAAATTCGCGGTCATAATTATCAGTGGCCACATCCGCCATATGATAGGTATATCCGGAAATATCCCCTGAGGCCTCTTTTTGCGACTTCTTTAAGGTATCGTCAGTTATATGCTGGAGATCGTCAAGCGCCGCTTCTTTTTTCTTAATAATTATTTTTTTAAAATCTTTTAATTCTTTTTTAGTAAGCTTTTTCTTCAATTTAGCTTCCCCCTATAGCTTTGAGGCAATTATCACAAATTAAAGGATGCGCCGGGTCACTGCCTAACTTTAATGAATAGTTCCAGCAACGCGGGCACTTAGAACCCTCTGCCTTCTCTGCCTTAACCGATAGATTCACAGAGTTACCCTTATCAAAACTCACCTTAACCTGAGAAACCTTAAAAATCTCACAGAGCTCAACATTAAAGCTTTGTAAGAATGTATAACGATCCTGGGTGTTTGTCAATATATTTATTTGCGCATCAAACGAACTACCGATCTGGCCTTTCCCGCGTAGCTCTTCCAGCACCTTGGCCACGTCCGGTATTAATCGAATCGCTTCATCCACATACCTGAAATCAAGGGCTTCTTCGACACTAGTGTATTTATCGGACGGCCAATCTAAAATATGCACGCTTAGAGCCTGCCTGTATTCTTTTTCCTTAGGCATATGCTGCCAAATTTCCTCTGCCGTAAACACCAGAATAGGCGCGATCATGCGCGCCAGCATATTCAATACTTCAAAAATAGCGGTCTGCGCTGAACGTCTTTGCATGCTTTTAGCCCCACAAGTATAGAGACGCCCCTTTACCATATCCAAGTAATACATCGAAAGTTTTTCATTACAAAGATCATAAATAGATTTATAGGCCTTATGGAATTCAAAAGAATCATAAGCGTTCTTGGCCTGCATCAATACGGATTTTGTTTCCTGCAGTATCCATTTATCTATTATTTTTAAATCCGCATAACCTACTTTATCTGTATCCGGGTTAAAATCATAGAGGTTGCTTAAAATAAATTTTGCGGTGTTACGAATCTTACGGTAAGCCTCTGAAAGCCGGGTGAGAATTTCCTTGGAGATGCGGATATCCTCATTGTAATCGCTTGAGGCCACCCACATCCTTAAAATATCCGCACCATAATCCTTAATAATCTGCGCCGGAGAAATAACATTGCCCTGGGACTTGGACATTTTCCTGCCTTCACCGTCAACCACAAAACCATGGGTAAGCACGTTCTCAAACGGCGGCTTGCCGTCAATGGCCATTGCCGGGATAATCGATGATTGGAACCATCCCCTGTGCTGGTCGGAACCTTCCAGATATAATTGCGCCGGAACTCCGCCCAACTCTTTTCTTTTTTTCAAAACTGCCTGGCTGCTTATTCCTGAATCAAACCAGACATCCAGGATATCCGCCCCCCTGGAAAATGATTTTCCTTTTTTACACACCGGACAAGTTAAGCCTTCAGGAATAAAATCATTTATACTACGGCTAAACCAACAATCGGAACCTTCCGTCGCGGAAAACTGCGCGAATCTCTCGATTACTTCGGTATTAAAAAACTCTTCTTTGCAATCCTGACAAACCAAAGCCGGAACCGGCACCCCCCAATACCTCTGGCGGCTAAGGCACCAATCCGGGCGTAATTCCACCATCGCCGAAATCCTTTCCCGGCCGGCCTCAGGAATCCACTGCACATCTTCTTTTATTGCCTTAAGCACACTCTTACGCAAATCATTATGGTCAATATTCAGAAACCACTGCTTAGTTGCCCGGAAAATTATCGGATGCTTACAGCGCCAGCAATGCGGATAAGAGTGGGTTATCTTCTGTTCTAAAAGTAAGGCTCCTAAAGCTGTTAGTTTTTCGATGATCGTCTTATTGGCATCATAAACATTCTGCCCGGCAAATTCTCCGGCAGTAGAATCAAATTTACCTTTTGCGTCAACCGGCATCACAATATCCAAGCCGTATTTTAATCCGGTTTGATAATCCTCCGCGCCATGGCCGGGAGCAGTATGCACTAAACCTGTGCCCTCTTCGCAAGATACATAATCCGCCAGCACTACCTTTCCAGAACGCAATCCAAAAGGATGGTCATAAATAATACCTTCTAAATCTTTTCCTTTAAAATTCTTTATCACTTCATATTTATCAATACCCATCCCCTCCAACACCTGAAGGCGGCAATCGGCAATAATTAAATTTCCCTTATTCGTCTTAATATACGAATAACCAAACTCCGGATGCACGGCCACGGCAACGTTAGCAATCAAAGTCCAAGGAGTAGTCGTCCATATCGCAAGATGGCTATCCCCTAACCACTGCTTATCTTCTTTTACTTTAAATTTTACGAACACCGAAGGAGAGGTATGATTTTCATATTCCACCTCAGCTTCGGCCAAAGCAGTCTCGCATTTAAAGCACCAATTTACCGGCTTAAGCCCGCGGACAATAAACCCTTTACCACCGTCGTATAATTTGTTAAAAGACCTAATGATCGCTTCTTCATATTCGTGGCTTAAAGTTAAATACGGATTTTCCCAATCCCCGAAGACTCCCAGGCGCTTAAACTGCTC
>CAYRUB010000018.1:0-22723 GCA_964427405.1 uncultured Planctomycetales bacterium | reverse complement strand
TTGTTACGGAAATTTCTGATAAGGTTATCCTATAAGGAGGTGTCGCTATGGCTTTAAAGAAGAGAAAGAAAGTCAAAAAAGCGGCTAAAAAAACGGTAAAAAAGGCTTCAAAAAAGCGGCCAATCAAGAAAAAAACGGCCAAAAGAAAACCCGCTTTAAGAAAGAAACCGGTTTTAAAGAAGAGATCAGGTTCAAAAAATCGTAAGCCAGCAGCAAAGAAATCAATTAAAAAACATGAAGGAAAACTTGTTGGCTTAATCACGCATTATTTCCCGCATGTGCAAGCCGCGGTAATCAAATTAAAAGAATCCTTAGTAATGGGCAATACTGTAAAGATAAAGGGGCACACCACTGATCTTACCCAAATTATAACCTCAATGCAAATAGACCGGGTAGACATCTCAAGCGCCAAAAAGGGTGATGAAATTGGCCTTCAAGTCAGCTCCAGGGTTAGGCAAGGCGATAAAGTTTATAAGGTTTAAATCTTAGGGCCTGTTGAACACAAAGCAGGCCCTAAAAAATAACCATTTATAAGTAAGTACTCATAATAACTAGTAATTGATTGCAAGTAGGTACTCATAATAAACCTGGCGTTAAGTGTAGGTAAAACTAAGTAAATGCGTCCTCGAGGAAGACCTGGAAAATACAGAATCGTCAAAGTTGACCCTAAAATCAGCCAATTTAGCCCCAGAGGCAGGCCAGGAAGGCCTGATGAGGTAGAGCTTAAAATTGACGAATTTGAGGCCTTAAGGCTGGCAGATTATCAGGGTTTGGCACAGAAAGAGGCAGCCAAATCCATGCGCATATCCCAACAGACTTTTAGCCGAATCCTTAGGAGAGCACATAGCCTGATCGCTAAGGGAATAACTACCGGATCCGCGATTAGAATACAAGGCGGCCAGTATATAATTAGTTCACGCCAGGATCTCAATCAAACCTCCGCAAATCAACAACAATCCATATCAACTACGACCAAAAATGTGTAGTTTGAACACGTATTCCAGGGTGCTTTTTGTTCATTTCGCCCCAAAGGTGTACTTCCTATAATATATCTTATGTTAACTTGCTTATCTTACGTAAGTGTATCTAAGTCTATAAGGGACAATGAGTTATTTAGGGCTGTTTTTTACCTGTGGAAAAGACGTTTCTTCTTTACTTAAACTTACCGCCGTTCTTTAAGCTTAACAATTCTAGGAAGATTTATATACAGGACTACTGGGATTTTCTACATCTAATCGAAGATTTTATTTAACGAGTTAAAGCAGTAATTGCAGGGTAAATTGCCCCCTCTCCAAAGCGGTTATTTATGCGATCCAGGGCCTGAATAAGCCCCTCTCTGCGTACTTCTTCACTAAGTAAAGGCTGGTAGACACCCCAGGAAAGGCTGCCGCAAGTAACCCCAATTGCCCTGATTCTTGAGTTTCTAAGGGCTGACTTTGCCATTATTTTAATGGCTCTTTGGCAAATCTCATAACCATCATTGGTTGGCGCTTGGTAAGTTTTCTGAGCCCCAAAATTATCAATTTCAGGGCCGTTTAACCAAAGATGAACAGTTGCACTAACTAAATTCTGCTGCCTAAGCCTTGTAGCAACCATTTCAGATAATAGCCTAATCCAGGCCTGGATAACCTGGGAGTTTGTCTGATCCCTGGGTAACGTATATGAATGGCTTATTGACTTAGGCTTTTCACTAGACTTACCGGGATTTTCATCAAATTTACCGGGATTATTATTAAAAAATTCCGGTAAGTTTAGGTATAAGTCCCAGCAGGTTTTTAGGCCCTTGGCCATTAGAGTCTGGCCGCCTTTACCACCCATACCGCAGAGCTTATCCAGGCTTACTTTACGCAAGACTTGTTCAAAGTTTGAATCATCAATTACGGTTAATCCATCCGGCTTATTTATTTTAGAAGCCAGTTTAGCCAACAGCCAATTCTTGGCTATACCTATTGATGCGGTAATGTTAAAGTTTGCATATATCTGCGCTTTAATTTCTTTACCCAAACTTACCGGCTTTGGCTCTGGACAACCGGAAAGGTCCAGCTGGAACTCATCAATTGAGCTATAATTTAAGGGTAAATTATAGCTTTTAAGAAACTCAAAGATTTGCTCCGAAGTCCAGATATACTTGACCTGATCCGCTGCCACAAATTCCAACTTAGAGTAGATACTATAAGCTCTCTTAGTAGGCATACCAGAATGAATACCTAAGGCCTTAGCAGCATAATTTGCCGCACAAACCACAGTGTGCATTCTATTGCCGCGCGAGCCAACAATCAAAGGCTTGCCTTTAAGCCTGGGGTTAATTACTTCTTCAATTGAAGCAAAAAAGGCATCCATGTCAATATGTAGAATCATACTTAAACTTACCGGGGTCCCGCTTACGCTGGATCTCACCCTAAATCAAACCTTAAGGTGTTCGAATTTTTATTGTATGAGCTTGTCAATCTGCCAGCGGAAGGTGGAATTATTAAATGAGATCTGATAAAACTGACCTGCGCAAAGTACGGAGAAATAGTTGATCAATGCCTGGCCAATGCGCTCCTGCCAATTGTAGGTAATAGTTTCAATAAAGTATTCCTTATCAAGCCAGATAAAGCTTTTGGGGAAAATCCTGGCATGCTTGAAATTAGCCAAAACTTCAATACGCTCATTTAAGGAATCAGGATTAAAGCCAGTTTTATCCGGTTCAAACCTGTCCCAGCGGGCTTTAGGGCTAAAACTATTCTGATTCATAACTAGTACCAGATTAATACTTCCTGATCACTGTGATAAGCTTTCCTATGACTTTAAACTCTTCAAAAATTGGCGGGTAATTGCTATTAGCAGCTTCCAAATGGAACTTACCGGATTTATTACGCAGCCTTTTTAAAGTAACTTCATTATTATCTAATAGCGCGGCAACTATATCGTTGTTGTCGGCATTAGGCCGTTTCTTAATAATCGCGACATCGCCATCAAGAATACCGGCATCAATCATACTGTCGCCTTTAACCCTTAAAGCAAACACATCATCGAATCCTAAACGGCCAAGAAACAAATCATCGGCATCAACATAACCCTGGATTTCCTCATAAGCCAAATTCGGCTTACCAGCCATTATGGTACCAATTATAGGGATCTTGTTAAAACTAGCGCGTTCAGTTAATTCTATTGCCCGGGATTTGTTATTCATACGCCTCACCAATCCTTTCTGCATTAAAACCTTCAAATAGTCCCTTACTGTTCCGGTAGATTTAAATCCAAGCTCCCCTCCTATTTCTCTGATTGTAGGAGGGAGCCTCTCTCCTATCCGTTTGCGGATAAAATTAAGCACCTTCTCCTGCTTTGGCGTCAAATGCGGCTTATTTTCCATGCCTACAGATATACCACACAAATGTGTGGTTTGTCAAGAAAAAAAATAATACTACTTTCTTATGGCTTTCTAAATAGCGTACATCTACTCAAAATACCCCAAAGACCTGAGCTTTTCTTTATCATACTGTGAGATACCTTGTTTCAAGCCCGGGGAACAAGTTTTAGCTGTCTGACACCACTCATCAAGCCGCTTAGCCAAAGAAGCAACCACCTTCAAGCGTACATTAGCCAGATTATTCAGTTCTAGGGGGTCATCCTTAAGATTATATAATTCTAATTCGCGGTATCTATATTTAGAGTTACGGTTATGAATTAACTTCCAATCTTCAGTCCTGATACATATAGGAGACGGCCTATAAGCAGTCTCAGAGAAAGCATAGGCATCAAGCTGACCCATTTTTTTCTCTATTAAAGGCAGCAGGCTCTTGCCTTCCATATGGAGATTATTCTTAATTTTAAGTATTTCTCTAACCGTTGGTACAATGTTTATCAATTGCACTTGCTTTTCAATAACCATTCTGGGCATCTTGCCGGGAAAAACTATAATCAGCGGGACTCTAATTAAATCTTCGTAAAGGAAATGGGAGTGATTAAAAAAGAATCTGTGTTCAGTCAGCGATTCACCATGGTCCGAGAAAAGAACAATCAGGGTATTATCTTTAAGTCCTCTATCTTCCAGATCTTTAAGTAACAGGCCTATCTGCTCATCAGCAAATCTTATTCCGCCATCGTATTTAGCGATATAATAGCTGGTATCGGTTATTCCGTTTTCAGCAACATGCCTGGGCAAACTCCCAAAACTATAATGCTCATTCTTTAGCCCGTCATCAGGAGTAATAGGGACATTTACGTGCGGATACAGATTGTCAGAAAGAAATTCCGAGAAATAACCAAGCGGGGCGTTATATGGTAAATGCGTATCATAAAGATAAACCCATAGAAAAAATGGTTTATGATAATTTTTATTTACCCATTGATTAGCCGATTTAACAATTGCGTCTGCCCGGACAGAACTGACAGAAAAAACATCAAAAACATCTTTAATCCCGCCAAGAGTGATATTTAGAACTGGTTCAGCATTACTAAATAAAGCCGTAACATATCCTTTGTTTTTCAACGCCCTGATCAGATTATCGTCTTCCAGGCTTAAGGAATACCCGGTCTCCCTTATTTCGTGATTAGGATAAAGTGATGAAATAATCGAGCTTACAGAAGGACAAGTCCAACTTGCCTGAGAAATAGCCTGTTTAAACAAAACACCCTTTCCGGCCAAAACTCCGATATTGGGAGAAGTATTGCGTTTATAACCGTAACAATTAAGGTGGTCAGCCCTAAGCGAATCGAGTGTAATAAAAATTACATTCGGCCTGTTTTTTTCAGCATAAAATGTAAACACGGCATAAGCGCTTAATAAAATTACAATCAATGCCGCAATAAAATATTTTCTATTTATTTTCATTCTCAAATAAAACCCTGCCCGCCAGAAATTTTGGCCTGGCAATCCCGAAATAATTCAGCACGGTCGGGACAATATCCATAATTGACGGATTATTTAATTTTATTTTTCTATTTACGAATATCACTCCCGGCACAAGACTGGCGTCAATCAAATGGTCCCCGCTCCATTTCTTCTGATTATCCTCAAATAAAGCTTCCGGAGCAGCCCCTAAGGCTGTCTGCCAGGAAGCCCGGAAACCATCGCTAAATCCTACGAATAAATCCGGCGCCTCTTTTGAATACGCCCCCTGAAAAATATCTTCCTGAAAATAAACATCATGTATTGCTTTTTCTGTTGTCCGGGGATCTTTAACCTTTTTTAAACCTAAGGCGATTTCCTGCTTTAATGCATTGATTTCTGATTCGGGCACTATACCGAAAGATTCCCTTCCGATTTTATTTAAGTATATTCCCCCGAATCCCAAAGAATACGCCCTGGTTTTAGACCAATCCACGTCTTCGAAAAATTCCCGTCCCTCTCTTTTGCCTTCTTTAAGCTTAAGATAATTATTATCCAATAACCAGCGGTTAAGATTAATGCTTTTACGAAAAGAAGCAAATCCATGATCGGATAAAACAATCAAGAGCGTGTCCTTATCCATTCTCTTTAAAATTTCTCCCAGAATCCGGTCAATCCTTTCGTAATACTTAAAGATGGTATCTTTATATACAGGGCTATCCTCAAATAAAGGATGTTTTGTGTCAAGATAGCGCCAGAACATATGCTGGATTATATCTAAAGTCTCAAGATAATAAAACAATACCCCGCCCTTAAATCCTTTGATTGCCTCTTCCAGCATCTTCTCATTTTCATTGAGTATCTCATCGGTAAGCTCTAAAAAGGCCTTTTCATCCAGCCTGCCTTCAGTCAAAGCCCAGGTATCATAAGGCATACCCTGAGTATAATACAGGCCGGTCTTCTCAACTATTTTCTTAGAATAATTACCGGGATAAGAAATCGGGAATAAAGGTTGGCGGGGGTCAAAATTTACCGGACTTAAATAAAGCTGGAATTCCGGCTCAATAGACTTAAGGTAAAACCTGAATATGCCCCGGGCTTTCTTAAAAAAACCTATCCTGAAGGCCAGACTTTGCCAATCACTCCAATTACCTTCCTTAAGTTCGATTTGTTTTCCCGAAAATTCAATAATTACATTCTTCTTAGCCGGATTAAGCCTGACCTTTAAGGCTAGGCTGCTTTCCTGAACAGCTCCCCCTAAAGTAACCTTGGGCCCGTAAATCTTAGTTAAAATAACATCATCTTTAAGCTCTACCCGGATAACCTTACCCCGGCTATCCCGGTCTTCCTGAGTTAAGCTTCGGGTGGTATAAAAACTGAATTTACCCATAGTTCCGGAAATATCGGTTACACCCATCCCGGAAAGCATCTTTCCTAAAAACGGCTCAGCCGGAAATGTATTCGGGCAAAAATACACGTAGGAAGGGATTTTATTTTGGCTAAGAATATTCCAGAAAGCCTTGCCTTTACGCCGTAACTTTACCTGAACCCTGCCTGAGGAATTAGTAATTTCATTTAAACTTAAGTATAACGAGTAATCTTTAGGGTCGCGCATCACAAAATCAAACAGGCCGTGCCCACCGGGATTCAACCCGGTGGCAAAACTGGCCCAGGAGACCACTGTCTCGGTAGGCATGGGTGTAGATAGTGGCGAGTATGCCCCGTTTCTTTTCAGGGCCGAAAAATTAGGCATCCTTCCTTCTTGCATTAACCTTTCGCTAATCTTGGGATCAAAAGCATCAAGACCTAGAATTATAACTTTATTTTTGTGATTTGGGCTGCCAAATATCATTATTCCTCCTATAAATAGAACCAGTATCAAAACCAAGAAAATCCAGAAAAACTTTTTAAAGAATCCAAAGATAAATTTAAAAAAAAACAAAAAACTCCCCAGAGAAGCTAAAATCATTGCCCAAAACCATGAAGTATTCTGCGCAAAAACAAATCCCTGTCCAGGATCAAGATAGTAATTTATCATTTTATATTTGGCCCATTAAGTGATAATCCCTGCAGCAACAATCTCTCTGTCCTTTTTTAAAACAAACCTGCCTAAAGCTTCAACTTGGCAAAACCTCTTTACAACAACCGGCTCCTGCACAGTAATAAGCACTTCTGCAACATCTTCTTTATCCAGAGAAGCCTTACTATCAGATATTACCCCGGCTGAAATAGAAAAGAATTTATTTATCTGCTTAATACTACAAAGAGTTTGCTGCGTAGCACAACTAAAAAATAACTTATCTTGCGGATTTATCGAATGGACACAAAGTATTTTGGCAGTTATTTCAACGCTCGCTGAAAATTCACCATCCTTAGATATTATCTGTCCACGCCCGAAGCTGCCTCCTCTAGCTAATTCCAGACCGATAGACTCCGGAGCTTCAGCTGATAACTTATTTCTCCCAAAAACCCTTATTGCCTTTATTTTATCCGCTTTACCTTCCGGAGATACATATACCGCCTCTTTCCTTCTGATCTTCCCGCTTAAGATTGTGCCCACAAACACAGACTCCCCTTTCCGCAGATAAACATCCTGTATGGGGAAATAAAACCCGCGTTTTTTCTCTGATTTATTTATTCCCTCCAGAGAACACAACACAGAAATCAAAGATGGCCCTTTATACCAAGGGGTCTTAGCAGATTTCTTCGCAAGATTGTCACCCTGACGAGCGGATACAGGAATAAAATATTTTGTTTTTATACCGATGGAATCAAAAAGTGCGGAGATTTCGCCTTTTGCGCGCTCAAATGCATCTTTGCTGAAATTAAGAATATCTAACTTATTTAAAACTACCACAATCTGTTCTATCCCCAGAAACTTCAAGACATGGATATGCCTGATAGTGCCATCTTCCAACGATTTAGTAGCATCCGTTACCAATATAGCTGCCTGGGAATAAGAGCTGCCACAAAGCATATTCTTTAATAGTTCCGCATGCCCCGGGACATCAATAAACCAAAATCCTGACTTAGCGTTACGGCAAAAGGCCTGGGTAGTATCTATAGTCAGCTGCCCCCGGCGCTCCTCCTCTAAACCATCAAGTAAATAGGCAAATTCTAAAATATTACCATTGATCCTGCTTGCCTGAAAGATCTCCTCCATCGCTGTTTTATGCAGCGAATCTGTATCATAGAGCAGCCGGCCTATCAAAGTAGATTTCCCGGCGTCAACCTCTCCTGCCACCACTACTTTTAGCGCATTTTTCATCCTACATATACCCTAAAGACCTTAACTTTTGCATCATATATTCTTTCTCTTTATCTTGGGCACGGCCCGACCTTTCCGCTACCCGGCTAACCTTAAGCTCCCTGATAATCTTATCGATTGAATCCGCCGATGACTCTACCGGGCTGCAACAACACTGGCACCCTATACTGCGGTAGCGTTTATTATTTTTGGCAAAATACAAATCAATAACCGGCAGCCTCTCTCTTTTAATATATTTCCAAATATCAATTTCACGCCAATGCAACATAGGATGCACCCGCAGATGCCCGCCCTCTTCATGCTCTGTCTTATAATATTGAGCCCACATCTCCAGCGGCTGATCATTATAATCCCATTTAAATTCTTTATCCCTTTGGGAAAAATACCTTTCCTTTGCCCTGATCAAATGCTCATCTCTCCTAATAGCCAAAAGCAAAACCTTAAAACCAAATTTCTCTATGGCTGTCTTTAACGTTTTGGTCTTTAAAGAATCACAACAATTAAACTTGTCCTGATCCGAAGAGATACCCCCGGCTAAAGCAGCGGTGTTTTTAACGATAATTAAATTAATCCCCCACTTTTTAGCGTACTTGTCACGAAAAGCGTATATCTGCTTGAATTTAAATGTAGTATCAATATGAATAAAACTTACCGGCACCTCTCCTAAAAAAGCCTTACGTACCAAATGAACAAGGGCCGTTGAATCTTTACCCATGCTCCATAAAACAGCCATTTTTTCTTTATATTGCCAATAAGCCTCACGGATAATATTTATACTTTTACTTTCCAATTCATCAAGATAAGCGCTGTTTTCCATACAGCTAGCCTCCGATTGAACAGGTGCCGCCGCCTAATTTAGTCTTATAGAGTTTCCTGTTATACGGCAATTTCATAAGTAGCATACCCATCATACAGTTATCAGTAAGCCCGGCATAAATCAGGCCGCAACAAACAAAAATCGAGATCCCGATAAACCCAGGATGAATAAACCATGACAGGAAAATACCGAGTAAAACAATGCTGCCCGCCATAATTCTGACCTGTCTTTCTAAGGAGATTCCACCTTCCCCCTTAATAACAGAAAACCTTTCTTTTTGCCAGCGATTCATTCCGCCATCCATCACCTTTACCGCATGTATCCCAGACTGTATAAGCATATCCGCAGCCATTGGAGAACGGTTACCTGTACGACAAAGCACTATATAAGCCTGCTTAGCCTGGCTTAACTCATTAACTTTTGCCGCCAGTATGTCAATAGGCACATTAATAGAGTCCTTGATATGCGCTTGGCTAAACTCCAAAACAGACCGCACATCTAAAAACTTTACTTGCGCATCCTTACTGGTTAAACTGTTTGCCTCTTTTGGCGAAATCATCTCCAAAGACAAAGCTTCGCCTTTACGATTAACACGAATAATATTATCAATATTAAAAGGTTTTTGTAGTATTTTGGAACGCATATTTCCGGCAAACTTCTCTTTTGATCCCTCTTTTAAAAAGGGGTTGTTTCCATTCTCAATGGCTATAGTTGAGGATTTTCTTTCATGATAATCATGCCCCGGGAAAACCACTGTATCTTTAGGCAAGGCCTTTAATCTCTGCAGAGTATCAAACATTAACTCAGGGGAACCATTCTGGAAATCTGACCTTCCTACACTGCCGATTAAAAGCACGTCTGCTGTAAAAACCATACCTTGCGTATACAGGTTAATGGTGTCATCTGTATGTCCAGGGGCATAGATAATTTTAAGTTTTGCCGCACCGACACTTAACTCATCGCCATCTTTGACTCTTTGAGTAACTACATCGGAAATAGCCTTTTCATGCATAATAACCGGAACTTTAAACTCATTTTTTAATACAGCAGCCAGAGAGAAATGATCTGCATGTGTATGCGTATCTACTATAGCCTTAAGTACTAGGTGATTTTTATCCAGGTATTTTTTATATTCTTGTTTCAAACTGATATGAGGATCAATAATTAATGCTTCAATTTGCGAACTCAAGATATATGAATAACAGCTTCCGGCAATGAATTGTTTTGCAATTAAACCATTGTTCATAATAAACCTCCTGACTAGCTTTAATATTTTACAAAAAACATACGTAAGGAAATAAGAAATAAAAACAAGGCAAATGCCTTTCTTAGCAAAGGCTCCGGAAGATTTTGCACTAAATTCGCACCTATGAGCCCGCCTGCAAAAAAACCTAAACAAATAAAACCAGCCATCCCCAATTTTACATTACCAGCATGATAATAGCGTAATGCGGCAAGAAGCCCTATGGGAGGGATCATCAGCGCAAGCGTTGTTCCTTGAGCTTGAAGCTGGGTAAGTCCGAAAATAAAAACCAAAGCAGGAATTAAAACTATTCCGCCTCCAATACCGAACATACCGCTTAACGCTCCGGCAGCAACTCCCAAGATGATATACAAAAACTGATTCATAATTAACCTCCCGCATAATTTATATTATCTAATTTATTCTGAAATTACTTGGTAAGAAGACAATAAACCCGCTTGTGCTGCTTAATCTGGCAATGAAGCCCTGCTATAATCTTCCTGCATTTTTATGCGTTCAAAGAATTCTTTTAGCGCTGGGCGTTCTCTAAACTTTGAATGGCGTATTCCGGTTCCATAATCGGCTTGGTATAAGAGGGAATTAAGAAAGTTGCCGTATCATATACGCCTGATAATGCCCTGAATAAAGTTGAGAATACCCCCTCGGCTGCGCCGATAAAGAAACCAAAGATTTCACCCTTTTCGTCCGCAACGCTGAGCATACTCGCAGGTAATTCAACTGGGCAGGTAATTATGTTTATTACCCCTCTCTCCAATTTATGCAAAGGCGACTCTCCCCATCTGAGATCTTCATCGCTAATTTCTGCTCTTAAGCTTCCCATAGAGTTAAATAAAATAACCATTGTTAAACAAAGAGTAAATAAAAGAAACCTCATTCTTCCCCCTTTATTAAACTAACAAACCCCAATTAGAAAATATTTTTATTTAGTTCGGATTTTATTTGTCTTTCTGCCTCAAACCAATCCGCCCAATCATTACCAGGGACGCAGCCCTTTTTTTCATAAAGCTCCTGCGCACGCCTGCGGATTTTTTCAGTAATGCTTTCTCCAAAAAGAAGTGCTGTGCCTTTATTTTTATTCCTACCATTAGTTGCCATATCCTCAACCTCCTTAAAATTTAGCCTTTTAAAAATCAGACCGCCTCCATTTTACCCCAAGCATCAATAAATTTTTTAACAGCCCGTGTAATTGCCTTAAAATCACCTTTAGCCAGCCAATCTTTTCTAAAAACGCTGGCGCCAAAAGATACGGCGCTGGCGCCGCTGGCAAAATAATCCTTTAGGTTCTCAGGAGTAACGCCGCTGCAAGCCAATAACTCTATATTATTAAAAGGCCCTTTGAGTTCCCGAAAATATTCCGGCCCAAATAATTTTGCCGGGAAAACCTTAACCATGGTTGCCCCTGCCTCATACGCCTGATAGATCTCCTGCGGGGTAAGCGCTCCGGGAAACACAGGTATTTTGTTATTTACGCAATATTCTACGATATCGTTAACCAACACCGGCATAACAATAAAACTGGCGCCGCTTCCAAGGGCTGACATCAAATCCTGCTTCGTAAGCACTGTCCCTGCTCCCAAAGCCAGGCGATTACCGCAAACTTTTTTGGCCTTATTGATTATTTCCGGAGCATGCACAGTATTCATGGTTATCTCCAGGGTCTCAAGGCCAGCGGAAATTACCGCCTCAATCAACGGCTCGATAATATCCGCCTCAACCCCGCGCAGAATACCGAGAATCGGTTTTTTCTTAAAACCCGCTATATCCATATTACTCCTCAACTTCGCCGACTAAACTCTCGTAGTACTCGCGATAGTTTTCCTTCTTATCACTCTCCCGCAAAGCTATCGCGCTGCGCGGATGCTCATCGAGAATTCCGGTTATCGCATAAGGGATAAAATACCCCCACTCTATCTTTTTCTGCAGAGGGATGAACTCTTTGGAAATAACATCCAGAATCGGACGGATATCATACTTGGGATTTTTTAAGAAACCTAATATCAATTCCGTAGGACAATTGCCCGCTGCCCTGCCTAAACCAAAAATAGACCCATCCACATAATTAGCATTATGAATAATCGCCTCGATAGTATTACTAAAAGCCAGTTGCTGATTATTATGCGCGTGCATCCCAACTTCTTTAGTTTTAAGAATGCTCTTGGCTTTCTTAATCAGGAATTCAGTTGTTTCCTGATACAAAGAGCCAAAACTGTCTACAATATATATAATCTGCGCCTTGCACTCTTTTTCCAGCTGCTGCAAACACTCCGTAAGTTCATTATCCAAAGCGCGCGATATGGCCATAATATTCACTGTAGTCTCATACCCTTTATCGGCAAAATGATTTACCAGATATATCGCCTTGTCCACATCTTTAACATAAGTAGCAACTCTAATCATATCCACAGGACTATCTTTCTTAGGCAAGACATCGTCTACATCCACCCTATCCACATCAACCATAACCGAAATTTTAGTCTTGGAATGAATTCCTTCAATTACCTTCTTTATATCTTCATCATCGCAAAACTTCCATTTACCAAATTCTTTAGTGCTAAAAAGACGCCTGGAATTCTTGTAACCGATCTCCATATAATCCACGCCTGCTTGTGAAATCGCTTTATAAACCTCGCGCACAAAACGCAGGTCAAAATCATGTTTATTCATCAGGCCACCATCCCTGATCGTGCAGTCTAAAACTTTAATCTTTTCCCTAAACATTAACCCTCCCGGTATTTATTTTGAAGGTATACGGCATGTTGGCTTAATGCCGCGTTTCTGAAAATAACGTTGGTGATATTCCTCTGCCTGATAAAACACTCCCGCAGGAACAATTTCTGTCACAACCGGCCTCTTAAATCTTCCTGATTCCCGAAGCTTCCTTCTAGACAACAACGCGGCTTTTTCCTGCTCCGGAGAATTATAAAAGATTACCGAGCGATACTGGCTTCCGATATCAGGGCCCTGCCTATTTTCCGTGGTAGGATCATGAATACTCCAAAAAACATCCAAAAGTTTTTCATAAGAAACAATGTTTGGATCAAACTCTAACTCCACGGCCTCTGCATGAGCGGTCTTATCAGTACAGACATCTTCATAGCTGGGATTTTTTAATCTGCCTCCGGTAAAACCAACAGCGATTTTAACCACTCCCTTTATTTCTGCAAAAGCCGCCTCAACCCCCCAAAAACAACCCGCGGCAAAAATGGCTTTCTCTAACTTTTCTTTTTTAGGTTTATCGATTTCTGCAAATTTAAGCGCCACTAGATTCATGCAATACCGCTTACCTGTTGGCGCAGGGCCATCATCAAAAACATGGCCCAGATGTGCTTCGCAGCGTGCGCATTGCACCTCAATTCTTTGTATACCCAGAATATTATCGGATTGTTCTTTGACATTTAACTCTGAAACCGGTTCCCAGAAACTCGGCCAACCAGTGCCGGAGTCAAACTCCTTCTCAATTAAAAACAAGTCTGTACCGCAACAAACGCATTGAAATACTCCCTGCTTGCCTAATTTAGGAATAGCGCATTTGCCGCTAAAGGGTCTTTCTGTGCCTTTTAACCTTGTGACCCGATACTGTTCAGGGCTAAGAATTTTCTTCCATTCTGCATTAGTCTTGTAAACCTTCTCAACCTCTTCAGTCTGTCCTGTTGTAGCATTAAAGATTATTATATTTTGCGGGTCTTTCACAAAACCTTCCCTGTGGCATCCTGATAATAAAACAAATGAAAAAATAACTCCCCAAAAATATAAATATCCCCTAATTTTCATTATTAGCAGAAAATTTATTGCATATTACGAAATTTCTTATCGCAGCCTTATCTTCTTTTGAAATCCTATCAAAACGTATACCTATTCTCCGATTTTCACCCGATAGAAGTAAATTAGAGACTACCTCTCCGGTAATTTTCATGGACCTCCAACGCTCATCGCAGGTTAAATGCAGATTTATAAGATCAAACTTAATATAAAGTTGCGCGCCCGCAGGAATATCATAACTTGTCATAATGGCCATACCTGAATCGCTTAAATTTATCATTACTGTTTCTATGCTATCGATTAGACCCAGGCTAATGCGCAAGGTAGGAGATTTCTCCAGGTTATAAGTAAGAGTAAACGCAGCGTCCATACGCTCAGACTTTCTGCGATTCTGCTCTTTAGGATTATCTTTCACAATCTCTCCTTTTTAAACCCTGTTGTTTTTTATTATACCACTTCAACTGTCACAATTCTATCAACTCGTAATCAAGGATACCTAATCCTATTTCCTGAGCGTAGCTAAGCTGTTTTATCCCATTCTGGTCAGGATGGACTGATCTAAAGATATCTTTATTACATGCTTTATTCACTAAATCAAAACTTGCTTTATCTATGCTTACAGGATCATTTGATGCTAATATCCCGACATCAGGAGCAATACGCGGATTCTCTGCGCCCCAACAATCGCATTCCTTATTGATTTTAACGGCGAAATTTATAAATCCTGACTTATCTTTCTTATCCTTAAGTACAGCCAGAGAATATTCTACCATCTTATCCTGCACCTTATCACCCGCAGCAAAATCTATAAACATCGCCATAGTCGGACATACGGCCAGGCAACTTGCGCAACCAATGCATTTTGAGCCATCCACCACTGATTTCTTTTTCTCAAGATGAATTGCAGCTACCGGACAGATTATTTCGCATTCGCCGCAGCCAATACACCTATCAGAATGAACAACAGGAGCAACATCACAATGCTGCGCGAGCTTACCTTCTCTCGTAGCGCAACCCATGCCAATATTTTTTAACGCGCCGCCAAAACCAGTCAAAATATGCCCCTTAAAATGGCTCACCGCGATTAACGCGTCTGTATCAACAAAAATACGGGCAAGTTTAGCGCTCTTAATAAACCTCTGATTGATTTCTACAGCGATTACATTTTCCTTATTTGTATCATCCGGAATAACAACATCCGCACCGGTTATCTCTTTTGTAAACCCATGCTCATAAGCTATTTTTAAATGATCTTTAGAATTCAGGCGCCGGCCGCGATAAAGCGTATTCGCGTCTGATAATAAAGCGCTACTGCCGTTAGCAGAAATCTCATCACAGATTACACGCAGATGCTCGGGCCTTACAAAGCCAGTATTGCCTTCTTCGCCAAAGTGGAGCTTTATAGCCACCCTGCTTTCTTTACGGATAAAAGCCAAGACCTTGCTTTTATCCAGCAAAAGTTTAAGCTTTGCATTAACAACCTGAAGGTTATCGGAATTTTTTACGGAAATAAAATAAACTTTGCTTTTCATAGGAATATACCTCACATGAAAAATACGGGGCTGGATTTAACTCTCCAGCCCCGTAAACTTTCCCGGACAAAACTTACTTCCTTTTTTTCTTTGCCTTCTTCTTCGGTTTCTTACAGCCGCACCCGCAAGACATATTTACCTCTTCTTTGTTGTTTTCGATTTCTTAGAAACATTCTTTGTATTAACTTTATCAGGCCTGCCGGGTAGATCTTTTTGATACGCCTGCATTTCGCTGGAAGAAATAAGACCATTATGGTTTTTAAACATCTTTGATGCTTCAGAAGTAGCGATATTCTGCAAGTCATTCTGTTGGGCAAAACCATTAATAACGCTAAAAAATACAATACAAGAAACTATTAATCCAAACTTAGTGGAATTTATCATTGTTTTATTATAACACAAGAAACTCAATATTAAATCAATTTTATCGATTCAGGCTTAGCGGTAATTACAACTTATTCCAAGGTTATTATAGCATATTTAACGCGTAGTTTTATACAATTCGTGGCGTTGAGCGGTAATTTGCTCATTGGCAAGATATTCATCAAAACTCGTATCCATCCGGTCAATATAACCTTTGGGGGTAATTTCAATAATACGGTTAGCTACTGTTTGAACCAACTGATGGTCATGTGAAGAAAACAAAATTGTGCCGCGGAATTTCTCCAGGCCCCGGTTTAAAGCAGTGATTGATTCTAAGTCAAGGTGATTGGTCGGTTCATCTAAAATAAGCACGTTAGGCTGGCTGACCATCATCCGCGTGAGCATACATCTGGCCTTTTCGCCTCCAGATAAAACATTCACCGGCTTAAGTGATTCCTCTCCCGAGAAAAGCATGCGCCCTAAGAAAGCGTGGATAAACTCCTTCTCGGTATTGACTGAATATTGCTTAAGCCAATCAGCGACACTTAACTGTGCATTAAAGAATACGGCATTATCCCTGGGATAATACGCCCGCTTGGTTGAAAAACCCCACTTAAAACTACCGCTATCCGCCTGGCTTTCATTCATTAATATTTGAAAAAGTATAGTCTTGGCCAAATCATTCGGGCCTACAAAAGCGACCTTGTCCCCTTTATGAATATTAATATTCAACCGCTCAAACATCACCTGCCCGTCAACTGCCTTAAACAAATTGCTTACACTTAGGAGGTCATTGCCCGCTTCACGCTCCGGTTCAAAATTAATATAAGGATATTTACGTGAAGATGGCTCTATATCCAGGACAGTAAGCTTTTCAAGGATCTTTTTTCGGCTAGTAGCCTGTTTTGATTTAGAGGCATTATTGGCAAAACGCATAATAAACTCTTTTAATTCCTTACGCTTCTCTTCTATCTTTTTATTTGATTCGCTGCGCTGCCGCGCGGCAAGCTGGCTTGCTTCCGACCAAAAAGTATAATTCCCGGGATATAGATGAATCTTACCAAAATCAATATCCGCAATATGAGTACAGACCTTATCCAGAAAATGGCGATCATGCGAGACCACAATCGCGGTATTCTCAAAATTACACAAAAATTCCTCAAGCCACATACTTGACTCAACATCCAGATAGTTAGTAGGCTCATCCAACAGCAGGATATCGGGATTTCCGAATAAAGCTTGAGCTAATAATACCCGCACCTTCTCTCCGGCTTCCAGCTGCTTCATTTGCGCTGTATGCAGCGACTCCTCAATGCCCAGTTCGCTTAACAGTTTGGCCGCATCGGATTCGGCATTCCACCCTTCTAGCTCAGCAAATTCTCCTTCAAGCTCTGAGGCGCGCATGCCATCGGCATCCGTAAAAGGAACCTTGGAATACAGTTTATCCTTTTCAATCATGATTTCATAAAGCTTCTTATGCCCCATGATCACCGTGGTCAATACAGTATACTCATCAAAAGCAAATTGATCCTGTTTTAATATAGAGAGCCTTTTCCCGGGATAAACAATAACCTCCCCAGTAGTCGAGTCAACTTCACCGGAGAGAATCTTTAAAAAAGTTGATTTACCCGAGCCATTGGCGCCGATTAAACCATAGCAATTACCTGAGGAAAAGGTAATATTTACGTTAGAAAAAAGTTTACGCTGCCCGAATTGTAGTGATACGTTATTTACAGAAATCATAGATTTAAAGTTTTTTTATACTTTTTGGGTTGGTATCCGAAGATTTCACAAAAAGAAGGTTACTTGGGGATGGGCTGGTTTCTCCTCTTTTAAAATCTATTTATCAGCTTCCAGTAATCTGTATACTCAGCTTCAGAGACCTGGCCGTCTTTATTTTTATCCATCTGCTGGAAATATTCCTTAAACTGCGATTCAGATTCCTGCGGAGTAACTTTACCATTCACATCTTTATCAGCCGCCTGATGCATTTTAGTCTTATCAACCGCTAACTCCTGCGCATTAAGATCCCCGCTCTTATCCTTATCCAATTCATTGAATTTATCTGTCTGATACGCCCGTATCTCAGTAGAAGAAATAAGGCCATTTTGATCTTTGTCCATCTTTGAAAATTCAGGGGTGCTAATATCCTGCAAATCATTCTGTTGAGCAAAACCAATCATACCGTTAAAGAATACAATACAAAAAATTATAATCCCAATCTTAGCAGAATCTTTCATTGTTTTATCCTTTCAGTTAATTTCATTCCCTAGCTTAACCTGATTGCTTGATATTATAACACAACTAATCTAATAATAAATCAGTTTTACCGGTTCGGTTTACTTTAGCGATAATTACAAAAGTTAAGCGGTAGAGAGAAATCCAGGCTCCGTAGATGCACGATAACCGCCTGCAATTCATCTTTCTTAGCTGAGCTAACCTTGATCTTCTCCCCCTCTATCTGAGTCTGCACTTTTAAGCCTAAGCCCTTTATGATACCAACAAGCTCTTTGGCTCTATCTTTATCAATACCCATGCAGATCTCCACTGACTGGCGCAAATAGCCTTCAAATGCCTTTTCCGGTTCATTGAATTTAAACCCTTTAATCGAAACGCCTCTTTTTGCTAAACGCGTTGTCAGAATATCGGTTAGCGCGCGTAATTTAAAATCATCATCCGCAATCAAGGCGATCTTCTTCTCTTTACGGTCAAAGGCAATTGAGGCCTTGCTATTCTTAAAATCATAACGCTGACCCAGCTCTTTGATCGCCTGATTTACCGCATTATCCACTTCCTGTAAGTCTACTTCCGAAACAATATCAAAAGAAAAATTTGCCATATTTAATCTCCATCAAACAACTTCAATTTCTTTGGACGGGGAAAGCGCTTAATCTGTGCTTCCCTTATTAATGCCTGGGGCCTATTCTTGACTTTTTCACTATACATCAACTCAACCGGCGCCCTGTACCTGGTAAACTTACAACCATTACCGCTGTTATGCTCCTTAACCCGGCGCTCTAAATCTTTGGTAATACCGGTATAAAGCAGATTGTCTTTACACTTGATAATATAAACATGCCAAGCCATAAAATACTTACTTCTTTTGATATAAACCGATTAGTTCGGCTTTATCTAATAAATGGGCAGAAATCTCCTTTTCCAGCTCTGTCTTACTCAAACCTTCATCATAATTTAGCATTTTATCCAGAGCATAGATTTTAAAGAAATAACGGTGTGCTCCTGTTGGCGGGCAAGGGCTGACATAACCTAACCTGCCTAAAGAATTGAGACCTTGTTTTCCAGGAATAGTGTTCTCATCTATGCGATTAATAACCGGAATATCATAGAGTATCCAATGCACAAAATTACCGCCTACAGCATCCGGATCATCCATAATCAAAGCCAGGCTCTTAGCTTCGTTGGGGATACCTTCAATAATTAACGCCGGGTTTATTTTCTTACCCTGGCAGGTAAATTTCTGAGGAAGGAATGCCTTGTGTTCAAACTCCGGACTGGATAACTTCATGCTCAATCCTCCTTCCGCGTTAATTCCCGGGAAGAATAACAAAAAACCATACAAAATAAACGATAAGTTCTTAAACATTAAAACAATATTTTGCCCCAAGATATCAATAGTTCTCAGCAAGAACCTCAAAGTATGCCTGCGGATGCTTACAAGAAGGGCATTCATTAGGCGCTTCGGCGCCTTCAGATACATAACCGCAATTAATGCAGTGCCATTTTATGGCCGCCTTCTTTTTAAATACATGGCCATTAACAATATTGTTAATTAATTTACGGTAACGTGACTCGTGAAACTTTTCAACCTTGGCTATCTGCTCGAATGAACGGGCTACATCAAGGAAACCTTCATCCTTTGCGATCTTGGCGAAATCGGCATAAAGCGTAGTCCATTCCATATTCTCACCGGCTGCTGCTTCTTCAAGGTTAGCTTTTGTATCTTTTATCATCCCGGCAGGATAAGATGCAGTAATCTCCACATCCCCACCCTCAAGATATTTAAAGAATACCTTGGCGTGCTCCTTTTCGTTTTCCGCAGTTTCCATAAAAATATTAGATATTTGCACCAGGCCTTCTTTTTTGGCAACTGAGGAAAAATACGTATAACGGGTGCGCGCCTGAGATTCACCGGCAAAAGCCTTAAGTAGGTTCTGCTCTGTCTTTGTATCCTTAATTGATTTATCCATCTTTAAACTCCCCCTTATTTCGCTTTGCCCTGATTTGCCACGGCATCCATAGCCTTCTTGACTGCTTCAGGATCACCCAAATAATAACTTTTGATCGGTTTTAAATCATCACTTAACTCATAAACCAAAGGCATGGCCGTAGGAATATTTAAATTAACTATTTTATCGTCTGAAATATTATCCAGGTACTTAACCAAGGCACGCAGAGAATTGCCATGCGCGGCGATAATCACGCGCTTACCGCTTTTTACAGCAGGAGCAATTGTTTTATGCCAATAGGGCAAGAAACGGCCCACCGTATCTTTTAAACATTCTGTAAGAGGCAGCTCTTGCGGCTTAAGATCTTTGTATCGAGGGTCACTGCCCGGATAACGCGGATCATTTTTATCCAGTGACATAGGCGGAACATCATAACTTCTTCTCCAGATTAAAACCTGCTCCTCGCCGTATTTTGCCGCGGTCTCGGATTTATTTAATCCCTGCAAAGCTCCATAGTGCCTCTCATTAAGCCGCCAGGAGTTATAAACCGGTATCCACATCAAATCCATTTCATCAAGCGTCAGCCAAAGAGTGCGAATAGCCCTTTTTAACACAGAAGTAAAAGCTATATCGAAAATAAAACCTTCTTTCTTAAGCACCTCTCCGGCTTTCTTTGCTTCTTGTATACCCTGTCCGGATAAATCTACATCAGTCCAACCGGTAAAGCGATTTTCCCTGTTCCAGGTGCTTTCTCCGTGGCGCAATAAAACTAATTTCTTCATTAAAGCCTCCGTTAATTTTAAATTTGTATTTATTTTAACTCTTAATTTTATTTTTAGCAAGCTTAAAAAATCTTAGATTATCCTGCTAAAATAACCTAAAATTGTAAAAAATTAAGGCCGTATCTTTTCTTGGATACGGCCTTAAAATTTATACTACTATCAACTTTTATGAAGCGTTCTCCTGATTACGAGAAGAACTATCAGGTAACTAACCAGGCCTAAAAATAAACCGATAATCAAATACCCGATAATAACCGGCAAAACCACATCTAAAAAAGAAAGTTTGAAGAAATTCCCCCAGTGAAAATCACGGACTAAACTTTGCGCTTTCTGATACACTTCCAGCCAATGCCTGCTAAGTACTAAAGACCCGATTTTTATCGCCAAAATAAAGGTTACGACACTTAACCAGGTATTAGTAAGTATACTCCCCAATAAAGCAGCAGCCCGGTTAGCCCGGAAAACAAAAGCCAGAAATAATGCCGCAGCCGGGCCGGTCCCGGGGATAAGCCCTGAAAATATCCCTAAAGCAACCCCTAAAGCAATCTTCTGCGCGGAGTCATTAATCTTAAATAACTTGGCAAAAATATAATTAATAATCTTTCTAAAGATTGATTCTTTGGCCATATTTAAACAGGTTTAATATTTACCCCGGCAAAACGCTCTGAACCATAGGATTCCTGAATCCAACCATTGAGCAAATTGTATCGCTCCAGTATTTTCTTTGCCTCTGCGTACTCATCATTCTTCAGGCGGCGGCTGATCTCCGGATAATCGGAAGCTTTATAATAGGGCAGATACTGGCTCATTAAACTAATATAGGTATCCTCGGAAATATCTTTAGCGATAAACTGCATAATTTTATCCGTTCCAGAAACCTGGTTTGGTAATACTAGATGCCTTACGATTAAACCTCTTCTGATTAACCCATCTTTGTCAAACTCTGCCGGGCCAACTTGCCGCTGTATCTCTTTTATTGCCTCCTGATTGTATCGCGGATAATCCGGGGCAAATGAAAACTTCTGCGAAATTATGTTATCTGCGTAACGCATATCCGCAAGATATATATCTACTATTCCATCAAGCAATCTTAGGGTTTGAGCTAATTCATATCCGCCGGTATTATAAACTAACGGTATTTTTAATCCCTGCGCGATAGCCATCTCCAAAGCTTTAAGTATTTGCGGTAAAACATGTGTTGGTGTAACCAGGTTAATATTGTGACAGCCTGATTCCTGCAGATTCAACATTATTTGCGCTAGCTCCGTAAATTCATGCTCCCTGCCTTTGCCTAATTGGCTGAATTCATAATTCTGACAATACACGCAACCCATGTTGCAATGACTAAAGAATATTGTACCGCTGCCCCTTACGCCTGAAACAGGCGGCTCTTCTCCATGATGGCACATAAAGCTATAAATCTTAGGTAATCTCGCAGTCTTACAAAAACCAACTTTATTTTCCAGGCGGTTAACCTTACAACTCCGGGGACAGATATCACATGACTTAAGTTTACTAAAAAGCTGATCGGTAACTATCTTTAATTTTCCGCTTTTGCTTGACTTAAGGTATGAAGGATAATTTAACATATGGTTAATGGGTTAGAACAGAGATTTCATTTTGTGCCTGTTTGATCCGCTCATCTACGGGAGGATGAGAACTTAAAAAAACCAAATTAAAACTTGTAATTTTAGCTTCTTGTTTAAGCTTTTGGAAGAAAGTAATCATTCCATAAGGATTAAATCCCGCGGCCAATGCATATTTTACTCCCAGCTTATCCGCCAAATACTCGTCTTTGCGGCTATAACCTAAAGTTACTACATTAAAAACTACATCCACCGCCTGCAAAACCTGTTGTTGTCCGCTAACTCCCAAAGCAATAGAGCTAAGCAACTGATAGCCTAATACCGCCTGCAGGCGTTTTACGCTATGGCGCGC
>CAYRUB010000017.1:0-26001 GCA_964427405.1 uncultured Planctomycetales bacterium | reverse complement strand
AAATTAGAAAGAGAATTGGGTATAGTGGTCCATCCTCCTGTGGTAGAAAGAATCAAGAAGGTTGATGCTGCTTTAGCTTTCAGCGCGTTAATTTCCAGGCAAATCAGAGGAAATCTTCAGCTTAATGTTTCTTCTCCCGTGAGTTTAAAGGGGCAATCCTACAGAAAAACACTGCATGAGATTAGCCGCGACGGCCGCAGGATTCGTAACTTTCAGTGGGGTCTGACTTCGGAATTCCAATTTCGTTCCTTCGTATACATATCTATGTTTTTCTTGGGTATTATGGTGCTTACGTCAGCCCTGGCGTTCTTTTCCGGCGTGCCGCTTTTGTTAGTTTTCATGTCTTCTTTCCAGCTTACGGCTATTTTCCTGGATACCGTTATCATCCAGCCGGTTAAGTTGTTGATCCAATTTATAAATAGCCCTTTGCACTGGGTTTATTTCAGTATTTTTATGGCAGCGGTTAGCGTGTCATTAATCCGTTATGTACATGGAATAAAGAGTTTGACCTCGGGGGTGGCAGGCTGGTTAGCCGATTTTATTTTATTACTTTGGCCCAGAAGGATATTACACGCTTATTTAATGCGGATGCGCATGGCCGCTCTGATTGCGGTAATATCCGGTTGTTCTTTTATTTTTATTACTGCCGGCGCGGATACAATTAAAAATAGTTTCGTATGGTATCTCGGCAAATATACCGGTATGACTGTTTCTTCCGGAGATGCGCATATGATTTCTTTCAAGGCGTCGGATACTTTGAGAAAAACAGAACATACCGGGCAGGAATTAGTTAATCATGATTTGAATATTGATTGGGAGTGGGGTAATGGGATTTCTCTGGTTGGTGATATTGTTGTGAGAGGTAAAAGTTCAAGAAGAAGCCTGCAAGACGGATCCCGCCGGCCGTACGATACCGGCTTGGAATCTCAGGAATATGTTTTTATGCCTGAAAGGATTGGTTCGGGATATCCGTTTGCTTATGGAGCGGTAGGGAAAAATAACGGGCGTTTTAACGCGGTAAGTAATTATGGCGAGATAGAGCGGTTCACTATTGATTATGTTGATCGGGTAACCGGTAAGCGCACACAATCAGGGACAATTAATAAATTTGACCGCCAGGATATAGAAAGAAAGAATTCATATGAAATAAAAGACGTCTTGGATGGCGGCTCCAGCTCGCCGGCCGGCAGAAATAATTTTTGGCATGACCCAATCCAGATAAAAAAATTAATTGAAAGATTACCCGATGATATAGGCATTCACGGTTTGCCGAGGTCATTATTTCAAAAGATAATGGAAAGTGACTCTAAGAAATTTTACGGCAATGTTTATATTATAAGCGCCAAAATAAAAGAAAATAACGTTAAGGTGTTCTTAGGGGAAATGGTTACGGAGGTTCTTCTATTAGGTATGAAGGGAATGAAAAATAAATTTGATGCCGACCCGGAAGACCTTAAACATTTGCCTGTTATTTTGTTTATCAAGACATGCCTTGATGAATCCATGTGGCGCCCCGGCCGCGAATTTAATCGCAGGGATGAGCAGTTCGATTTAAATACCATAGATTATAAACTTATTGGAAAAATTGAATTTACCAGGGCAGATTACGTCGAATTGCAGAAGGACTGGTTTTCTCATGTAAAGAGAAAGAGACTAGATGCTAATCCTCTAGGTTTAGAAATCGGCAAGGCGGTTTGGTGTAATGACAGGATGAGCAAGATTATGTTTAGGAAAACGTTGAGGCTTCTTACTGAAGTAGCCAACGCCACCAGCTCACCGGTTGTTTTGAAAGCCGCCTTAAGGCGCCCGGAAGGTAGTGCGCCTTCGTATAACTGGTCGGACGCTGACAAGAAATATTTGCTCGGGGTGACGCGCCAGGCGTGGGAGTTTTTCGCTGAAAATGTCACCGAAAAGACCAGTTATCTTCCGCCGGACTTTGTGCAAGTGGGGGAAAACGGCGCAGTGGAGAAGGTTGTTTACCAGACCTCTACTACAAATATCGGAACTTATATCCTTTGTGTAGTTGCTGCAATCAAAATGGGATTTATCGGTTTGAAAGAAGGCTATGATCGTATAAATAATACCATTAAAACGGTTGAAAAGATTCTTCTTACTCCGGGACAATCATACAAAGGCCATCTGTATAACTGGTACAGTATCGATGGTCAGCCCCGCCAGATATGGGAAAGGCATATTTCTACTATTGACAATGGAAATTTTGCCGGGTTTCTGATCGCGGCAGCGCGGGGTTTAGCCGAGGCGGAGAGATTAGCAATAGCCGGCGGTAAGCAACTTCTGGCGGGTTCGGCCAACCTGAGGGAACGTATCACTAAGATCGTCGATGATATGGATTTCGGGATATTGTATGATGACGAGGCCGGGCTTCTTCATCGTGACGCCGATATAGAAAATAAGGACGGCGAGGAGGTTTTTACTGTCAGGGCAGGCCACTATAATTTAATAATGAGCGAAGCGCGACTAGCTTATATGGTAGCGATTATGAAGGGGGATATTCCTGCGGGGTCGTGGCTGAATTTAGGCGGAAAGATAAAAAATATAGGGGTGATAAACGACGCTCTGCTACTACAGAGCTGGAGCGGTACGGGGATGGAACTGCTGATGCCGCGGTTACTGGCAAAGGAGAATCAGGATACTTTGCTCGGACAGGCAGAGATGCAGGCGGTGCGGATTATGATGAGGAATGCATTAGCCGGCGGTGCGCTTTGGGGAAAATCCGAGACAGCGGCAGTGCCTACAGCTCGATATGCCGGAAGTGAAGATGTTTATGCTGCGATTGGGGATGAAGAGTTGGCTATTGACCGGGAATTCACCGGCATGCCTGTGACAACTTGGTATGCATCAGCGATGGCAGCATCTCTTGTGCCTCATGAGGTAGCAGATAACTTGAGGGCGCTGGAGTCACGAAAGATGCGCGGAAAATATGGATTTTACGAATCGGTATTAGTAGGCAAGAAAAAATGGCTGTGGTTTAACGGGTATTCATACAAGCCGATGCGGCGATTCTATGCGCATCATGGAGGATGGGGATTTTTAGGGCTGGTTAACGCTTTGAATCCTGGTACCGACGGCAGCGGCGTATTGACTGACTGGTTCCACGGGAGCCAGCAAAACAACAAGATACTTGAGAGTTTGATAGCGACCAAAGATTATAAGGTAGTAGAAATTGAACCGGGAAAGGCGTATGAAAAAGACCCGAAAATGTCGCCTGATCCCAAAGATTTTATAGGGCATTTCGGGTCGCTCGTATATGCTTCTGATACCGGATGGTCGGGTTGGGGGAGATGGAATTATGCGCTTTCATGTAACAAAGTGTTTTATATAAAGGACATTACGAGCGGCAAAATCTTTTCCGTGGGATTAGAGCTTCCGGAGTCCGTGGAACGCAAAGACGGAAAGATAACTTTTAATTACCGAATAGGATCGGGGAGCGAAGAGGCGATACGTGTACAGCTGGAACTTTCATATTCGCCGGAGGATACGCTGGAGATATGGAATTTGATTATTACGAACGACTCGGCGTTAGACCGTGTGTTTGAAGTTACCGGTTACCATGATTGGATAATGGATGATGTAAACGCGTATCTGGGGCATCCTGTATACAGGGACCTTTTTGTCAAGACTGATTTTGACCGCAAGAGCGGTGTTATTACTGCACAGAGAAGGACCGTGCAGGGGCCTGAACAGGAACGCCAGCCGGTAGGATTTTTTGCGCGTGGCGGAAAAGATGGAGCGTGTGTAGATGGTTGGGACACGAGCAGGTTAAGTTTTCTGGGTTGGTGGTTGGGTGGGTTGGGAAGCCTGGCGGAACCGGTTGCCATTCTACGCCATGCGTTTAAAGGCAACAGTGGTTATACATTAAATCCCGCGGCCGCGCTCTCAAAAACAGAAACGGCGGTTTCCGGTAAATCTATTACGATGAAGTTCCTCAGTGGTTCCGCCGAGAGCCGGGAGGACGTGGAGAAGCTGGTAGCTCGGCATCGCTGCGAGGAAACTTTTCTTTCATGTGAGCATATGAAGCAGTCGCCTTCTCTGCCTTCCGACGACACGTTCCTGGCGATGCGTGAACTGAAAATAAAGGCGGATCGCGCTATGCGGATAAGAGGGGTTCCGGCGATCGTCCCCGAAGTTTCTCCTGAGTCGCTCTACGAATTCTCAAGCGACGGTAGTGAATGCATTATTAAAAATCCGCTCGCCACGAAAAAACCATGGTCAATGGTGGTTTCAAACGGGGTTATAGGCTTTGTCGCGAATGCGGCGGGGAGCGCCTATAGTTTCTACAAAAACAGCCAGCAGTCAAGAATAACTCCTTATTACCAGGTGCCGCGTGGCGTGATGGTAAAAAATACCGTTACCGGTGAGGAGTGGTCGCTGATTCCTAATCCGCGGCCTTCAGCCAACGGGAAATATGAAGTACGGGTATCGCCCGGTTACATTCGTTATATTTTTACCGGTGCAAAATCTCTGACGGGGATTACGATCACCATGACGATGTTTGTTGATAAGATACATCCTATAGAGTTCTGGCAGATAGACGCGGCGTATGCCGGCAAAGCGCCGCTTTCTCTTGAGGTATTTAGTTTTCTTAAGTGGGCACTCGGCCAGAATTATCCTAAAACCGCTGACCAGACGCGCTCTTGGCTCGACAAAAAAAGCGGCGCGTTGTTCGCGCAGAGCAAAGATTCGATTTTTCCGGGATCAGTCGCTTTCCACGCGTTCGTCGGTGGCCAAACTGTTCCCGGTACTTCGATGAGCACAGAAGAAGATCCTTTTGACGGTTTGAACGCAAAAATAGAATTTGTTGAAAGCAAGGAAGGTGGAAATCTTCAGAAGAAGAGTGTTTCTTTCCTTCTTGGCCAGACGGAATCTGAAAAAGAAGCACAGGAGATTATCGCGCGCTACCATGATCCCGCTGATGTACAAAAATCTTTTGAAGAGAGCGTTGCCGACGTTCGTAAAAAGTTGGGCGCGGCCAATGTCATGACGCCGGACAGATCGTTTAACATCCTTGTTAACAACTGGCTGCCGTATCAGGCATACTACGCGCATATCCTTGCCCGTTCAGGTATGTACCAGTCAGGAGGCGCCTTTGGTTTTAGGGACCAACTGCAGAGTTTTATGAATTTGCTTGCCACGGGTAATTCGTTTTTCCGCGACGAGACGCGCAAACATATTATCGAATCAACGCGGCATCAGTTTTCCGCTGGCGACGTCCAGCACTGGTGGCATGCGCATAACAATTTCGGGCAGCGTTCGCGTATATCAGACAATTTGCTTTGGCTGCCGTATGCGCTTGCGTATTATCTTGAGACGACAGGTGATACTACCATTTTAGACGAGAAAACTCCGTACATAGATTTGGATTCAAGGGAATGGGATAAAGGTGAACTTAAATTAGGAGAGAATGACCGTTGTTTTGTTCCTCAGCGCTATACGGCTCCGGCGTCGGTATATGAGCATGCCAAAAAAGCCATTGACCGTGTGCTCGGCAAGATAGGAGAACATGGCATTCCGCTTATGGGTTCCGGAGACTGGAACGATGCGCTTAACCGCGTGGGACCCGCGGGCAAAGGCGAAAGCATCTGGCTTGGTTTTTTCCTGTACGATAATTTGAACCGGTTTGCGCTCATAGCCGACGGAAGACATGACAGTGAAACATCAGAGCGATACCGCGCGCAAGCCGCGAAACTCAAAGACAATCTGGAGAAATTCGGATGGAACCGTGGTTATTTTATACGCGCCTACACGGATAGTAGAGAGAAGCTTGATTTTGTCGACGCAATCGTTCAGTCATGGGCGGTGATCTCCGGAGGCGCGTCGGAAAGCCACGCGAAAAAAGCCATTCGGACAGCCGTTAAGCGGTTATATAGAGCTAAACATCAAATCATACTTTTGTTTGACAGGGCGATTGATAAGTTTATCGACTATCCGCCGGGTATACGGGAAAACATGGCACAGTATACGCATGGGGTTAGTTGGTTGCCCCTGGCGGCTGCCTTGCTCGGAGACGGCGATCTTGCCTTCCGTTTGTACCAGGCATTGCTTCCTACAACCCATGCCACAGATCCGGTTTACGGAGGCGAACCCTACGCAGTTGCCGCAGATATTTACGGCGCGGATCGTGAGGGAGAAGCAGGGTGGACATGGTATTCCGGAGGTCCGGGGTGGATTTACCGTATAGGCATGGAATATATCCTCGGTATACGTTTCAGAGCGGGCAGCCGGCTTATGGTAAGCCCATGTATACCGAAACTATGGAAAACCTATAGCGTTACGCACCGCAGAGGTGATACCACATATACGATAGTCGTCAACAACCCTTCAGGAGTTTCTACCGGAGTCAAAAGCATAGCCGTTGACGGGAAAAAGATTGAAGATATCGACGGTGGCGTTGTGCTGCAGGATGACGGCAAGGAACACCGGATAGTGGTGGTCATGGGCAAACCTGTCGCATCGCAGCAAATTACTTTAAGTGATGCCGGCATTGATTATTCAGATAAGTCTTCCAGCTCGCCGGCTGGTGAGATAAAACCAGGTTTAGAATTCTTACAAGAACAGATTATTTCTATTGGCAAGAGAGTTGGCAAGGTTGCTTGGGGAAATTGGAAAAATAGGAGCGTATTTGACCGATCGGCGCAGATTCTTTTTGTCGGGCCTCCGGGCGTTTTGAAATCGACGTTCATCGGAATTTTGAAGGATATTTTGGAAAATATGGGCTTAAAAATAAGCGTGATTGACGAAGCTCGTCTTCGAATAGGGTCGTGCGTACTTGCTTTTGCTGCGTGCGATAAAGAAGAAGCAAACAGTGATGTTTTATTTATGGAAGCCGTGATGCATAGACCGCCGGCCGCAGAGGATCTGGATTTATACGTTCGTTTGACAGGCACGCTGAGTGTTCGGCAGTCGAGAATTGAACGTGGTTCCGGAAGTTACGAATATGCTCAAATAAGGACGTCTGTCGACGAGCGTTGTCTGGCATTTGACCGTCCGGGGGTAAGGGCGGATGTTATCTTGGATACGGATTTGATTACTCTTGATTTTATCGATCAAGGAATCCTTCGGGATCTTTTAGCACAGGGGATTGATGCGTGTATGTCTAGCTCACCGGTAAAAGAAACCATTCAATCGCAGATTTATGGCGGGATTGTGTTGGAAGGCAAGGCAGTGGTCCTTGGTCATAATCATGCCGGAAAGGTTATGGTGGAATTACCGGTAGTAATGGCAAAATCATTAAATGCTGCTATGAAATTATCCGCGGCAAATAGTTTTAATAGATGGATATCGTTTGACGGAAAGCCTGGGCCGGAGCATGTTGCGGATGTAATAGCTTACAGGGATTTTCTTGAGTGGCAGGCAGAAGACTTAGGCCAACTATATTTAGCCTTGTCTTTTAATAATGGAAAACTAGAAATAGAAGGTTGGGTTGATTTGAATGTTGGGTTTTCGAGTCTAAGCCAGGATGCCAACTATGCAGTTATGGAGATATCTCCCTGGAATAGGCTGCTTGAACTAGAAGCCCGTCGTTTTGTAGGCCTTGGCCATGAACTAAGGGTCTTCGGGATTAATAAATTACTTAAAGATGACCCCGAGTTAAAGAATGAATCAACCTTGACTAAAATCAGGACTCTGGGTCATAGGGATATGCGGTGGGATGTTTTTGACGATGGTGTAACAGCCTGGAGCGTAGAAGAGTATCTTTTTGAGCAGCAGACTAAAAAGGATGAATTTATAGCACGTTATGGTTTTTCTTCCAGTTCTCCGGCCACCTCGTTGGTTATCGATCAAATGGCGCTCGTTTCTGAATTTAAAGAGCGGGTCCCAAATGGGTTAGGGCTAGCCCAGCGTCTCGGTTTGTTCCAGGAAGTTTTTGGAAAGAAACTCTTAGAATCCGCTAAGTTCAGCGGTTGCGTTTCGCCAGAGATAGATCTGGCATATTTACAGGCTTTCCGCAAGACGGTTCCTGAGAAAACAACTACGGCTTTATCTCAGGCGTTTGATGGCGCGCAGAGTATTTTGAGAAATAGGGGTAAAGATGATTTGGCGCGCCTGAGAGGTTTTGAACGTCTGGTTAAGCCTTTATCCGCTTTTGAAAAACTTCTTTTCTATTTTGGCGCCGGAGCCGTCACGGGGATAAAGTCAGATGCTATATCCCCGGCGCAAGTCGGCCACGGGATCGAGTGGAGGAGACATTTTAACAGTCAGTGGTATGATTGGCATTGTTTTTATTACGGGGATCGGTGTGTTTTCCATGTGGCGGTGTCGAAACAGAGTGATGCACACATCAAATTGGCCATAGGGGTGGGACGACAGTATGAAGATTGGAACAAGGAGCTTGGCGGATTGTCGAAGGATGGGAAAAAGCTTTTGGGTAAAGGTTATAGTTTGTATTGTTTTGCCAAACAGCTGCAGATATTATTCATCACCAGGAAGGCTTTTTCCGAGGTTAGCATCCTTCCTGGTTCGGTCGTGTATTATTTCCCGGAGCGGGCGGTACCGTTTTACCTTAATAAAGTTGGCGGTTTTTCTTGGCCTGAATTGACGCGGGATTTGGCGCAAGAAGAAGCGGATTATGAGCGTCAGGCAGGGGTGGGAGTGTTCGCCAGTTCGCCGGTTAAATTAGAGATAAAAGACCGGGTTCTTAAGGATATTATAAGGATTTTAGGGGGGACGGAATATAAAGACAGGTTCTTGTTTTTCGGAGGTTTAGTCAGAGACATGGTTTCAGGCAGGCAAATAGCCAATAAGGATATAGATTTTATAATACCTATGGAAATAAATGATTTAGCCAGGAGGTTTATATCTAGAAGCAAGGCGCCGGCTCCCCATATTCGGTTTAAACAGCAGGATGAATTATTTGGGCTGGCTGCTTGTCTTGGTCTGGATTTCTATCAATTATCCGACGGAGTATCTAATTTTGAAGGCAGAAGAATACATCCGGTATTCCAAAACGGCGTAGTATTTGATTCTTTAACCTGGAAGCCTATCCCCATACAGACGGAGTTATCCATTAACCTGATGGCGATGGATTTAAAAGGCAATGTCTATGACGCTTTTGGGGGAATTGAAGATTTAAAACAAAAGAAAGCCCGGTTTGTCAAAGGGCAGTTGATAAGCCCGGATAATATTAAAAGGGCGCTGCGTTATAAAGAAATGTTTTCCCTGGAGTTCACTCCCGAAACTAAATTTTTTATTGATTATTGCCATGCTCTGGGAAGCAATAGGACAGTTCCTTTGTCTGAATTATATAAGGTTAGCTCGCCGGTAGGAAGTGTTAAGTTTGAATCCACAGGGGGGTTTGTCAGCAATCTCGCGCACCGTTTTAGCCGTGCCATGGAATCAATGGGTGGATTTCATCTAGAGTTTAACAGCGAACTTGATGCAAAAATCGCGGCATTAAAAAAAGCTACGGATGATATCGCGGAATTGGAAATAAGAATTAAAAAAGAAAATGAAGAGTTAGTCAGGCGGGTTATTGATGATATCCATGGCCGGTTATCCATTTTGCCGACCGCTCCTGTTGTTTTTCCGGCGATGGAAGTAATATTTACCGATAAAGAAACAGTTTTAGAGAACGAGGCGGCCCAATTGTCCAGGGATATTGAAAAACTTCTTCCAAGATTTCCTCTGGAAGGCAACCGGAAAATACAAGTAGGTGGCAAGGAATATAGTCTTAAAAGTAATTTTACCAGAAGTATGTATAGGTTAGGCCGGATGGTATTTATCGTCCTTTTGTCAGATAGCTATGGGAGTTCTCGGGAGTCGGTTTCTCAGAAGACAAGGGCATTGGCCAGGCAGTATAAAGATAGGCTCGGTGATCTTTATACTAAGCATTCTGATTCCATTTTTTTTATTTCTCCCTGGTCAGCCCAGCCCGGGAAGCCGCTGAATGATTTTACGGTTTCTACTATTGCTCCGATCCTGGCAAGAGAGGGAATGTTTAAAAACGCAACTGTTGTTGATTTTGGGGCCGGTACAAGTGTTCTTTCTTCTGTGGCGCTTTCCTTGGGAGCACGTAGGGTTATTTTAATAGAAAATAATCCCCGGGACGTAAGCTTCGCAAAAGTTGTACTGGAAGAACATGGGTGGATAGAAGGGGATGATTTTTATATTCTTAATGCAAATTTAGATCAAAAAGAGTTGATCCGCAGTTTCTTGCGGAAATTCCATGGTAACGGTAATTTAATCGGGTTGTTGAATATGGGGCCGTGGAGGCATTATGGTAGCGCTAACAGGGATTCATTGGAAATAATCAAAGAGGATGGGGTTTTTGATTTAGTTATTAATACGGGATATTTGAGTATGTCTGTAGAAGCTCCTCATCAAGAGGAGTTTAAGAAAGTTAAAAAACTTCTTGAGGTAGAGGGGTATCGGGTTAATGATTTTGTATTTGCTCCTAAGGGATATCTTGGGGCAATGGGATTAATTGCGGAAAAAGTCAAGCCGCAGCCTGTTGTCGCGACCACCAGTTCGCCGGTTAGACTCCAAAGTGAACGCCAGGCGTTTGCAAAGGCTGTTTACTTAAGAGATAACAAGATGCTTACAGCGAGCCAGCAAGAATATAATTGGTCTAAGATTTGGCAGGCCATAAGTCTGCCGCAGAGCGAATTTATGGGCCGGCTATTGAATAAAAACTTATTTAAAAACGGAGACAAGGTTATTTCTTTAGGCTGTGGACGAAGAGAGGATGAGATTATCTTAGCCCGGGATATCGGGTGTTTTGTTACAGCTACCGATATTTCTCCTGTTTGCATAAGCAGAATATCTCAAGAGGCGGCCAGACAGGGTATTCCGCATAGGCTTGTTGCGCGTATTCAGGATTTATCAGAGCCTTTTAACTTCCCGGACGAAAAATTTAACGCGGTTTTTGCCAATTGCTGTTTTATTTCTTTTGATGATAAGAAGATGACGCGTATTGTTGATGAAACCTGGCGGGTGCTTAAGCGGGGAGGAAAGGTTTTTGCGATGGTTTATTCAAAAGCCGATGACAAATACGGCAAGGGCCTTCCCTTGCATAAAGATTTGTTTAATATTAATGGAATGCCGTATCGATTTTTTGATTTTGAATCATTGGAGAACGCGTTTAGAGGTTTCACAGGCATAAAGATAAGAAACGCAAGAGTCAAAAGCCTTAACGGTGAAACAAGAAGGATGCTGGAATTGCAGGCAGGAAAGCCTTTATTTGGGGTGGACGTTAGTTCACCGGTTTCCTCGCCGCTGATTGAACGTAATCTGATAATGCAGGTTTTGGAAGGTGTTTATTCATTGAAAAACTTACGTAATGAAAAAGGCGTAATATTGGCTGAGTTAATAGAAAATAATGAAGATATGAGTAAAGCAGCAGATAAGCTTGGCGTCATTGATATTCGTTTATCAGTTCTTGCGCATTTGCTGCATAATTTCAAACATGTTAAAACTAAAATGCTGGTTTTAATATTTCAAACAGCTGAAGAATATAATGTTCATGTGTGTGATGCCGGAAAAGGATTTTCTATCCCTATTGAGAAAGCTTTTGAAGAACAATTGAGCGGAGGTAACAGTTTAGGGGTTGGGCTTTATTATGTAAAGAAAGATTTTGTGGGTTATTACGGCGGTAAAGTTACGGTACACACCAGGAATATTACTCAAACTTTGGAGAAGGCCGAAGGCGGGGAAATATTGTTCAGCCAACCAATTAAAAATGATAATAATTTTCGGGGAACTTGGATAGAGGCAACCATGCGGAGGGATAATCGTGCCGCATCGCCCTTGATTACGCAATCCAGCTTTATGAGCGATAGGATATTTCAGCAAAGAAAGCATATTTTTGAAGCTAGAGGTTATAGGTTCAAGCTTAGGTTTTCAGGAAATTTTGATAATGCGACCATGTGGATTAACGAGCAGGATGGAAGGGATGTAGGGTTTATCTATGGTTTAACTCAAAAGAATATGATAGGTATGGGAGAATATTTCGGAATCAGGGGGATGAAATTAGAATTAGGATATAGAGGCAGGGGCTTGTCCAGCCTTCTGATTAGAAGATTTATGGACTTCTTTCCTATGGATTGGCTTCATGAAAATGTTATTCCTACCCTGGGGATGATTTTGAACAAAAACTTTGGATTTCAGCCCGTTAATCCTCAGGATATTAATCTTGTTCATATCGGAAGTATGGGGGGGGATAGTATAGTGCCCGTGTATTTCCCTTACAGGAAGAAAGCGGAGGGTACTTTCTTGGCTAATGGCGTAGACCTAGAATTTGAAATTAGCGACCTTCCGCTTTCAGTTTACACCCAAGCCTACATAAATACTGATTACAGTAGAGGCTTTTCTGTTCTTCCGCTGGGGCAGTCCAGCTCGCCGGTGGAGCATTGTATTTCCATAAGCAGCGATACCTTAGAAGAAATACGCGGGTACGCCGAGGATACTATTGATAGCGCGACAGAGATGCGCGGGTTGATTTTTTCCGGTAATGGCAAAACAAAACTATTTGTCCTCCCGGAGAAACAGCTACAGATAGAAATAAAAAGCGACCATGAAAGATACCTTAAGCTGAAAGAGATGCTCTCGTATTTATTTGAAAAATGGATTACATCCGAAGGCATCGATCAGAAAACCATATATCCTGTGGCGGATATCCATACCCATTCTCGCAAGCACTATTTAAGGTATACTCATGAATATAGAAAATGTCTGGAGGAAAAGTATGAATTTCCGAACTCTTACGCCGTATCTCCAAGTCGTGCTGACCTGCGTTATTGGGGGGTGCTTAAAACGCACAATTATGCTGTCTATGGTTTATCCCTCGGAGAGGAAAATAATGATTATTTTCGCAGAATAGCAAGAGAGACCTTGAGGGAAATCTATGGCATCAGGTTAAATTTCAATATAGCGGTGATGATCGCGGCTATGGTTGAAGAAGAAATTGTTATTGGTACCTATTTGACAAATCAGGTTTTCTATTTATCCGAAGGCAGAGAGATAATCGCCCGGTTATTTTTAGATTGGTATAACGACGGAGAACTCTGGGAGCTTGGTAATCCCGAAAGGATGCATCGCGCCGGGATTATTGATTATGTACGGCTTCAGGTTGTTGATGAAGAGAGGGGAATAATAAAGGAAATGATTCCGGATTTTTATTCTAGCTCACCGGCCGCCTCCTCGCCGGCTGAGATACTATCAGGAAATAGCCGTTTTGATAAGGCGCAGATGAAGAATGTTATCGCATGGTTGTCTAAAAGAGTAGAGCAAACTTCAGGCAAAGTCAGCGCCAATGAATTAGAGCTTTATTTTAGAGTTATTTTAGGCAGGCAAGACATGCTTAGTGAAGAAGAATTAGGGGTATTAATGGCCCAAGTTAATAAAACCGGGAAAGTTGAGCTAAGGAGTGCCGGAAATAATAGGTGTGAAATTATTAAGCTTAAAAGGAAGAAAAGCGGGAGTTCGCCGGTGGAGCATCTTCCGTACTTTTCATCTTTTACGGTTATTAACAAAAGCGATCTGCCTCGTAATATTAGTTTGGGGGAATTAAAGAAATTAGGCCATGTGGTTATAAGAGGGGTATTGACTAAAGGGGGAAGATTAACGTTAGGTAAGTATTGGGGGAAGTTTACTGCTTATGACAAATCCGGATATTTACTAGAGATAAAGGGGGGTTTCCCGCAGAGAATTTTATTTACTAAAGACAACACTTCCAAGGAATTTTTTCCGATAATAGATAATTTTACCCAGGAGACAATAGATGTGTATTCAGAAAAGATAAAACGCAATAAATTAGCGCAGTTCAAAAATGTCACTGTTTATGGCTATCTGGATTATGATGGCGGTTTATGGATAGGCGGCGGAAGGCCGTTTATTGACGGTACTATGCCAAAAGAGCATAGGCGCTGGTCAAGGTTTTACAAAAATCCCAACGAAAGAGTAAAAATTTTGGTTATAGACGGATTGGTCAGAAGAGTTACCTCTTTAGATTCAGATTTAGATGTTGAATTCTCACTTATTTGGGATAAAGAAAAGCAGTCCTATACAATGTCTTTTGTGGAATTACGTTCTGAAGAAGAATTTAATATGTTGAATGAAAAATACGAAATTCACAATTATCCTTTAAGTAAAGACGGCTCTTTAAATATAGGCGGGAGGGAAAACTGGATAGATTTTGGTTCCAGGTATGGTTATAAGAGGGTTAATATTTTTGATATCCGCAACCCCACCGGTAAAAAAGCTTTTATTGTGGGTGCGGAGGTGGTTGAAGGCGGGGAAGTTTTAACTACCAAAAGGCTGTCTTTAATGTATAAAACTGTCAAAGATAGCGCTGAAGATTCATTCGCTCAAGGCGAATTATTCAATGTTTTTGAAAAATGGAGCAATGATAAGCTGGTAAACGGTGACGGCAACCAGGTTTTAGATTATATAGTCTCGGAAATAGGCCTGGATAATCGTGGCATATTTAATCTTATGGATTACTGGGGAGGGTTCCATCTTTACCCCGGATCCAGGGTAGAAGCAAAATTTATTAACGGCAAGCCGGCCTTTCTCAAGTTCATTAAGGATAGAGAAGGTAACTATATATTTGATTTGGATAATAAGCCTTTAGTGATCGATGTCAGAAAAAGCATCCGCCGGGAGGTGCTTATTAAGTCTAAGCTAAGGAATGATTCCAGGATGGATGAACCGCGCAGGCTTTATGCCCAGGCTAAAGAGCTGTTTACCCAAGCTAAATATAAAGAAGCGCAAAGATTATTTTCCAGAATAATCTATACCAAGAGCAAAAGAAAAGTGCCCATAGTTGAAGAAATTAACCTTGTCCGGGAAGCCAGGATTTATATTGATCACTGCCGGAGTATTTTTAAGGCCGACAGGCATGCCTGGAAGATCGAAGCTGCACGCCAGGAAAAACTATTTAATTTAAAAGAGCTTTATGATCTGGGCATAGATTTATTTTTAAAAGATAAATTAATTGAAGCTGTTAAAATATTCAATAAGGTATCAAGAGGGCTTAAGGGTAAGTTTATTACCGATCCCGTAGCGGGAGAAATTCTGGAATCTGCCAATGCGTATCTTAAACATTGCGACGAGATAAATAAATCTAAAGAGATTGAATCCAGATTCACCCGGGCGGAAGAATATATTTCCAAAAGGAGATATAAACGCGCACTTGCAGAGTTTCATAAGGTTATACAGTTGGCGCATCCCTTAAATGAAATTGTTGTTTTGGCGCAGGATTATATTGAATATTGTTTGAAAAGGACCGCCATATCCAAAGAAAAGCTTCCCGAAAGAGTGCCTTTTACCATCAAGGATTATTATAATGAAAAAACGCATCTTGATCAAAATCGGCAATTGGGGCTTTTGGGTGAAATAAAATGTGGTAATCTTGAGGCCAGGACTATTCTTATCGAATCTTACATTTGGCTGGTAAAAGAAACAGCCGGCCATTATGCCAATCCTCAAAACGGGTATATTGAAGAATTAATCCAGGAAGGCATATTGTATCTGTATGATATTGTGGATGAATATGCGGGCATTGATTCTAATATCAGGCCGGGTTTTGAAGATTATGCACGAAAGGAGCTGAATAGATTTTTTGTTAAAATGAGAAAAGAAAATAACAAACTTTTTTTTACGCAGAAGTCTATTGATGAGGAATTGAATTCTGGGGGGTTTAGCTTAAAGGATGCTTTACCGGACAGAAGTGCCCTGAGTGAATCTGAGCTTATAGATAGAATAGATTTAAAAGGCGGAAGTTTTGAAAACCATTTAGTTGCCGATGCATTTAGCAGGCTTACTGATTTGGAAAGGGATATAATAATAGCTGTTGAGGTTTCAGAGATAAGCGTTAAACATATTGCCGAAAGATTGAAGATTGAAGAAGAAAAAGTAGAGCAGATATTGGCTAGTGCTATGGTGAAAATGAGGGTCTCCGTAGCTTCCAGTCCTATTCTGGAGCAAAGTAACTTTAGTGAATCTCCCAGGTATTTATTATTGCAGAACGGGATAAGGCAGGAGATGGGTTTTGAAAGAATTAGTGGACAATCTTATAAAGTGAGAGATAATATTGTTAACTTCTCTTATATCAGCAGGTTAGGTATTAAATAAACCGGATAAGGAGGGGGTATGCAAGAGCGTAGGAGAGCGGCGCGGTGGCAAATTAATAAAGAGGCAGGGTTAACTTTTGAGGGCGGGATTAGTCCTATTTCCTGTACGGTGGAAGACATAAGCACCTCCGGAATGAAGGTTTCTTTGAGCAGGAATCTTTTTCATGAAGCCTTTTCAAATTTCAGGCTGGCCTTGGCTGAAGATTTAGTATTTGACGTAGGGGCGCACGTGGCCTGGCATGATAACGCCTATGAAAAGAATATCTATGGACTTTCTTTTAACAGGATTGAAGAATCGGCAATAAGCTGGATAAATGAATATGTTAAGCATAATTTCTCCGGTGGATCAGTTGAACAGTGGTGGAGAGGGGCATAAATGCAGGAACACAGAAGATATGTTCGATATCAGGTAAAACAGCAGGGCAGGCTTAAGTTAGAACAAATTGCCGGGGAGCTGCCTTGTCAGATTAAGGATATCAGCTATAAGGGTGCGAGAATTGTTTTAAATGCGAAACTTCCGGAAGACACCTCGCTTAGAATCAATCTGCGGCTTTATGAGGATTACACCATAGATGCTGAAGTCTGGATTGCTTGGCACAAAGTGTTTAATGGGGTGAATCATTATGGGATTTACTTCGATAAGATCCGGGATGCTGATAAGGATAAGATATATAGTTTTTTAAACAAATATTGCCGTAATGAAATGAAGGGGAAATGGTGGCCGGATGAAAAAAGATTTGAGAAAGGAGGTAACGATATGAATGATCATCGAATTTTTGAGAGATTCCCTGTGAACATTGCTGCCCGGTATTTTAATCCGGATACGGGAAAAGAGGGCTTAGCTAAGATTCAGGATGTCAGTGCCAAGGGTTTAGGCCTGGCAGCCAGCGAGGAATTAAGGCTGCATGCTGCTTTAGAAATTTGGCTGGAAATGAAAAATAAGGGGGAGTCCCTTTATACCAGGGGTAAGGTGGTCTGGGAGAAGCCGGAAGGGACAAATAATTATAAATTAGGAGTAGAATTAGAGAAGGCGGATTTAATGGGCATCTCCCGGGTTCTTAGATCCTGATTTTTTAAAACAAAAAAACTTGACCAGAGCATGAAAATATGTTAAATTTTAACATTACGTCTTTTTATAATCTATCCCTAAGGGGTAAATCCCTCACGACAAACGGAAGGAGTATAAGGATGTGGCGTAGAAGTTTAGGTATTTTTTTGTTTTTATTATTTGTTATATCAGGATGTTGTCCTGCGAAAGTTGATTCAAAACCCACCATTTCAGTTTGGCATTGGATGACTGACCGTGACCCAACCTTCCAAGAATTGGCAAAAAAATATGAAGCTTTAACCGGAGTAAAAGTAAATTTTGAACTCTATGCTCCTTCGGATGCTTATTCGCAGAAGATTCGCGCTGCAGCTCAAGGCACGAATCTTCCCGATGTTTTTGGTATCTTAGGAGAGAAGCGGGATTTCGCCTCTTTTATTAAAGCCGGACATATTTTAGATATTACCTCTTATATGGAGGCTAATAATAATAACTGGAAGAATAATTTTTTCCCCAAGGCATTGGCGGTAAATGAATTTGGCCCGGGGAATAGCTATAATATAAATCCCGGTATATTCGGTGTGCCTATAGATATTATGACCATCCAAATGGTTTATAATAAGAAACTTTTTAGAGATTTGGGTTTAAATCCCAACAAGCCGCCCAAGACTTTTCAGGAATTTTTGGATGTAGGAGCTAAAATTAAAGCTGCTGGAATGCAAGGGTTAGTCTCTGGATGGGGTGAGGTCTGGATGATTGACTGTCTGGCTAATAATTATGCCTTTAATATTATGGGGAAAGATAAAGTATTGGCTACGATTAAAGGTGAAGTTGCATATACTGACCCGGACTGGATTAAGGTATTGTCCATTTTTAAACAGATGCAGGGGTCTGGTATTTTAGCGCAGGGCCTGGTAACGATGATTAACAAAACCGCGGAACAGCTTTTTGCTAATGAAAAAGCAGTGTTTGCTTTTAATGGTTCCTGGTGTGTGAATGTTTATAAAGGGATGAATCCTAACCTTGAATATGGGGCAATGCTTCCTCCGGAAGCTTCCAGTCAATATCCCATAGCTATTTGGGGAGGGGCAGGATCTTCTTTTATGGTTAATGCCCGCTCTAAAAATAAAGAAGAAGCGGTAAAGTTCTTGATTTGGCTGACTGATCAGGATCAACAGGTTTACTTAGCTCAGGCTACCAATAATTTACCTGCTAATAAAAATAGTTTGGCCAAGATTCCTGAGATACTTGCGCAGTTTGCCCGCGGCATGGATTATGCTACGCATCCTAATGTATGGGGTGTCTCAGAGTTTTCTTTGGTAATTGAGGCTTTTGACCGGGGTATCCAGTCTATTATTATAGGAGAAAAAACTCCCGAGCAGGTAGCCAGTGAAGTACAAAAGATAAAAGAACGGGAAATGTCCAGAAAAAGAGCTAAATGAAGATAAAGAGTGCATTAGAAAATTACACCTTTGTATTGCCTGCAGTAACTATATTTTCCATATTTTATATCATTCCGTTTATTTGGGTCTTCCAACTGGGACTGTTTGATTGGGACGGTATTTCTTTCACCAAGGTATTCGTGGGCCTGCAGAATTTTAAAGAGATATTTTTTCAGGATGCTAACTGGTGGCAGTCAATGTGGAATGCTTCTTACATTACTTTGATCGCGCTTACCTTTCAAAATATCCTGGCTTTTATGCTTGCCTTGGCATGTGACCGTGAAATAAAAATGAAGAATTTTTACCGGGTGGTCTTTTTTATCCCTCCGGTTTTATCAGAGGTAGTTGTGGGTATGGCCTGGCGTTTTATTATTAACGATATTGACGGAGCAAATATTATTAATCGTACGCTTATCGGTATGGGTTTCGGCAATTTGGCGCATAACTGGTTGTCGGATCCAAATACCGCTCTTACTACCGTGGCGATTGTGCACTGCTGGAAGGGGTTTGGCTGGGGGTTTCTTATTTTCCTTGCTGGTTTACAAACTATACCGCGCGAACTTTATGAAGCGGCGCGCGTAGATGGAGCCAGCGCCTGGCAGTCATTTAAGAAGATAACCCTGCCCCTGATGATTCCGGTTATGGTGTTGGTTGCCATTCTTACGGTTTTGGGTACGATGCAGGTGTTTGTTTTAATTGTCAGTCTTGTAGGCGGTGAATTTGCCGGCCATACATCGGTGCCGGTTTTAAGGATCCTGGCTTCTATGCGTGGCTCATCGCGTTTTGGCTATGCCTGCGCGCAGGGGATTACTTTTGGTATGGTCCTGATTGCGATTTCATTTATCCAATACCGTTTTTCCAAGAAAGGTCAATAGTTTTAAAATGAAAAATGTGTTTTATTATAAGAGCAAAAAAGTCGCGGTAAATACGCTGATACATATTTTATTGATCAGTGTTTCTATAACTTGCTTGTATCCGTTACTTTGGATGATTGCCTCAAGCTTTAAAACTCAGGATATGATTTTTAAGGATATTTCTCTGATCCCGCATCAATTCCGTTTAGAAAACTATATTCTGGCTTGGAGGGAAGGTGGTTTTGGCCGTAATTTCTTCAATAGTATTATTTACACTGTTTCAGTAGTCTTCGGTATAGTGATTATTTCTTCCATGGCTGCCTATGCCTTTAGCCGTCTTAAATTTGTGGGTAGCAAGTTTTTATTCATTATGTTCATGGCGGCAATGATGATTCCTATCCCGGGGAGTTTCGTCGCTCTGTATGTTTTATTAAATAAACTGCATTTAAGGAATACTCCTATAGGATATATATTATGCATGGTTAACGTGGGTCTTTCTACAAGCATATTTTTGCTCAAGACATTTTTTGACAAAATGCCTAAAGAGCTGGAAGATGCCGCGCGCATTGACGGTTGTTCCAAGATTGGGATTTGGTGGCATGTTGCTTTGCCGCTTGCCAAGCCGGTATTGGCAGTAGTGATCGTTCTTAATGCCTTGACAGTATGGAATGAATATATCCTGGCTTTGATTGTTTTTGATAACCGGCAGTTTATGCCGCTTCAGGTGGCTTTGCAAACCTTCCAAGGTGAGTTTGTCACCAATTATCCGTTGTTAATGGCAGGTTTAACCATCACGGCTTTACCTATTATAATAGTTTATCTCTTGATGCAGAAATATATTGTCAAAGGAGTCACCCAGGGGGCAGTAGTAGGCTAATGCGGAAGTATTTATTTATAATAATTTCCTTAATTTTGAGTGCGGGCCTTGCTTTTGCCGAAGATAAGCCTGCTTCCGGCGATTTGACTACCAAGGCCTGGATCGCCCACGGTAAAAAGGATGTGGAGGCTACCTTTAAATATACTCAGGAATGTATCGATCTTTATAAACAGCAGGCGGATAAAGAGCAGGCTTCTTTGACTGCTTTGCCTAAGAATAGGAAAGAGATAGAAGCGGTGCAGGCTTTGAATGACGTGACCACTTGTCATTTTATTCAGGCGGAAAGCTTGATGCGCCAGCAGAAAACTGATGAGGCCAAGAAAATATTCAAGTTGATTATGGATAAATATTCTTATGGCCAGGCTTGGGATCCCCGCGGCTGGTTCTGGTCGATAAGGCTGGCTGCGGAGCAGAGTATAAAAAAGATAGAGACCGGTTCCATTGAAGTGGAGCAAAAGAAAAAGGTCAGCCAGCTAGCGACAAAACTGGTTTTATTTGATCCCGGCAAAGAGGATTTTGTGGATTATACAAAATACGGGCAGTTTAAGAATATCGGGACCAAGGATTATCAATATGTGGTTATGGATCAGGCGGGTTTAATGGCTGCGGTAGGAGAGGGTGTTTATCCTAACAGCAGCTCAATCAGGAAGGACCCGATTTTTAAACAGGTAATTAAGGATAAGCGTTTGGAAGGCGACGGCTGGGACTTTCTTTATTCTCCTGATTTGCAGGCGGCATTTGTAAAATGGACAACCTCAAGCGAGCCTCAGGGGGTAAGATTATTCTGCACCGGCCTGATCCTTGAGCGCGCCGGTCTTATTACTCAGGCGATAAAATGTTATTATTCTATTGTTGTGCATTTTCCGGCAAGCTACGGTTGGACTTATTGGCATACTCCATGGTATGTCGGCGCGGCCGCGATTGCCAAAATAAATTTTCTCTTAAGGCGCAACCCGCAGTTAGGTTATAAACTGGAAGGCGCCGAGGTTGAGATGCTTAACGGCTTTGATAATGATATCTTAAATGATATTGCGGTAGTTAACCCGGGAAAATTCGTTAAGGTTGACTTGGCTCAAGAGGCAACGAAGATAAAACCTACGGCTGAATCTTCAGGTGTAAAAAAGAAGGTTGGTAAGGGTAAAGTGCGCCTGGTGCAGTATAATAATTATGATTGGCAATTGTTGGTGGAGGATAAACCATACATTATTAAGGGGATTACTTATGCCCCGACTAAGGTCGGCCAGTCTCCGGATGACGGCACGCAAGGCAATTGGATGGAAGAAGACTTTAATAAAAACGGAAAAATTGACGGGCCGTATGATGCCTTTGTAGATAAGGATAGAAATAATCTGCAGGATAGCGATGAGCCGGCAGTGGGGGATTTTAAATTAATGCAGGATATGGGAGTAAATACTATCCGCCTTTATCATCATCCACTTAAAATAAATAAAGAGCTAATGCGTGATCTTTATAAAACTTATGGCATCCGGGTAATTGTAGGCGACTTTCTCGGTAAGTACGCGATCGGTTCCGGCGCCCAGTGGAATCCGGGCACTGATTATAATAATGAAACACATAAAAAGAATATGATTGAGTCGGTAAAAAAGATGGTCAATGAATTTAAAGATGAGCCCTATGTTCTATTTTGGCTTTTAGGTAATGAAAATGTTTACGGTTATGCCTGCAATGCTAATGAACAGCCGGAGGCATTTTTTAAATTCGCTAATGAGGTGGCCAGGATAATTAAATCTATTGATTCGGAGCATCCGGTAGCCATATGCAGCGGGGATATTTTATTTTTAGATAAGTTTGGCAAGAATGCTCCGGACATAGATATATTTGGGACTAATGCCTACCGCGGAGATTACGGGTTTGGCGCTTTCTGGAGGCAGGTTAAGGAAGAAGCGGGTAAGCCGGCATTTATTACTGAATTTGGCTGCCCGGCTTACGCAGAAGGAAAGAATGTTGATCAATCCGAAGAATTACAGGCGCAATACCATCTAGGTTCCTGGGAGGATATCCAGAATAATATGGCATTTTCTCCTGGTGCCGGTAATGCTTTGGGTGGAGTAGTTTTCGAATGGCTGGATGAGTGGTGGAAGGCTTATGAACCGGCTATTCATGACTCTAAGGGTTTATGGGCCGGTCCGTTTCCCGATGGGTATATGCATGAAGAGTGGCTCGGTATGGCTGGCCAGGGTGATGGACAATTAAGCCCCTTCTTAAGGCAATTGCGCAAGTGTTATTATATGTATCAGAAGAAGTTGAAATGAGAGGGTGTATTCGGCGGGATTTCGCTAAACAAGAGCACAAGGTGCTCAAATTCGCGCAATAACTTATGTTCATTTTGTTCCATAAGTTATGCGCTCAATGGAGGTGCAGGTATGAAGAAGTTATTAGTAGTAATCTTGGCCCTGGTTATGATGGTTCCGATAGTTGCTATGGCTCAAGATAAGACTGCCAGCCCCAAGGAGTTTGTGGTTTTCTTAGACAGGAATGCCAAAGATAATCATTATATCCCTTCCGGCTGGATGGGGGATTATGGCGATATCAAAATGAATGATCAGGCGGCGGAGAATCCGCATAGCGGCACAACCAGCATTCAGTTTGTTTATAGCGCTAAGAAATCGCAAACTCAGGGTTGGGCCGGAGTTTATTGGCAGAATCCTGCGAACAACTGGGGAAATAAAAAAGGCGGGTTTGACCTGACCGGAATGACCAAGCTTACTTTCTGGGCGCGCGGCGCAAAAGGCGGCGAGGTAATCCAGAAAATAATGATCGGCGGGATCAAAGGTACATACCCTGATTCTGCGGCAGTTGAGATGGGCCCTATAGAGTTAACCGATACCTGGAAGCAGTATGCGGTTAATTTGGTAGGTAAGGATCTCTCTTACGTCAACGGTGCTTTTGGCTGGACTACTACCGCTGATTTAAATCCCGAAGGAGCCACATTTTATATCGATGATATAAAATTTGAGGCTGATCCGAATTTAAAACCTGAGGGTAAAAAACAACAGGCTGTGCCATTCTATGTTTATGCCGACCGCTCATCTTTAGCCAACCATTTTATTCCTTCCGGCTGGATGGGGGATTATGGAGACATAAAATACGATGGTTCTTCAAAAGAGGATGCCTATTTAGGGGATACCTGCATTAAAATAATCTATAGCGGAAAAGCCACGCAAGGCGCGCGCTGGGCAGGGATCTTTTGGCAGAATCCGGCGAACAACTGGGGCAATCTAGATGCAGGGTTTGATCTTTCCAAAGCTACCAAGCTTACTTTCTGGGCGCGTGGTGTTGTTGGCACAGAGCGCATTGAAGAGTTTAAGGTTGGGGGCATCATGGGAGAGTTTTCGGATTCAGATAGCGCGACTATCGGACCGGTTATCTTGAATAAGGAATGGACGCAATATACCATTGACTTAAAAGGCAAGGATATGTCATATATCCTCGGAGGTTTTGCCTGGTCAACTAATGTGGATAATAACCCGGAAGGCGCTACATTCTACCTGGATGAAATCAAGTTTGAATAATAAGAAACATATTGTATTTACAGCTACAGGTTGCAGGCATTTTCTGCTTGCAGCCTGTAGCTTTTTATTTTTATTTATTTTATCCGCCTGCCAGCCCAGACAGGATGTCTATATTCAAAAACTAAAGAATCAGCACTACCGCCTTATAGTTAAGGGCTCGCCATATATTGTAAAAGGTGTTTGCTATAATCCTATTCCGATAGGGTATAACCATGAGTATGATTGGTGGAGCGATAAAGCTAAACCCTGGTTAGTGGACGGCAAACTCATGAAGGCAATGGGAGTTAATACCATTCGTCTTTATCAAACAGGTGAAGAGACGCAGAAAGTAAAACAGGTAATAAGTGATTTGTATAAATTATATGGGATACGTACGATTATGGGGGATTGGCTGGGGTTTTGGGAATACCCTTGCCCTTTTTACGGCGATAAAAATTTCCAAGATAAAGTAACGCAGCAGGTATTGGAGATGGTCCGTCTTTATAAGGATGAGCCCGGGCTTTTGGGTTGGATTTTAGGAAATGAAAATAATTATTCTTGCCTGGGTTACGTAAACCCCTGGTCGAGCCCTGAGGTAGATAGCGAGCCGAATCCGCAGAAACAGAAATTGATGCGGGCAAAGATTTATTATTCTTTTGTAAATGAAATATCCAAACAGATACATGAGATAGATCCCAACCATCCTGTGGGGCTGGGTAACGGGGAGTTGGTGGGGCTAGATTCGGCTAACAAATTTTGCTCAGATGTTGATTTCGTGGCCTGCATTATTTACCGTGGTAAGACTTTTGGTAATCTTTTTAAATCTTTGAAGATGACGTTTGATAAGCCGTTGTTATTGGCGGAGTTTGGTGCGGATTGTTACGATGCTTATCTTAAAAAAGAAGATCAGGATATGCAGGCGTTTTTTTTGCAATCGCAGTGGAACCAGATTTATGAGAATCTGGCCAATAATAAAGCCGGTGCAGGTAATTGTATCGGAGGCACGGTCTTTGAATGGACGGATGAATGGTGGAAGCATTCTCAAGATAATCCCGAGACCTGGAGGGTGCATGGTACTGAAAGCGGTTGGTCTAACGGCAGTTATTATTTTGATATTCGTGCTCAAGCTAATATGAATATGAATGAAGAATGGTTTGGCATAGTTGGTTTGGGGGAGCAATTGGAAAATGGCCTGAATAAACGTATACCGCGCAAGGCATACTATGTGATCAGGGAATTCTGGAAGCATCCGGTCCTGAAAAAGACGCGGGGCAAGAAGGTTCTTTAAGGGGTTAGGAGGAAATATCCATGTTGAAAAATTTAAGATTAGCGTTGCTTGTTTTAAGTATATCTATTTGGGCACCTGTTTTTTCTAGAGCCACCGCCGAAAATGTCACTTCCGGAGCTTTCTCCTACGAAAACCTCGAAAAGACAAAATCAGATTATTTTAAAGATAACCGCTATAATGAATTTGTTGATTTTCTTGGTACTTTTAAAGATAAAAATAATCTTCCTGCGGGCTGTCTAAGTTACTATAAGGCGTTTAGCCGCTACAGCCAGCTTAAATACCTGGAAGAAAAACAATTATGGGATGATTATTTTGCCAATGGCAATACATATCGCGACCAAATATTAGAAAATACTAAAAAGGCTATTTCTGAAACCAGCAGCAGCAGTCCTTGGAGGCTTAAGAGCAGGCTTTTACTCTGGCAGTTTTACCGCGACCAGCAGAATACTTTTGGAGAGCAGGGGCTGGATGAACTGACGGCAGATGTGGGCGCCTATGCCAAAGTAGCAGATGATCCTGGTCTGATAAAAGATATCGCAGATAAGCTTTTAGCATCTGATGAAAAGTCAGGGGCACGCGCAATTTATAAACTTTACGTGAATAAACTTGCTTCAGGAAAAATCAGCGATGCCGAGTTAAAAAGCGTAGGCGCGGGGTTTTATAAGGAAGGTAATTTAGAGTTAGCTGAAACCGTTTATGATATTTACATTGAAAAAATCTCTAAGAATCTGGAGCCTGAAAAACTAGTTCCGGAACTATTCGAAATTGCCGGCCTCTTCGTTTATAAGCCGCAAGGCAATGGTTTGGCTTCCGATGGCCAAAGCCATAAAACAATAGGTCTATATGATATGCCCTATGCGGAGAAAATTTATGAGAAGATAGATGGTCTGGGCCA
>CAYRUB010000016.1:0-26449 GCA_964427405.1 uncultured Planctomycetales bacterium | reverse complement strand
CCGCTCCACGCCTAATTTCTTCATCGCGAAAATATTGGCGCGGTAATTTATTTCACTCGGAGATATGCGGTGCCCCACTCCGTGGCGCGGTAAAAAAACCACCTCTTTGCCGCCTAATTTGCCGATTGTAAATTTATCCGAAGGCTTGCCAAAAGGAGTTTTTAAGGCTACCTGCTTTATAATCTCCATCCCTTCAATTTTATACAACCCGCTACCACCGATAATCCCGATACGTGACATACCTACTCCTTTTTAGATAATTCCTGTGCGCGTTTCCTGGCGGCTAAGGCCGCTTCAGACCATGAACCATTAGCGGATAAAACCTTAAGCGCTGCTTCCGTTGTCCCGCCGCTAGATGTGATCATTTTACGCAGTTCCATCGGAGAACTACCTGTTTGCGCCAAAAGCTGAATACTTGAAGCTGTAGTACTAACAGCCAATTCTAAAGCCATCTTAGGATCAAACCCAACCTCAAATGCTGCTTGTTTTAGTTTTTGAACATACTCATTCTTACGCTCAACCGGAATTTTTAAAGGATCTAATTTATTAATTTCTATATCGTAGAAAATATACGCCGGCCCGCTTCCGGAAATAGCAGTAACGGAATCAATCATCTCTTCTTTTACTAACCAGACTTTACCCAGGAGCCCGAATAATTCTTTGGCGAAATTTAAATCCTCGTCATTAGCATGTCTGCCCATAGCCAAACCTGTCTCTGCGGCTTGAATCTTTACCGCCATATTCGGCATTACCCTTATTACCCTGGCTCCGTCTAGAATCTTCTCAATATAACCTGTGGTTATTCCGGCGGCAATACTGATCGCTAGTTTATCCCGGATAAAAGGTTTAATTTCATTAAGCAGTACATCGAAGTCCTGCGGTTTTACCGCCAATACCAAAACATCTGAATTGTTTACTAAATCAGCCACCGATACTTCGGTTTTTAATCCACTATTACTGATTAATTTTTGCTTATCTTTATCGAATACAGATACCTCAAATAAAGCCCGCGCGCCTAAAGCGATAGAACTACCCATATTTCCAAAACCAATAACTCCTAATTTCTTTTTCATTCCTGGCATATTTATTAACCGAAGATTGCCCTTCCCAACCGGATTATATCCGCGCCTTCTTCTATGGCTACCTCAAAATCATCCGTCATCCCCATAGAAAGAAACCAGGAAGGACTTAGTGTATCGCGCAATACCCTGAGCTTCGTAAAATACTGCCGCGCCTCTTCAGGGTTATCCACAGCCGGTGCGATAGTCATCAACCCCTTGACCCTTAAATTATCCAAGTTTAGAATTTCCTTAGAGATATCAACAAGCGCGTCAGGGTTAAATCCGAATTTCGTAACCTCCGGAGAGGTCTTAACCTCAAGCAGGATATCCTGAATTTTATTTATTTTAGCTGCCTGCTTGTTGATTTCCTGCGCAAGCTCAACACTGTCAACAGAGTGAATCAGGCTGAATATTTTTAAGGCATCTTTTACTTTATTTAACTGCAGATGCCCAACCATTTGCCAATCTACTGCGGGGATTTGCTTATATTTATCCCTGGCCTCCTGCACCCTGTTTTCGCCCAGGCACCTGAAACCTAAATTAACCGCTTCCAATATCTCTTCAACCGATCTGCCTTTAGTTACACAGACTAACGTGATCTTTTGCGGATCCACCTTAATCCTACCGCAAACAGCGGCAATACGCTCTTTAACTCTTAGAATATTCTCTTTAATCATAAGTTGAAGTACTTATTATATACAATAAACTCAAGAGAATCAAGGGGACGTTTCTATTTATTAAGCATGGCTGAAAAATAAATAGAAACGTCCCCGGATTTTTTAGAAATATTCCTGGTAAACTTCTTTAAAGCGATTTATCGCCTTAATTACCAGATTTTTGGCAGGCTTAACTAAAGACGCACTTCCTGTGGTTTTATTCTCCAACTCCTCACAAATCATACCGAGACAGGTCAGATAAGTCAAGTATTTCTGCCCGGATAAATCGCTATGTTCTTTCAAAAATGCAGCGATCTCCGGGTTGCTGATATGGCCGATCTTTACCGGTATGCCGATTACGCTTTCCATCATCTCAATAAAACCATCGCTCAACAGTGTCTTACCGGCCATCACAAAATGATCAATTTCATGAAGCGCGACTTTTCTTTCCACAACCTCCTTAATCTGCGTACAGATTAAACGGGCAGAATTAGTGACCATTTGAGCTACCTGCCTGTGTTTTATAGGCTTGTAGAATTCATCCTTCTTAACCAGGATTTCTTTGTTCTCGGCAATATTACTGGCATCGCCGATAACTCCGTAAGAACGCTTAATATCCTCGGCCAGCTCGTAATTAATCTTTAATCCTTCGGAAAGCTGTGCGGTTAAGCTTCTGCCGCCTAACGGCAAGACCTGAATATCTTGTAACAGGCCATCTTTAAATACGAGCAACTCCGTGATATCGCTGCCCACATCACAAAATACACTTAACCCCTTTTTTCCCTCTTTACTAAACACCGCTTTGCTTGTTGCAAGGCCGGAGAAAGAAAGATTCTTTATCTCATACCCCGCCTGACTGACAGCGCGGCTTAAACTCTGCAATGAAGAAAGCTTGGCGCAAACCAGGAATAAATCCGCCTCCAGCCTATGGCTATATAAACCAACGGGGTTGATTACGTTATTCCTGGAATCAATGGAATAACTGGACGGGATTACATGGATAATCTCCTCCTCTAAACTTGAACCCAGGATTCGCGCCTGCTCATTGGCGCTAGCTATATCAGTAGAGGTAATTACTTTATTACCTCTTTCCGCCAACGGGATAATCGCATGGCTATGTTTAGTCGATATATCCTTACCTGAAAAATTTGTGTGGATAAATTTAATTTTTAAACCGGATTTTGTTTTTAAACTCTTAAGAATCTTAGTCAGGCAGGTGACCAGCTCCAGGGCATCAACAATCACCCCTTCCCTAACTCCGTTTGAAACAATCGTATCAAAGAAAATATTTTCTATGTGGTTTTTTCTTACCTGTGCCAGGCTAGCCGCAATTTTATTTGAACCAATATCTACCGCGCAGATATAACTATTATTTAACATTATTAAGCTTGATTACCGGTTCCTTAAACCTGAGGTCAATATACTTGATACCCGCCCACTCTTTATCCGCCTGCATAAGCAGGCCGCCTAAAATCATTAACTTTTGTTTAATACTACCTTCGCCGATGCGCACCTCAAAACCCACCCACCCTACCTGGGGAATTGGCTTAGTATAATCTACAGCCTGTTTAGGTAACAGGACAAATAATCCGGCGCTCTGCAGGTTAGCCACATCAATTCTTTTTAAAGAAAAACCCCGCAACGTTCTGTTAACCCTAAACTCTTGAATAACGCTTAAGGCTAAATCAATTTCCGGGCGTTTATATTTTACCCCCGGTTTTGGCCCGAATATTTTTGTCTCAAGGCCATAGATTACAGGTAAATCTGCCTCTTCGGCAGTACCGATGGGGCTAAAAAATACCCCCTGTTGGTCTACGGCGTAATTCTTATAAAATTTGGCCAGGGCAACCGGCTTCCTTTTTAAAAAATCTACAATTACGCAATTCGGCAGTATCCTTAAAAACCTCACCTTTCGGCAATCCGCGCATTTTGATAATGCCCTTAGCGACTCGTTATTTAAATCCAGTTTAAATATATTCCTGCCTTTTAAATATTCAAATGACTGGCCGGAATCCCTGACAAAAACCTGCTTAACCGTAAAAAAATCAGAGGTAGTTAAGACTTTCCAAATATATCCTAATAATAAAGAGATGGCAAGTAAAATTATTACCGGGACAAGAATAACCATCAAGGGCAGCTTAAACTTTTGCTTTTTCATATGCTAATTCCAATAGCTTGAGGCAAAGCTGGTTAAAATCAATACCTAAAATCCTGGCAGCCTTAGGCAAGAGGCTGGTCGCAGTCATCCCCGGTATAGTATTAGTCTCCAGGACAAAGGGGATATTCTTCTGGCTTAATATAATATCTGTGCGCGAGCAGCCAAAACAACCTAGGAGTTTATGCGCTTCTAAAGCTGCCTGCTGGACCTCTTCTGCTATCTCCGGCTTCAAAAGAGCCGGGATAATATAATCCGTCAGGCCGGCCTTATATTTAGCCTCAAAATCAAAAAATTTATGTTTCGGCACAATCTCAATTACCGGAAGAGCCCTTTCGTCCAAAACGCCAACCGTAAGCTCCCTTCCTGAAATATATTCCTCAATAACTATGCGCTGATCAAACTGAAAAGCCAACTCAATAGCCGCGGGTATCTCCTGCTCTAACTCCACAATTGAAAGCCCGATACTCGAACCATGGTTAGCCGGCTTTACCACAACGGGAAGCCCCAAATCATTCTTAAATTTCTTATTCTCATTATAAGAAGCCCTCTCTAGGAATTGTGACCTGGGCACATAGAGTTTGCCGGCCTTAAAAATATTTAATGCGCCGATCTTATCCATTGCCAGGCGGCTGGCTTTTACACCAGAGCCGGTATAAGGCAAATCTATCTCTTCTAAGATCTCTTGTATTGAACCATCCTCTCCAAAACGTCCGTGCAGGGCGATAAAAACACAATCTAGATTGTAACTATTCAAAAGGCGGATATTATCTTCTTTGTTATCAGTTATAATATCAATCCCAACCGCATCAATCCCCGATTCTTTAAGCGCGGATAAAACCGCCTTGCCGCTTTTTAAGGAAATCTCCCTCTCCGAAGAAGGCCCTCCCATTAAAACCCCTACCCTGCCAAAATCTTTTATCTCCATATTTTTATTTCGGGCTCCAAATTAATTTTAAATTCTTCTCTTACCCTTTTCTGCATCAAATCCATAAGAGATAAAATATCCTTACTGCTGGCATGGCCTTTATTCAAAATAAAATTCGCGTGAATTTTAGATATAACTGCCCCGCCTCTTGAGCTCCCCTTTAATCCACAGGCATCAATAAGCTTTCCGGCAGTATTTTTGCCAGGATTCTTAAAAATGCATCCTGCGTTAGGCAGGCTATTGTTTTGGATCCTATTGCGCTGCAAAAGATATTCCCTCATGCTTAAGCCAATCACATCCTTACTCCCCTTACGCAATTTAATTTTAGATGAAATAATAACATACTTATTCAAATTAGATTTTCGATATGAAAACTTCAGCTCCTTGGCACGGAGCAATCTTGACTTTCCGCTATAATCTAAAGCGGTAACCTCTTTAACTTGCTCCCCTATTGATTTACCCCAGGCGCCGGCATTACCTGCCAGAGCTCCTCCCAATGTCCCGGGAAGGCCGGCAAGAAACTCTAAACCGGATAAGCCATTATTTTTTGCATACAGGATAAACTGGCTCAACTTAAGAGCCCCGCCTGCCTCCAAACAGCTGCCTTCCCTATGTATGCGCTTAAAAAATTTCCCGCCTAATTTAATCACTAATCCGTCCAGGCCTGAATCACTGACTAAAATATTACTGCCTGCGCCCAATATAAAAATCGGCAACCCCGCGCGCTTAGTAAAAATTAAGGCTTCCTGCAATTCTTTAATATTCTTCGCCTCAAGGAAAAACCTCGCCAAACCTCCAACTTTAAAACTCGTCAGGCCAGCCAGTTTAACTTTAGTTTTTATTTTCTTATTTAAGCTTTTCGGCCAAAGCATCAGCAACCCTCACAATATCCCCTGCCCCTAAAGTAATTACCAAATCTCCGGCTTGCATAAAATCCAGAAGAAACTCAGTTATTTTTTCTTTAGCCAGATATACCGCTTGTTTATCCGGCCGGCATTCTTTTATCTTTTTTAACAACAACTGGGCATCTACCCCATCTATCGGCTGCTCGCTGGCTGCATAAATATCCGTAATAATCAGGTAATCAGCCTGGTCAAAACAAACGGCAAATTCGTTTAAAAGCAGCTGAGTACGAGTATAACGGTGCGGCTGAAATATAACGATTTTGCGCTTAGACTTCAAATCAGCTACCGCTGCCAGTGTGGCCTTTATTTCCGAAGGATGATGCGCGTAATCATCGAGAACCAGGTATTTATCGCTTTTAAATTTAATCTCCAGCCTCCGGCCGGCGCCCTTATAACCTTCTAAAGTCCTGCGGATAAAACTTAAATCAATCCCCAACTCTAACCCCAGGCCGATAACTGCCAGGGCGTTAGAAATATTATGCCTTCCGCCCAATGCCAAATGGAAACGGGAGATAAACTTATCTTTAAAAAAACAGTCAAAATCTGAAGCCAGTCCGCTAAGTTCAATATTCTTAGCGCGTATATCAGCAGGCTCATTTAAACCAAAAAAAACCACCCTTTGCTTATAATCCAAAAACAGTTTCTTAAGATTTAAATCGTCTGAACAGGCAAAAACACAGCCGCCCTCCTGAGTACGTTTTAGAAAATCTTTAAAAGCGTTTAATTCATTTTCAAAATTACGGTAATAATCCAGATGTTCACGGTCAATATTAGTAATAATAGAATACTTCGGCTGATAATATAAAAATGACCCGTCTGATTCATCGGCTTCCGCCACAAAAAATTCCCCGCTTCCCAGGCAGGCGTTCGTATCAATGTTTTTTAGTATGCCGCCGATAGCAACCGTCGGACAAAGCCCTGCCTCAAGCAGCATATATGAAATCAACGAAGTAGTCGTAGTCTTGCCGTGGCTGCCGGCAATAGTTATAGCGGTTTTATTGCGCATAAGCAAAGCCAAGGCCTCGGCCCTTTTAAGCAGAGGAATGCCCAGTTTTTTTGCGTGGTAAACTTCAGGATTATCCTCTTTTATCGCCGAAGAGTAAACTACCGCGCTCTGGCCGGATATATTCTCAAGCCTATGGCCGATATATATCTTGGCCCCCAGCCTTTTAAGCTCTTCAGTAATCCGGTTCTCTTTTAAATCCGAACCGCTGACTTGCGCCCCTGCCTTAAGCAAAAGATGCGCCACGCCGCTCATCCCGATCCCGCCAATCCCGATAAAATGATAATATTCCTTCATCTAAGAATATACTTTTTCCAGGAGCTTTCAAAATCCTGCAAGTCTTTAAAAGAATACGTTAACACCAGTGCCCGGGTTAAATCCCTTTTATCGCGCAGGTTCTGGCAAAAAAGCACAAACCTGTCTTTACCGAATGTAACAATTAAGTATTTTACCAAACTGAATGACTCTGTGTAAAAAGCCTCTATTTCATTTGTTGCTTTTAAATTTGCAACATCAACTTTATTCAAATCATCCAGATTTAAAAAATTGCCTCGCAATATTTTATTGGCTAAATCAGTTTTCAAAAAAGAGGCCTTTCTCTCCTGAAAAGTAGAAACCCCTTCTTCAAGCCAAAGAGGAATACCCGGATTATTAAACCCCACCATTTCCCTGAAAATAATATGCGCCATTTCATGGGGGAGGACATTATCCAAAAAACCCCTGGCAGTAATAAATGTCTGGATAAGTTTACTGCCTACTTGGGCCTGCCCCGCAGACCAAGCAGGGTCTCCTGTCTCCTTCATATACTCCTCTTGGCTATCAAACAGGTAGATCCTCGCACGATTACCCCATGTCCAGAAGTTGAAACGGTTAAAACCTAGATCATCGGTAATTATATTGTAATACTCCTCAGCCCTTGAAGCTAATTCATTAAGCTGAGATTCTTTTGCGTTTTTATATGAAATCAAAAAATGTGTGCTTTTAAAAACCTGCCAAGGCTGATTATCCGCAAAAACAATCAGCGGCAAAAACAAAAATATAAACATAAATTTAAGCGGTTTCATTAATTTAAAATTTAATTTTGACCTTTTCATCAATTTAAGTTTAAGACTTCATTAGCAAGCAGCCCGGCAGCGTCTAAAGCCTGGACCCGGGAGTATGCCTGACGCATGGTTTTTAATTTTTGAGACCCCCCCATAAGTTCCCGGATAATATCTCTTAATTTCTCAACGCATAGCTCCCCATCCCGGATAATCATGGCAGAGCCGGAATCCTCCAGAACTCTGGCGTTATTTAACTGATGCGCATAAGCAAAAGGGTAAGGAATTAATAAAGCCGGCAGGCCGAATCTTTGCAGCTCGGCAATCGTCGTCGCCCCTGCCCGGCAGATTACCAGGTCCGCTATACTATAAGCATATTGCATATCATGAAAAAAGTTGAACACTTTATGCGCAATTGCCGCCTGCGCGTAAGCCTGATTTATCAACGTAAAATCCTGTGCGCCCGAGATATGGACCAGCTGTAAATTATTTTTCTCATCGCAACCAGATAGCGCAGCAGAACAAACAGTATTTAACTTATGCGACCCCTGGCTGCCTCCGGTAATCAATATATTGAATTTACCCTCTTTAAAATTAAAGAAATCCAGAGCCTCTTTCCTGCCCAGCCTGACTAAGCCCTTGCGGATAGGATTACCGGTTAAAATAATCTTTTGCCGGGATATCTTTAAATAGCTGCTTGTTTGAGCAAACGATACCGCGACCCTATCCACAAACTTAGCCAATAACCGGTTTGCCCTGCCAGGCACAGCATTCTGCTCGTGGATTACGGTCTTTATTCTAAAAAGCCATGCCCAGAACAACAAGGCAACTGTATTTAAGCTGCCAAACCCAACGACAACATCAGGCTTGAATTCAATTATTGCGCGCAGGCCTTCCCAGGCACCGATTAAAAAAAAGTAAGCCCCGCTTATATTCTTACTGCCTAATTTTAAACCAAGACTGGAAGCATGGATATATTTTATAGACTCGGATTCTCCCGCAATTTCGCTGCTGCTATTCTTCTTTGGCAAAACCATCAGCACATCGGCGCCAGAAGCCTTGAGTTGGTCCATTAAAGCCAATGCGGGAAAAATATGGCCTCCGCTTGAGCCGGTAGCAAGTAAAACACGCATATTAAGGATACTCTCCGCAGCGCGCAATATTAATCAATATACCAAGGCTAACCATATCAAATATTAAAGAAGACCCTCCGTAACTGATAAATGGCAGAGGCAGCCCCTTGGTCGGGAAAACCCCGCAGGAAACGCCGATATTTACAATCGCCTTCAGGGAAATCATTAAAATCAATCCCTGGGCAAGAAAATAACCAAATTTATCCTGGGCGTTTTTTATAATTTTAAGCCCTTGACGTATAAATATCATAAACAATAAAATTATTCCAAGAGTACCGAGCAACCCAAGCTCTTCGCCGATAATTGAAAAAATAAAATCGGTGTGCGCCGCGGGAAGATAAAAGAGTTTTTGCTGGGAATGGCCCAGCCCCACTCCAAATAATCCGCCTGAACCGATGGCAATCTGTGATTGGATAATCTGAAAACCGCTCCCCTTAGGATCAAGCCACGGATTTAAAAACGCCAGAATCCTGGCCTTACGGTAAGGTACGCTGAAAACTAAAATATAAACCATCGGCAAACTGCAAAGTATCAAACTTAAGATATACCTTGGCCGCACACCGGCGATATAAAGCATAACCAAAACTACGATGCCCAAAGCAATAGTCGTACCCAAATCCGGCTGTAAAAGTATGAGTAAAGAGAACGCCCCCAAGGCGCATATCGGGGGAATAAACCCTTTAAACAACGTTTTAATTTGTTCTCCTTTACGGCAGATAAAATCAGCGATATAAATAATCAACGCTAGATTAGCAAACTCTGAAGGCTGGAAACTGATGAATTTAAATCTAAACCAGCGCCTTGCCCCGGAAATCTCCCTGCCCACACCGGGAATAAGCACTAATACCAGTAAGGCAAACGCAACCCAAAACATAAAACGGGCATATTTCCGGAGTATGCGATAATCAACAATCATCGCTAAAAAAGTCAATAACAACCCTACTGCCAGAAAAACTAAATGCCGCTTTAGGAAATAAAAACTATCCCCATACCTTTCCCAGGCATAAATGCTCGAAGAACTATAGATCATGATTATCCCGATACAAACAAGCACAATCGAGACAGTAAGTAAATTAATGCGTGTTTTTCTAACCATGCGCCACAGCCCCTTTAGCTAAATCCAATACAATTTTTTTAAAGGCCTCCCCCCGTTGCTCATAATCCTTGAACATATCAAAGCTCGAACACATAGGAGAGAATAATATATAATCCCCGGGCTTAGACTGTTCATAAGATCTGGTTATTGCCTCCTTTAGGGTATCCACTTTCTCGATCGGAAATCCTCCGTTAAGATCAGCGGCAATTATATCCTTGGCCTCACCGATCAAGAACGCCTGCTTAACCTTATTTCTCGCCGTACCAAGAATTACCCGGTAATTAATTCCTTTATGCCGGCCGCCTGCTATAAGAATTATCGGGGCAGAAATATTGCTCATCGCCCAAATTGCCGAATCCGCGGTAGTCGCCTTAGAATCATTAATAAATTTTACTCCATTTATTTCCGCTACCTCCTCCATACGATGCTCTAAACCCTTAAACTTCCGGAAAACACTAAGCATATTTTCCAACTCGATCTTTAATATTTTACCTACCGCGATTACCGCGTTTTGATTGGGGTTTAACCCCCCCTCTTTATCAAAGAAGAAAACTTTAGACTTAGCTTCAGAAACAGCAGCTTTTAAAAGAGGATCATCTGTATTCAAAACCAAAAAATCACTCTTGTCCTGATTCATGAAAATGCGCTTTTTCGCATCCAGATATTCCTGTATATTATTATAGCGGTCCAAATGATTTGGCGTTAAATTCAGGATTACCGCGATCTTTGGCTTAAAATCCTTAATCATCTCGAGTTGAAAAGAACTCACCTCAAGGACAACAAAATCCCCCTTCTTCAACTTCTCCACTTCTGCGCAAAAAGGATTTCCGATATTGCCGCAGACAAAAACCTTCTTGCCTGATTCCGAAATGATCTTGCCGATCAAAGTAGTAACCGTAGTTTTTCCGTTCGAACCGGTTACGGCAATAATCTCCGCCGGGCAAAGCATACTTGCTAACTCAATCTCACTGATAACAGGCTTAGCAAATCTTTTAGCCCAAAGTATCGGCTGGGCATTAGACGGGACTCCGGGTGAAATAATCACCAACTCAGCCTGCCTGATAAAATATTCGCTATGGCCGCCCAGTTCAACCTGGATATCTTTAGAAGAAAGCCTGGCTGCAAAAGACCTGGTTTGTGTATTATCGTTAATATCCGTAACGCGCACATAAGCGCCCAGGCCATGCAAAAGGTTAGCGCAGGCAAGCCCTGAGCGGGCCAGACCTACAATAGTAATATTTTTGCCTTTGAAGTATTTTGTATTTTGCATTTAACTTACCTGATCTTTAAGGTAATCAGGGCAAACAGGGCAAGCAAACCCGCAATGATCCAGAATCTGACAATTACCTTATTTTCAGGCCAGTCCAAGAACTGGAAATGATGGTGTAAGGGCGCGATCTTAAAAATACGTTTCTTGGTCAGCTTAAAAAACCCCACTTGCAATATAACGGAAAATGCCTCTAAAACAAATATGCCGCCTACAATTATAAGCAGCATTTCTTTTTTGATCAATAACGCTACTGTCCCGATAGCCCCGCCTAAAGCCAGAGAGCCGACATCCCCCATGAAAATTGAGGCAGGATAACAGTTAAACCATAAAAAACCTAAACCAGCCCCAATGATACTGGCGCAAAAAATAGTCAGCTCCCCTGCACCCTTAACATAAGAAACCAACAGATAATTGCTTAAATTGATATTGCCGGATATGTAACAAAGCACACTAAAGGCAACCCCAACCATAACTACAATGCCGATAGCCAAACCATCCAAGCCGTCAGTAAGGTTTACCGCATTGGAGGAACCGGAGATTACCAGTATAACAAACAAAATATATAAACCGTCTAAATCCAGGTTAACCCCTTTTAAAAAGGGTATTTCCAGTTTAACATTATACTGACTGTCCAGTATAAGGATTACCCCCAGTATCAAACCCAAAATAATTTGGCTGGAGAGTTTTACTGCGGGAGATAAGCCCCTGGCCTTCTTCTTTATTTGCTTTAAATAATCATCAATAAAACCGGTGAGCCCTAACCAGACAGTGCTGAATAAAACAATCCAAACGCAATGGTTGGTAAGATCCACCCAGAGGAGGGTTGAAATTATAACCGCCCCCAATATAAGGATCCCCCCCATTGTCGGTGTATTTTGTTTATGACGATGTAAATCATCAAGTTTAAGACTATCGGCCTTATTAATCTTTTCCCCGAGCTTAAGTTCTTTTAGTTTCCTGATAAGCGGTGGGCCAAAAACAAGGCTTAGTATGAAAGCGGTTAAAGCGGCCATTGCCGCCCGGAAAGTAATATAGCGGAAGACATTAAAAGCGGAGATGAAATTACTTAGTGGATAAAACAGATGGTAAAACATTAAACTTTAAAGACCTCTTCCATTTTCATCGAACGGGAGCCTTTTACCAGGATTATATCCTTGGCTTCCGGGGAAATCTTATCAAACAATAAATCTCTTGCTTGCGCAGCGGAAGCGCAGCAGAATATATTTTTATTTTTAAAACCGGCCGCCCTGGCTGCCTGAGCAGTAAAAGCGGCTAGACTGCCCACTGAAACCAACACATCACATATATTAGTTATACTACCAGCAACCTGCCTATGCAATAATTCTTTTTGCTTACCCAGCTCCAGCATATCACCCATAATCAGGATTTTTCTGCCTCTACATTTCATGCCATCCAAGGCGATAAGAGCGCTGTTTAAAGAAAGAGGATTAGAATTATAAGTATCATCAATAAACCTAAGGCCCTTAAGCTCAACGAGTTTAAGCCTGCCCCCGGGAAAATCAAAATCCGCCAATCTAGAAGCAATCTTGCCAAGCCCCAAGCCTAATATACGGCCAACAGCAATAGCAGCCAGGGCATTATAAACATTATGGACACCCAAGGTAGATAAAATGAAATCACGCTTGTGGTTAACCTTAAAACTTACTTTTCCGTCTTCTAACTTAATGCCGGTTGCGCAAAAATCGCTTTTTTCTTTGATACCATAGCTAAACAGATGTATGCCCTTCTTTACCTGTTTAATTAAACTGCGCAGATATTGGTCATCAGCATTAAGCAGTGCTATTGCCGGCGGATTAAGATTATTTAGCAGGCCGGACTTTTCTTTTAATACACCTTTTAAGTTCTTTAAAAACTCCAGGTGTGACGGCCCGATATTGGTAAGCACGCCGATATTCGGCCGGGCGATGGAAGCCAAATAATCAACCTCTCCAAAATGGTTAGTGCCGATTTCAATCACCGCGAAATCATCGCTTCGCTTAAGCTGGATCAATGTCTGGGGCAGGCCGACCTGATTATTCTTAGTGCCCTCGTTTTTTAATACTCTGCCATTTGCCGATAAAACCCAGGCAATCATATCTTTCAGCGTAGTTTTACCGTTTGAACCGCTGACAGCAATAACCGGTTTACTGAACGAACCCCGCCTAAACCTGGCAAGGTCGCCTAATGCCAGGGTCGTATCCTTAACCTTAATCAATGCTCTGCCCGCGGGGATATTTAATCCGGATGTTTTCTCGGCGATAATACAAGCTGCTTTAAATTTTAAAGCAGTAGGAATAAAGTCATGGCCATCAAAATTATTCCCCTTTAAAGCCAAAAAGGCATCCCCGGGTTTTAGCGCCCTTGAATCAGTAGAGATACCCTTAAACTTATCAATCCAGCTACTCTGGATAAGCCTGCCTTCTGTAGCTTTAATTATTTCATCTAGCGTAAACACTTTACTACTACCTCCCGGTCGCTAAAATGTAAAACCTTATTTTTCAATACCTGATAATCCTCATGCCCCTTACCGGCAATAATCAGGCAATCATTATTCTGAATTAGTTTTAAAGCCTCTTTAATGGCTTTCAACCTGTCGGTAATTACGCGATAATTATCTTTTTGTATGCCTTTGCGTATATCTTTAATTATGCTCAAAGGGTTTTCGGAACGGGGATTATCGCTGGTGATAATCGCATAATCCGCCAGGGCCGTGACGATTTTACCCATCTTTGGCCGCTTAAGCCTATCCCGTTCTCCGCCGCATCCAAAAACAACAATTACCCTTCCCGAGGTCAGCGGCCTCAGCGCGCTGATAACATTAAATAACGCGTCAGGGGTATGCGCGTAATCCACAAAAATATTACGCCCGACTTTTTCCAGCCTTCCCGGGGCATTTTTAAATTTCTCAATGGCGGATTTAATATCTTTGAGCTTCAGACCCTCGCTTATGCCCCAGGAAACAGCTGCCAATATATTATAAATATTATACCTGCCAACCAGATGCGTTTTGATCCTGGAGTTTATCCCCGGGGCAACCAGGGTAAATTCAGCCCCATCTATACCAGAATGAATATCCCGGGCCATAACAGTAGATTTATTTTTTATTCCATAACTGAGCAGGCGGCAGGAAATTAAACGCTTAATCCGCCTGCCGTATTGATCATCGTTGTTAACTATCGCCACCGCTGATGCGGCAAGCATACGGAAAAGCTTTACCTTTGCCAAAAAGTAATTTTCCAGGCTGCCATGATAATCCAGGTGATCCTGGGTAAGATTAGTAAAAATTGCCTGCCTGAAATTAATCCCTAAAACTCTTTTCTGATCCAGGGCGTGCGAAGAAACCTCCATCGCGCAATATTTAATCCGCTGCGCCCGCATTTTTGCGAGCAATCCCTGCAATTCTACCGGGCCAGGCGTAGTATTCTTAGCAGGAGTTTCTTTTCCTTTAAAACGGTAATTAATCGTACCGATGACTCCACAACTACATCCTGATTGCTTAACTATAGCTTCAATTAAATACGAAATGGTTGTCTTGCCGTTAGTACCGGTAATACCGACAACCCTAAGGCTATCCGAAGGACGGCCATAAAATTCAGCGCAAGCCTCTGCCAAGAATCTACGGCAATCTTTTACCTTGATCAATTTTACCCCAGCGGGTATTTTTACCTCAGGAATCTTTCCCTGCGTTATCACTACGCTAGCGCCATGAGCAACCGCCTCTTTAATAAAACAGCTGCCATTCTGGCGGGCCCCTTTTATAGCCACGAAAGCAAACCCCTTTTTTGCGGCTTTGGAATTACAAGTTATCCCTTTAATTTCTATCCCTGCGATATTCATTGCGCCATTGCTCCAAGCGGTATTTCATTTCCCTTAATATAGCGGATCGCATCACCGGCGACTTTCTGAAAAACCGGAGCAGCCACTACCCCGCCAAAATAATACGGGTGAGGCTCATCAACTGTTACAACAATTGCCAAAATGGGGTCTTCGGCGGGAGAAAAACCGATAAAAGAAGCGACAAATTTAGTATGAGAATACGCGCCATTTGGATCAAGTTTTTGGGCAGTACCGGTTTTGCCGGCGGCGCTAAACCCGGAAACCTTAGCTAACTTACCGGTTCCCTCTTCAACCGCTCCGGTAAGAATCTTTTTTATGCGCATAGCAGTATCTACGGAAATTACTTTACGGATCAATACCGGCTTATTCTGCTTAATTACCCGGCCGCCTTTATCCCTCACCGAATCAATAATATAAGGTTTCATAAGCTGGCCGCCGTTAGCGATTACGGAGATTGCGCTGACTAATTGCAAAGCAGTAACCCCTACCTCCTGGCCAATGGGGATAGCTGAAATAGAGGTCTTTGACCAGGCCCGCGGAGGCTTAATCATCCCGGAGATTTCCCCTGAAAGATCAATCCCTAGTTTTGAACCAAAACCAAAAGCCTTCAAATACCGATAAACTGTATCCGCACCCAAAAGCTGAGCAACTTTAACTGTGCCAATATTACTTGACTCCTCAATTACTTGCCGGAAAGTAAGTACCCCGTGCGAAGTATGATCATGCAAAATGCGCCCCCCTACCCTATAAGCCCCATTTTCACAGAAAAATTTATCTTCCTCTGTAACCTTTTTTTCTTCTAAGGCGGCGGAAGCGGTAACTATTTTAAACACTGAGCCGGGCTCAAATAAATCACAGATAGAACGGTTACGCATAGAATCTTTATTAACATAAGAGTGGTCATTTAAATCATAGCTAGGCCGGCTGGCCATAGCCAGGATCCTTCCTGTATGCGGATCCATAACGATAATACTTGCGCCTTTTGCGTTAAAACTTTTAAAAGCCTTATCGAGTTCTCTTTCAGCGATATACTGTATAACCTCATCAATGGTTAAAACCAAATCCAGTCCATCAACAGGCAAAACCATCTTCTCCCAGATATCCAATTTCTTTTGTCGGGCATCGCGCAGAAAAATCGCCCAGCCCGCAGTCCCCTTAAGATATTTATCAAAATCCCTCTCAATGCCTTCTAAACCCATATTATCCATACCGCTAAAACCGATAACGTGGCTGGCCAAATAACTATTAGGATAGATACGCTTAGTTTCTTTCATAAACCCTAAACCTTTAAGCTTAAGCGCCTTTATAGCCTCAGACTTATTCGGAGTTAGTTTGCGTACCAGCCAAATGAATGACTTCTTGCGATAAAGCCTATCCTTTAGATAAGCGCGATCAGTCCCAAGAATAGGCAAAAGCTTTTCGATTATGTTTTCTTTATCCCTGTCTTTAATGGTGTTGGGTGTAGCATAAAGCGAATCCATGGACAGGTTGAATGCCTGCGCCTTAAGATTGCAATCGTAAATCGCACCCCGCCGCGGCTCAAGTTCCACAAGCTGGTTATGTTGTTTTTTGGCTATTGAAGTTAAATAATTTGAACGGAAAAACTGGATAAAGAAAAGCCGGCCTATACAAAAGAGGAGAAAGATGGAGAAGACCAGAAATACCGCCTCGCTTCTTCGGCGATAGTTACTTATATACACTATTTTTTAAGGAGTAATAAAAAATTAGGGGTTAATTGTCTTTGCTTGAGCTTCCCGCTTTAAACTAAAAATACCCGCCAGCAAACCCACCCTAGCCTGATTTTGACTGACAGGTCTAAATCCATCTTTAGAAGCTACAACCTTGACAAAACGATATTTGTCCGGCATCTGAAAATCATGAGTTTCGCTGATCCGGCTGCCAATGTTTACCAAAGAAGAACTTTTCTTAATATTGTAACTTAACGCAGTATTCTTATCGAGCAATTCATTATAAGTGTTTTGTTTTTTTGACCCCATGTAGGCCAGACGGAAGATTTCACTCTGCTGGTAGACATAAAGCACGCAAAATGAAGTAACAAATACTGTTACAGAAATAAACTTGGACATTTTCATATGCCTTAAATCCTTTCAGCTACCCTGAACTTGCTGCTGCGGCTGGAAGGGTTTGCCGCTACTTCGCTATCCGCAGGAGTCATGGGTTTAGCCGTAATAATATCAATTAGTCCGTCGGCTTTAAGAGCCCGGAACGTATGTTTAATTACGCGATCTTCCAAAGAATGGAAAGAAATAACACATATCTTAGCTTTTTTTCTTAAAATTGCAACAGCTTTCTTAACGGCGCTTTCTAAAATTTCTAATTCGCGGTTAACGGCAATACGCACAGCCTGAAAAGTACGCGTGGCCGGATGTATACGATAATACCCCTTACGATATCTATAGGGAATAGCCCGCATCACTAAATCAGCAAGTTGCCTGGTAGTTGAGATAGGCTGATTCCTGCGTTCTTCAACTACCAAATGAGCAATGCGGTTATGCCAACGTTCCTGGCCAAAACTCCAGAGCAAATGAGAAATCTCATTTTCATTAAGGTTATTCACCAAATCGTATGCTGATATATAACTGCTTTTATCCATACGCATATCCAGTGGTCCTTCCTGCTGAAAACTAAAACCTCTCTCTATATCTTTAAGCTGATAGGTAGAAATTCCCAGGTCAAAAACTATTCCATCTATTTTATCTATTCCGAGCTTTTCCAAAACTTGATCTAGATCCACAAAATTGGCGTGTACTAACTCATAACTGCCGCTGAATTCACTAAACCTTTGACGGCAGATAGCCAATGAATCTTCATCGCGGTCTATACCGATCAGCCTGCCTCCGGGAGTAATCTTCTTTAGTATTTCAAGGCTATGCCCGCCAGTCCCAAGAGTTGCATCCACAATTATTTGTCCGGGCGCAGGATCCAGATAATCTATAACTTCATGCAACATTACAGGTATATGCAGCTTTTCTTCTACCACTTAAACATCCATTAATTTCTCCGCAATCTCTTCGAAAGATTGCCGGGTGTTTGAATAAAAATCACGCCACGTATCTTTTGCCCAAATCTCTATGCGGTTAGAAACACCTATGATCATCACATCCTTTTTAATATCAGCAAAATCCTTCAGGTATTGGGGCAGCAAAATTCTTCCCTGCTTATCAGGCCCCACTTCAACCGCCCCGCTAAAAAGCAACCGGTTGAAAGTACGCGACTGCTGTTTGGTAAATGACATGGTCTTAAATTTATTTTCCTGGGAACGCCACTCCTCCTCGGAAAACATGAAAAGACATTTATCTAAACCTCGGGTAACAAAGAATTTTTCTACGAATTGATTCTTAGCGGTTTCACGAAATTTAGCAGGCAAAATCAGGCGGCCTTTACGGTCTATGGAATGTTCGAATTCACCGTAAAACATTTTTTCCTCTCTTCCACTTTACTCCACTTCTATCCACTTAATACTCAGAGTATAGTCAAAACCAACCCCTTTGTCAAGAAGAAAATTGCTTTAAATATAGGAAATACAATCAATTGTGGATAGTTGACTGCGAAGTACCCAGCCATTGTGGTGCTTAGCGGGAGCGCTGCAGGATCTTACGGCAAGAGATTATATCTTTTTGGATTTGCACAGCTAAATCTTTCATAGAAGCAAATTTCTTATCCCGGCGGATTAATTTTACGAACTGAATCTCCAGAAACCTACCGTAGATTTTTTCATGAAAACCGAATATATGTACTTCAACCTGAATATGGCTTTTTCTAACACAAACTGTTGGCCTGCTTCCGATATAGCAGATCCCGTTATATTTCTTATCCGCAAATATAACCTGCACCGCATAAATGCCGGACGGCGGGATAACTTCATGATGCGGGTTGATATTGGCCGTGGGAAATCCTAAAGCCCGGGCGATCATACTACCCCTGATTACTGAACCTAAGACACTCACCCTGCGGCCAAGCAACCTCTCTGCTTCTTTAATTTTAGAGCCCTTAATCAATCTCCTTATCGCAGTACTGCTGATCGGCCGGCCATGAGACTTAATTACTTTAAATATTTTAAGATTAAAATTATTTTCTTTGGCCCAAACAGATAACAATTTACAATCACCTAAAGCGCCTTTACCAAAATGAAAATTCTCTCCGATATAAACAAACCGAGGCCGGATTTTTTTAACTAATATCTTAGCGACAAAATTACTAGCGCTCATTTTTGCAAAACTTGCGCTAAAATTAATCACTATACACACATCTATGCCTAATTCGGAAATTAACCTTAAGCGGTGTTTCAAAGAATACAGGCTTTTTTCCTTCTGCGGATGGGGGAAAAAAGTCAAGACTATACTTGTGCCCTTTGTCTTTTTCGCCTTCTTGACCACAGATTGCAAAACATTACGGTGGCCGCGATGTAAACCATCAAAAACCCCTAAAGCTACTACGGGGTTTTTAAACCTGCGAATTTCATTTATTCTTGTAATTACTATCATCTTACGATTACTTTAAAACTCGTTGAATACTAGCAAGGACTTTCTTGATAACCCAGTTGATTTCTCCGTGAACAGTACAGCCCGAGGCGGTTTTATGCCCGCCTCCGCCAAAAATTGCGGCAATCTTATTTACATCTACCTTCCCATGGCTTCTTAAATTAATACGCACCTGATTCTTAGCCCCTAAACTTTCCTTGAATAAAGCTACAACTTCCACGCCTTTAATTGAGCGGCCGAAGCTTAGAAGCTGATCTCCTAAATCCATAGATATTGCCCCATCTTTCAGCATACCGCGCTTAAGCTTAAAATAAGCGATTTTGCCTTGCCCGGAAAAACTTATCTTTGGCAGTAATTTAATTAATAACTTTGTTTCATCTAAAGCAAGGTTTTCATAAACATAGCGGTAAATAAGCGGAACATTGATATCAAATTTTAAAAGTTCAGCAACAGCCTGATGAGTAAAACTGGAGGTATTTGAGTAACGGAAAGATCCAGTATCAGTCATTATGCCTGTATACATGGCAACAGCTTCGGGCTTGCTGATAGGCAGGCGCATTTGCTTATAAATACGATAGATCATCTCAGAACAGGATGAAGCATGCGCGTCAACCCAATGCACATCCCCAAACCCCTGGTTGCTGATATGATGGTCAATATTTAGTATAGGCTTATTGTCCTTATTCAGCCGCCATAGGTCTCCGGTGCGTTTTAAATCAGCACAATCCAAAACCACCAGGCAATCAAATTTAATGGAAGGCGATCTACGATCTAGTTTGCGTATTATTTTTACACCCGGCAGGAAATCATGCCCGTAAGGAATGCTATCTTCGTTCAGGATTATCCCCTTCTTGCCTAATTTCCTAATCAAGGCGTAAAAAGCAAGCTCTGCGCCTAAAGCATCTCCCTCTAAGTTGGTGTGCGCGGTAATTAAAAAGTTATCATACTTTCTTATGCTTGCGCAGATTCTTTTTAGGCCCACTACTCCGCCCTTCCTTTCCTGTATTTAAATCAGCCGCCGCTTTATCAGAAGAATCCCGGGACTGGTCCAGCTCTTTTATCTTGTTTAATACTTCTTCAATCCTTACGCTATATTCGCTTGAATGATCCTCCTGAAACACCAGTTCAGTGGCAAAACGTAAATTAATCCTCTGAGCAACCAGGCTGCGGATATAGCCCAAAGCAGAATCTAGGGCCAGCTTGGTTTTTTTGTGATCATCCTCTTTCCCCAGCACGCTGTAAAAAATCTTAGCATTCCTTAGATCCTTAGTTAATTCAACCCGGATTATAGTAACAAAACCTATACGCGGGTCTTTAAGCTCATCATGAATAATCAAACTTACTTCTTTCCTTATCGCTTCTTCAACGCGTTCAAGTCTAGACATTTTATTTTCACTCCGTTCTTATGTTTACTTTCGCCTCAACTTTAGCACGAGGGTTTAATTTTACTAATTTCCTGGCCAAAGTAAGCTCACCCTGGCGATTTTTTATTTTACCATTAAGCCTGGCTGCCAACACCTTATTTAATATCTTTTGATATCCCGGTCCCGGTAAAAACCCCAAGCCATATAAATCATCTCCTGAAATACAAAGTCTCACGCAATTATAAATCTTAAGGAAATCTGCGATATGTTTCTTAAAGACGCTATCCCGTGAAGCAGAACGCAGCAAGATAACCGCCTCATAACTCAAAGGCTTAAGTAGAGTAAAAATCTGTGCGGGCTTAATCTGTCTATTTTTTAAGCGCATAATAAATCTTCGACTGATCTTACGACAACCAACAATTTTCTTCTCTTCCTGCTTAGACAAACCCAGCCTTCGGATAATCTTTTTACTTTCCGCCAAAGTAAGCGGCCTTAATAGCGCAGAAAAATAAACAAGCCATGCGTCAAACTGCCCATGAAAGGGAAAATTTTGCATAAACCAAAGGATCTCTTTATTTACAGATTTAAACAAATTGTATGCCGGCTTACCGGGTTTTAATTTATCACTAATAAAAGACAGCCCGCCTAAAGCGTGAAGCTGCCTGAGCTGCGCTGAAGGATTTCTTTCTTTAAGCATTAATATCAGTTCATCGCGTGTCCTATGGGGATTTACCTTATCCAATAAACCTGAATTTACTGCCTCTTTCAAAAGGCGAAGCGTCTTAGGTTCAATCTTAAAATTATAGCGTTGCTGAAAACGAATAGCCCTTAAGATACGCGTAGGGTCATCCTTAAAACTTAAATCATGCAAAACACGGATTTTGCCTGCTGCCAGGTCACTTCTTCCGTTAAAGATATCAATCAATTTCTGATCGGCCCCTCCAGAAAGGCTCACCGCCATGGCATTAATAGTAAAATCACGGCGCAGGAGATCTTCTTTTAATGATCCCGGGCTTACCACCGGCAGACAAGCATTAGAAGGATAAATCTCTTTGCGAGTAGTGGCAATATCCACTTTCAGCCGATAATCCAAAATCAAAGTTGCAGTACCAAACCTTTCATGCCTTATTAACCCGGAATTTAATCTCTTAGCTAAATTCTCGGCAAATTTAATACCATTACCTTCAACGGTTATATCCAAATCCCAATCCTTAAGCCCCAGGATAAGGTCGCGGGGAAAACCACCTACCAAATATGCCGGCATCTTAGTTTCCTGAGAAACCTTTTTTACCGCATCGATTAGATATTTTATTTCCTGGGGTAACTTTTTTAAGTATTCTCTCATCTCTACCTACATCCTGCCTGCAGCCTTTACGGACGGGGATGAAACATCTTATGAACTGTCTTAAGCCTCTCTTTATCTATATGCGTATAAATCTGCGTAGTAGAAATATTGGAATGCCCGAGCATCTCCTGCACTGAACGCAGGTCCGCGCCTCTTTCCAATAAATGCGTAGCAAATGAATGCCTTAGAGTATGCACCTTTACCAGTTTCTTAATTTTAGCTTCTTTAGCATACTGTTTAATTAATTTCCAAATGGATTGCCGGGATAATTTATTTCCAGAACGGTTTACAAAAAGAAACTCTGACGCTTTATTCTTCAAAAAATGCGGACGGCTAAACTCCAGGTACCTGTTAATACTATGAATCGCCTTTTTTCCTAATGGAATAATCCGCTCTTTATTGCCTTTTCCGATACAGCGCAAAAATCCAATATCTAAATTCACGTTATTAATCTTAAGATTAGTGGATTCGGATACCCGCATACCTGTAGCATAAAGAGTCTCCAAAATCGCCTTATTCCTGGCCCCCTGGCGGATCCGCGGATCAGGCTGGCTGATCAATGCCTCTACTTCATTCAAAGAAAGGGTATCCGGAATCTTCTTCCATAATTTTGGAGAATCAATTAAGGTTGTAGGGTCATCTTTTAGAACTCTCTCCCTGGCCAAAAAACGATGAAACATACGTATAGCTGCCAGGCGGCGGGAGATGCTGGTAGGCGAAACCCCCTTCTCCTTTTCAAAAAGCATAAATTCAATGATATCATTTTTAGAAATTTTAGAAAGGGCATTTATTCCACGCTTTATCATAAAATCCAAATAAATATTCAGATCTTCGCGATAAGCAATAATGGTATTTTTTGCTAGCCCACGCTCAACCGAGAGATAATCTAAAAATGAATCGATAAGTTCTTTCAATTTAGCTTATAAACGGGTTGTTCTTCTTTTCTCTGCCTATAGTAGTTGACGCTCCATGGCCGGGATAGACCCTTGTCTCATCAGGCAATACAAATAATCTTTCTATTATTGATTTCTCAAGCAGGTATTCACTACCCCCCGGTAAATCATAACGGCCTACCCCCTGGCAAAACAATGTATCGCCGGTAAAAACAATTCCCGCCTCCGGTTTTTTCATTAAAAGCCCGATACCCCCCGGAGTATGCCCGGGCAAATGTAAGACCTCCAATTCAAAACAATCCAATTTAATGATTTCTTTATCTTCTAAAGTCTTAATTTCAGATTTGACCTTATAAGGCAAGGAAAAGGCGGCGGAAAGATTAATCTTGGCATCTTCAAGCATTACCAAATCCTGCTGATGCACATAAACGCCAACGCCAAATTCATCATCGCTTCCAATATGGTCATAATGGCCGTGCGTATTAATCACCATCGCAGGGCTTAAGTGGTACCTATCCAAAACAACCTTTATCTTACGCTCCTGGTCTCCGGGGTCAATGATAATAGCCTGCCTGCCTTCTGCACAGGCAAGTATATAACAATTCACTTGCATTGGCCCGACGTTAACGGTTTCTAGAATCATTTTAGATAGTTTCTTATTTTTGGATAAATAAACCCTTTATGGATATCCGACTTGATGCCCTCAGCAATATGCAGATTACGGCTGTCATCTGTGCCGTAAATATCACTTTTTATGGAAGCCAAGAGGTCGATTGTTTTATTAACATACAGATCAATATTTTTCTGCATATCACCCACCAGCATATTCTTCATATTCACCAGATTCTTCAAAGCCTCCTGAACGCAATCTATTTTCTTTTTGAGGCTTGATTTCTGAATAAGGGCATTTTCTAACTCATCATTCCATGACTTCCAAAAGAGAAAATACTGCCGGTAAAGCTCCTCCTTAGTCATATTGGGCCCTTTATATTCTTCCGGAACAAGCACCATCTCAACTGTCCGATCCGATTTTTTAGACTTACGCGTGAATTTACGTGTAAAGGATTCGCATCCTGCTAAATCTAATAACAAAAAACAACATAGCAAAACTAAGAATATTTTCTTTAATCTCATTTAACCATCTCCTTAAATTCATCCTCGCTGATAATTTTTACTCCCAGCTCTTTGGCTTTATTAAATTTTGTGCCTGCGCTTGCTCCTGCTACCAAAACATCAGTCTTGCTGCTTACACTAGAAGAGGGCAGGCCCTTAGATCGACGCACCAGTTCCTCTGCTTCAGCGCGCGAGAATCCCGCCAACTCTCCGGTAAAAACTACTGTCTTGCCGGTTAATTTATTAATTTTAAACTTGGCGGGTTGTTGGCGCATATTAACACCTGCGTCTTTTAACTCCTGGATTAATTTCCTGGTTTGGCTAAGGTTAAAATAGTTTAAGATAGCCCCTGCCATAACCTGTCCTATCTCCGGGATCCTATCTAACTCTTCAAATTTCGCGTGCATAAGCTTCTGCATATCGCCAAACTCTTCCGCCAATGTGTAAGCGGCCTTCTGCCCCACATGACGTATACCTAAAGCAAAAATCAAGCGCTCCAAAGGCTGCTGTTTGCTTTTCTCAATTGCGCTCAATAAATTATTGGCCTTTTTTTCTTTGAATAATTCCAGTTTCAACAAATTCTCAAGTTTAAGCTTGGTATAAATATCCGCTAAGCTTTTGAGCAGGTTTAAACTTACCAGCTGATTAATTACCGCCTCGCCCATACCTTCAATATCCAAGGCATCGCGGCTGGAAAAATGCAAAAGCGCACGCTCCAGCTGCGCAGGGCAATCAGAGTTAATGCAACGGTAAGCTACATCCTCATCTTTCTCCTTTACAATCTTCTCTCCGCAGGCAGGACATTTTACAGGGATATTATAAGGCTTCTTTCCTTTTTGCTCCACCACTTTTACCACTTTTGGGATTACATCTCCTGCACGTTCAATAAGCACCCTGTCACCCACCCGTATTCCCAACCTCTCTATCTCATCAAAATTATGCAAAGTAGCGTTGCTTATGATTACCCCGGAACACTCTACCGGTTTAAGCTCTGCCGTTGGAGTAATTACGCCCGTGCGGCCGACATTAACCTTAATCGCAATTACTTCCGTAGTTGCCTGCCGGGCGGCAAACTTATAAGCTACCGCCCAACGCGGACTTTTAGCAGTAAAACCCAAATCCTTCTGTTGAGCTAGGCTATTTAACTTAACTACTACTCCGTCAATTTCGTAGTTTAATTCATCCCGCTTCTGTTGCCACTTATGGCAATAAGCAATTACTTCGTCTATGTTACGGCAAAGCGCGGAATGCGTATTTGTCCGTACACCCCAATCTTTAAGCTTAGCTAAAAAATCCCATTGAGTATCTATACTTTGGCTGCTGCATGCACCCAAAGAATGCGCGAAGAAATTAAGATGCCTTTTAGCGACAACGCTGCTATCCAGCAATTTCAGGGAACCGCTGGTAGCATTGCGCGGATTGGCAAACAAGGCCTCTCCTTTATCCATCCGCTCCTCATTGACCTGTGAAAAATTATTCTTATCCATATACACTTCACCGCGAATCTCAATAAAATCAGGAATATGATTACCCAATAAAACTAAAGGAATAGCGCGAATTGTTTTTATGTTAGCGGTTACGTCTTCGCCCATCTGCCCATCCCCACGCGTTGAGCCTATCGCAAGTTTACCTTTTAGATAAGTTAAATTAGCGCTTACTCCGTCAATCTTAAGCTCCACCACATATTCATAACCACAATCATTGCCCAAACCTTTACGCAGGCGCTCATCCCAACTGGCTAATTCATCGATAGAATAAGTATTATCCAAAGAGAACATTCCGGCTTTATGTTTTACCGTCTTAAAGCCCGGGCTTATCCCTGCGCTCAGGCGCTGGCTGGGAGAATCATCAGTACGCAGCTGCGGATATTTATCTTCAAGCGTTTTAAGCTCAATCATTAAATCATCATATTCTTTGTCGGAAACCTGCGGTTGGCTTAAAACATAATAAGAATAATCATGTTTTCTTATTTTTTCTCTTAACAGTTTAATCTTATTTTTGATTTGGATATACATATGGGCTATTCAACAGGGATTAGAATGTAATTTGAAAGTCGCGGAGTTCGCCGCTTGCCGGCTGCCATTCCGCATTTGCTTCTTTGATATAACGGGAAAAACGCTGATTGATTTGTTCAAGAAAACTACCCAG
>CAYRUB010000015.1:19140-34251 GCA_964427405.1 uncultured Planctomycetales bacterium | reverse complement strand
TTCTCAACTTTTATATTGTTGAAACTGACTGCTCCCTGCCTAATCAGCCTGCGCGCCTCATTGCCGCTGGCAACCAGTTTGCTTTCAGTAAGGATAACCAAAACTGTTTTTTCGCCGTCAGTTTTAAAAACCGGCATATCCTGAGGAGTCTCTTTTTGGGAAAATACGCGGGTAAACTCCTCTGCTTCTTTTTCTGCCGCTTGCGCAGAGTGATATTGTGTAATGATAATTTTGGCTAAATTTACTTTCGCTTCCTTAGGATGCATCTTTCTGACTGAACCTAAATCTTCATCGGTAAGCAGCTCATAATATTTAAGCATCAGCTCGTCGGAGATTGACATAATTTTACCGAACATATCTTTTGCCGGCTCATTGATACCGATATAGTTGCCGTAAGACTTGCTCATCTTCTGCACGCCGTCAGTTCCTTCTAATAACGGCATGGTAAGCACAACCTGCTGCGCCTGGTTAAAATCTTTTTGAAATTCGCGGCCGACCAGCAGATTAAAGATTTGATCAGTTCCCCCCAGCTCAACATCAGCCTCAAGCACAACTGAATCATACCCCTGCATCAGAGGATAAATAAATTCCAGAATGGAAATATTTTCGCCTTTTGTATAGCGTTTTTTAAAATCGTCGCGGGCGAGCATCTGGGAAACTGAGGCATGAGTAGTGAGCTTGAGCATTTCTACAACTGACATCTTCTCGAACCACTTACTATTAAAGACTATTTTTAACTTACGCATATCCAGAATTTTCGCTACCTGCTTTTTGTAGGTTTGGGCGTTCTTATCTACTTCCTGCTTGGTAAGCTGTTTTCTGATCTCTGAACGGCCGGTAGGATCGCCGATTTGTCCGGTAAAATCGCCGATTAAAAAATAAACTTCATGCCCTAAATCCTGAAACTGGCGCAGCTTTCTTAAAAGCACAGTATGGCCCAAATGCAGGTCAGGAGCAGTAGGATCGAAACCCGCTTTAATTTTTAAGGGGCGCTTAGTTTTAATGCTCTGATCGAGTTTTTTATGCAACTCCACCTCAGAGATTATCTCCGCAGCGCCCCTTTTAATTATTTCTATTTGCTTACTTATATCCATTATAAACGGGCAGTCAGGCCGATTTTCGCCTGCTCCACATCCACCTTGATCACTTTTACCTTTATTTTATCTCCGGGCTTCAAATTGGCAACTGTTTCTTTTTCAATTTCACTGGAATAAATCAGGCCTTCCAGTTCATCATCGATTTTAGCAAACACGCCGAATTCCGTCAAACTGGACACTTCAGCTTCCAATACGGTATCCAGAGGATACTTCTCCGCGATTTTCGACCAGGGATTATCCTGTAACTGTTTTAATCCCAGGGCGATCCTTCGGTTATTTGCATCAACAGAAAGAACAGCAACATCAACCTTCTGCCCTTTCTTTAACACATCCTGCGGATGGCCGATCCTCTTGGTCCAGGAAAGGTCGGAGACGTGAATCATCCCCTCAAGATTAGAATCCAACTCAACAAATGCACCGTAATCAGTAAAACCGCGAACCTTACCAGATACCTTTGCGCCTACCGGATATTTACCTTCGGCTTCAGTCCAGGGATTCTGCTCCAGCTGTTTTAAACTCAAAGATATCCTGCGGGATTCTTTTTCCACGCTTAAGATCTGAGTTTCCAGCATATCCCCGACGGCAAACATCTCGCCCGGATTATTCACGCGCTTGGTCCAGGAGATCTCGGAAACATGAATTAGGCCTTCAATGCCTTTTTCCAGCTCCACAAAAACTCCGTAGGGTAAAATATTGACTACTTTGCCTTTTACCTTTGCTCCAACAGCAAATTTGTCACCGATATCCTGCCAGGGGTCAGCAAGCCTCTGCTTAAGCCCCAAAGAAACCTTACCTGAAGCCTGATCCATATTCAAGATCATCACCTCAATCTTATCTCCGATGGCAACAATCTCGCTCGGATGGCTGATCTTTGACCAGGACATATCCGTAATATGCAACAGCCCGTCCACTCCGCCTAAATCAATAAAGGCGCCGAAGTCGGTAATCGCCTTGACTAAACCGGGATGAACATTACCGATCTTTAACTCCCCCCAGATCTTACCCTTGGCCACATCCCTGTCGGCCTGTACTGCCTCGCGGCGGCTGACAATAATACTACGGCGCAAGTTATTTACCTTAACAATCTTAAACTTAAATATCTTATATAAGATATCCTTGTCCGGAATGTTGCGGAAAGAAGAAAGCGAACTGGGTAAGAAACCTTCAATTCCCATAATATCGACGAGGAATCCACCCTTAACTTTCTTAACCGGTTTTCCTTCAACCAAGGTACTCTCATTGGACAATTTAACAATCTTGTCCCAACCCTGCATTCTCATTGCTTTTTCACGTGACAAAGTCATTACTCCTGCGTCGTTTTCCATAGTCTCAAGCAGGAATTCCATCTCTTTGCCGATCTCCAAATCTCCGGAGGAAAATTCTGTAATCGGCACAATGCCTTCGGATTTAAAACCCACATCAACTAAAACTTCTTTAGTCTTGATCCCTACAACCTTGCCGGTAACTACCTGGCCTTCTTTTAAAACTTTAATACTCTGATTGTACATCTGTTCCAATTCTTCTCTTGTTGAGCTTGACATTTTCAATTACTCCTTTGATTTTAATGTTTTATTGATTAATAATTAATTACTCGATAATTGTTTAATATTAGCCATTATCAGATACGAAGTTTCCTGATAAGGCCTCCCCCTTTCCATGTGAATTTGTTAGTAGTATAAACATCTTATACCCCATCTTTTAAAATTATATCCTTACCCAGGGCAAGCAGCTTCTTTGCCTGAGCCAGATTCTTTGCCTCAGCGTAGGTACGCATAATCGGCTCGGTTCCTGAACCACGGAACATCAGCCAACTTTCGTCCCCACAAATAAGCTTAATACCGTCGTAATCCTTAACCTCCACAACCTTTTTGCCTAATAGCTCAGAAGGTAAATTTTCTTTTTTTGGCTCGATACGTTTAGCCAAATGAAGATCCTGGCGCACATAGTAATATTTGCCGAATGCTTTTTCAGTTTCATTTAAAATCTTTAATATATTCTTGTTGCGATAAACCATCATTTCGATGAGCAATAACCCGGCCATAGTTCCGTCACGCTCCGGGATATACCCCTTTACCCCCATACCGCCTGCCTCTTCTCCTCCGGCGACAATATCTTCGGTCTCCATAAGATTTGAGATATATTTAAAACCTACCGGAGTTTCATAAAGCTTAATCCCTAAGAATTTGGCGATGTTGTCCATCATCGTCGAGCCACAAATCGTCTTGACCAGTCCGCCGCTCCAGTGCCGGTCCTGATTTAAATGCAGGGCGAGTAACCCTAATATTTTCTGCGGATGAATAAATACTCCTCCGGGCGCAACTGCAGCAATCCTGTCGGCATCACCATCTAAAGCAATACCTAAATCAAATTTTTCTTTTTTTACACGCGCCTTTAATTCTTCTAAGTTTTCTTCCACCGGTTCAGGCCTGCCCCCGTCAAAAGAAGGATTGATCGTGTTACGCATAAACTCCAGTTTTATACTTGAGCCTTTAAGTACCTGGGCGATAAAACTATCTCCTGAGCCATACATAGAATCAACCAGGACTTTAAATTTCTTATTTTTAATCTTCTTTAAATCAATATAATTGCGGATAAACTTTATATAATCCTTAATAATATCTACGGGCTTAATCGGCTCAAGTAAAACGCCATCTTTAACCGGGCTCTTGCCAAGCAAACCCTCAACCGCCCGGGTTATCTCCTGGCTGGCTCCGCCTCCGGCAGCATTTTTAATTTTAAACCCATTATATTCCGCAGGGTTATGGGAAGCGGTAATCATAATCCCCAAATCTAATTTACGGCTCTTCACCACAAAGCTTAATGCCGGAGTTGGCGTAGGCCGGTCAGAAAGAATTACCTCCATACCGTTATTCTTTAATACTATTGCGGCTGCCTCTGCGAATTTAGCAGACATAAAACGCGTATCATACCCCACCGCAACCTTCTTACCGCTGCCTAAATAATCAGCCACTGCCTGGCTCAAAACCCTTACGTTTTCTAAAGTATAGGTATCTGCGATAATCGCTCTCCAACCGTCGGTGCCGAATTTAATTTGTGAAACTGTGTTGCTCATCGAGTCTATTCCTTTCTTAGGCTGTTAATTGCTTTTTTTGTATTTTTTGCACCAAAAATATACGAACCTGCGGCAAGTACATTTGCCCCCGCCTCTCTCACCAACCGTCCGGTAATATTATTAATCCCTCCGTCTACGGCGATATCTTTCTTAAAAGTTGCGCGCAGCTGCCGTATCTTATTCAACGCTGACGGAATAAAGGCCTGGCCGCCAAACCCGGGATTAACCGACATCACCAAAACAAAATCAACTAACGGCAAGGCTTTCTTGATTTTAGCTAAAGGGGTCGCCGGATTTAAAGAAATCCCGAGTTTCACCCCTCGGTTATGAAGTTCCTTAGCAATCCCTGCCAACTCTTTTAAAGTAACCGTCTCGATATGCACAGTAATCATATCGCTTCCGGCTTTCACAAAAGCGTCTATGTACTTAACCGGGTTCTCAATCATTAAATGCACATCCAGCGCAAGTTTAGTCGCCTTACGTATGTATTTTACAACTACCGGGCCGATCGTAATATTCGGCACGAAATGGCCGTCCATTATATCAACGTGAATTAAATCCGCTCCAGCGCGTTCAACCTTCTTAAGCTCAAGCGCAAGATTACTGAAATCAGCCGATAATATTGATGGTGCAACCTTTATCTTCATCTGTATAATTTTCTTTTCTTTATATAGTCAAAAACTCTATCCGTCACCAAATAGCCGAATGATTTATTCTGTGCCACGCACTGCCGCACTTCAAAACCCGAAACATCCACCGCCCGGATAGCCAATGTTTTGATATACAACGGTATCTGCTCAAGCGGAAAGCCCGGGCGGGTAACAACCACAAATTTTACCATCGAAATTATTTCGTTTAGGTCCTTCCACTCATTTAAATATTTAAGCAGGTCGGAACCAATAATAAAATAAAGCTCATCTCGGCTGTATTTGCGTTTTAGCTCTCTTAATGTATCAATTGTGTAAGAGCGCCCCTTCCGCCTGATTTCAACATCTGAAACTGTGAAATATTTATTCCCCCTGATGGCTAACCTTAACATCTTAAGCCTTTTATCCGCGGGAGCAATATTTAAATTATCCTTATGCGGCGGCAAGGCTGTGGGAATAAAAATAATCTTATCCAGCCCTAATTTTTCTCTTGCTTCTTCCGCCAAAATCAAATGGCCGATGTGCACCGGATTAAAAGTTCCGCCCAAAATACCAATCTTCATTGCCGCACCTGGCCAGAACCAAAAACCATATATTTATAGGTAGTCAGCTCTTCGAGCGCCATGGGCCCCCGGGCATGCAGCTTATCCGTTGAGATGCCGATCTCAGCACCCATGCCGAACTGATTTCCGTCGGTAAAACGGGTTGAGGCGTTTTGGTAAACACAGGCTGAATCCACCTGCTTTAAGAATTTTAAGGCCTGATCATTATTATCCGTAACAATGCTATCTGAGTGGTGCGAACCATAATCATTTATATGAGCGATTGCCTCATCCAAATCCTCAACTATCTTTACCGAAAGAATTAAATCCAGGTATTCGGTGCGGTAATCTTTTTCAGTCGCTCGCTTTACCCACTTGGCGATTTTTCTGGTTAAGGCGCACCCGCGAATCTCAACTCCAGCCTCTTGGAATTTCTTAAGCATACCCGGCAAAAATCTGATTGCCACGTCGCGATGCACCAGCATGCTTTCCATGGCATTACAAACTCCCGGGCGCTGCACCTTGGCGTTAAAACAAATCTTTTCCGCCATATTCAAATCCGCCCATTCATCTACATAAACATGACAGATCCCCTTATAATGTTTAATCACCGGTATACGTGAAGAGCTGACTACTTTCTTGATCAATTCTTCTCCGCCGCGGGGAATAACCACATCAATATAATTATTTAGCTTTAGCAGGAAATCTACCGCTTTATGCGCCCGCGTATTAATCAGATTAATTGACCCAAAAGGCAATCCATGTTTTTGTATCGCCGAATTCAGTGCGGTATAAATCGCCAGATTCGAATTCAAAGACTCAGCACCCCCGCGTAAAATTACACTGTTGCCTGACTTAAGGCAAAGCCCGGCGCAATCAGCGGTAACATTGGGACGGGATTCATAAATTATAGCGATTACCCCGAGAGCAGAACGCACCTTCTTGATGTGCAGGCCGTTAGGAGTATCCCAGCCGCGCATAAGTTCACCTACCGGATCCTTAAGCTTGGCAACATCAAGCAGGCCATCTGCCATCTGCTTAATTCTTGCCTCATCTAAAGTAAGCCGGTCAATAAAAACCTTGCCCTTGCTACGGGAGGCACTGATATCCTTCTTGTTTGCTTTTAAGATATCCGCCTTGCTGCTTAATAAAGCAGCGGCCATATCCCTGAGCACAGCGTCTTTAGTAGATGAAGACAGATTAGCCAGCGTACGGGAAGCTGCTAAGGCTGCCTTTGCGATATCTTCTATTTCTTTTTTAAGATTATCCTTCATTTAGTTAAAAATATAGTGCCCTGGCTAAATGGATTCTTTGCCAACTGACTAACAATTTTACTCTTTCGTCCATTAGCGATTATACAAGGAATGCCCCCCTCAACAGCAATGCGCGCTGCCTCTATTTTAGTAACCATTCCGCCAACGCAAGTCTTTTTGTTAATCGGGCAGGCTAAAGACTTTATTTCACCCGTAATCTTATTAACCTGACGCATAACTTTTTTGTTTTTATCTAATAAACCTTCCACGTCAGAAAGAATAATTAAAAGATCCGCCCCCACCAATATAGAAACTAAAGCTGACAGGCGGTCATTATCGCCAAATCTAATTTCTTCAGTTGCAACTGTATCATTCTCATTTATAATCGGCACGCATTTCAATTTTAGCAAGGTATTCAATGTATGCTTTGCGTTTGCATAACGCACTCCGAGGAAATCATCCCAGGTTAAAAGCAACTGGGCGCAATTTAATTTATATTTCTTAAGCGCCAACTTATAGACATGCATCAACTCATGCTGGCCAATGGCCGCGGCAGCCTGCAGGCGTTGCAGCTCTTTAGGCCGACTGGCAAGCTTTAAAATTGACATACCTAGGGCAATCGCGCCCGAAGAAACAACCACCACCTCTTTACCCTGCTTGATCAAATCAGAGATCTGTCCGGCGATGCTATTAACCAACCCCATATCCAATTTAGACTTCTGGCTGGCAAACAGGCTTGAGCCAATCTTAATTACAACTCTTTTATAATTTCTTTGCGACTGCATCAATTAACTCCTTTAAATTCATCTTCTCCAACGCCGAAATCGCGTAAACCGGCTTTTTAATTAACTTCTTAAACCTTTTTAAATTCTCCTCAGCTCCGGAAATATCCATTTTATTAGCGCAGATAACCTGCGACTTTTTATAAACATCCTTACTGTAATTCTTTAATTCCAGGTTAATCTTTTTGTAATCATCTATCGGGTCCCTGCCTTCAAAACCCCCCATATCCACTATATGAATTAAGACCTTAGTGCGTTCAACATGTTTGAGGAATTTATCACCCAGCCCGCGTCCTTCCGAAGCCCCCTCAATTAAACCGGGCAGGTCAGCAATAACAAATCTTTTCTTTGTAGTATTTACCACTCCTAAAACCGGACCCATAGTCGTAAACGGATAAGGGGCGATCTTCGGCCGTGCATTTGAAATTGCCGTAATCAAAGTGGATTTTCCCGCGTTAGGAAACCCTACTACCCCCACATCAGCCAGGAGCTTTAAATCCAGGATGACTGTTCTTTCCTCACCCGGCTCTCCCGGAGTTGCTTCTTTGCGGTGCCAATTGCCTATGCCGCCTTTTCCGCCCTTGGCAATAATAACTTCTTGCCCCTCTTCACTCAGGTCACGCAAAAGAGAACCTGTTACGGCGTCTTTAATAGTTGTGCCCAGCGGAACGCGTACGATTATATCCTCTGCGCCCCTGCCTTTTTTATGGTTACTGCTGCCGTGGCCGCCGTGCGCCCCGGAAAAATGCCGGTGATACTGAAAATCCAAAAGCGTAAGCAGGTTGCGGTCTGCGCGAAAGATTATATCTGCCCCTTTACCACCATCTCCGCCATCAGGCTTGCCTTGACGCTGGTACTTGTCGCGGTAGATACTTTTACATCCATTACCGCCGCTACCGGCCCGTAGATTTATTTTAGAACTATCAATGAACATATTGACTTATGCAAACTGGGAAATTATAAGCCCAGATCAATAGACTTGATCTTAAGCTCAGTAAGCTGGGCGCGGTGGCCTTTTTCCCAATGCGAATTCTTTCTGCGGCGATATTTATAAGCCGTGGTTTTTTCACCCTTGGTCGCCCCTAAAACCAATGCTTCAACTTTAGCGCCTTTGACATAAGGCTGGCCAACCTCTACGGCCTTACTACTGCAGACTAACAAAACCTTATCTAAGGTAATATTCTTGCCTTTTTCGACCAATTGCTTATCCACCTCGATAATATCATCTTTTTTTACACTATACTGTTTTGCCCCAACTTCAACTATCGCATACATTTGTCATCCTCCTTAAAGGTAACTAAAAATAAATAATTTAAGCTATATATTATATAACTCTTGGGATTGAGGGTCAAGACATATCTGACAGATCCGAACCCAATTTTAGGCTATTCTGATATCTTCTAGATGCGCGGCTGGGTTAGAGATCAAATTGACTTTGATCCTGTATTTGCGCTCAATCGCGGCCAGGGCCTCCTTATCTTTTAAGATTTCATCAATCACAGGCGGTGCCAGAGTAACTGAAGCCTGTTTTAAGGTTTTGCCCTTGAGATAGCGCTTAAGCTCTTTCAAAGCAAAAATTCCCAGGGTTTGCGGTGAGCGCAGCTTGCCTTTGCCCTTGCAATACGGGCAGGGATGGAAAGAAAGCATCTGCACAGTCTTGTGGATACGTTCACGGGTCATCTCCACTATCCCGAATTTGGAGATCCCTTCTATATCATATTTTGCCCGGTCGCACGACAAGGCTTTTTTCAAGATATTAAGCAACTCCCGGCGGTGGCCTTCGCGCTCCATATCAATAAAATCAACTACAATTATCCCGCCTAAATCACGCAGCACCAACTGACGGGCAATCTCAAGCGCTGCCTCGGCATTAACCTTAAAAGCCATCTCTTCCTGGTTAACTTTTTTCTTAAAACCACCGCTGTTTACATCAATTACCACTAGCCCTTCAGTCGGTTCAATAATCAGGTAAGCCTTGGATTTCATATAAACATGGCTTTCAAAGATGCGATTAATCTGTTTCTCTACGTCTTTTGCGCCAAAAAGGTCATCCCCCCTGTAAAGCTCAACCCTTTTACATAAATAACTTAAGAAAGTGCGCATAAAATGCTGGATGCGGTAAAATTCAGGTTTAGAATCAACAATCAGCTTAGTAACGTCTTCTGTAAAAGAATCACGGATTGCCCGCAAGGCTAAATCATACTCCTCGTAAACCAAGGCCGGGGCCTTTTTACCTTGAGCTTCTTTCTCCAACCTTTGCCATAATTTATAAAGAAACTGCGCGTCGCGGGTCAACTCCTGCGCGGAACGGCCGCTGGCAGCAGTACGCACAATAAAACCTACCGGAGTAGGAAATTTAAGCCCTCTAAAAATATCACGCAGCCGCCGCCTCTCAACCTCATCTTCAATACGCCGTGAGATACCACCCTGCTTATCCATCGGCATAATCACCAAATATCTTCCGGCTAAACCAATCTGCGTAGAAAGACGCGGGCCTTTGGTGCCGAAAGATTCTTTGACTACCTGGACCAGAACCTCCTGGCCTTTCTTTACTTCCTTAATCGGAGTCTGCTGCGGTGATTCTACGGTTTCATAGGCGGATTCAATCTCCGATAAATACAGGAAACCATTTTTCGGCAGGCCAATATCCACAAAGGCAGCTCCGATTGAAGGCATCACCGCCTCAATCCTTCCTTTATAAATATTCCCGACGATCGTGCGGTCCTGCGGCCGCTCGATATGAAATTCAAGAAGCTGGCCGTCCTCAACTATAGCAACCCGTTTTTCCTGGGCTTCAGCATTAATTAAAATTTCCTTGGACATCTTTTACTTGTATCCCTTCTGGTAATTGTTTTTGCAGCCTATTTTTAAAATCTGCCGGCTCAACCGGAAATTTTAAAACTATGGAAGCTTCCTCATTCTCGCTCTCTAATCCTAGCTTCAAAGCTCTTTTCAAGCTTAATTTAGGATGCGGGCTGAAACCCTCTGTCATTTTAAGCGGAAGGTCTGCCCGGCGCATAGCGCGCATGAATAGGCGCATCAGGTCTAAATGCGAAATATAACGCATCAGTCCTTTCTTAGAAAAAATAAAATTTACTTTATACATTATTTCTTTTTCTTCTTACCATCTAAAGGTTCTTTCTTAATCTCAACAACTACCGGCCGGCCTAATCTCTTTTCGAGCTTAGCCAATTCCTCAGGAGTATAATCACCTTCTCTAATTATCTTAGCGGTAATAAAAATTAAAAGGTCAACCTTCTCTACATTGTCTTTATCACGGCCAAAAAGCTTTCCTACCCACGGCAAGTTAACTAAGAAAGGAATTCCTGTTTTTGTTTTGGTTTTAACATCTTTAAGTAGGCCGCCGATGACGATAGTTTCACCGTCATTAAGTAACACTTGAGTTTGAGCTTCCCGTACATCAATAATCGGATAATCTGTATCTGTTGATTCCGTCCCAGTAGTAGACGTGGCGGTAACACTAGAATTGGAAGAAGTAATGCTAGGATGAAGAATCATATTGATATAACCTTCCTCGCTTATCTGAGGAACAACATTAAGCCTGATACCGATTTCCTGATAATAATCTAATGTTTGAGTAACCGTTGACCCGGTTGTATCTGTTCCCGCTGTAACTGTAGATTGTAATATAGGCGTATGATACCCAACCAGCATAGAAGCCTCCTGATTATCAAGAGTAAGTATGCTCGGAGCAGACAAGGTATTCGTGTTAACATCGCTTTCTAAAGCGTGTATAATCACTTCAAACTGTGTGCCGGTTAATTTCTGGAATACAAATTCTCCACCAGCCGTATATGGATTAGAAGAAGTAAGCAAAGCTCCAGCAGTAGTTCCCAGAGAATGTCCGCCGATAGCCTGTGTGCCGCTTTCAATCGTTTGCGTGGCAATTGCTGTTGATTCCGCATTAGTTGAACTGCCCAACCCCCAATCAACACCCAGATCTTTTAATTTAGTTTCATTTACTTCTATAAACCTTGTCTCAACCAACACCTGCTTAGGTTTAACATCAATTTTAGGCAAAATAATATTACGTATTCGGTCAAGCGTACTAGCAGTATCGGTAATCACTAACATCTTGGATTTTATCGATGAATCAAATTCCGCCTTCTTCATTACAGTTTCACCTTTATCATTCTTTTCATAAGAAACCGTCTCCGGCCTGGATGCTCCTTCAGTGCTATTGCTCACGCCAGCCCTAGAAGCAGCCTCCCTGCCGATTTTAAATGTCCCGAATTGCCAACCCTTCTGGCCACGGCTATAAAGTACGGAAATTTTACCGCGCGGAGAAAGCAATGGAATAATAATCTTTTGCGCATCCTGAGCATCCAAAAACTTTAAAGTAACAATCTCAGTTTGCAAAGACTCCTCTGAAGCAATTTTGGCGATATTCTCAATTTTAGTCACCAATATTACATTACCCTGCCTCTGAGAACCAAAACCATAAGTCTTTAAAATTACGTCCAGGGCCATCTCCCAGGGCACATCGCTTAAACGCACTGAAATATTTCCCGCCACATCTGGCGTGGTAACGATATTGACCCCTGATTTATAGGAAATAATCTTGAGCACACTGGCAATATCCGCCTCCTTAAAATCCAGGGTAACATTCCCCTGCTCAGCCGGGCTTTGCGCGTTTTGAGTATCCTGCGCCGCAGCGTAAACATAAAAGCAGAAAAATAAACTACAGATTAAAAATAACCTCTTTACTCTCAAATCCCCCCCCTATTTCTTATCACAGTCCTCGGCGATAATCAGGCCGCCGGTAGACATAGTATAAACTTTATTGCCGGTAAGATTACAGTTTATCGGAGCTGCCGAACAGTTATAACCGGTAGGCCCAAGCCGCTGGCAATCATACTCATAACCTCTAATCGAAGAAACGGCCAAATAATCCCTCTCCAGATAAACCGGATTGCCCTTGGTAAGCTGGTTTATATTTTCAGGATACACCCCTTTATTATCTTTGGCATAATTTTCTAACGCCGTATAGAAAAGCTTAAGGTTAACAAGCGCCAACGATTGATTGCGCTCAATATTATAAACAATAAACTTCTGGATCACCGTACGCAGCAATAATGCGCTCAAACCTACGGCGATCATAATCGTAACAAAACTACGGGCCTTGTTGTTATTCATATTTAAGAATCCCTAAAAAAGCTAAAAATTATTAATAAAAGCTATATTTTTGATTTTAACACAAAGAGGCTAATTAGCAATCACTTTTACCTATATTTATCATCCAAATTACGTTATCATTGTATAAGTGACTTTTACCTATATTTCTCATCCAAATTACCTTATCATTGGCTTAAGTGATTTTTTTACTTTATCGCTTATTAACCTCTTGGCCCTGATATGATTAGGGTTAATCTTTAATGCCTGATTTAAGGCGCGTTTTGCCTTAATTCTTTCCCCCATGTTCCAGTAAACAAGCCCCAAATTATAATAGTAGTCAGAAAAGCCGGGATTTAATTCCAGGGCGCGGTTAAAAGCACTAACTGCCGCCTCCCAACGGCCCTGCTTAGCAAAATTAATCCCTAAATTATTATAAAACTGTTCGGCGCTGTCAATGTAACCGGAGTTTTTAAGGAAATCCGAAATAACCCTGCAGTCCGCGGCTTTGGCCAAGCCCGTAATCTCCGTCAAAGATTCCAGTATTTGCAACCCCGCCGCATCAGGTTCATCTTTAGCATAATAAATGCGCGCCAGATTAAAATGCGCGAACTTAATCCGCGGATCAAGCCTTAAAGCCAACTTATATTTTTTGATCGCCTGCTCAGTGAGGCCCTCTGCTTCATAAATATTAGCGATGTTATTTTCCACCTCCCCTATTTTTTCAGGAGGACAGAAATTCTTGACAAACTCATACTCTTTTTTCGCTTCAGCAAAGCGCTTTAATTTAAAATAAAGGTTAGCCAGATTAAAACGCGCTTCAAGTAACTCCGGCTTGATCTCCAGCGCCAATTTATACTCCTCTATCGCCTGCTCATTGAGTCCCCCAAGCTCATATTGCAGTCCAAGATTATTGTGCGCCTGAAAACTCCAGGGAGAATACTTGATGATATTTTTGTAAAAAACTACCGGGTTTGCCCATTCAAAGTTGCCTCCGGAACTAAGCAGAACAAAGAATACAGAGAACCCGGCAACAGCCAGGATAAACAGCTGCCTTCTTAAAACTTTATGCAAAACATAAGCTAAGAGCATAAAAAAGCTGACTGAGGATAAATAAACAGAATGCTCGGCGATAAAATTATTAACAGGAAAAGCCCCGGATTGCGGAATAAGAAAAACTAAGGCCCAAAAAAACATAAAAGAACCAACTTTATTCTTTGATGGATACTTTAATGAATACGCGCAGCTGATGATAATTAACCCAAGACAAACAATACCAAATAAAATCCCCGCGTAACTGTCTCCCCGGACAAGCTGGCCCGGCTTATGCAAATCAACCCGCAAAAACCTTAACCCCAGATAAATTAAAGATACGGCAAAAAAGGAAATAGTCCTTTTAATAAAATAATACTTTTCCTTAAACTTTTCAGGAAATAGGTAAAATATGTAACCGCAAATTATAAAAGGAAGAACAATCGCCGCCCCTTTGCTTAATAAAGCCAAAATAAAACTGGCCAGGGATAAAATATAAAATAAAATTGGATTTTTAACCCCGGATTTCTGGCTCCGGATAAACAACAACAAACAAAGTATGGCAAAAAAACCCATGAGCATCTCTGCCCGGCCGAAGATATAAACAACTGACTCCGTATTCAAGAAACTGACAGCAAAAAAAACAGCAGTAGCAGCGGCAATGGGTAAACTTGCCAGCAAATTAAATACCAAAATAAATACTAAGCAGGATACTCCGGCATGTAAAATTATACTGCTCAGGTGATAGCCAAAGAAATCCGTACCCCGGATAAAAGGGTTGGTAAAAGAGTTAAGGTCGGCAAGAAAACAGACTGCGCAGATTACCAAAAAAACTAATGCATACTGCTTATGTATTTTATTGAAATTAATCACGGGGAAATGGAGTAAGTACTCCGCCTGTGGTAGCAGTATAAGTAACGCTTCCATTTACCCCTGCTGTAACCGGAGCAGCCGAAAAGGCATAACCGCCTGGCCCCAGCGTGCAAGCGTAACTATACTCTCCGGAAATTGTAGTTGCTCCGTCAGCATTAGCGCAATAGCTGCCTGCTGAAGCAATAAATTCAGTAAGCTCAGTTATACTGGCAGGATAGGCGCCTCTATGGGATGTGGCATAGTTTTCTGCGGCGATAGAAAGCTTACGCAGGGTTTCTTTTGCTGTTATTGCGTTAGCTTTCTCAGTAGTTGTTAAATAAGGCACTGCAATTGCAGTTAATAAAACGATAACCCCTAAAATAATCAAGATTTCAGCCAGAGTAAAACCTTTCCTGTTCATTAACTCACCCCATACCTTTCTAAGGCTCAAGTTTAATTTCAAAGAATTCCTGCCCGTCGCTTAAAATTACCCTGTCCCGTTTTATATCCACAACCACCTTATTGCCAAACCGATCGCCTTTCTTAACCACCTCTGCGTCAATAATCGCCAGCGGTTTGATTTTATCCCAGAGTATGCCGGTTAAAGCAAACCCGGGTTGCGTATTATTCTCGCTTACTATCGGGGCAGCGGTAAAAGGATCCCTCTTTAACACAATAGATTTGGCTTGCTGCTCAAGCA
>CAYRUB010000015.1:13925-19040 GCA_964427405.1 uncultured Planctomycetales bacterium | reverse complement strand
GCAGCGGTAAAAGGATCCCTCTTTAACACAATAGATTTGGCTTGCTGCTCAAGCAGATTATATAAACTTCTACTGTCTATTTTATCCGCACGGTCAATACCGGATAAATCAACTGCTTTTGGCGCGATGTTACGGCTACGCGGCTTTTTAGCCGCATTACCAAACACGAAAATCAACACCACTAACAAAGCCCCAATTACCCCTAACTCAATTAAATCTTTCTGGCGCATTTTAAATTAACAGATACAAGTTAAACCCTATGGTAGAATGGACCTTCCCGTTAAGCTGGTTATCTTTTCCAATATTCAAACTGACCACGCTGATAAACGCCGGGAGAATATTCTTTAGCTCCGTAAGATAATTTACCATATCCTTATAAAAACAAACTACCTCCAATGTTATTGGAAGATAGTTTGCCGTCCTGCCGTCAATAATCACTTGTTTTCCGGCTTCATCCAGGAATTCGCTGCGCGACCCCGGCTGTAAAGAAACGACATTGATATTCATCTTACGCGCTATCTCCGGAATAAGCCTTAAACTCTCCTCCTCCTGCTGAGGTAATTTATTGCTTAAATAAAGCTGCCTTGCTTTCAGGATCCGGATTGCTTCATCCCTGCTTTGCGAACCGGACAAAAGCATCTCAATACCCTGTATCTGCTGCTGCGTTAAGATAAATTCATTCTTAAGGCCGGCGATCTCCTTGCTGCTGGGAAAGTACAAAAATACCCAAAACAGTAAAAAGACAAACAGCACCGCTGCGCTCGTTATAATTATATTCTTTTGATTTTGGGTTATGCTTATTTTTGGTAAATTCATTTATTTAGCCATAATACACTCTATCTCAAAACTATTTACCCCCTGGTCTTCCTTGGAATTAATCAGGTTTGCTTCCAGGACAAATTTTGAATCTTCCAGTGCTTTCATAAAATCCGTAAGTACCTTTTCTACTGAATCCCCGCTTGCAAGCACTACACCGTTAAGATGCATCGCGTGGCTCACCTGGTCAAAATCAAACTCATTAAGCATGATACTTGCCGGAATTACCGAACCGATTAATTTTAACAACCCACCGGAAGGTACCTTCCCGGTATGGATCTTAGCGATTAAATCATCCCTTAAATCTACTGTCTGCTTTAAGGCCTTAATTTCTTCTACGCTTTGTAAATGCAGTTTGGCTATTTTTAAGCGTTTTTTATAATCACGAATCTGAAAATTAATTGCAAACCAGGAAAAAGCTAGCATCGCTCCGATAGCAACCGCAGCGATACGCAAGGTGGACCTCTGGATAAGTTCTATCTTCTGGCTTCTTATTTCAGGCGGCAGTAAATTTATCCCGGAAGTCGACAGGCTAAGCCCAATGGCGCTGGAAAGCTGGTTAGCGTCCAAAAAAAACTTTTCCGTGTCTACATTCCTGATATCGAGTGAACCCGGCAAGGGTAATTTCTCGACCCTAATCTTAAGCTGGCCTGCCAGATAACTATCAAGATTCTTCAGGTTTGCTCCGCCCCCGGTAATATATAAAACTTCCGGGTTGCCGGAATGGTTTTCAGAATTAAAATAGTCAAACGAACGTTCTAATTCCTTAACTACTGTCTCAAGCAGCGGCCGCACGAGAGGAATAAGCTGGCCTGTCTTTATGCCGTCATCAAGCATAACCGTTTCATCAAGAGAGACCCCTTGTTGGCGCGTTAACTGTTCGGCTTTATCAAAACAGATTTCAACCTTCCCCTTATCCGTCACCAGGGACCCGCATAAAGAAGCGGAAAACTTAGAGATAGAAAAATTCAGGCTTCTTACAAAACTCAATTTATTATTTTGATAGATAGAAATATACGAATGGGAATGACCAATATCAAAGATAGCGCTGACTTGCGGGCTGGTGGATAAGGAATCCAGTATTCCGCAATAATTAAATACGCTGCTTGATACTCTTTGCGGCTCGAGCCCGCATGCGATAACCGCAGAAACATATTTATTAATTACGTCTTTTTTGGCAAAAACGCAAAAAATCTCAACTTTCTTGGCGCCTTCACTATCCGCGTATTCACGGATAATCTGCAAATCCGATATGCTATCCTCAACGACAAAAGGAAGTTCAGCTTTAAGCTGCCACTTTACCGCCTTAAGCAACTCATCCTTGGGCATATGCGGAAGGGTAAGCTTTTTAATAAAAATACCTTCGGGATCAGAAATGCTCAAATAGGTTTCTTTGCCGAATACGCTATTATTTTCAAGGATCTGCTTAATAAAAACGCTCAAACCCTCGGATGAGCTTGAGCTGGTGTCAAATTCCTTTAAAGCGTAAGCCAGGAGCCTGTGGGTATCTCCCCCCACCTGCAGGCAAGTTATCTTTACAAACGAACCTCCAAAATCAATACAGGTGATCCGCTTATTATTTTCCCTGAATTTTAAAAACTTGAGCCACTCCATAAAACTTGATATCCTTCGCTTAATCGTTATTGTAATTTTTTTACAGCAATTGATGAAGCCTGCTCGGATTGCCCCTGCCAATCATTATACGAACCTGTCCCGCTTATAGCAATCAAATTAATTTCGATCCTTCCTACTTGTGCTGGAACAACACCTGAAATATAATAATAAGTAAAAAGTGAGCCGTTGTTACCGCTTAAACTTATTGATAAATCATTACCGGTATCCTTCAAATAAGTCGGAATATTTGTTGTAAAGCCATCAACCGTACGCTTTAACCTATTTCCTACTAATTCAAGGGTAACTGTTTTATCGTCACCGTTAACAAAAACAACTCTGTTTGCAGCATTGGTAATAATACGCTTACTAAAACGCAGCCCCATGGCGCCACTTAGACCAGCGTTTTTATCACCCTCAATCATAATGTCCAAAGCATCTCTGGCTAACTTATCCATGTTCAGCTGATTTGGGATAAACACAGAATTCTTAACCGTATAAGCCATAATCCAGGCACCTGCCCCTGCCAATACCCCGATTATGGCAATTACCATAATTAATTCAATAAGTGTAAACCCTTTTTTTAGTCTCATTGCCCCCAAGTAACATTCTTAACAATATATGTTCTTATAGTAACTAACGGTGTTGCGCTGTCTGGCTTAGCTACACTAACAGTAACCAATTTTAAGCCTTCATTACTATTAGGCTTGGGTTTTGTCTCACTTACAGTAGTAATTACATTATAAGCATATCCCGAATAGTTAGAAGATGTAGTGCCTATAGCTATACTGGCATAGGGAGTGTTTAAAACTTCCTCCATTTTAAAGCGCGCTAAATTCAATGCCGAGGTGCGATCCTGAGAATCAAATACGCTTTGCACATGCTTAGCCAACATGATAGATATAGGCAAAGCAATAATACCGACTACAACTATCGTCATAATCAGTTCAATTAAAGTAAATGATCTTTTCTTACGGAACAGTTTGAAAAATCTCACCATAATCAGAAACATTCCCCGAAGCAATAGTATATGTGGCCTGCACGCTGCGGTATTGATTTGAGCCTGATGTCCTGCCCGTACTATTTATAGTTAGTTCTCCGACTTCGGAAGTCTGCGCACAAACAGATGTTTGCCGCGGCCAGGCTGTACAAGCAGTAGTGGTAATGCCACCAGTCATCACAAAACTTAAAGTAATATTAGCGCTGGAAATAGGATTATTAAATTGGATTAAGTTGAGAGGAAAAGTGGTGTTGGCAGGAATCGTGGTATTAGCAATATTTACAGTGGCAGGGCTGGAATATGCGCTTCCCGACCAAACGGTAGAGCCATTAAGCTGGATGTTAGCCATCCTATTACTACCAGTCCAGGTAACAACTATCTTGTTAATAGTAATAGGGCTGGCCGAAGAGTTCCTTATAGTCACTCCTTGCAAGATCCTGCCATTGTCCCCCAAATAAGCACCTGTCGCATTGACCACCAGAGAAGAAGTGCCACCCCCGCCGCCTCCTCCGCCTCCACCTCCGCTTGCAACCGTAGAAAGGGTAAAATTTATTCCGTCGATATTAAAAGTGCCACTAGTAAGGGTATGGGTAGAATCTTTGCGGTATTGGTATAAGGCGTAGTTAATCCCCGCCATGGCATTGTAAATACAACGCTCTTCTATTTCTGCGGAATCAATCTGCTTATACCAACCCACAATAAAAGTTGAAAGCCCTAAAACCGCAATAGAAACAAAGACAATCAGCATTATCGCGGCAACTAGGGCCAACCCTTTTCTTCTTTTTATCATGGTTTTATTTATAATACAGCGCAAGACACCTTAAGAAAGATCACCCAAGACGCCTTGCGCTAAATTATTTTACCGCTTACTTAAAATCTCCGGTACCTGGAGTATAAGTATAGACAGTACCTGCAGGACCAGTATAAGTTAAACCGCTCTTAGTCCAGTCAGCGGTAATTCCACCCTGTCCTAAAACCGTATCAAAACAAGGAGTAGTAGCATTACAAGTTAAAGTAGCCGAATCCAAAGTTGCTGGATATGCCTTATTCTGCGCAAAATATGTATAGATACCGGCGCGCACTCCGCCGACAACGCCTTTTTCCGCTGCTGCTTTAGCTGATACCTGAAGATCGAAATATTTAGGCACGGCAACTGCCGCTAAAATCCCCAGGATCACAATGATCATGATTAACTCGATTAATGTAAAACCCTTCTTCATTTTACTCCTCCTTTTTTATATTCCATATTATATTCTATCTTTTAGCGCTCTTCAAGTAATTTAAGGGTACGGCGCAAAACGCCTTACGCTAAATTATTCTACCGCTTACTTAAAATCTCCGGTTGCAGCTGTATAGGTATAGGTAGTTCCTGCTGGCCCGGTATAGCTTGTAGCAGTAGCCTTGGTCCAATCAGAAGTAATTCCACCCTGCCCTAAAACCGTATTAAAACAAACATTGGTTGCGGAGCATGCAGCGTTAGTAGCTGAATCCAAGCCTGGTGTTGGAAATGTCTTATTCTGCGCAAAATATGTATAGATACCGGCGCGCACTCCGCCGACAACGCCTTTTTCCGCTGCTGCTTTAGCTGATACCTGAAGATCGAAATATTTAGGCACGGCAACTGCCGCTAAAATCCCCAGGATCACAATGATCATGATTAACTCGATTAATGTAAAACCCTTCTTCAT
>CAYRUB010000015.1:3504-13825 GCA_964427405.1 uncultured Planctomycetales bacterium | reverse complement strand
TCCCCAGGATCACAATGATCATGATTAACTCGATTAATGTAAAACCCTTCTTCATCTTACTCCTCCCTAGTTAGGGACGGTTCTCAAAACAAAGCAGAAGCGTCCTTGATTTTAATTTACCAACTTTCATAACCTTTAGTTGTTGAACCAACTACACCTTTCCTGGAATCATAATAAAGACGGCTGCCAAAGGCATCTAACGGCGCCCCGTGTTCATCCTGTTCAAGCGAGCCTAAGAATTTTTCATTAAAAATAATTTCGTCCGCCTTAGACAGCCTGTGGCTTGATTGAATAAGCACCTTTAGATCTTCCGGGTAATAGCCCTTTAACTCCTTATACAACACCAGCAGCATACGGAAATTATTTAACTGATAGCGCAGGGAAACCTCCCGGGTGTTCTGCGCAAGCGTACCGATAACCGCGCCGAATATCCAGATCAAAAACCCAATAATTGTCAAAGAAACGGTTAAATCCAAAATAAGCAAACCGCTTTTATCTTTCTTGAGCGAGCGAAACAAACGCATTATTTTTTAAAGATACTCATTAAGTTCCACATGGGCAGGAATATACCCAAAGCCATAAATAAAACCGCCAGGCCTAAAACAAAAATCAAGATCGGCTCAATTAATGAAGTCAGGTTGTTAATTGTATAATCTACCTGCTCATCATAATAGTTAGAAACATGGATAAGCAGATCATCCAGCTTACCGGTCTCTTCACCCACCGAGACCATCTGGGTTACTATCGGCGGAAACAATCCGCTGACCTTCATCGGCTCGGCAATACCCTTACCTTCCATAACATTATCCCTGATATTAGTTATGGCCTTGGAAACAACCTCGTTGCCGGTTGAGCCCGATGCAATATCCAGTATCTTCAGGATCGGAATACCGCTGCGCATAAGCGTACCGGTAATACGCGTAAAACGCGAAATAGAAAGTTTCAGCAACAACGGCCCAAAAACCGGGACTTTTAGTTTTAGGCTATCCCAAGCAAACCTGCCGGTTTTAGTATTAATATACTGCTTAAAAAGAAAACGGGCTGCTATGCCAATAATAATTAACAGCCACCAAAGTTTAGTTACCGCGTAATTAATCCACAATAGTATCTGCGTCGGTAAAGGCAAAGCTGTAGTATATTGTTCATAAATCTTGGCATAGCGGGGAACAACTAAAATAGTCAAGACAACAAAACCGATAATCATCGCAATTACCACAATTATGGGATACCGGGTTGAAGATTTAATACGCAGCCGGATGGTTTCATCATGTTCGCTTAAAGAAGCCAGCCTTTCTAAAACATCATCCAGCCGGCCGGAGGCCTCCCCCGAAGCAACCATGTTTAAATAAAGGTTGTTAAATATCTTTGGGTATTTCTCTAGGGCGCCAGATAAATTTGAACCTGATTCAATATCCCGGATTATCTGGCTGATAACCTCTTTAAAAACTTTATTCTGCGCCTGTTCGGATAAAGCATTCAAGGAAAGCAGGATTGGCAGTCCTGCCTTCTGCAGGGTTGCCAATTGTCGGGTAAACATATTCAATTCAGAAAATTTTACCCGGATGGCTGAACTCGAAAATTTAGCGTTGCGGCTGGCTTGTTTTACTTCTGTTATAGAAACAGGGGTAAAACCCATCTGGATTAGCTTTTGGGCTACGGCATTTTCATCTTCCCCTTCCATTACCCCGCGGGCCTCTTTACCGAACTTATCCCTGCTTTTATATTGGTAATTAGGCATAAGCTATTATTCTATTTCCGTAACCCTTAATATCTCTTCAATAGTAGTTAACCCCAGCCTTGCCTTTTCCAGCCCATCTTCGCGCAAACTCTTCATCCCCAACTCAATTGCCTTATTTCTTATCACATCCGAGGAATTTTTCTCTTCAACCATTTTACGGATAGTCTCATTAAGCACTAATACTTCAAATATCCCGATACGGCCGAGGAATCCGGTATTCTTGCAGGCAGGGCATCCTTTTCCGCGGAAAAATTTTGTGTTGATATCCAAACCTAAATTCTGTAAAGCAGCAGGTGTAGGAGTATACCCTTCTTTGCACTTCGGACAGATCTGACGCACGAGGCGCTGGGCAACAATAAGAATTAATGAACTGGAGATTAAAAACGGCTCAAGGCCCATATCAATCAAACGGGTTAAAGAACTAGGCGCGTCATTAGTATGCAAGGTTGAAAAAACCAAATGCCCGGTCAGAGATGCCTGAATAGCCACCTCCGCTGTCTCTTTATCACGGATCTCCCCGACCATAATAACATCCGGATCCTGGCGCAGGATAGAACGCAGCCCATTGGCAAAAGTAATATCCGCCTTGGGGTTCACCTGAGTCTGGCGGATCAAAGGCAATTCATATTCAACCGGGTCTTCAATCGTAATAATATTTTTTTCCATAGAACTGATTGTGCTTAAAGCGGAGTAAAGCGTAGTAGTCTTGCCGCTGCCGGTAGGCCCGGTAACCAGGATAATCCCGTTTGGCTGCAGGATCATTTTACTGAAAATTCCCAAATTTTCCTGAGTGAAACCCAAATCTTTTAATCCTAACAAAATAGATGAGCGATCCAGCAAACGCATAACCACATTCTCGCCGTGCACCGTAGGAAAGGTAGAGACCCTGATATCTAAATCTTTATTTTCCAGCTTTACGCGGATCTTGCCGTCCTGCGGCCTCCTGTTTTCGGCGATATCCATCTCTGCGAGGATCTTAATCCTTGAGATAACCGCGTTTTGCAGTTTTTTCGGCAAGGAATGCACTTCATGTAGAATCCCGTCAATACGGTAGCGCACACGCAAAACCGTAAGCTCCGGCTCAATATGAATATCCGACACACGGTCCTTAACCGCTTCGGAAACTAGAATATTTACTAATTTTATTATCGGCGGCTCTTCCGCAACCTCGGTCAAAGTCCCCTTATCAGCCAACAATTTCTTGCTTTCTATTGTCTTGATAATCTCCTCAACGGAATTGCCCTGGCCATAATAAAAATCTAAGACTTTTTCAATACTTTTTGCAGAAACCAGCACCGGGTCCACAGTACCCACCCTGCTGATCCTGCGGATATGGTCCAGCGCCTGGATATCACTCGGGTCCACCATTGCTACCGTTAAAGTATCCATAATCTTAAAAAGCGGCACCGCCTTATATTTGATAGCGACGCTTTCCGGAATAAGCTTGGTAAGTTCAGCGTCAATAACATAGTCTTCCAGGTTCATATATAAAAAACCTGAGGCATTTGCCCTGGCCTCAGCAATATCCTCCTCGGTAATAAAACCTAATTTTTCCAAAGCCTTTTCAAGCTTGATCCCGGTACGCTTTACCTCATCCTCAGCCTTCTCCACCTGCGCCTGGGTAATTAGGTTCTGTTTTAATAATAAATCAATTATCTCCATCTTGGCTCCAGTTTAAATTAAAGCGGCCTTTTCTATTTCTTTAAAAGTTCAGCCACTTTATCCAAAAGAATATCCGGTTCAAACGGCTTAACTATATAAGCATCCGCCCCTACTTCTTTACCTAACTTTATATCGAGCTCCTGTGCGCGTGCCGTAAACAATATAATCGGTATATCTCTATACTTTTCATCAAACTTAAGCATACGGCAAACTTTATAGCCCTCAATTTTTGGGAGCATGAGATCAAGGATAATTAAATCCGGTTTTTCAGTTCGCGCCTTATCCAAACCCTCCTGGCCGTTGCAAGCGGAGATAACTTGATAACCGTTTGCCTCCAGCCTGAGGACAAGCATCTCCGTAAGATCTATTTCATCGTCAATAACTAATATCTTTTTTAACTCGCCCATCGGCTAATCTTTCTTTGCTAATATTTCTTAAATCAATCCAACCTTATTCATCAGATCCTGAAGATTATTTTCCCCATCCGGATAAACAGCTAAGTTAAAACTTATCTTTATATCATTAACAAAGTTACTATCTTCAAGGTAACTCTTTAACGCCTGCTCAATCCTGCCTTGCACAATAAGCCCGTTATTTTTGTCGCAATCATGCATGATAACAAAAAATTCATTCAGGTATTTCAAAACCAGATCTTCACCCCTGTACAACTGAGCCCTGATAATCTTGAGCAAATCTTCCGCTAAACCATCATAGATGTCTTTTATTTTATCAGAATAGCTTAAAGTTACAACAGCTAAAGTCACATTTGCACTGGACTTAATTGCATCATCAATAGCATGTCCAATATATTCCTTGGCGATTTCACCCTCAGAATATTTGGGTAGGGTAAAAATAAATCTTGTGCCTTTGCCGGGCTCGCTTTCCACCCAAATCTTGCCTCTGTGCAATTCCACTAACCCCTTGGCAATAGAAAGCCCCAAACCCGTGCCCTTTTCCCCTGCTCCGGGAGTACGCCCAAATTGCAGGAACTTAGTGAACACCTTAGGCAAATCTTCTGCAGCAATGCCGATACCCGTATCGCTGACCATAAACTCCGTTTCATACTCTCCTTGCTTCAGCGAAATATCAATATGCCCTTTCTCGGTAAATTTTAGGGAGTTACCAATCAAATTAGTAAATACCTGCATCATCCTGTCTTCATCAACATACAAATTAAAACTTTGCCCCTTGGGTAAATTAGCCCTAAGCTCTAAGCCTTTTGCCTTCGCCGCATTTTCAAATGAAGAAATCACATTTTTTATCAAAACTCCTAGATCAACAATCTTCTTTCTCAGCTCTACCTTGCCGGATTCAATCTTGGAGACATCCAGGAGGCTATTAATAATCCTGGCCAGGCGGTCAATATTATTCTTAGAAGTAGTAAGGATTTTACTTTGTTTGGAATTAATGCTGCCGGTTACTCCATCCAAAACCAGGCTAATACCTTCCTTGGTTATGGAAAGCGGAGTACGTAATTCGTGAGATACTATAGAGACAAAATCCGATTTTAACTGGTCCAATTTTTCCAGTTCGATATTTTTTTGCTTTAACTCTTCCAGTATTCTCTTGCGCTCGGTAACATCCTGCATCACCCCCACTAATCCGGCAATCTTTCCATCCGGCCCGGGATAAGTGGACTTACTTAAAAGCATAATATGTCCTATGCCTTGCACATCCAGTAATTCAGTTTCATAAAACTTAGAGCCGCCATCAGGCAGGCTGAACAACTCCACATCCATCCGGTGATTGACTTCCGCCTGCTTCGAGGGATTAAGATCAAACTGGGTCTTTCCGATTACAGATTCTTTTGTTAATCCGAAGAATTGCGCAAAAGCAAAATTACATCCTAAATACGCGCCTTGGGTATTTTTGTAAAAAACCGGGCTGGGGATATTATCAATTAAGGTCTGCAGGTGCTTTTGGGAAACAGCTATTTTTTCGGCAGAGACGCGATTAATCTGGCTGATGATAAAGAAAACAGAAAATAAAATAAACATGCAGAAACTGATCAAGATACCAAGCAGGCGGTGCCGGAAAGTCTTCTGCTGCCATATCCTTACATCCATATCCATGCCAATCAAGGCGACCATTTTATTACTTTTTAAATCGACAACCGGAGAAAAAGCGGAAACCCAGCTACCCCATCTATCAGTATAAGCATCAATAATAAATGTCTGATGGCTGAAGAACTTATTCTTTAACTCCGGGGTTGCCTCTTCATAAACCTGGCCCGGAGAGGCGCTATCAGCGGAAGAATCCGGCGTTGAATCAACAAGAAAGATTATCTTACCGTTATCAAAACGCATTAAATAAACATATCTCAATTCAAAATTAGCCTCATTTATCGCCTTAAGCTGTTCCTTGAGGCGCTCATAGTCAGGAGTGCCGATATCCGCTGGTGTTGCAGTAAGTGTTTCCACGCGACGGAAATTAACCGCAGAGGAAGCGGTATTAACCTTAGCCGACAGTTCATCTACATTGGACTGCCGGAAATAAGCGCCGATCTTCTGGGTAATCAACCAACCTAAGATTATCAGGATCAGATAAACGGATACTGTTAAGAAGACCCGTTTTCTTCTTTCTTTACCCGACTTATCCCTATCCAGCCACCCTTGCACAAAATACCAATATGTCAGGACAGTAAACGCAACGCACGTAACTAAAGTAAAACGCAATAGTTGTATGGGAAAACCAAAAAACCGGGCAAAATTATCCTGATTAAATAACGTGTGATTAAGCAAAAAAGGAGGGCTTGAGATTACAAGCTGGGTAAAAGAATAGGCCCCGATAAAGAAGCCTAGGGCGCCGATCAAGCGGTTCTGGATATCCTTGAATTTTAAAGCATAAAATATTAACATAATTCCTGCGCTAAACGCGCTGACAAAACCTAGAAAATAACGACAGGTAAAATTTAAACCATTATCTTTGCCAAAATACCATCCTAAATAAACCAATAGCAGCCAGGGAATAAAAAACCACTGGCTTGGAGGTTTCTTTTTAAAAGCTAAGAAAGAAAACCAGGAGAATTCCGCTAGAAAAACAAACGATACGAATAGAACCGCTAAACGCACCAGCCTGAAAAAAGCGATATCACCAATGGCCAAAGCCCATAAATCCAGCCATTCGTTAATCGCATGGACAAAACCGAACAATCCCAACCAAAACCAGGGTAATTTTGTTTCTTGAGTTTTTATTAATAGCAGGCAGGCGGCGGCGAGGATAAAAAAACTCATCCCATAGATAAAAAAGATATAATCCATCTGGGATTTAAAGAATTCTATCATGAATTTATTCTACATTAATAATACCGCTTTGCAAGCAAAATCCGAGTAGACAGTGTATATAACTAACCTAATCTCATTGAGTTACAAAACAAATATATTTTAATTAACCTTGGCAGTTACATATACATACTGCAGAATTTTGCTGCCGGGATTCTTGACATTATGCACGGTATCCAGAGGGATATATACAAAGGTGTTTTGAGTAGCTTTAACACTCTTATTCTTACCATAACAAATAATAGCCTTGCCTTTAATAATAATGATCACCTCTTCCTTATTATCCGTTTTATGCTCTCCAATCGATTCCCCCGGTTTTAAAGCCACGAATCCGCTACACAGCCCCCCTTGCTTAGTTGAATCACCAAATAAACGGACAAACCTTTGCCTTCCTTTTAATTCAATAGAAAAAACTTTTCCGGTAGAATTATTTTTCTTCATTTTAATACTCCTCTTTGTGATGCTCCAAATGCACATGCGGATGAACATGCACTTTATCTTTATGCCTATGGCTATGAATATGCGCGAGGTTATTTTCGCTAAGCAAGTTTGCGTCATTCAGGATAGAGTCCGGCCGGCCAAATTTAACTATTCTTCGTTCCTGCCCAAAAACATAAACCATATCTGATATTTCTTCTACAATATGCAAATCATGCGTGGAAGTAATGATTGTCTTGCCGGAAATATTCTCATCGATAAGCAAATCGATTATATGCCTACTCGTCAAAGGGTCAAGCCCGGCTGTCGGCTCATCCAAGATAAGAATGTCCGGCCCAATAATCAAAGTGGAAGCTAATGCTACCTTGCGCTTCTCTCCTATGCTTAATTGATTTGGCGATCTATCCAATAAACCCGCAATACCTAATATAGTTATGAGTTTTTCCAGCCGCTTTTTGATTTCATTTTTATCAAAACCCAGCTGCAAAGGGCCAAAAATAATATCTTCCTTAACAGTAGGGCAAAATAATTGGACATCCGGATTTTGAAAAACAAAACCCACCTTGCGCCTGAAGTCTCGGGAAAATTCAGGGTCATTAAAATTCTTTTCATTTAACTCTTTAGCGCAAAAACTCACCGCTCCGCTATCCGCAAAAATAAGCCCATCAAGCAAATGCAGGAGCGTGGATTTACCTGAACCGTTTGCGCCGATAACGCTGACCTTCTGGCCAGCCTCGATGTCAATGTCCACAGCAGCTAAGGCTGGAAATTTACCCAGATAAGAAAACCAGACGTTTTTTAATGAAAAAAGCGGATTACGCATATCCCCATTACTCCTGCAAATACCAACCACAACCAATCCCTTAAACGTGCCTTAAAATCGCCCAATACATACGGCTCACCGCTGTATCCGCGGGAAAGCATGGCTTTATATACATCTTCATTTAACTGATATGAACGCGCCCAAAGAAAAGCAATATTCCAGCCAACTATTTGCTGCCCTCTTTTATAATCTACCACCGTACCCACCCTGCTCTTAATGGCAAGGTAAGTATTCTCAATTATCCCTATAAAAAGATAAATGTAGCGGTAACAGATTCCTAAAATCATAACAAAAGTCTGGGGGATGCCAAAAATACGTAAAACTTTTAAGAGTTCAAAATGCCGCGTGGTAATACTTAACAACACGGCAAAAGACACCGTAGTAGCAACACGCAAAACAAATGATAAAAAGGTCAATGCCCCGGGCCGTGTAACTACCAGCGCCAAACCCGCGGCTTTAAAACTAATTAACTCCTCTCCGGGGGTAAAATTATTGAATAGCGCAGGAAGCGCGATAAATAAGGAGAATAACGGAATGAATACCCAGGTGCGTTTTAAGAAAAAACCTAAGTTAATTTTGGAGATACAGGCCAGGAACAGGCATAGTAAATACAAACATAAGATAACCAGGATGTTTCTGGCTAAAAGTGTTGCGATGATAAAGAAAACAAAACTTAATATCTTCATCCTCGGGTCTAAAGATTGCATAAACCCTCGCCTTAAAGCGTACTCCTCAGCAAATAAAGAGTTTTTAAGAAATGATAAAACCCCGTTATTCTTCATCCGCCTTATTTTTCCCCTCATCTTCTTTTACCGGAAACCTGCCGCAGGAAAAACGCGCTCCTTCAGGGCAAAACCCAAGAGAGCTACATTTAGCTCCTGCTTGCGAAAATAACAGGGGTAAGCATCTTTTGCAATCCGCCAGCATCTTCTCCGCTAATTTACGGATCTCCCATTGCGCCCGGGAACAACAACGATGCTTGAAGAAATGCAACAACTCGCGGCAATTCATCGTAACGACGATTTTTGTTTCCGCAGCCTGAGGCAGGACGAAACGCGCATCCTGATTGGCTGTTTCTCCGCTTAAACCTTTCTCCGCTAAAAGCCCGGATATCCTGGTATAACTTTTTTGGATCAGATCCATTATCTTCTCAAACTCCTCCTTGGCCAAAGGATTAGCTTCAATAGACGGCGGAATAATATAATCAAAATCACTTTCCTTGACATAACGCTGGCTCTGCTGAGAATATGAAGCCAGGCGATGACGCACAAGCTGATGCGTCAACGCGCGGGATACCCCTTCAACGGCAAAAGTAAACTTTACATGCTCTAAAGGGCTTTCGTGGCCTGAAGAAATTATTTTTTTGATAAATGCCGCTTGCTTGACCTGGTCATCTTTTATTTTCTCAAAGATATCCCCGGCGAAACCTTCTGCGTAACACTGACGGCAGGCACAATATATAAGCGCCAGGGCATTCTCTGTCACATCCAACAATTTTACATTCAAAGTTACTTTGGGCATTTATCTTCTCCTCTATTTAATATTATAAGATTATTTAAGCGCCAACCCATATTCAGAAGCGGCATAAGAACTGCGCACATAAGGGCCGCTTTTTACATACCTAAAACCCCGCTTTAAAGCCACCTCTTTATATTCTTCAAAAACCTCCGGATGCAAATACTCCCGTACCGGAAAATGGTTAACACTCGGCGCAAGATACTGGCCGATACTCAAAAACTCACAACCTGCCCCAACAAGATCGTCAAATACCGCAAAGACTTCTTCTTTCCTCTCTCCCAGTCCAAGCATTAATCCGGATTTAAGGGGAATCTTGGGCGTGACACTTTTAAAACTACGCAACACCTCCAAAGACCTGGAATAAGAAGCTCCTGTTGGCCTCACCTCTTTATACAAGCTCGGCACCGTCTCTATATTATGAGCAAGAATATCCGGCCGGGCATCGGCAAGGATACATAAAGATTTATAGTCAGCGTTAAAATCAGGAATAAGCGTTTCAATGGAAATCTCCCCACTTATAGTCCGCAGGGAAAAAATAGTTTCCGCAAATGCCGTTGCTCCACCATCAGGCAGGTCGTCGCGGGTAACACTGGTAATTACCACATGGGTCAATCCCAGTTTTCGCACAGCCTCAACAATACGCCCTGGTTCATCAGTATCAGGCGCAAGCGGCTGCCCCTTGGCCACCCCGCAAAAACGGCATGCACGCGTGCAGATTGCCCCAAGTATAATAAATGTCGCCTGGCGTCTGTTAAAACACTCACCCATATTCGGGCAAAGTGCTTCTTCACAAACAGTATGCAACCGTAAATCCTTAAGCATACTCTTAACCTGGCTGCAATCCCTGAGTGAAATCTTTTT
>CAYRUB010000015.1:0-3404 GCA_964427405.1 uncultured Planctomycetales bacterium | reverse complement strand
GTAAATCCTTAAGCATACTCTTAACCTGGCTGCAATCCCTGAGTGAAATCTTTTTATTAAGCCACGCCGGCTTTATCATAATGAGCGCTCTTTTCTTCTGTAAAACTTACTCCGTACGTATACGCAAAAGCATCAATAAGCTTCTGTTCAAGAATCTGCTTTTCCGGAAGAACCGTTAATTCCTCATCTAGCGCCGTAGCTGCCAAAGAAATATTATCCGGCAAAGAGAAAACATAGCGGCGCAGAAGCTGCCAATCAATACTCAGCGGAATAGAACCATGCTGAAATATCGCATGGCGAGCACGTTTCTGGGCATTACCGCCTATTTTCCTTGAACCGATAACAATATCATATTTTTCATGTGAAGCACTGCATAATTCATGCGGCAGGCTTTTATTCTTAAAATCATCCGAATCAAGCGCAAAAGAAGCGTTTAAATTAAGGGATTTGTAGAAATATATCAGGAAGGCGCAAATCTTGCGGTAAGAAACGAAAACGTTTTTATCCTCGCCTATGTCTTCTTTTGAACAAGCAAGGCTATAGGTAATTTCATGATTATGAAAAAGCACGCCGCCTCCGGTAATTCTCTGGGCAACCTGGATTCCATCACGCTGGCATTTATTTAAATCAATATGTTCTTCGGGTTTCTGCGAAATCCCGTAGGTTATAGAAGGAGTCTGCCATCCGTATATCCGCAAAACAGGAATGCCCTCTTCAAGATAACGGCAGAATATCCTTTTGTCTAACGCCATATTGTATTCGGCGCCAGACGTTTGAGAACGGATAAGCCTGAATGTCTTCATGATTTTCTTATTTGGGCTGCCAGCGCAGATTCGGTTCTCGGGCGGCTTTTGTTTCATCAAGCCGTTTAACCGGCATAGAAAGTGGAGCGCAATGCAGCGCATCAGGATTGGTTTTAGTTAGCGTTGCCGCTTCAATCATAACTTCAATAAAAGCATCAAGTGTTTCTTTGCTTTCAGTTTCGGTCGGCTCAATCATCATCGCCTCTTTTACGATCATCGGGAAATAAATTGTCGGCGGGTGGAATCCTTTATCAATTAAGTATTTGGCGATATCTAATGCATGCACTCCCTGCTCTAACTGTTTTTCCGCCGATAACACACATTCATGCATACAGCTATTGCCGTAAGCCGGCGCATAATAATCTTTCAAGCGGGCAAGGCAATAGTTTGCGCTTAACACCGCGTTTTCGCTGGCTTCGATAAGGCCCCTTCTCCCCAAGCTCAATATATACGCGTATGCCTTTAAAATTACTCCAAAGTTGCCATAAAATGGGGCGATATAACCAATAGATTTATGCTTATGATAATCTAAAGCAAATGTCCCATCGGCCCGACGGATAACTCTGGATATGGGAAGAAAATCCACCAGCTTTTCACATACCCCCACCGGTCCGGCTCCCGGCCCGCCTCCGCCATGCGGAGTAGCAAAAGTCTTGTGCAGGTTAAGGTGTATTACATCAAAACCAATATCTCCCGGACGGCATTTTCCCAATATCGCATTAAGATTCGCTCCGTCATAATACATTAACGCCCCTACTCCATGCGCTAAATCCGCGATCTCTTTTATTTTAGGATTAAAAAGACCAAGCGTATCCGGGCAAGTAAGCATAACCGCGGCAGTCTCTTTATTTAAAGCCTGCTTGTATGCCTGCATATCTAAAAAACCATCTTTATCTGTGGGAATAACTACTACCTTATATCCGGCAATCGCCGCACTTGCTGGATTAGTGCCATGCGCAGAATCCGGGATGATCACATGTTTCCTGCACTCTCCATTATTTTTATGGTATGCGGAAATCAACATTACCCCTGTTAATTCACCGTGCGCCCCGGCAAGCGGCTGAGTAGTAAAAGCAGACATCCCGGTAATCTCACTGAGCAATCTTTCAGTATTATATAAAACCTCTAAAGACCCCTGGGCAAGCATCCCTCCTCCTGAAAGCTGAGGCAATAAAGGATGCACATCGCTAAAACCTTCCATAGCGGCAACTTTTTCCGTAAATTTAGGATTATATTTCATAGTGCAGGAACCCAGGGGATAAAAATTTGTATCCACTGAAAAGTTCAGGCGGCTTAAATTAGTGAAATGGCGAACCACATCTAATTCAGAAACCTCAGGTAAGGAAGCTGCCTGTTTACGACAATACTTTTCAGCCAAACCTGAAGCTATCGGCACATCTATTTCAGGTAATTTTATCCCATTTCGCCCGGGGCGGCTTTTTTCAAAGATTAACTGCATAGCGCTGCCTCCAGGCTGTTGGCAAATTGCACAATCTCTTCTTTGGTGCGTTTTTCCGTAACCGCGACCAGAAGATAATTATCTAAACCCTTGTAAAATCTGCCCAGCGGAAAACCGCAGGCAAACCCTTTATTAATCATCTTGCAGACTACTTCATCGGCATTCTTAGGTAGGCAAACAGTAAACTCATTAAATGTCGGCGCACTGCGTTTAACTTTTACTCCACTCACCCTATCTAATGCCGCCTTGGCAAATTCTGCTTTCTGGTAATTCAATTTGGCTAATTCCTGGAAACCCGTTTTACCTAAAAGTGAAGCATAAATCAAAGCACGCAAAGCACAAAGCGCCTCATTAGAACAAATATTGGAAGTTGCCCGCTCCCTGCGAATATGCTGCTCACGCGCCTGAAGAGTCAAAACAAAACCCCTTTTATTATCCTTATCCACTGTTGCGCCTACAATCCTGCCAGGCAGCTGGCGCATATGCTCTTTTTTTACAGCGATAAAACCCAGGTATGGCCCGCCAAAAGATAAAGGTATTCCTAAACTCTGGCCCTCTCCGGTCGCAATATCTATACCCATCTCTCCCGGGCTCTTAAGCATCCCTAAAGAAACCGGATATACCGAAGCAATTGCCAGCGCCCCGCATTTATGCACGCGTTCTACTATATCGGAGAAATCATCCACCGCTCCAAAAAAATTAGGGTTCTGCACAATCACCGCCGCGGTCTTATCATCCAAATGTTTATAAATATCCTCCCTGCAACTTTGTCCATGCACTACCGGTGTTTCTACAAATTCAATGGAAAGATTGGATGTATAAGCATAAAGCATGGTGCGGTAAATTAAGCTCACCCCACTATCAACAATTATCTTCTTTCTTCCGGTAAGCCTTACTGCCATCATCGTCGCTTCATAGAGCGCGGTACCGCCGTCATAAAGAGAGGCATTGGAAACATCTAAACCGGTTAATTCACAGATTACTGTTTGATATTCATAAATCGCCTGCAGCCAACCTTGCGAACACTCAGGCTGATAAGGCGTATATGCGGTATAAAACTCCGAGCGTCCGGCTAAAGCATCAACCGCTGCCGGAATATAATGATCATAAAAACCTCCACCCACAAAATCTGTAAGGTTAGT
>CAYRUB010000014.1:0-42178 GCA_964427405.1 uncultured Planctomycetales bacterium | reverse complement strand
AAAGGAAATTTTGATGAAGCAATCGTATCCTTCAACAAGGCCATCTCTCTGGATGCTAAAAATTCTCCTGCCTATTATGCTTTGGGTTTAGCATACCTATCTCTTGATAAAAAAGATTTAGCATTAGAGCAATATAACATATTAAATGAACTGAACAGAGATTTAGCTAAACAGCTTTATAAGGAAATTGAACTTAAAAATTTACCTCAGTAGTTTAATATCTTCCCCAACCGCTGATATACGGACAGTCGCGAATAACAGCCAACCATTAGTTACTAAAGCTCTTTGAATTGGAAGCATTGATTTACCGTTTTTATTCCCGAACGTTTAATTAGGGAAAATAAGCCGCAAGTATATAGGGAAAAGTTAGTTGGAGCAAAAATTGAGGCCTATGTCAATAGATAAAAATAAATATTCAAAAATGTATGCTGATTTTCCTTGTGATTTCTATGCCAAGCAAATGAACGCACATGGGTTGCGTCAGATGTGGCTAACTAAAAGGCAGAATCTAACAAAGCTTTTTGTCCAGAAATATTGCCAAAACAGTATATTGCTGGATATTGGTTGTGGTAATTGTCTTTGGAATACGGCAGCCGTGCCGACTATTGGGATCGATATTTGTGAATCTATGCTCCGCTATAACCGCAAGGAAAATCTTTTATTTACCCCGCTTATCGCTGATATTTCTGAAAGCCTTCCTATAAGGAGTGAAACCGTTGGAGCAGTAATAATTACTGAGGTACTGGAACATTTCTATTCTTATCCTTTTATAATTGAAGAGATTTGGAGAATATTAAAAAGAAATGGGGTTGTTATTGTTTCAGTCCCTTACGCAAAATTTCCAGGGTTGTGGGGGATTCTTTTCCCGTTATGGTGTAAATTTAAAGGAATGAAAGAAAAAAACGAATATTATCTGCGGAATTGCGGGCATGTAGTTAATTTTGGCCCTAAAATGTTATCCGATATGTTTCACAGGTTTACTTTATTGGAAAAAAGGCAGCTGGATTTGATGACTATAATCCTGGTAGGAAAGAAAAATTAAATATGAAATTATCAGTACCTACCAATTGGTGTCCGGAATTAATCAATAAATTAGATAAAACTAACATAGCTGAAATTTACGGCAAGCTGGATAGGGATGTTGTCGGCGGGGGACGGGCGGAATTTTTGCTTTCTTTTGTCAGCAGGCGCCAGGCTAATGACCATATCCGGCTTATCCATAAAAATGGCCTTAAATTTAATTATCTTTTGAATGCTTTATGTATGGGCAACCATGAATGGACGGCTAGGGGGCAGAAAAAGATTAGAAAATTATTGGATTGGTTAGCCGGTGCAGGAGTTGATAGTATAACAGTTGCGGTGCCTTATTTGCTTCAAGTTATAAAAAGATGTTATCCGTTTTTTAAGGTCAAAGTATCGGTTTGCGCTGGTATAGATAATCCTGTGCAGGCCAGGCACTGGGAAGAGATGGGGGCGGATGTGATATCGCTTTCCCCCTGGAGTGTAAACCGGGATTTTGTGCTTTTGAAACAGATCCGAAAGGCCGTTAAATGTAATTTAGAACTTTATGCAAACAATAGATGTTTAATGAAATGCCCTTTTGCGGCCTATCATTATTTAGCGAATAATCATGCGTCAAATTCGCAGGATAACCAGAATGGTTTTTTCATTGATTATTGCAGGTTTATGTGCAGTTCTTTAATATTGTCAGAACCATCCCGGTTGATTTCTTCTTGTTGGATTAGGCCGGATGATTCAGATTCTTATGCTGAGGCGGGGATAGATTCTTTTAAACTTTCTGAGAGGAATACAAAGACGGGGTTTATTTTAAAAATCGTAGAGGCTTATACTCGAAAGAAATACGAAGGTAATCTTTTTGATCTATTTGTTGATGACTCTAAACGTTTGTCTTCGGAAAAAAGATGTATGTGGAAGAAAGCTTTATTTTTTTTAAAACCTTTTAAGGTTAACATATTTCTTCTTCATCGTTATTTTAGTAATATCCCTCCGCAGGGTCATCCTTTTCTTGATAACAGGAAATTAGATGGCTTCCTGGATTTTTTTATTAAGGGAAAATGTAATCTTAATAATTGTGCTGAATGCGGTTATTGCCGGCAAGTTGCGCAGGAGGCGTTGATTTTACCTGATGAAAAAGGTAAAAACTCCCTGCAGGCATACAGAGGGTTACTAAAAAGCCTTTACGATGGCAGCATGTTTTATTATAAAAACAGATAACGGGGAAAATATAATGAAAAAAAAGAAATTTATTCTTGTACGCCCCCCAAGATTCCTTTGGCCTTTTATAAATGAATCCGATAATTTTCTTTTACCGCTTGGTCTGCCCAGTATTGCTGCAGCGGTAAGGCAGGGTGCCCCTGAGGTAGAGGTTAAGGTAATAGATTGCCCGCCGTTAAAAATAGGTTGGAAAACCCTGGCTCAGTTGCTGCGTCAAGAAAACCCTGATTTTATCGGAGCCGGAGAAGAGGCCCTTTATAACCATGAAGCATTGAAGCTGTTTTCTTTAGCCAAACAAATAAATCCCGAAGTTATTACTATTGCCGGAGGGCATTTTTTTTCCTGGATGGTTGAATATGGCCTTAAGAATAAGGCGCTTGATGTTATTGTCCGGTTTGAAGGCGAAGAGACAACCGTGGAATTGATAAAGGCTTTATCCCGAGAAGGCGATTTATCCAATGTCAAAGGTATAGCATATAAAATGAGTGGGCAGATTATTAAGAATGCTTTGCGCCCTCTTGTGGAGAATTTGGATACCTTGCCGATAGCCGCTTTTGATCTTATGCCAATGGGTAAATATTCGCCATTAGGGTATTTATGGCCCAGAAGCGTTACCCTTGAACATTCAAGAGGTTGCATTGATAAGTGCAGTTTTTGTTCCTTGTGGACATTTTGGGGTAAGCATATCAATACTGATGTAGAGCGGGGGCAGCTAGAGGCTATGCCCCGATATAGGACAAAAAGTGTTGCCAGGACGTTAGAAGAAGTTGACCTGGTTTACAAGAAATATAATAGGCGGTATATTATATGGGCGGATGCCACATTTAATATTGACCCGAATTGGACAAATGAATTTTGCGATGGTTTATTAAAGAGAAACTATAAAGACCTTTACTGGTGGGCTTTTTTAAGGGCTGATTATCTACTTCGGGATGAGAAGCTGGGTATTCTTGATAAGATGGTCCGGGGAGGTATGATTCACCCCTTAATTGGCGTAGAGAGGGGATGTACCGAAGATCTTAGGAAGTTGCATAAGTCCGTATATACGCAAGAGTTAATCAAAGAGGTTTTTTCAATTTTTAAAAGAAAATATCCACAGGTGTTCAGGCAGGGGACATTTGTTACTTGCCTGCCTTTTGATACCCGCGAATCAATGCTGGGGTTGGTGGATTTTGCCAAAGAGATAGATATGGATTATCCTGCATTCCATCCTGTTGCGCCTGTACCTGGGACTATGATTTATAATGAGGCAAAAGCTGGCAAGCTTCTGGAGGAAGAAGATTTTAAGCGTTATGATTGGGCCACTCCGTTGATGCGTTCATATACTGGGCTTAGTAGAAAAGATTTTGCCGATCTAAACATGGAGTTAAACAAGCGTTATGTGCTTTGTCGTCCTTTTTGGCTTGTCAGGGGCCTGTTTTGTCGATATAAACATAAGCGCGGGCTTTACTGGTGGTTTTTTAGGAATACCCTTAAAGTTATGTTTTTATCGACGATCGATACTTTATTGGGAGAAAAGAAATTAGAATACATAACTGGTTTTAAACAGCTAAGAAAACCAAAGTGGTATGATTCTTAGTAAATTAAAAATATGCGATATTTATTGGCGAGGCTGAAACAAAATAATAACTGGCCACTTTTAGTAATTATTGTATTTGGGTTTGTCCTTCGCCTGTTTAATCTTGGTAAGCATGATTTTTGGTTTGATGAGGTATTGACTCATGAGATAATCTCAGGCAGGTTTATCGGTCCATTTCAGGAATTCAACACACTATTCATAGATAAACACCCTCCTTTTTATTACGCCTTGCTTAATCAATGGTCATTTTTCTTTGGTTTAGATGAATACAGCTTGCGTTTTTTTTCCGTTATTTTTAGCGTTCTTTCTATTATTTTTATATATAAATTAGGAGTGCTGCTTTTTGATAAGATAGCTGCCCTTATCGGGGCGGCATTTATGGCTCTTTCTCCGTTCCAGATTTGGTATGCGCAAGAGGCCCGCATGTTTAGCCTTTCTGTTTTTTTAGCTGTTATTGATGTGTACTTTTTCTTTAAGGCTTTAGAAAAAAATAAAAGAAAAATATATTGGGTAATTTATTCACTGGTTACTCTTTGTTTTATCTCTACTACTTATTTTGCATTCTTTTTGTTTATTCCTAAGCTCATCATTATTTTATCTGCATACAAAAAATATTTTATGAAGTGGCTGTTGGCAGTAAGTTTGGCTTTATTAATTTTTGCTTTAACAATCTTACCGATATTTATTACTCAGTTTGATTCATTACAACATGGGTTCTGGCTACGGGGCGAAGATTCAATGGGGATTATTTTAATTACCCTGGTTAATTTTATCATCGGTTATCACATCGCTCCGGTAGCGTACTGGTGGGTTTTATTTCTTATGGTCGGCTTGGTTCTCTTTTCGTTAATAAACCGGGAAAAGTCAAAGACAGTGTTATTTTCTATATCCCTTTGTATTGTACCGCTAATTTCGGTTTTTTTATTCGGGAGGTATTTTGCTCATATCTATATTATTAGGCACGCGATAATTTTTAGTCCTTTTTTGTATTTATCGCTTTCAAAAGGAATTACTTCCATAAAACATTCTTCTGTTAAATTAGCGGTGGTAGTTTCTATTCTGATTATATTGAGTTTTTCTTTGTTTAATTATTATGTTGATAAAATACCGTTCAACTATAAGTTACAACCCGTTTATATTAAGAAGCCTGTGCGCTCTTTTGTAACCAATTTCTTGCGTAATAAAAAAGACGGCGACGCAGTAGGGTTTGCTAATTTTGGTTTTATGATGGTATTCCAGCATTATCTCGACAAGGAAGAGCGGGGCAGCTCCGGTGTACCCAACTTTTATTTTTACAAAAAGCACAAAGATCCTTATTTTGAGCTTATACTTTCAAGAATGCATGCCCAAAAATTTACGCTTAAGTGTCAGGATGTTAATATCGATACTTTTAATTCGAATAAGTATAATTTACGTAATATCTGGGTATTTTTTACCTCTTGGAGCAGAGATGGGAGCTTGACTCCTAATGACCAAGAGGTAAAAAGATGGTTTGATAAGCATTTTCCTAAGTTGAGGGAATATTATTTTGACGGGGTGTGGGTTGGTCTTTATCAAATACAAAGTGATTATAATGAAGAATAGCGTAGCCATAATTTATAGCACTTATAATTTTAAGAATCTTGATGGTACTGTTGAGAAGGGCGGGAGCCTGCCACCTGTCAGCGTGGAAGACAGGTTTTATCCTCCGCTGGGGCTTTTATATTTAGTTGCAGTTTTGAAACAACGTAATATTGATGTCAGTTTTCTGGATGTAACTTTCTTAAGGGACTGGTTGGCTGCCATCAAAAACATTATCTTGCGCGAGAATCCGATGGTTGTCGGGGTTTATGTTTCAACGCTAAATCTACCTTTAACTAGAGCCATAATTGCCCAAATTAGAAATTTATCCCCTGAAACCACTGTTGTGATTGGCGGCCCGCATGTGCATTTTGAGCCGGATTGCGTTAATTATCTTAATGCGGATTATGGTATTGTATCTGATGGCGAATTTGCCTTTGCTGAATTAGTAGAGGCCATATTCAACAAAAGCGATCTTTCTGATATTCCTAATCTAGTCCGAAAAAACGGAAAAGCAGTATTCGTTAATCGTTTACAAACTATAGAGAATTTGGATATCCTGCCTTTTCCCGCCCGGGAATATTGGCCTTACAAGATTTTCTCTGGGCTTTTATGCGGGAATATTGCTTCGGTTCTTGGCTCTAGGGGATGTACTTTTAACTGTGCTTTTTGCGCAACTCCGCAGCGAGGACAAATTCGCGTAAGGAGCGTCAAGAATATTATTGAAGAATTAAAATATTTATCCAGCTCAGGAGTAAATTATATAGATTTTATTGATGATGCGATGACAGTCGATAGGGGGCGGATGGAAAATTTGTGCGGCGAAATCATCAAGCAAAGATTGAAAGTCAAATGGGCTTGTATGAGCAGGATTGATATGATGGATAAGCAATTGCTTTCTTTAATGAAAAGGGCAAATTGTACGCATGTTAAATATGGCATAGAATCCGGCTCTGAACGCGTAAGAAATGAGCTGATGAGAAAGCATATTACTACGTATCAGATTGAAAAAGTGCTTAAGGAATCCCGCCAGGCAGGCTTAGCTACTGTTGCTTATTTCATATTGGGCATGCCCGGAGAGACGAAAGATGAGATCGAGCAGACAATTAAGTTTTCGCGAAGCAAAGATATTGATTACGTTGAGTTTCGCCTTGCGATGTTATTCCCCGGTTCGGGGATGTTTAATGAAGCTGTGCAGGCAAATAAGGTCCCGGCTGATTTATGGCGCAATTTTACAAACGGGGGAAAGTTTTTATACAGTATTTTGGATGAACAAACGTTAATACGGATGAAAACCTTAAGGGCTCAAGCCATGAAGCAGCATTACCTTAATATCCCTTTTATTTTCAAAGAAATTACCATGAGGACAAGAAGCGTTTCTTCTCTCTTTAATAAGATTAAGATTTTATTGTGTAAGAAATACAATTCTTATTTGTCTTGTAAGATTATTAAATAATGGTAAATAAAAATTCCTTAAAAACTATAACTTCTAAAGTATTTAATAAAATATGCAATAAATGTTTTCGTTTTTTCTTTGAGCGGATCCAATCGCAGAAAGCATTCGACATCCTTATCAGAAAGGTGGCTTTTAAGGCTTTAAATATTAAATTTAGGAATATAAAGCTGCATGTCAACAATGACTGCAATTTAAAATGCAAGAACTGTTACTGCGATTTTTCTTTAAGGGACACATTATCTTATAAGGAAATCTGTGACTTGATCAATCAATTTAGGCCTGTAGGCGCAAATCTTAAACTTCAACTTTTAGGAGGAGAACCTCTCCTAAGGAGCGATTTATTCGAAATTATTAATTACGCAAAAAGAAGAATTAAGCATATAACAATCTATACTAATGCCACATTGATTACCCCTCAAGCAGCCGCCAAAATTAAACAAGCGGGAATCAACGCTGTTATTGTCAATCTATATTCATGTTATAAAGATGTCCACGAAGAAATAACTCAAACTCCGGGTTCATGGGATAAGACCCTGGAAGGAATAAAAAATCTGGTTGCTGCGGGTTTACCTACTTACACATTTACAGTTCTTATGGCTGTCAATGTAAATCATTTAAAACAGATAGATGATTTTGCCAGAGGCCTCAAGGCAAAAACTATGTTTTTCCCGTATATAAAACAGGGCTCTAACAATTTACAACCAGAAGACAAACGGTTATTCCAGAATTCGATTAATTGGGCCTATAATCAAAGCAAGGGTTATAAAAATAAATTGTTGGATGTATTATGCAAAAGGTCGAAGGTTTGTTCTGCTTTTATCAGCACGATTAATATAAAATCTGACGGTACAGTGACGCCTTGTCCGTTTCTTGATCTTAAGTTAGGGAATATTAAAAGTCAGAAGTTTTACGCTATTTTAAATAATGCCTGTTTGAATCATGAATTACTGGATTTTTTGTCTATCCCTGAAGGATGTAAGGATTGTTCATTGGTTAAGGTATGCGGGGGTGGTTGTAAAGCCCATAGGTTTAATAACTACCGGGATGCACTAAGTAAAGATTTCAATTGCAGCGGGCCATACATAGGGAATATTCCGTTAGAGAAAATAGGGGAGTATCTGCCGTATGTGCTTTAATTTAGTGAAAGGCGAAGATGAAATTTTCTGTTCCCACTAACTGGCAGCCGGAGCTAATTCAGGCTTTAAATGTTGAATTCGCTGATGAAGTTTATGGCAAACTCCGCGATGATCCTATAGGCGGCTGTAGAAATTCTTATTCCTTGCCTTTTATCTCACGACATAATGCCCAGGCGTATATCAGCCAACTCCATAAAAAGAGGATAGGGTTTAACTATGTTTTAAATAGTATTTGCCTTAATAACTACGAATGGACAAAATCAGGGCAGAAACAAATACGCGACTTTTTAGCCTGGCTTGTTGAGATTAGGGTGGATTCCGTTACGGTGTCGATCCCATACTTATTGGAAATGATTAAGAAAAATTATCCTAGCCTTAAAGTAGTTGTTTCTACTATGGCCGGGGTAGATAGTCTAGGTAAAGTAAAATATTGGGAAAGCTTAGGAGCCGATGAGATAACCTTAAGCAGCATAAGGGTGAACAGGAATTTTCCATTGCTTAAGAAAATAAAGCAGGAGGCAAAATGCAAATTGCGGTTAATCGCGAACGAATGTTGTTTATACCAGTGTCCGTTTAGGCCGTATCATGCCGCTATTGGTTCGCACGGTACTCAGTCCCAGCATTATTTAAAAGGTTTTTTAATTGATTACCCGAATCTTTCCTGTAATTATAAAAAACTTTTATCCCCTTTTGAGCTTATTCGTTCCCCCTGGATTAGGCCTGAGGATTTACAGCATTATGAGGCTATTGGCATAGAGAGAATAAAATTGATAGACCGCGCGATGTCTACGCCGGTGCTCATTTCAATCTATAATGCCTATGTTAACCGGTCGTATGAAGGGAACCTGTTCGATCTTTTCCTTTCTGCCGACAAAACTCTCATATTGGAGAAACCAAAGTTACTGCACAGATTAAAATATTTTTTCCGCCCTTTTACGGTAAATATCCTTAAACTCATAAAATTAAGTGAACTAATCATTCAAGATGTTTTCTATATTGAAAATCGGGATCTGGATGATTTCATCCTCCATTTCATTAATAATGATTGTTCTCTAACTTTATGTGAAGATTGCCGGTACTGTTATAAGATTGCTGATCGCGTAGTAAAGATTAATCAGGATAAGCGTTCATGCTTGATTAAAAAATACGAAAAATATTTAGATGAATTAATTTTGGGAGGAATGTTTCGATATCCGTAATAAAATAAGGCGAAGTTAATGTTATAAATAAAAATTATGATAATAAATAAGAATATTTGTGCCGGATTATTTCTTACAATCCTTATACTCGGAGCAGCTTTAAGGATACATAATATTAATAAATATGATTTATGGTTTGATGAATTATCATCAGATTTGTATTCAGCCCACCAAGTGGTCAATACCCTGAAATCTGATCCTCTCCCGGTTTATATGACCCATATTTCTCACGATCCGCATTCATCGCTATATTACTTTTTAGTATATTGCTATAGTTTGATATTTGGGGGAGGGAAATCTTTAAGGATAATTTCACTCTTCTTCAGTGTGCTTTCTATAATTATCTTTTATAGACTTTCCCGGATTTTCCTGAAGCGTTCGGAGAGTTTGTTGGCAGTTTCACTTATGGCCTTTAGCCCATTCCATATCTGGTATGCCCAGGAGGCAAGAGGGTATACCATGGTTTTATTTTTCATGCTTTTATCAACATATTTTTATATGCAGGCTTTACGGATAAACAGATTATTGTATTGGGGCTTGTTTACAATATCGTCTACCGTTGCCATATATTCTAGTTATTATTCTGTTTTCTTAGTCGTCATTTCCGGGATGCTGATTTTCTTGAAGGATAACCGTCGTTATGTTAAAAGATGGTTTTTATCAATTTTAGCTATTTCGTTGCTGCTCTTGCCATTGGCTTTAATATTTATCCAGCATTATAACTATGTCAAAAATAGCTTTTGGCTATTACGACCGAGGCTAGAGGATGTCTTTATTACATTTGCTGTTTTTAACCTTGGGTATTCCTCAGGATACCTTGGGTTGATTACGGGCCTGGGATTATTCTTCTCATTATTTGTATACGGCGCCTATTCTTTTTATAAGACAAACAAAGAATATGCAATTATCTTATTTTTATTCGTTTTCTTGCCGATCATTACTGTTTATTTCTTTTCTGTTTGGTACACGCCCGTTTATATTACCAGGCAGTTTCTTATATTTACTCCTTTCTACTATCTTTTAATAGCCAAGGGGTTGGGATGTATCAAAAGCAGGATAGTCCAGGTATCAGCAAGTATTTTTGCAATTTTAATATTGATACTTTCGCTTTTTAATTATTACAGTGGATTCATGCTTTCATCAGGAAAGCAAAGAGAGTTTTACACGGGGATACACCAGAAGAAAAATTACACGGTGTTATTAGTTGATATAAACAGCAGGCTTAAAAGCAGTGATATTGTCGCCACTACGGATGTTCAATCGTTCGCTATTGTTAATCTTTATTATTCTAATGTTCAGGATTTTTCCCGCGCTGGTTTCCGTATGGGTTATTTTCTTTTTTATCCCCTTGCCTTAACAAACCTGGATAATGGTTTTTTAAATTTAAAGGAGTTAATAAACACTCTTTCTGAGGATGATAAAAAAAGATTATATTCTATGGAGATTACAACCGCCTATCTTACGAAAAATACCAACTTGCTATCTCAGAGATTTAGTAATAGATTAATCAGGAGGTTTTCTCCGGAGGACATTAAGTTTCAGCGCATCTGGTTAATTTCTTCTACCTGGGGTAGGCATGGTTTTCCATCTCACAATTATCTTTTGGTAAAAAATAGCCTATCCGGGATTTTTAAGAAACAAATCTCCATTGGAAAAGACGGTATCCTTGCAGAACTTTATGATAGAGATAATAAAATCGGAAATTTTCTTACTCCAGGCAAGTAGATTTTGAAGAAAGGTTGGGTTAAATAGCGATGAGTATTTTAGGAAATATATTTTTACAGCGTATCATTTCACCTATGTTCAAGAAATATCCCCTATTAGTGGAAACTATCCACGATTTTTGCTTAAGAAAATTTATGTTTTTTAAGGGAACTAATATTATTTTGACTTATAAATGCAATTTGGGCTGCCAGTATTGTTATGAAAAAGGCGCGAAACTAAATTATCCTGATATACTGCTTGATAATTTTGAGAAAATATTAAAATGGCTGCGAAAGAATAAAAGAGATAGGATTATTTTATTGGGTGGAGAGCCGACAGTACACCCGGATTTTAAATATATCCTCAAGATAGCCGAAAGTAACAAAATGAATGTCGCTATATTGACTAATCTAATGTGCAATGAAGAAGCCATTGAAGCCATCATTAATTATAGGGGATATTTAGTCCTCCAGGTTAACATAAATAATCCAAATACATATAGGGATCATGGTTATGATTTAGTCTACGCTAACATTAAGAAAATACATAACCAAAAACGTACTATAGTATTACGGTATAATCTCTATAAGGAAAATTATGATTCTGCTAATGTAGTGAAAGTTGCTAAAGAAATTAATGGTTGCATCAGGTTCTCTGTAATTAATAACCCCATAGGTTGCGGGGGCAGGTCTGAGAAGAATAAAAACTTCAGAGAGATGTATCCCAGGGATAAAATTATGGGTTTTCTAGACACCTGCAATAGACAGAAGGTATCCGTATTTTTTGCCAGGCCCATCCCGAAATGTATTTTTAACCAGGAAGAGATTAAGAGATATAAGAAAAATGCGATTAAGTTTAAATGTTATGTGGGTAAAGGCGGGGATTATACGGCGAGGTTAATCGTTAATCCAGATTTATCTGTGATGGGTTGTTACGGAGTGCCTATAAAGGGCCCGGAGATAACTTCTTTCAAAGATATTAAAGAGTTAAGCGAGTATTACAAGGGGCATTATGTAAGATTACGAAAGACGCCTTTAACACAGGAATGTATAAACTGTCAAGATTTTTCAAATGATATTTGTCAGGGTGGATGTCTATCTGAAAAAATAGAGTAATTTCTTTAGGCGCAATGGGATATTTAATGAAAATATTAGATTATTACAGGGTCAAAGATTGGTTCTATCACTTAGGCTTTATATACCTGGGGATGGTATATATAAGCAATAATTACATCATATCTTTAAGAAGCGCAATAATAGGATTTACTATGGGTTCTTTGTATCTAGGCGGCGGATATTCTTATAATAAGCTTTGTGATTCAGAAAGAATTAATAAGATAGAATTATTCCTTACCTTGGGTTGTCACGCTATATTTGTGTGTTTGGGGATATATTATCTTAAAGGAAATAACTTATTTTTTATTACAGCCATACTTTTAAATATTCTTTATTCCCACCCGAGATATTTATTAAAAAAAAGGCATAATCTAAGGGTTTTATTGAATGGTTATTTCTTTGGCGTGCTTTTTCTTTTGGGGTGCTTGATAATTTCTGACCGTTTAGATGATAAAATCTGTATGATGACGGCGTTTTTTATTTTAGCCATGTATCCTTACGAGATAATCCATGAGATCTCTCATTTTGAGAGCGATAAGGTTGGATATTCCGTTAAGCTGGTAAAGCGCTATATACGGCAAATTTACTTTTTTTTATTTTTATCTTCCTTGGCGGCGTATGTTTTATACAATTTGTTAAAGTTAAATGTTTTATTTTTAGCTTCAGCACTATTATTTAACGTTTTATTCTTTATTATCTGTTTGCATATGGACAGGTCGGGAGGATTCAGGGGTACTGGGGTAAATAAAATCAGGTCCACCCTTAAGTATTTGGGTATGCTTTACGGGTTATTGCTGGGGGCTTCTTTTATAATATAAACATGAATGATAAGGTTGTCAAAAAATCCGGGGGTTTGAGCGAGCCGGTTCTGATCAAGAATACGAAATGTTTATGTCCGCAATGCTTAGAGATTATAGATGCAGAGGTAATTGAGCGGGACGGCAAAATTTGGTTAAAGAAATATTGTAAGAAAGACGGGGCTTTTGAGTCTCCCCACTTAATCACTAAGCCTAATATTTATCATGCTCTGGCGCAGATGCATAGAGACAGAAGTGCCATGCCTGAAGGTTTGATATTAAAATTAACCACAAGATGCAATCAGTATTGTCATTATTGTTTTAGTAACGACAACGATAAAAACATACGCGATTTTGATAGTGCTGGAATATTCAAGAGTGCGGATAATTTTAAAGGCGATGTCATATACCTTTCGGGGGGTGAGCCCACTTTAAGGGAGGATTTATTTGTAATCGTAAGGAGAATTAAAAAATATGGATTTAAAGCAATATTGTTTACGAACGGAAAGAAACTTTCTAATATAGATTACGTTGCGGGTTTAAAGAAAGCGGGCATAGACGCTGTGATTTTGCAGTTTGATTCTCTGGACGATGCGGATTATATTAAGATAAGAGGGGAAGCGTTACTGGAAAATAAGATCAGGGCAGTAAATAACCTTAAGCTGCACGCCATATATTTAATGCTCTATGTTAATATAGTAGAAGGAATTAATGCGCATAAAATTACGGAGTTGTTTGATTTCGCGCTTAAAAATAATAATGTCAGGATACTTTTCTTTAATCCTTTATGGAACATCGGCAGGCAGGCATCGCATGGGTCATTAGATTCCGCAGTTATGCTTGATATGGTTTGTAAGGAATTAAAGATCAATGAGGAATATTTTATCGATTGCACAAGGTTTAGCACTTATGTATTTGAAATATTAAGAAAATTAAGACTTAAGAAGGGGATTAAAGAACCTCCTTGTTCAGTATCCTGTTATTTTATCCGCCATGGCAACGGTTATTTGCCCCTGGATTATCTTATGGATTTAAAGAAGATGAACTTATTTTTAAAAAGAATGGATCAAAAAATTGGCCTAAACAAAAGCAGATTAGCTAATATTGTGCGGCTATTTTTTGATAAAGACCTATATTTGTTACTTATTGGCGTATTCTTTCGTAAAAAAACTCTCGAGATTTGTTTAGATAACTTTTTATATAATTTAAGATCCCCGAAGCGCTTTCAGGGTTTATATTTTATGTTTTTCAATGTTTTAAGCGTAATGGTAGGGCAGTTTCCGGATAGACATACCCTGGACCTGTCTTTAATAAAAACATGCAATATGCATACTGCTTTAGGTGCAAAAGGAAGCCTGCCCACTTGTCTCTACGAGATCTACAGGGATGGGGGTAAAATTGAGGAGCATTCAAGCGTATGAAGGTTTTATTCTTAAATCCTCTCAAATTTACTGAACGATTCAATATCTCTACCAATTTAATCAATGCTTATATATCTACTCCCTCGCTTACTTTTGCTCAGTTGGCTTCTTATATACCCGGCAAGGAAATAACGGTGATAGATGGCCAGGTAGAGGATATCTCTCCAGGAGAGTTTTTGCGTAAGCTAAGCGGGGTTGATGTGGTTGTTATTTCTATACATTCTACTCATGCGGCTAAGAACTGTGAAGCAAACATAAAAATCATAAAGAAATATTACCCCCGGGTTAAGATTATTATGGGAGGGTATCATGCAACCTTTTTTTATGAAAGATGGCTAAGCTTAGGAGTTGATTTTGTGCTCTTATATGAAGGGGAACGCTATTTTGGAGAGTTAATCGAATGTTTAGATAAAAATAAGGATTACAGGGGTATCAAAAATCTGGTATATAGGGACAACGGTAAGATTATAGTGAATGAGATAGGCCCCTTGATAAATGATTTAGATTTAATCCCTATACCCAGATTTGACATTATCAATTTCAAGAAATATTCTGTTTTTTTCCCGGGGGATGGTTATGCAGGGGGTATTGAGTTATCCCGGGGGTGCTCTTACCGGTGTGAATTCTGTCTTACGGGAATTTATTGGAATCACTGCTATAGAAGAAAGTCAAACCAGAGAATCTTAAAAGAGCTGAAATTGCTTGTTGATATGGGTATAAAGAAAATATGGTTTTATACCTCCAGCTTTGGAATAATGCCCGAGGAAGATTATGCTTTATGTGAATTAATAGAAAAAGGCGGAATACAAATAAATTGGCGTGCACCGATCAGGATAGATACTGTTTTAAAGTTTCCCAGATTAATTGAAAAATCCGCCCATGCCGGGTTAAGATCGGTTTTGATAGGCTATGAATCAATGTTAAAAGATGCAGCCAATGATGCCGCATTAGCAGAATTTAATAAAATAAAAGATTTAGAATATAATTTTAATGCCTTTAAGGAAGCTTACCGTATATTAAAGAAGAATAACATTTTGGTGGAGGGCTCGTTTATTATCGGTTATTCTGAAAAATTGGAAAAAGGGGAATCCCTTTCCTCTATAAAATTTAATCAGATCTGCGATGTCCTTATAATTCAAGTCTATAGGCCTAATGTTGCTCTTTTGCCGGAAATGTTAAGTAATGGTCCTGAAAGCGCAGACTATAAGAGGTTATTTTATTTTGACGCCCGAAGTTCCGAAGATTTTAAAGTCAGGAAGGCTTCCCTCAAGAAGTTAAGGATACAGATCAAGTATTATTTTAATCCGTTTTATATCTTTTCAAGGTTTTTTTTGAAAGGGAGTCTGGTGAGGAGGCTATATTTATATTACTATGGGCATCTCATTAAGAATTTATGCAGTAAATTTACTGTTACGACTGTAAACCGCAATAATATAGAATTCAGCCGTTTAGCTGAAAAAAATAAAAATGCCCCTTAAAAGATATATTAAACAGAGATTTTTCAATTTATTCAAGAATAGGGTAGAAGGGTATCCCCAGTTTAGGATTGCGATAACCTATCGTTGCAATAACAACTGTGCGTATTGTTCATCCGGTAAGATAAATGGGGAAACGGACAGCGATATGAAGGTAGAGGATTTTAGAAAGATCCTTGTTTGGCTGAAGAAACAAAATATCAGAAATATTATTCTTACGGGAGGGGAACCGTTTATTCACGGAGATATAAAGGAAATGTTGGGAGTTTGCGAAGATTTAAAATTCAACGCCAACATTTTGACTAACGGTTTACTAATAAAACCGGAATTAAGAAAATATATAGAAAATAAAGCCGTTTTCTTAATTGTAAATGTCAATCTCGATGAATCATATTATGCATTAAAGCACAATATGTCAGGGATAGAAGGAAAGATTGTTATGTTAAGGTATAATTTTCGTAAGAAAGATGAGCCTTACACGCTGCTTTTTAAAATGGCAAAGGAATACTCTGTTCCTATCAGGTTTGGCTTTACCGTTCCCTCCCGTCATGCAGATAATGAGTATTATACACTTGAAGATATGGTAACATATAAACACCAGTTAATGGATTTTGTAAGATTATCAAGGCTAAGTTTGGTTAGGGCACATTTCTCTAGGCCGCTGCCGCGCTGCATATTTAACGAAAAAGAATGGAAGTATTTAAGAAAATTCTCAGGTGTAAAAAGCAGGTGTTTGGTGGGGGCTTCAGGTAATTATGTTTCCAGAGCAATCGTCAATCCCGATCTTTCGGTGGATGTTTGTTATGCCTCTTTGTCTAAAGCCAATTCTATCTTTGATTTTAAGGAGCTTAAAGACTTAAGCAGGTATTTTAAAGATAAGATTGACACCCTCAGAGAGAAACCACTGATAGATAAATGCATTAATTGCCGATACTATAAGGATTTTTCATGCCAGGGAGGATGTTTAATCTATAAAAATGTCTCTTAATCAGTATTTATTTAATATTAAAAGAAAGTTGTTATTCTTCATAGAAGAACATCATCCGGCACTGCCATTAATTGTAGCCTTGACTTATAAATGCAATATGGGCTGTTCTTATTGTAATTCCAAAGGGCTAGACAAAATTTTCAAAGAAGAAATAAGTATCAGTAATTTTACCCGTTTGCTTGGCTGGATGAAAAAGCAGAGGATTCATAAAATAATGTTTAGCGGCGGTGAGCCGACCCAGCATACCAGATTTAAAGATATTTTAAATTTATGCAAAAGGAGCCATCTTAAATGCTATATGGCTTCGAATTGTTACTATGGGGAAGATATCAATAATGTTATAGCCGGTAATATTGACATACTTTTTGTTAATTGTTCTACCAGGTATGTCCTTACCGAAAGAGCGGATTTTTTGAGTAAGCTTAGGTTTTTGAATAAACGAAACACAAAATTAGTTTTAAGGGTTAATGTGCTTAAAGCCGGCGGTGATGAATTTCATTGGATTAAACAGATAGCCAAAGAATTAGGTGCTAGAATAAGGATAGGGATCATTAATCCTTCGGCAGGCCCGGGGAATATACTGGATATGGAGAAAATACGCTCGTTAGTAGTTTTTACTGAGGAATTCACGAAACAATGCTTGAAAGAAAATATCTATGTTTATCTGGCAAGGCCACTGCCAAGGTGTTTTTTTGATGATAAAAAGTGGCGGCAGTTGAGGCAGCTCGTCTTGATAAAGTCAAAATGTTTTGTCGGCTACCGGGGTAATTATGCTTCTCGCGCGGTGGTTAATCCTGATTTGTCGGTTTTCGGATGTTTTAAAAACCTAAAGAAAGCGGAAAGTATTTTGGATTTCCCCGGCTTTAAAAAGTTAAGTGATTTTTATAAAATAAATCCTGTCGCAGGAACAAGCCATTGTATTTTGGACAAAGAAAATAATTGCAGATATCTTGCGGCTAATAAATGCAAGGGAGCCTGTTTTGACCATGTGTAATACGCGTATCTTATTGATAAACCCTTTGGATATTACTCTTTCTATTATGCATACTTCAAACCGGCTTCCTCATGACCTACTTTACATTGATTCGTATTTTCACAGTAAGGGCATAAACACATACTATTTAGATGTTGAAAATCAGGCCATGACCAGGGAAGGCTTTAAGGCCTATATAAGGGGAATAAATGCCGATTATTATGTAATTAATACAAACGGGAAGACATTCCATAACCGTTCCTTTCTTGATGTGGACAAGTATGTAAAAGATACTATCTTCTGTATTAAGGATTATAGGCCGGATAGTTTTGTGATGCTATGCGGGCAGACATCCAATTTATATCCTGAAATTTATTTTAGGCTTGACGCTGATTGTATTATTTACGATGAGCCTGAATACAGCATATTTGAGATTGTTAAAAAGGGGATTAAGAAATCTCCGGATCTTAGGGGTATCAAAGGTGTTTATTTTAGGGATGGGGATAGAATTATCAGGAATGATCCGCGGAATGCCATGAAGAGCCTGGATGAACTTCCGTATCCGCGTTGGGAAAATCTTGGCGGATATTTCTGGGACAGCACTTACCGTGAGAGAAAAGAATTTATAGATATTATAGGTATGCGCGGCTGTCCTTATGGATGTAAGTTCTGTAAGTCTTCACTTTCAGGAAAAGTTTTGCTACATTCTCCGGCCTATCTTTTAGAGCAGATAAAAATATTAAACAGGGATTTTGGTTACACGGACTTTTTTATCCGGGACGCAGGATATTTTGACGATGATTTAAGATGCGCAGAGATTTGTAAGGGGTTAAGGCAGATGAAGGGGATAATATGGAAATGCAATGCCAGGGTTGACAATATGACATTGGATAAACTTAAAACAATGAAAGAGTCAGGGTGCACGCTTATATCTTACGGAGTGGAATCGGGAAATGAGGATATACTTAAGGAGATTAACAAAGGCATAAACAGAAAGGCCATAATAGATACAGTAGCCGTGACCAGGAAGGCAGGTATTAAGGTAGCGACATATTTTATAATTGGCCTACCCCAGGAAGGATATTTTAAAAAAATAAAAAGCATGTTTTTTGCCAAGGCCCTCAATCCGGATATACTTTACATTTCTCAATATTATTCATTAGACGCGGCCGAGAGGTTCAGACATTCGTGGATAAAATCAATCCGGGTGATGCTGGATATATTTCTGGTGTCCCTCTTTTTCCTGGGCAGAAAAAGATTTATAACCTATTATTGTAAAGTCAGGCTTGATAGAGTAAAATATAATCTGGAGAATCACAGGATTAATAAACAAAAAATAAGCTGGTAGGGTGGGCAAAATATAGAAATTATGGGAAAGGCATCTGTTTTAGAGCGTATTGGTATTCTCGGAGGTTTTGGCAAAGATGGCAGTGTTGAGCCGGTCCGGAAAATAGAATTTAAGATGGGCCAGGTTGCCAGTATTGTAGGCGCTACAGGTTCCGGCAAGACAGCATTAATAAAAGATATTGAGCTCTTAGCGAATAAGAATACACCTTCTAGCCGTACGATTACGCTTAATGGTGTAGTGCCTCCCGAAGAATATTGCCTTGTGCCTGCCGACCGGCTCATCGCCTTAATTACCCAGCATACGAATTTTCTTTCCGATATGCGGGTGAAGGAATTTTTAGAGGTTCATGCCTCTATACGCGAATGCGGCAGAGAAGCTTCGATCGTAGATGAGACTCTTGCGTTCGCAAACCAGCTCACCGGGGAACCTGTTGATATTGCCAATGTAATGACAGAGCTATCCGGAGGCCAGACGCGCGCACTTATGATTGCGGACGCGGTGGTGATTGGAGAGTCACCTATAATTCTTTTAGATGAAATTGAAAATGCCGGCATAGACCGCACAAAGGCATTCGAGCTCTTGAAACAATACAAGAAGATCTTTATTTTTGTTACCCACGATCCACGGATTATGCTTCTTTCTGATTTCCGGATAATCATGAGGAATGGAGCGATGCATAAAGTTATTATTACCAATGAAGAAGAGAGAAAAGTAGTTGAACGTATTAAAAAAATTGATGATTTATTGTTAAGATTAAGGGAGCATATACGTAATGGGGAAGTTATCAGTGAATCCCATCTAAAGGAATAATAATGAAACTGGCGATCTGTTCAGGGCCTCCGACAAGCGGTAAAACCACTGTATTAAAGCATGTGATCAGGAAACTCAAAAGCAAGGGTGAAAATGTCGTATTTGTTAAAACTGATGTTCAATTTGCTTGTGAGGATGAGATTTTTGCAAAAGAATTGGGTATCCCTACTAAAAAGGTTTATTCCGGGGAGCTCTGCCCGGATCATTGTAATGTAATGGTGTTGGGTGATGCAGTGGAGTGGGCTAAGAAGCAGGCAGCGACGGTACTTGTAGTAGAAACAGCAGGGTTATGCCTCAGGTGTTCTCCTTATGTTGAAGGCGCCTTTGGCATGGTGGTGCTTGAGGCAACCAGCGGGATGAACCTGCCAAGGAAGATTGGGCCGATGCTTTCGCTTGCCGATATCACGGTAGTTACCAAGATTGATTTAGTTTCCCAGGCGGAAAGGGAGGTCTTTCGCGCCAGGATACTGGAAGCCTGCCGCGGAATGTGCATTATCGAATCGGACGCCCTGCATGGAATAGGGGTTGATCCGATTGTAAGGAAGATTTACAATTCTTCCGATGTGGAGGAACCGCTTTATCTGAGAGGGAATCCTCCCGTAGGGACCTGCACTATTTGTGTGGGCAAAAAGGAAATCGGCTGGAAGCGGCACTTTGGCGTGCTCAGGCCTTTGGATAACCAGATTTTTTATAGGGGCGAATAAATATGGAAGATTGTGGAGGTTGCGGGTTCCGTACTTGCGTGGAGTTTAACGAAAAATTAAAAGATAATCCGGATTTGAGAAAGAATTGTATTTATATCTCAGATAAGAAGGAAAAATCAAAAGAAGAAACCGCCGGCAGTAGTAAGACGGCGTGGGTTGATTCTCTAGGAAGAGAATTTGATTTTGTCCTTGATAAGTTTATTGAGGAACCAGGGCCGCGGGAAACTATCATTCCGCATAATCCGGCGCTTACGGCTGAAATGGAGCTTAAGGCGGGAGAAATAATTATCGGTAGGCCCCTGGGGGTATCTTGCGGTTGTCCGGTGACTCATTCCGGTATTATTATGGATGTTGATAAGAAAACCGGGGTGATCGTCTGGTGTGTTACCGGCCCGCTTACTCCGCGGCAAAAAGGTTTTAAGGATTTAGGATATTATACTGCGCTAGCGTATGAAGGATTAATTCAAGAAAGCCGTTGTGAAATAAAGATAGGGATGCGTTATTTTTTCCTGCCGCGTATGTGTATGTTGCAATGGAGGCATAGCGGCTTGGTCAATTATCTTAATCGTACCCCGCTTGGATTACAGGTCCGGGTGGAAGGTTTGTGGATTGGGTAATAAATTATGGGTATTAATTTACTTGAGCTAAAGCTTGATTTATTCTGCCACGGCCTGAGGCTGGATGAAGGACTTGATCCCGCTATAAAAAAGGCTATTATTCCTACTGCCGGATACTCAAGAAACGGGATAAAGAGAGCTTCTTTGTCTGAGGGAAGATGTTTCTTGCTTGAAGAAAAAGGCAGGGCATGCCTGGTTAATTTGGCTGTTCGCGAACCTTTTGTAAAGAATTCCCCCTACGAATTTACTGTTGTGAACGGCCAGGGCTGGATTAAAAAAGAAGGTAAGCTTATTGTTAAGGCCAGTCCTACAGCGATACCTTTATGGCATCTTAAACCTGAAATCGGTAATATTTTTCAGCATCACGGAAATGACGTTATCGCTACCACCTTATCCAACTTCTGCGTTTATAAACGCAATGGCGCCGGATGTAAGTTTTGCGCCTTGGAGACAGGAGGCGAGTTTGTGGTCAAAAAACCCGAAGAAATCAGCGGGGCCTTGAAAAGAATAGTAAGTGAATATCCGGGTATGCGGGAAGTAAATATCAATTCCGGTTCACTTTCAGAAGAAGCGACATTTAATTTGTATTTTGAAGCGATTAAAGCTATCAGGAAGGTCAGCGATATACCTATCTCTATCCAGATTTGTCCTATCAGCCAGCCTAAAATAGAAGAGTTGAAAAAGGCGGGTTTAGATACAATAAGTTTTAATATGGAAATATATGATGAGAAAATAAGAAAAGAGCTTATGCCGGAAAAATCAAGGCTTTATTCAATAAAAGTATATCTGGAGACAATAAAGCAAGCCGCTAAGATTTTTGGCGAAAATCAAGTCAGCTCCTGGCTTATCGCCGGACTTGAACCCCCGGAAAGCACAATTTCCGGATGTAAAGCTATCTGCGAGAACGGTGGCATTCCTCATGTTACTGTTTTCCGTCCATTGATGGGTTCGCAACTTGAGAATGTACCCCAGCCTAACCTTAAAGATATGATTAAGATATATAAAGCATTGAAAAGCATGTTTACCGCATATTCATTAAATCCTTTTGAGCATAAAGCAGGCTGCGTGCGTTGCGGTTGTTGTTGCGCTTTGAAAGAAGTCCTGGAAGGGGATCTATGAGCGGCCGAAGCGGTTGGGATAAAATGATTGCTACAAAGACTTATGGTTTGATTGAGCCGGACGCATACGTTGCTAACAAGTTAAATTTATTTAAAAATCTGGGGGCGAGGAAGGTCCTTGATCTGGGTTGCGGACAGGGGCGGCATACGCTTCTTTTAGCCAGAAAATATTTTGAGACTTTTGCGTTGGATATATCTCCTACTGCCGTTATGACCACTAAAAACGTTTTAGAGAAAGAAGGGTTGTCAGCGGACATTATGGTAGGCGATATGCGGGAGATAGCGCATCCTGATAATTTCTTTGATGTGGTCCTTGCCTGGCGGGCACTTTATCTTGGAAAAATAGATGAGGTCAGAAGGTCATTCTCGGAAGCAAAAAGGATTTTACGACCCGGGGGGATTATTTATGCCAGTATCCGCTCAACCAATAACACATTATGCCATGTAGGAAAGTTAAAAGGCGAAGAGATAGAAGCGAATACTTTTTTATTAAATTGCGATGGGCTTAGCGGCATAATTTACCATTTTTTTACCAAAGAAGAAGTGGCCGGGCATTTTTCTGATTTTGAGATCTTAGAGATCGAGGAATTAGAGCTTCAGCATACGGAATATACGGCGCGCTACCCTGAACATAAAAATCTTTTCTGGTTGGTTTTAGCCAAAAAACCCGAGAATAGTTAAACATATGGATATCATGTTAATAAATCCACCTTATTTTTCTCCTGACGAAATGTCATCTCGTATAAAGGAGTATGATCATTGGATTAAAGGGGGCAATATGTATATCTATCCTTTTGAGCCCCCTTTAGGATTGGGATCTCTTTGTGCTTATCTAAAAGAAAAGAAGTTTGATGTTGAGTTAGTAGATATGGTTGGCCTTATGATGGAAGAAGAAGGGCTGGAGAAATTGTTGCTTCAAAAACAGCCTTCGGTTGTAGGTATTACTACGATGACTCCAACATTGCCTTCGGCTCAACGCATGGCAAAGTTAGTTAAGCAGGTTCTTCCGGAAACAAAAGTTGTTTTAGGAGGTGTTCATCCTACGGTAAGTCCGGAAAGTTGCTTAAAAGATGAGAATATTGATTTTATAGTGCGCGGTGAAGGCGAGAAGCCACTGGAAGCAATATTATCAGGAAAATTTAATAATAGATTACAAGATATCCCGGGGCTTTGTTATAGAAACAGTAGCTTAAGGATTCAAAATGCTGCACCATTGATTGAAGACCTGAATTTTTTACCTCTTGCGGATTACGCCTCCTTGCCTATAGAAAAATATATTCAATATAATAAAAATTTAAGGGGGTTACGCGGAATTTCAATGCTTGTCTCGCGCGGCTGCCCTTATTTTTGTTCCTTTTGTGCTGTCCATCAAACTATGGGAAGGAAATTCAGAATAAAAAGCCCGGAAAAAGTCGTCAGCGAGATGAGATACTTGAAGGAAAAATATTCACTTGAAGGGATTTGGTTCAAGGATAGCATTTTGAACCTGGATAAAAAATGGTTTTTCGCCTTTTGCTCTGAGATTAAAAAGGAAGGATTAAAGATTTCCTGGCAATATAATACCCGGGTTGATTTGGTAAATGAAGATGAACTTATCGCGGGTAAAGAGGTTGGGCTTGTTCAGTTAGATCTAGGAATAGAATCCGGTTCTCCCGGGAGCCTGAAGAATTTAACTAAAGGGATAGGTGTCGATGAAATCCAAAAGGCAGTCCAAATAGCTAAGAAATATATAAAAGTGGCCGGTTTCTTTATGGTTGGTATACCGGGAGAAACACTGGAAGACATTGAAATGACTTTCAGCCTTGCTAAAAAATTGGATCTTGATAAGTATACATGGAGCCTGTTTTCTCCTCTTCCGGGTTCCGCTCTTTATAACGATTTAAAAAATCAACCCGCATTTACCGGGAAGATTAAGGAATTAGAAACAATCCATTTTACCGAAAATCCTTATAGTTTTTGTAATGTTCCGGATAATAAATTAAGGGAAACTTACAGGCAGATCAACGAATATTTTTCGCGCGGGATAAAAGAATTATAGCGGGGTAGATTTTAGGAAAGAATTTAATATGCGGAGGTGGGGAATGAAAAAAATAATCTTAATTTTAATATTTATATTAATAGCTCAATCAGGATATAAAACTATGCTTGTGTTAGCCGAGGAAGTAACGTTAACTCCGCTAAGCCCAGTATCAGAAGTCAATGAATCTGCAGAAATTAAGAAAGTAATTGAAGCTTTCTTGCAGTGTTCTGTGCGGGGTGATATAGAATGCTTAATGAGCTACGTTTCAGAAAAGTTTACAGTAACAGCTGATGGTAAAACCTCAGATTATAATGCATTCAAACTTAGGTTTGAAAATCTATTTAAATACACGATAGACAGATCTTTTGACAACCTAAAAGTAATTGAATCAAATGTTTCAGATGATAAAGCGACTATTTTGGTAGAATATCTTGCAAAAGCGTTTAATCTAAAAAATTCTAAGGATTATGAAATAGCGCGCAAAGTGCAATATTCCCTAATTAAAGAAGGCGGTTCCTGGAAGATCATAGCTGTGTTAACGATAAGTTGAGTGGTGAGAAGTTACTCATTGAAATAATGCGGATGTTCTGAGATAATAGACATAATTGCAGCAGATTGCAAACATGTTATGCGTTAGGCAATAAGGAGCATAAAAGATGAAGATGTCCATTGGGTTGACTTTTCCGGGTACTTTGCAGGATGAATCCATAATTTGCTATCTTTGTAAGAAATTTGAGATCAGCTTGAATATTATTGAGGCTTCTTTTTCTATGGAAGCGGGATGGTCAATTCTTACAATAGAAGGCCAGCAGGATGAAATTAAGCGGGCCTTTGAGTACCTGGCGGAAAAAGGCGTAAAAGTTCAACAAATCCAAATCGATAAGAAATAAAACCTTTCTAAATAATGGCTTATACTGTTTTTGCATTAAAATGGCGTCCGCAGGATTTTGAGAGTATTGTCGGACAAGATCATATAGTCGGCACCTTGAAAAACGCGATTCAGAAGAATCGGCTTGCCAATGCCTATCTTTTTACCGGTCCAAGAGGCGTAGGCAAGACCTCAACCGCAAGAATCCTGGCTAAGGCGTTAAATTGTAAAGAAGGCCCTACGGTAACACCCTGTCAAAAATGTTCTTCGTGTTTAGGGATTAATCAGGGGAATTCTTTTGATGTTATTGAGATTGACGGCGCCTCTAACCGCGGTATTGATGAAATAAGGGCTTTGCGTGAAAATGTAAAGTTTTCTCCCACGCAGGGTAAGTATAAGGTTTATATCATTGATGAGGTGCATCAAATAACCCCCGATGGTTTTAACGCCCTGCTTAAGACCCTCGAAGAACCTCCGGAGTTTGTAAAATTTATTTTCGCCACTACCCACCCGCAAAAGGTCATGCCGACAATTATCTCCCGCTGTCAGCGCATGGATTTTCGCAGGATTCCGGTAATTGAGATTATCTCTCAGCTTGAGAAGATTGTTTGTGAAGAGAAGGTCGCGGTGGATAAAGAGGTGCTTTTTGCAGTTGCCAAGAGCAGCGACGGTTCATTAAGGGACGCGGAATCGGTTTTAGATCAATTGGTATCCTTCTCCCAGGGGAATATATCCTTAAAAGATGCCATTTCTGTTTTAGGTATGGTGGAACAGGATGTTCTGTTTTCTCTTACCGACAAAATAATCCAGAAGGATCCTCAAGGCGCATTAAGGCTTTTTAATGAAATTATTGATGATGGTAAAGACCCGGGGGTATTCCTTGTCAACCTTATTGAACATTTCCGTAATTTAATGGTGGCTAAAGTTTCTAAGGCAGATACAAAGTTGGTTGATTTGCCGCAGGAGGTTTGCGACCGCTTATTTAAACAAAGCCAATCCTTATCCTTGGAAGAAATATTTACCGCTTTTAATATTTTAGTTACCACTCAGGAGATGGCTAAGCGCCTGGATTCTCAGCGTATACCATTAGAGATAAGCCTGGTCAGGTTGGCGTATAGCAAGGCCGTGTCAAGCGTTCCGGTTGGAGAAAAATTAAAGATTCCCGTTCCCAAAAATAAGGAACAGGCAGTTTTGGAAGAAACGATTAAAGACGATGTTCCTGTCCAGGCTTTGCGCGAATCAATTTCTTTGGATCAGGTAAAAAGCGTTTGGAGCAATATCGTAAATAATCTTGCGAGTATCAAAATGTCGGTATCTACCTATTTGAGTGAAGGGGAGCCAACTAAGGTGCAGGGGAATATGTTAACTGTGGCTTTCCCTAAGAATTATTCTTTGCATAAGGAGTCCTTGGATAAGAAGGAAAATAAGGCGTTGATTGAGAAGATAGCCTCTGAATTATGTAACGCGGAATTAAGAATAAATTTTATTTTAGTTGCGCAAGCAAGGCATGAGCAGGATGCGCACAGCAACCCTTTTATTAAATCTGCCCTCGATATGTTTGGGGGAAGGGTAGTCAGGGAAGGTTAATGGCTAATTATACGGCTTCCATAGAGAAATTACTTGAGTGTTTAATCAAGCTTCCTGGTGTCGGCAGGCGCAGCGCCGAGCGCATAGTAGCGCATGTTTTAGGCGCCTCCAAAGATGAAATCAGGGTTTTATCCGAGTCTCTGAATAAAGTAAAGGAAAGCGTGCGTTCTTGCCAGATTTGCAATAACTTAAGCGAAGAGGATACCTGCAAAATTTGTCAGGATATCCGCCGGCAAAAGGATATTGTTTGCGTAGTTGAGAAACCCAGTGATGTTACAGCAATTGAAAAGGCAGGAAATTTTCAAGGGGTCTACCATGTGCTGCTTGGATCGATATCTCCCCTGGAGGGAAGAGGCCCCAGTGATTTAAAGATTGATGGGCTTATTCAAAGGATAAAGCAGGGCAGCATTAAGGAAATAATTATTGCTACTGATGCCGATACCGAGGGTGAAACTACTTCTTTGTATCTTACTAAATTACTTAAACCGTTAGGCGTGCATTTAAGCCGTATTGGCCTGGGAATACCAATGGGTTCAAATCTGGAATATGCGGATGCTACTACCCTTTCAAAGTCTTTAGAATCTCGCCGTACAATTTAATCCGATGATCAATATAATTAAGCTTTCGAAAAATTACGGGCCTAAAGTTCTTTTTGAAGATATCTCCCTTAATATAAACCAGGGGGAGAAGATTGGGCTTATCGGGCCCAATGGTACAGGCAAAAGTACTTTATTTTCCCTGATTTTACAAGAGACTGAGCCATCCAGCGGCGAAGTGAGAGTGAATAAAGGGGTGCACATCGGTTATCTTCCTCAAGAAGCAAGTTTTAAATCCGAGCATACTGTGCTTGCGGAATTAACTGAGGGGGATGAAAGGATTATGCGCCTTAAGGAAGAAAAAGAAAGGCTTGAGTCTAAAAATGATGCCGGCTCAAAACATTACGGCGAAGTCCTGCATGAACTGGAGACTTTAGGTTTTTTTGAGCTGGAGTATAAAGCCAAGAAGATCCTTTCGGGATTAGGTTTTAAGGAAAGAGATTTTGTCCGTCCGATAAATCAAATGAGCGGCGGCTGGCAGATGCGCGCCCTTTTGGGAAAACTACTGACATACCATTATGATTTATTGTTGCTTGATGAACCGACCAACTATTTAGATTTAAATGCGGCATTGTGGCTTAAGGATTATCTAGCCGATTTCCAGGGGACTTTTATTATGATATCCCATGATAAGGCATTCCTGACCGATGTTACCAACTACACATTTATTTTGGAAAACGGATCAGTTTCAAAAGTGCATGGTAACTACGAGCATTATGAAGAGATAAAAGCGCAGAAGCGTACGCATTTAATTAAACAATTCAAGGAGCAGGATAAAAAGATAAAACAGCTGGATAAGTTTGTGGCCAGGTTTCACGCCCAGCCGAATAAGGCAGCTTCTGTACGCGCTAAGCGCCGGGTCCTGGAAAGAATGGAAGAAGAAAAGGTTATCGTTCCACCTGATCCGCGCGAAAGTATCGGTAGTTTTTCTTTTCCACAAACCCGAAGGAGCGGCCACCGGGTGATTAATTTAGAAGGAGTCTCCAAGGCTTACGGAGATATCCAGGTTTATGACGAGTTAGATTTTGAAATAACCCAAGGAGAAAAAGCGGTCTTGGCCGGAGAAAACGGCGCGGGTAAATCCACGCTTTTAAAAATCCTGGCAGGAATTGTCAATATAGATAAAGGAAACAGGGTTCTTGGCCACAATGTGGACATCGGCTATTTTTCACAGACGCGCACAGATGTTTTAAATATTGAAAATACTGTTTTGCAGGAGGCCTATTCTGCTGCTCCGGGTTATATGGCAGAAGAAACAATCAGGACTATTCTGGGAGCATTTTTATTCAGCGGTGATGATGCCGAAAAGAAAATTAAGGTGCTCTCCGGAGGAGAAAAAAGCCGGCTTATCCTGGCCAAGCTTTTGATTGACCCGCCGAATTTTCTGCTTCTAGATGAGCCGACTACACATCTTGATGTGGATGCTGTGGATGCTTTGGTCAGGGCGCTTAAAAGCTACGAGGGCACAATTGTTTTTATCAGTCACGATATTTATTTTGTCAGCTCAGTTGCGAATAATGTTTATGAGGTTAAGACAGGCAGGGTAAGGAAATTCCCCGGGACATTTGATTATTACCTTGAAAAACGTGATAGTATAACTGATACAACTATTGAACATAAATTACGGTCTGCTCCGGTTAAGCAGGTTGATGAGGCTAAGGAAAAAGTTAAAGAGCAAGAGCGAAAGAGTAAAGAAGAAGAGAAAAAACGCAAATCTCATAATTCTATTATTCGCGATAAAATTAATAAACTTCTTAAAAAGAAAGAAGATTTGGAGATTGAAAGCTATGCTAAGGCACGCGCTTTATCCAACCCGCATTTCTACCGCGATGAAGAGACGGCTCGCGAGTATGGCCGGCGTATGAAAGAAATTGAAAGGCTTATTCAGGAGGTCGAAACGAACATAAAAGCTCTTGAAAGCCAGATTATCTAGTGTTAAAATACTACCCACAATTCCCCCTTAGCTCAGTTGGTAGAGCAGGAGACTGTTAATCTCTTTGTCCTAGGTTCGAGTCCTAGAGGGGGAGCCATAAAACATAGCCCTTTGTAAGTAAAATACTCGCAGAGGGTTTTTATTTGGAGTAAAATAAAACATATGGATTATAAAATAACATATTTGGATTCAACGGATTTATTAGTTGTAAAGACAGCTGGCAAGATGGATGTTGATGATTTTATCGCAATGGCAAAAGATTTGTTGCAGCATCCGCGGTGCTTAGTGGGCGGTAATGTAATTTTTGATCACACAGCCCTTGAATTCAACGATGTGCCTGTTAGCGATTTGCAGAGAATAAGGGCATTTCATATGAGCAACGAGGAAAGAATCGGAAACGGAAAGTCGGCTATCGTAGTTAAAATTGGCTTGTCTAAAGAATGGCACAAGCTGTGGTCTCAAGGCGAGAAAATCAAAACAGGAAATAAAGTTCAAGTATTCGAAAACTATAATGATGCTATTAACTGGGTGAAAAAAGATAAATAGAGGCGTCATTGTTTATAATCCCCTGTATCAAAATATATTGCAGAGGGTTTTGGTTAAGGGTATAATTATGTTACAAAAAAGGAGAGGATAATGCGCAAGCAAGCTATTATCAGTATTGGTTGTGCGATTTTAATTCTTAGCTGCTCTCATTTGACTATTGCTGAAGAAGCCGTACGGGTTGCTGCATCCAAAGACCAAACTGCGGTTGCAGGGGCACAAACTTGGTTAGCGATGGTGGATAAGAAAGAATATGAGCAATCTTGGGAGATTGCCAGCACCTATTTTAAATCGCTGGTAACCAAGGAACAATGGGTATCGCAAATCGCAGCGGTTCGTAACCCCTTAGGGGATCTTATTTCTCGTAACTTAAAGATGAATCTATACCAAAAAACGATGCCTGGCGCACCGGATGGCGAATACTATGTGCTGACCTTTAATACAGTTTTTAAAAATAAAATATCCGCCGTCGAAATAGTTACCGTAATAAAAGATAAAGATGGCCAGTGGCGTTTGGCAGGGTACTTTATAAAGTAATCCTATAATAGGATATAAAGGAGGTAAACTTGAAAAAGATTATTATCCTTTGTTCAGTCTTTTTTGCATTGAATACAATTGTTTATGGCGGGCAATTAAGTAAGATTGAGCTGACTGATGGCAGTGTAATTAATGGCGAAATAGTTTCTTATGCAAATAGTATCTATACCATAAACACCCCTACCTTTGGAGAAATAAAGGTAGGGGTAGGAAAGATTTCTAAGATTGAATCCGCAAAGTATGTTTCGCCCGGCACATCTATCAGTCCTGTTCTCCAGACGGATAATCCGACCCCATCACAGGTTTCTGCCTATGGCCAAACGCTAATGCAAAATCCGGAAAATGCAGCTATCCTTATAGATTTATCCAGCAATCCTGAACTTAAGGCAATGGCCAGCGATCCTGAGATTCTAGAAGCTGCAAAAACAAATGATATTCAGGCCTTGATGAAAAACCCTAAATTCATGAATATTGTAAATAGCTCAAAGATGCAAGAAGCCGTTGAGAAATTAAAGAAATAGTTTATTTGCGGTAAAATAAAGTGTATAAAAAGGAGGAAAAAATGCTCGCAAAGAAATTTGCTTTAGGTTTTGGTATTGCAATAATTTTACCTATGTTAGTCCACTATGGGGTTAGTACATTCAGCCCTATGCCTAAATGGCAGGATCGTTATGATTCTTATTCTTACCAACGTTACGATAAAGCTACTCCTGAAGAAAGAGTACAGATAGATAAAGAGAGGCAGGAGAAAGATAGGATTTGGCGTGAAAAAGAAAAGATTTTCCAGAGAAATCTTTTCTTTGTAGCTGTCCCGGTAGGTATAGCTTGTATAATTGTCGGAGCCATTATTTCTATTCAAGCAATCGGAACAGGTCTTATGTTTGGAGGGATATTTTCTTTAACCGAAGGTTATATGTTTTATTGGTCTGAACTTCAAGATTGGATGAGGTTTTTATCGTTGTTAGCTGCTTTTGTGGTGCTTATATTTATTGGATATCGTAAATTAGCTAAATAAGAAGAATCAGCTCCAGTATATTTTCCGCCTCCTCTGTCATTTGCCAGTTGCGAAACTCCTATTAACGGGGGGGAGAAATGAAAAATGACTAACCTGCAAAAAATTAAAGATAAGAATAGGGAATCCCATCTTTCCAGAGCGGTTAGGGATTTAGTTCTGCTTATCGTCATTACTATTTTTACGCTTATCCTTTCATATTTCTTTAATCTATTTAGTTTAATTGTAGAATTTCTGCAGAAGCATCCTGATAAGATAATCTATGTCGATGAAGTTATCACGACCCTTCTAATTTTAAGTATTGGTTTAGCTGTCTTCGCTTGGCGGAGATGGCTGGAGTTAAGAAAAGAAACAGCTGAACGCATAAAAAAGCAAGAAGAGCTTATTAGGATTACTGCGACACAAGCAGATACGGAAAGGATCATTAGTAAGCAACTTCACATTGATATGGACCAAATGAAACAGGATGTGCAGGAAATACTCCATTTTCTCCTCAAGAAACACAAGAAAACAGTTTAACTATTTGCTTATCAGGGGGAAAGTAGTATGAAAATTGCGAAGATTAGTTTGATTGCGTTGTTTCTTGTTATTTCATGTGATGCCATTTTCGCGCAGGGCGAAAAATCTTTGCCGGATGCGTTAGCCGTTATTTACAATCGCAGGAGCGTGCGCCACTTTACCGGCAGGAATGTGTCGCAAGATGACCTTATTGCTATTGTCAAAGCTGGAATGGCGGCTCCGACGGCAGTTAATATGCAGCCTTGGTCGTTTGTGATAGTTATGGATCGCGGGGGTCTTGATGAACTCGCAAAGGTGCTGCCTTATGCCAAGATGTTGGATAAGGCTGGCGCCGCAATAATCGTTTGCGCGATACCGGAAAAAGCACTTCAGGGTAAAACCGAATTTGCCATTATTGACAGCGTTTGCGCCGGAGAAAATATCCTGTTAGCTGTGGAGGCCCTGGGGCTGGGAGCTGTATGGACAGGGGTCTATCCGGATAAAGAGAGGATGGATTTCGTTCGGAAACAACTTAATATCCCGGAAAGCGTTATTCCTTTGAATGTTATTCCTATCGGATATCCCACATCTGAAGATAAACCGAAGGACAAGTTTAAACAGGAAAACATACATTGGGAGAGATGGTAGGAGAGTATGGCTTCAATGTGAGTAAATTAATTAATTTAAAAATAATTCCAGCAGTTTTTCAAATACGTGGTATAATCAAAACAAGGAAACAATATAAAGTTTAGTAAATCTAACAGCCGTAAAGGGCAGGACGATTAACCTTTATGGTTTTTTATTACTGCAGAAAGCGGCACAGCGGAAAATAATCTTATGAAGGTTGAATTTAAGGGTTTATTATTAGGTAATTTAAGAATAGAGCTACCGATCATTCAAGGTGGAATGGGGGTACGTGTGTCTTCGTCTTCATTGGCTTCGGCTGTATCCAATGAAGGGGCGCTTGGGGTGATTGCCGCGGTGGGGTTGGGGGAGGAATGTGGTAATGAGCAACGCGATTATAAGATGCGTTCGCGCGCGGAACTAACAAATATCATCCGAGAGACTAAGGGGATGACGAAAAATCCGTTCGGCGTAAATATCATGTGTGTACTTACTAACTACGATGAGTTAGTGGAGGCAGCTCAAGCTGAATCTGTTGATGTGATTATTTCCGGGGCTGGCCTACCGTTACGTTTGCCATCTTTGATTAAGAATAATCAGACTAAACTTATTCCGATTGTTTCTTCCGCGCGGGCAGCATTGCTTATTTGCAGCACTTGGGTTAGGAGGTATAAGCGCCTGCCTGATGCTATTATCGTAGAAGGGCCGCTTGCCGGTGGGCATTTGGGTTATAGTTTGGCTGAACTTGCTGATGAAAATAATTTCAATCTGGATAAAATTTTGTCTGAGGTTTTAGTGGTTACACGTGCTTTTGAGAATGGCAAATCGCGTATTCCTGTGATTGCCGCCGGAGGAATCTTTGATGGTAAAGATATTGCCAGGGTTATGCGTTTAGGCGCCAGCGGAGTGCAGATGGCTACGCGTTTTGTTTGTACTCATGAGTGTGATGTATCCCTGCAATATAAAGAGGCCTATATCGCGGCTAAAAAAGAGGATATTGTAGTTATCAAGAGTCCGGTGGGGATGCCGGGAAGGGTTATTCGTAATGAATTTGTGAAGAAGGTTACTGAGGGAGCGCATGTACCTTTCGGTTGCGAATATAAATGTCTGTATACTTGTGATTCTAACAAAGTTAATTATTGCATTGCCAAGGCGCTGTTGAGTGCTTATCGTGGAGAGATGGACAAAGGTTTTGCCATGTGTGGCAGCAATGCCTATAGGATTAATAAGATAATCTCAGTCAAAGAGTTGATCTCTGAACTTGTTACAGAGGCAGAGGCCTGTTTAAATTTACCACTCCCGTAATCCGCTGTAAAATTCCCCCTTTAGACTATCTTTATGTTATAATTTAACTAATAAGTGAAGATACGTACGTTTTAAAGGAGGCCAGCCATGATTGATCTTGAGGTTTTGAAAATAGCCCTGTCAAAGGAAGTGGATGCAATAGAGACATACCAGGAGATGTTATCACATCATCCAGGATTGGCAGAGTTGCTCTCCCTTTTGATTACGGAAGAACAAAAACACAAAATACTGATAGAGAAGAAGATTGTTGAGTTAACTCGTAGTTAATTAGGGGTATAATTTAATTACGGAGGAGATATGCGTAAATTTATTCTATTATTTCAATGCCTCGACCAGAAAGGGATTGTTGCCAGGATCTCTGATTTTATCCTGAAGCACGGCGGCAATATAGTTACTGCCGATCAGTATAGTACTGATCCTGAGGGCGGGTATTTCTTTATGCGCGTTGAGTTTATTTTAAACAAGGCGCAATATGGCAGAGATGCTTTAGCCGAGGAATTTTTAGCTATAGGCAGAGAATTCTCCGCGCAGTGGAAGCTTATTGATAAGTCGGAGAATTTGCGTATGGGAATATTTGTATCCGAGGATGACCATTGCCTGATCGATTTACTGTATCTTTGGATGTCGGGGGAGCTTAATGTCAAGATTCCCTTTGTTTTAAGCAATAGCGAGAAACCCCGCAAACTGTTAAGTCAACACAACATCCCGTTTTATTATGTCCCCGCCAGTAAAGAAAATCGGCACGAGGCGGAACTGTTGTCCTATGCGCTTGATTCTACTGATTTCCTGGTACTGGCGCGTTATATGCTGGTACTTTCCCCTGAATTTCTGAAAAAATACAATAAAGACATAATTAATATTCATCACGGGTTCTTGCCTGCTTTTAAAGGCGCCGATCCTTATGGCCGGGCGCTTAAGGAGGGGGTTAAAGTTATCGGAGCAACCGCGCATTTTGTAAACGATAAACTTGATGAAGGGCCGATTATTTCTCAGGAGGTTGAGCACATTTCCCATAAAGACAGCCGGCAGGCGCTGATAAGAAAAGGAAGGAATCTGGAAAAGAAGGCCTTAGCTAACGCTATTTTGAGCTATATTGATTACCGTATTATCAAGCACGAGAATAAAACTATTGTTTTCTAAAGGTAAGATTTCTGATTTTACGAATAACTTCCTGGATGGTTGATTCAGGAGTAGAGGCACCTGCGGTTATCCCCACGCTTTCAGTTTTGTCTATCCAGTTTTTTTTTATTTCGTTGCTGGAGTTTATCCAGTAACTTTTTTTATTCAAAGATTTTGATATTTCATAAATTCTTTTGGTATTAGCGCTCGTCTTAGATCCGATAATAACCATCACGTCATTTTCCAGCGGCATAATTTTGACTTCGTTTTGTTTCATTCTTGTGGGGTTACAGATCGTGTTGTGGAATTCTACCTTACGGATATTATTGCGTAAAATATCGATTATTTTCTGCACCTTGTCCAGATTCTGCGTTGATTGCACAACTATTCCAGCCCGGCTAATAGATTTTATTTTATTAAAAGGTATGTTTTCCAGTTTATCGATTACAAGCGCTTTAGTTCTAAGTTGGCCGGTAATTCCCTTGACCTCGTCATGTGATTTATCTCCGATGACAATTATTTGAAAGCCATTATCTTCTAATTTCTTGGCAATTGCATGTATTTCTTTTACCATCGGGCATGTTGCATCGATGATTGTATAGCCCGATGCTTTTACTTTTTGCAACGTATTTCTTGAACAACCATGGGCACGGATTAACATTATTTTTCCATCTCCGCAAGAAAAATGGTCAATTTTTTTAATTCCAGCCTTTTTAATTTGTTTAACCACCTCTTCATTATGCACAATATCTCCGAGCATAAATACCGGCTTATTGGTTTTTGCGGTTTTTAAGGCAATATTAATTGCCCTTTTTACCCCAAAACAAAATCCAGCTGAAATCGCCAAGTTTATTTTCATAACGCAGAAAAATGGTTATGCTAGTATTTTTTGAGAGAAATTATCCAGCGCTTGTTTATAGCGTGCATCCATTTTTAATCCGTGAAGCTGTATTCTCGCTTTAGAAAAAAGATATTTTATCTGGTTTTCCGCATACGCCAGCGCCCCTGATTCAATAATAATTTTGCGCATTTTAAACAGTTCAACATTATTTGAAGATTCTCCCTGCATAATCTGTTTCATTATGAACTTGTCTTTTTTTGCCGCGTGATTAAAGGCATACCAGACAAGCAGGGTTCTTTTTGCTTCTTTAATATCAGAAAGGTTTGGTTTCCCGGTATCTTTTTCTTCACCGAATGTTCCGATGATATCATCCCTGATCTGGAAGGCCCTTCCCAGGAGTAAACCGTAAGAGAATAGTTTTTCTGTTTGGTTGGTTTTTGCTCCGGCAAGAGTCGAGCCCATGGTTAAAGGAGAGGCAAAGGTATAATTTGCGGTCTTATAATCATAAATTTTGTAAATGTCTTCTTGCGTAACTTTTTCTAATGTTTTAATTCCCAGAAGCAGCTCTATAAATTCACCGCTCCCGGTGTATAGGGCTGCGGAAATAAGTTTTCTTAAGGCATTTTCTTTGCGCCGCAGATTTTCTTTAACCGCTAAGAATGCGTCAAGCCCCATGGCGTACATTACATCGCCTATAACAATAGCCAGATCTTTTCCGTTGAATTTTATATTTTTGCTGTGGCTAAGATGGCGGTTAAGTAAGGCGTGCATGGAGGGTGAGCCGCGCCGCATATCGGATTTGTCAATGATATCGTCGTGGACGAGCATGAAATCATGCAGCAGTTCTAAGGAAAGGGCGCTGCGGTAAAGTCCGGGAGGGGTTTTCTTGGAGAAGCCGAGATAGCCGATGCAGAATAATATCGGCCTCACCCTTTTGCCGGGCCGGCAGATAAACTCTTTGATACTTTTAAAAAGAACAGGGGAGAGCCTGTTGAGAGAATATAATTTGTCTATAGTTTTGACATAAGCGGTCAGCTCTTTTTCAACGCGGATTTTTATTTTCATGAACATAAAATTATGTTAACATATAAAGAATGATTATTCAATTATACTTTCGCAACCAGGAATTTTCTTGTTATGCATAAAATTATTATTATCGGTGCCGGTTTCGCGGGGTTAAGCGCGGCAGGCAGGCTTGCTAAGCGTAATTTAGGCCTGGAGGTTTTGATCTTTGATAAGAAGGCGTCTACTGATTTCCTGCCCTTGATTCCGGATGCGATTGGAAGAAAACTTAATCCTGAGTTTCTTGCCTGTGATATTAAATATTTATTGCGGAAGCAAAACTTTAATTTTATTCAGCAGGAAGTTATTTCGGTTGATCTCCAATCCCGGCAAGTTTTTACCTCTAGTTCCAGCTATAATTATGATTTTTTAGTTATTGCCGGCGGCAGTCAAACCAATTTTTTTGGCAATCAAGATGCGCAAAATTACGCCTATGCCTTAAACAGTGTAAATGACGTAAAAGTTATAATCAATGCTTTTCAGGGTAATAAATTTGAAAATTTTATCATTTGCGGTGGCGGATATACGGGGATAGAGGCAGCAACTAATCTTTGGTTGTTGTTTCGTAAAAATGGTTTTGTCGGAAAAGTTGTCATTGTTGAGCGAGCTCCTGAGATACTCGGGCCTTTACCGTTTTGGATGAAAGCCTATGTGCGGGATAATTTAAAAGAGTTGGGGATAGAGGTTTTAGCGAATTCAGTAGTTGAAAATATCCAGAGCGATAGGGTGGGGGTTTCCGGGGGCCGTGTATTTGAAAGAGCTATGCTTATCTGGGTGCCCGGGGTAAGAACCGCGGATTTTATCCAGAAACTAGCGGTTGAGAAGAATCCGCAGGGCAGAATAGTCGTTGATGAGTATTTAAGCTTCAGGCAGGATTGTTTTTGCGCGGGTGACGTGGCTTTTTTTGCTAAAGAAAACAATCCCTTAAGAATGGCTGTGCAGTTTTCTATTGCCGAAGGCGCTCAAACAGCGGATAATATAATCCGGAGTATAAAAAAACTTCCGTTTAAAAAGTTTCGCCCAAGGGATCTTGGATTTGTTATCCCCATGGCAAATAATAAATCATGCGGCAGTGTCTTTGGTTTAAATTTGAAAGGGTTTCTTCCTACGTTATTGCATTTTGTAATGTGTATTTACCGTTCACCCGGCTTAAGGAATAAAATGGGACTGATAAACAACTTAATAAAAGCCTGCCTGCCGGCAGGACTGCCGAAGGCAGTCAGGGAGGTGTAAAATGTTAGATTTAGGGATTTTGGTTTTGCGGTTGGCTCTAGGTATTATGTTTCTAGCACATGGACTACAAATGGCTTTTGGTTTATTTGGCGGATCAGGGGTTAAGGGCTTCTCCCAGATGCTTTCCGGCCTAGGATTTGCTCCGGCGATGTTCTGGTCGTATATTGCTTCATATACGGTGTTATTTGGCGGGCTCCTTGTGATTATTGGGGTACAAACCAGGCTGGCAGCAACGTTGCTTTTAATTTTTATTCTTACTGCCGCTATTAAGGTGCACTTAGACAAAGGTTTTTTCTTGTCTAACGGAGGTTTTGAGTATACCTTTATAATTGCGGCAATTTGCCTGGCGCTTATATTATTAGGCCCGGGTAAATTCAGCATATTTAATAAATAGAATAAGTATACGCATGCCCCATTTTCCGGATAGTTCCTGGGACATGGAAAGTTGGGAGCGTAGCGGTAAAAGGAATCTCTATGCGTAAAATAATACAGAGGTATATAGTTTGTTTTTTCTTTATAATATTGTTTTTTCCAGCTGGGGGCCTGACTGCTGACAAGCAAGAGATGCCGGAGCTGTTTATTTTTCATTCGCTTAACTGTCATGAATGCGCCAAGGTAAAGGCGCAGGTAATGCCGGTTATCCAAAAAGAATTTCAAGGGCAGGTTGTTTTTGTGTACTTGGATGTAGGGGAACTGGAAAACTATAAGTTATTTTTAAGTTTGATGCAGAAAAGCGGATCTAATGTAGAATTTAAGGTCCCATTTTTCTATATGCAAGGAAAATTCTTGAATGGTGAAGGCCAGGTTGAAGCTAACTTGCGTAATTTTATTAAATATGCCTTAAACAGACCGCTCTCCGAATCGTCTTTAATGCCGGCTGATCCCATTGCTTATTTTAAGAGTTTTGTCCCCGCCTCCGTAATTATCGCCGGACTTGAAGATGGTATTAACCCTTGCGCCTTTACGGTGATCGTATTTTTTATCTCTTTTCTGGCAGTGCAGGGTTATCGTAAGAGGGAGTTGTTTTTTATCGGGGCTGCTTTTATTCTCTCTGTATTCCTGACGTATCTGGGTATCGGCTTAGGGATTTTTAATTTTTTCTACCGTTTCCGCGGCCTTTGGGCAATTACTCATTTATTAAATATAATTATGGGTTTAGCCAGTATATTATTCGGTATCTTGGCGGTTTACGATTTTATTAAATTTAAAAAAACAGGTTCAACTGAAGATCTTATCTTGCAGCTTCCTAAGCCGGTTAAAGAGCGTATCCATAAGGTGGTAGGCTTTTTCTACCGTAAAAATGCTAAAGAAAAAGAGCAAAAAACTTCCCCTAGTCCGGGTAAGCTTCTTGCCAGCGCTTTTATTACCGGATTTTTAGTCTCCTTGTTAGAGGCGGTCTGCACCGGACAGGTTTATTTGCCGACGATAGCCTTTGTTTTAAAGGCCAGTTCTTTTAAGCTGCAGGCCTTAGGGTATCTTTTGCTTTATAATGTTATGTTTATCGTTCCGCTGATAGCGATCTTTATTTTTGCGCTTATGGGCACAACCAGCGTGCAGTTTTCAGGATTCCTCAAGAAGCATCTGGGTTTAATTAAAATATTTATGGCGGTTTTGTTTTTTAGCTTAGGGTTATTCTTAATCTGGAGGGGTTGATGCGTAAAATATTATTCTTTACCTTGTGTTCATTGTTTATTTTCTCAATAGGCCTGGCTCAGCTTGAGGAGACCGATGCCAACACCTGGGATTTTGGCAAGATCCGCGCCTCGGGAGGGATTGTAAAGCACGCCTTTTCATTAAAGAATGACTCCGGCGATGATTTAAATATCAGCGGCACGCATGCTTCCTGCGGTTGTACTGTTTCAGAAATAGACAGAAAGGTTATTTTGCCCAAAGAAACCGCTAATCTGGAAGTAAAATTTGACCCCAAGGGATATTCCGGGCAGGTAACCCAGTATGTGTATGTAAATACCGATAGCAAGACTATACCTGTATACAAATTCATTATTAAGGCGGATGTTATTAAAGATTAAGTTTAACTAAAACCAAGATTGTAATAAAAGGAGGAATAAAGATGTGGTCGTTACAGTTAAGGATGTGGTTTTTGGTGACTATTTTATTCGGGATCATTTATGCTTTGATCGTTATTATCGGCAGGAGTTTTCTGCAGGTGGGAGATTTCAGCTTTTATTTGATTATCTCTATCGTGATGATGCTTATCCAATATATGTTGGGGCCAAAAATAGTAGAGTGGAGCATGCATGTAAAATATATAAAAAGGGAGGAGAATCCGCGCCTGTTCCAGATGGTGGAAGCCTTAAGTATGCGCGCGAATATCCCCATGCCGAGAATCGGCATTGCCCAGATTGATATACCCAATGCCTTTGCTTTTGGCCGCTCAATAAAAGATGGCAGGGTCTGCGTAACCAATGGAATTATCAACTTGCTCGACGAGGAGGAGTTAAAGGCGGTATTAGGGCATGAGTTAAGCCATTTAAAGAATCGCGACGTGCTTACGATTACCCTGCTTTCGGTAATCCCCATGATTATGTACCGCATTGCCTGGCAATTCTTATTCTATGGACGCAGGCGCGATGAGCGGGGGGGCAACACCGTATTAATCGGCCTGGCAGCTTTCTTCTTTTATTTCGTGACTAATCTTCTGGTGCTTTATGCTTCGCGTATAAGAGAGTATTTTGCGGATCAGGGTTCAGTGCTTTTGGGAAATCAACCTAAGGCCCTGGCCTCTAGTCTTTATAAGCTGGCTTATGGCTCAGCCAGGTTAAGTAAGGAATCTTTGAAACAGAGCGAAGGATTAAAGGCATTTTTTATTAATGACCCATCTCAAGGCAGGAAGGAAGTATTGGAATTATCGCAATTGGATTTGGATAAAAGCGGCACAATTGACGCTTCTGAGTTGGGGCTGCTCAGAAATGCAAAGATTCGCCTGAATTTAGGAGATAAGATGATGGAGCTTTTAAGTACGCATCCCAATATGCTTAAAAGGATTAAGAAGCTTTCACAATACCAGGCTTAGCAAGTTTTTAATAGTCAATCAGATGGTCAGAAATGGGGCCGGATCTATTAGATCTGACCCCATTTTCTTTTGACATAACCCCAAATATACGATATAATTTCTAATCTATGGACATTAATGAAATTATCCAGCAAAGAATTGCCAAATTAGAGGCGCTTAAGGAGAGAAAAGTACCTGTGTATCCGGCTACTGTACCGGTTCATGATACTATTGGCAGCGCTTTAGCTTCTTTTGAGGAAGGGAAAAAGGTTGTGCTTTGCGGCAGGATTATGGCTAATCGCGGCCATGGCAAGGTTAACTTTATGGATTTAAGGGATACTACCGGTAAAATCCAGCTTTATGTGAAACGTGATGTTGTGGGTGAGGAGAAGGCCAGCCTTATTGAACAACTGGATATTGCCGATATTATCAGCGTTAGTGGTGAGCTTTTTAAAACGCATACCGGTGAATTTACGGTTAAGGTTATGGATTTTACAATATTGGCTAAGGCCTTGCGGCCCCTGCCTGAGAAGTGGCATGGACTAAAAGATGTGGAGGTCCGTTACAGGCAGCGTTACCTGGATCTGCTTTCCAATGAAGATGTAAAAAAAGTATTTTTATTACGCGCCAAAATTATCCGGGCTATCCGTAATTTCCTCGACGAAAGAGGATTCCTGGAGGTTGAGACTCCGATGATGCATGATATCGCAGGAGGTGCGGCAGGCCGGCCATTTAAGACATTCCATAATGAATATAGTATGGATTTATATTTAAGGATTGCTCCGGAATTGTATCTGAAGCGCTTGTTGGTAGGAGGGTTGGACCGGGTTTATGAAATTAACCGTTCTTTCCGCAATGAAGGTGTTTCGACCCGGCATAATCCGGAATTTACTATGCTTGAGGTTTATCAGGCTTATGCAAATTGCGAAGATATGATTAATTTAACCCAGGATTTAATCTGTTATGTGGCAAAAGAGGTTTTAGGTAAAGAGGAACTGATTTGTCAGGGCAAGGTTATTGCGCTTAAAATTCCCTGGAACAGACAGTCATTTGCCGGATTAGTCAAAGATAAGTTTGGTATAGAGCCTTCTGATGAACCCGCTAAGATGCTCGAGAAATTACAAGCTAAGGGATTTGCCAAGGATAAAAATC
>CAYRUB010000013.1:41752-43838 GCA_964427405.1 uncultured Planctomycetales bacterium | reverse complement strand
CCTCCATAACCCTTTCGGCATCCTGATATGAAATTTCCGGCCTGACCGCCGGAGAACTGGAACGTTCAGGGTTGCTGCTTAGCAACTTTTCGTGACGCTCAATTAATCTTGCGGGATCAAAATTATCCAAGACAAATTTTCTTCCTGCCTGGCCCATTGCCTTTCTCCGCTCAACAGGCATCTTCAGCGCTTCTTCTATCCCACTGGCTAAAACAACACTATTATAAGCAACAACCGCATCCCTGTTTTCCCTGGTCCTGTTAAGATCAAAATTTACAACCAAACCTGTCTTGCGATCAACCATCGACTCAGGAATACCGCCGGCCTGCGTAGCCAATACAAATCTCTCGCTTAATTCCGCTTCTGCTATTGTTAAACCGAAACCGTCTGTATAGCTTGGCAATACGGTCATATCCGAAACAAGATACCAGATAGCAAGGTCTTTATGATTCATCTGCCCGAGAAATGTAACCTTCTCTCCTAGGTTGGCATTGCGGATAAATCCATCTATTTCCTGCCTGTATTCCCTCCTGGATTCCCCAACTAAAACAACCCTTGCTTCTTCATAGCCTTTCTTAATTAAGATATCTAAAGCCCGCAATAATTCCATAGCGCCTTTATCGCGCGCTATTCTACCAGGAGCCAATATGACAAATTTACCTTCCAAACCATATTCCTGCCTTTTTTCCTTTGCTATTTTTAGCCGCTCTTCGGAAGGGCCAAAGGCGTTTATGTTACACATCGGGCCGACTAATACAGCATTCTTTACGCCGATTCTTTGCACTGCCCTTAATCCCGCCCGGGATACAACCGCGACTGTCTTGGCGAGCCTTAAATTCAAAGCAGTCAAAGTAGAAGCATCATCCAATAATTTTCTTCTCCTTACCGGATCATCCGCGCCATGATAATATACAACTGTAGGGATATTTTGTTGCCTGGCTATATCTAAAGCTACGGCAGTTCCCTCTTTAGGGGAAATTAAAGCTATAATCTTATCTATATCTTCACCCTCAACAAGCGCGGCTATTGTCTTTTCCAAATCACTGATATCAGCTGCCGCATAATATTTTATTTCACCATTTATAACGCGGCCGCTTAATCTCTCTAACTCCAAAGGATTATCCCGGTTATTAAGGAATACCAGGTGGATAGTAATATTATTGCGCTTCAATAAATATTTCAACTGGGTCAACGCATAGGTTTCCCCTCCGCTGCCTATTGCCAATGGATTAGAAATAATAAAAATATACTGATTGCCTTTTTCTAATGTCCCTGCGGATTCCTGATTATCCTGGATTGCAGAAAACGACATTAATCCTCTGGCAATTCTGGTAGCCACAGAATGACTGTCGGGATTTATTGTATAATTTGGGTCAGCTTTAATGGTGGGTAGATCTTTAAAGGCAGGAGTTATTTCTGAAATAAAAGGAGGCCCGGTAGTTAAAACCATCCCGTATTCCCCCTTGATAAATGAAAGGGGATAATTCAACCTCGCAAAACCGTTTTTATTCGGATCATTGTTCAACAATGAGTTATGGCTTAACTGCCCCTGGTCTATTCCTATCGGCGAGCTGGAGAAAGGTTCCAAAAGGATAAATTCTTTACCCAGGGAATAGCTGTTAACCCGTTCAATCTTATAATTATAATCCGTGCGGCTGGCATAATAAATCTGGACAACTTTTTCTAGCGGCCAGATAAAAATACCTGATGTCTCTGTTTTTGCATATGCTCTTTGCGGCGCGGAGTCTATTTTTATATTCTCCGGGCTTAACCCGCAAGAGACCAGGAAGTCTTTAAGTATTTTCGCAAATCTGCTATTATTATTTCTATGGGCAATAAGTACTCTGGTAGCTATCTTAAAAATGGCCTCTTTTTCAAAAAAGCAGTATTTCTCCCATTCCCTGATTATATTCTTAAGGCCTGCCTTTAATAAAGAGGGGTTAATATGGGCCAGGTAAATCCTGCCGTCTTCAACCAGGAATGTTACAAGAGCGCAAGCCGTACATATATCCTTTATCGGCTTTTGCACAAACCAAAATCCGCTCTCTGTTCCACACACAAAATCCGCGTTATCAATCTCATAGAA
>CAYRUB010000013.1:0-41652 GCA_964427405.1 uncultured Planctomycetales bacterium | reverse complement strand
ACCAAAATCCGCTCTCTGTTCCACACACAAAATCCGCGTTATCAATCTCATAGAATCTTGTTTTCTTAATAGTAGGTAATTCTACGGGGCTGGAAGACATTATACTATCCAGCCATTTACGGTTTTCTTGATACTCCGGGGAATTTATAATACCCGCAAACTTAGCTGCGTCATCAACCTCACTAAACAATAACGGATCTTTTATTACTTTATAATATTCTATATTCACTATGCAATTTAAGGGAATCGGCCCATAAGATATGAAATAAACAGTGTCGCTTTCTCTGAAAAAATCAATACCTTGCTCAACAAGCTTAGCCCGGCTTATATACAACAATACCCCGCTCGAGAAATAACCGGGCTGGCCATAAGCAGGATGAGATAAGAAAATAACCGGCTTAGAGTATTTATTGCTATTGGTTTTAGGCAGGATAAACCCGTCTCTAATTATTAAGGCGAATTTCTCTACGGAAGTGCCATGTAAATATATCCTAGGGTTAAGCCACAGATTAACTGCTGAAGAGCTAACCGCCGAAGAAGCCAGTCTAAACTCAACATTATCTATTGATCTTTTCCAGGCATTCTGCGAATCCCTGCCGTTAAATACGCCGATATGCCCAACACCATCCATTAATTCCTTATAAATATTTCCTTTGGGAGTACTGATAACATCTTCAAGGGCAAAAGTCTGCCCCAGGGCAGTCACATCATCTTTTGAACCTTCTAATAATGCTACCGGGCATTTAATCCGCTTTAGATTTATCCGGCGAAGCCTATTTTCAGCCAGGACCATTAATTCACTCTTAAATATTTTATTCCCCTTGAAATGATCCCTAAACGCCTCAATAATCCAAAGAGATATATCATAACCCTTCCTGAACCATATCTGAAAAGGCTTGTGCCTGTTTTCCATCTTCTCCGGATCATCAATGTCGCGGACTAAATTATCCCACATATCACGTTTCTTGCGGCCAAGAGGCTGGGTATTATAAAAACCTTCTATCTGGGTTGAGCCATCCTGAACATTTTCTTTGCCTATGCCATGAACAAGCCAATAAACCAATTCAATCGGCCCTTCAGAAATTTCCGTAATCGCGTTATCGCCTAAAGCGGTATTAATCGGAGCTGCCCCTAATAAAAGCGACCTGACTAATTTAGGATAAAGCGCGCAAGTAGCCGTAGCGACCCATCCTCCCTGGCAAAGCCCGACTAGATTAACATTGCCTCCGACTATAACGATGCTATCTTTTACGCTCTTGATCAAATCAGAAATAATCTGGATATTATCCGCAGTTGCACTCTGCCAATCTATAGCATAAACAGGATACCCCTGCTTCAGGTAAGTCTGGACAATGCTTTTGTTATCGCCAAAGTCAGCAACCGTAGAAGAATGCCCGGCATTAGGAGGAACAATTAATACAGGGGTTTTATTAGGATCAATAGGATATCCGGAAACGGTAAAATCTCTTAACCAGTATCCATAACCTTTATATATGATCCTATTTTGAGTAACCCACTCCGGCTCCCTGTCTTCTATACTTTTTAAAAATTCCAATACTTTTTTACTTCTTCGGGCTTCATCACCTAATACTCTAAGGATAGATAAAGGAATAGATACGGGAGAAAAAGATCTCTCAAAATCAAATACGGGTGTTTCCTTGACCGAGAAAATTGACCACCACTCCAATGCCGGCACAACAAATGACTGGCAAAAAGCATTTTGTATTTCCTGACTCTCTTTTAACCAAGGGATAAAATAATTAGTTATAGGAGTACGAGGAAATGGACATTTCTCTGCGCTAAGCTCATCTATAATCTGCCTTCTTAACTCCTCTCCACTTTTTACCGGGGAAGAACTGCCCTCATTAGAGATATCGTGCTTATTAATTATCTCGTAAATTGCTTGTGCTATTTTTGCGGAATTATGATAACTTCTTGCTTCTTCGTCCTCAAAATCTCCCATTACCGGTTTTATCCCCATTGCCCGGATATTCGCTATATCAGCGCAAGTATAATAAGTTTTATTCTCTTTAGGCACGTTAACCAGAGCGTATTCTATATAATCTGTGTTTATCTGGCTGGGATGACTATCCACACTTTTTAGGTGAGACAGAGCCAACTTTATCATATCACTGGCGGCTAAGCCTTTGCTTTCTGCAGAACTATAGCGAAAATTACGCCATGAGATATTCACAATAAAAATCTTGGCTGCCCGGGTTCGCCTAAGCGCCTCGGGGTTACCCTTAACCGCTAAAGCCGGTATATAACTAGTGATACTACCCGGGCCGATAACTATGGCATCTGACTCCAAAATAGCTGTTAGGCCCTCGCGAGTAGCTGCCGGCAGTTTCACTCCCTTATGAGTTCCTCTTCTAACAAAAATAATCCGTTCAATCTGTTCTGACTGGTTAAAACGATGATCAATCTCATACTGGCCATAAATCATATCACCGCTTTTCATCCTCGCGGCGATATCCAAATTAGCTAAGCTCGCAGGGATTAACTGCGTGTAAGTATTAACTCCCAGGATACCGGATATTTTATCTATAGCCTTCAGGATATTCCTATTCATACTAAAATACTGGCTGGCAATAATAATATTACCGACATTGGCATCAAATAACGTAAAAACAGGATTTGCATTTTCAATTTTCTCGCGGATAAAATACTCAATTGAATTCTGTAAAAAGGTTTTTAATTCTCCGGATATATTTATACCGCTTGCCCTCTCTTTAGCCTCTATTAAATTAAGCAGCTGGTTTTTAAGCTGGGAATTACTATTCCCGGTCTCTCTTTCCTGGGGAAACCTGTGGTTAAATATTTCTTCTACTAATTTGTTCTCCAACGTATCCGGTAAAAGCGTGACCAGCCTGTTACGTAAATCGCCAATGGCCGGCATATCCAGATGCCTGCGCAATATTCCGGTGCTGAATCCGTTGTCAAAAACAGTAATAATATTATATAAATGCGCCCCGCGGCTAATAAGACCTTTAGCTAACTTCTGAGGGCCGGAGCCTCCGCCGATACTAGTTATGCAATAGCCGCATGTAACCGGCGATGACCCCAAAGAAGAAATAACCTCTACCCTTAAACGGATAGCCTTATCTTTTTCATCTGTTAGTGTTATTTTGGCAAATTGAGCAGTAATATCTCCATTTATGCACACATTAAAATATGTACGGCTCCTAACGCCATAATAAATTGCCCATAATTCATCTGTTTCTTTCGTATCAAATCCTACCTCTCCGGGATAATAGCGAGAAAGCCACAGAAGAAGATCCTCCCGTCCTTCTGGCCTCCAGCCTGATTTATGATCTGCATAAAATATTTCTACTGTAGTTATATGCGCGTAATTACCTACTAACCCAACCAACCGTTCCTTAATCATAGCCCGGAATTTTTTATCCACGCCATAAAATTTATAAGCAACTTCCTCTCTGGCTTTAGTTTCTGAACTTGAAATACCCGGCATAACAATACTAGTTTTATTTTTGGAAATCGAACCGTCATAGCGGGCTTGTGGTTCTAATAAAATAAGCTGCGGGATTATAATTTTCTCTACCGTCTTTTCAATGGTTTTCATTTTAATATTAAGGCGTTCTTTTCTTGCCCCAAGTAAATCAATTGCCAGGCTTATCCTATTAAAAAGTTCCCCGGCCATGCCATTTTTCAAGCCCTCTATCATTAAATCCAATTCCTGACGCACAAGGGTTATTTCGTGGGCTTCGGCAACCTTATTCTTAGTGCCTCTCATCCTACCTAAAATTGTCTTTACCTCTGTTAATACGGCCGGATAATCTGTCTTCTTATAAAACTCATACCTCAATGCACTTAAAAGTTTCAGGGCCTGGCTGATCCTTTCCTGAGAAAGAATAATACTTTCGTATATATGAATGGTCTTCCTATACGGTTTAGGAAGCTGCGGGACGAGAGCCCTGTTATATGCGAGCGGAGAGCTGCTAGCAACTCTTGTTGATCTTGAAAACGTTTTCACTAACGCGCCAAAAAATAGAAGATCAGCGCCTTTTGCCTCTTGGGACCATGCGCTAGTAACTATAACAGTAAAAAACATAGTTAGAATAGCAATCCAGCTCAATACCGTTACCCAGGATAAATTTCCCAAACTGCATTCTCTGTCTAATTCCCTGATAAATCTTTTATATAGGCTATCTTTTTGCCTGAAAATTACGGATAGCGCAGCCGTAGCTGATTTTAAGGTAGGATATGATTGATAGCTATCTAACCATCTTATTACTTTATTAGAATAACCTGATACTTTCAGCTCCCGTTTTATTTGTTCCGCGCTTTTGGCTCCAGACGCTTCGGCATCAAAAATAGCATGCCCTAGTTTCTGGAAATTCATATTCCTGCGATTGCGATGCGGGCTTCCGTATCCTTTGGAATTTTCAATTAACACCCTGGCAATATCAGAATAACTGGGCCCAACAGGAGAAGAAGCATTGAATTTAGATTTAAAACCGGCGGAAAATTTAGCAACATCCTCTTTCTCAATTACAATATCATGCCTTCCGGTTAAGTCTTTTACTTGCCTGGTAGACTTAAAATTACGTTTATTAAATATCTTTTCGTAAAGACTCATCGCCTCCAGAGAAATAGGCGCCCTTAATATAAGGTATTTTGTATAATTCTCCAGGTAATTAGAATAAACAAAGTGGATTAAACCGGTGGCAGAAAGAGAAATAAACTTATTTCTGGAGAACTGATTCCAGGGAGCAGTCTCTAATAAATTAAAACCTATATATTTAGGAGTGACCGCTATGTTCAGCGCCCCCTGGACCTGCTTGATCTGTGAAACAAATTTTATATCACGCTGCAGCCTAGAGTTTAGAATATAGGTAAAATCGGTCAACCCTGTAACAACTACAAATGTTTTAAAGGTATCTGACTGAAACCTTAAAAGAACCTCTACATGATCCATATCAAAATGCTTGAGTTTTCCAAAAGACTTCCAGAAATGGTTATCCCAGTCCCTGAATAAATCTAAATGCCCCTCGCCTAGTTCTTCTATTCTCCCATAAATCAATTTTCCGGCAGGATTAAGGATTAAAGGAGTTTTATTAATGCTATAAACAGGGCTGGAAGAAGTTTCATCCAGCGATATGCCTAATTTATTTTCTATAAAACTTTCCACCCAGCGAAGATACCACTTAAAGGCTATGCCATCTTTTTTAATTATGAACTTATACTCCGGGACCCAGGCATTATCTACCTTTACGCAACCTTCTGTCCTTGCGGGGTTAATTTCAATCAACGCGAAGCTTTCGCGAAACGCCCAGGGAAGCCCCATTAATTTAAACTCTTTTCCCAGGCGCGCTTGTAATTGATTTATCGGAGGCAAAACCCAGGCAGAAATAATCTGGATGGTTACATCTTGCGGATCAATGTTATTATTTTTTAATCTGGATTTCAGATCCCGGATAAGATAATCCAAATCCTCATCTTTTCTGTCTTCTTTCCCTATATAAATCTGCGCCAAGGCGGTTATTCTGCTATCCTTAATAACAACCAGATACGCATCTCTGCTATTTAAAACATTAGAAACAAAAACTTTGTTGTTGTTTTCCACCCTGCAAAACTGATTATCGGAGCTAAAATTATCTAAGCTGGAGGAAAATAAAATTGTTAAGGCTGCTGTTGTTGTTAATAAAATATTCCTAAGGCTTAGTATTGGCGAGCTGGAAGAAGGGATATCTTTAAATGATTTAAGGTTTTTCCCGACAACCCCCTTTGATTTAGAAGAAAATTTATGCTTCCCCCAGAAATCCTGGCCTAAAACATACTCCAGTAATTCACTACCCGTTATTTCTGTGCCTGCCCTCACTGCATAAACTAAAACTCTATTATTAATGAGGGAGAAATCTTTAGTCTCAACGAGCATTTTCCAATCCAGGGTCCCGATACATATTTCATCGATCCTTACCTTAAATTCAACCCTCACCAGTCCGCCTACGGAATTCCTGAATGCCGGCTCCCGGATAGCTTCTAACATCTCCTTGGCTACAATAAGAGGAGATTTCATCAGCTCCAATAAAGCTTCTTTCTGGGCTTCCTGTTTCTTCTGCTGGTTTTGTATAAAATTAAAGAATGATAAGTGGAGGATTAAGGTTTGAGGATAATATATGAAACTGGCAATTTTTCCGTTGGTGTGCTTGGGGTTAGAAACAACATTGATATTAAGCCCTTCGGGAGGAGCGTTAGCGTTAGAATTCTTAATCAACCTGAATAACTCGGATAATTCTCTTTCTATCGGGACAATTCTTTTTCTTGAAGGCAGGGCTTCCAATTCAAAATCCCTGTTAGCCCTAAATGCTAAATTAATTCTATCAGGTGCAGGAAATTGCAATACATTTTCAGAAGCTACAGGTATGTCCAAGGGATAATCGCGCCTTGCCGCCTTGGCTCCGATTGGGCTGGATGATTGGCCTTTCCCCTGAGGCTCTTTGGCGTATTTTGCGGAAATCTTTCCGAAAATCCCCGGCACGCCCATCATTCTTTCTACTTTTCTAAAATCAAAAAATGGCTTCAATGAATTATATTTTACCTTGGTCTCTAATTTCCCAACAACCTCCCAAGCCGTGGCGCCCATATTCTGTTTGGTATTAAATCTATAACCGAATTTCTTTTCCGCGATATTCTTGACTACCCGGTCAAAAAGCCCCTTGAATTCTCCGGCTATCGCTTCCTTTATTACTTCCTCAAGTATCAAACTTTCCTGGCCGGTTAACTTAGGCCTTGTAACCGGGCTGCTGCTAAATGCCCCGTTGGAAAGAGACTTTTGCTCCCCACCAGCCACGGAAGGTAAAGCAAAATTACTATCATCTTCCCAACGGGACATAACAATTCCTTTTTCTTTTAATATCCGCGCCAAAATCAACTTGCCTCTTTCAATTCTTTGTCTGATTCCTTCCCTGCCGATATCCCATCTTGTGAAACCTTCATCTTTCAGCGCCTTCTTTATCTCGTCAACTTTCCCGGGATGCTGCCCCATCAAAATATTCAAAACAGCAAGGAATAAATCCTCCGCCTTACTGATATCCTCCTGCTTATACTCTTTATATCTGCCGACAATATAACCGATTATTTCTTTTTTTTCTAAATGTTCCAAAGGATTTTCTGTTTTATTATCCGCAAACATATCCAGGAGCGTAAATCCATCGTTATCATCGCCAACCGGGGTATCTATTGATAAACCCTCTATACGTATCGCTTCAATTTCATCCGCAATTAATTTCTTTATGGATTCGTCAGGAAACCAGTTATAGAGAAGGGTAGAAAGCCTGAAGCCCTTATCAGGATTATATAACGCCACTACATCGCGCATATTGGAGAAATCCAAAATTGCTCTGTTAGTGTAAAAAATATTCTCTAATAATCTGTCGTGCAAATCCGAATATCCTTTATACCAGCTTTTTACTATCTTTTGGATACGGAATATTATTATCTTCATTCCTATAATTGCCAGTATTTCGCGGGCTGCCGCGTTCCCCTTAAGGCATTCCCGGCCTAATATCCCTTCTTCCTCTCGCGTCGGCCATCTATAACCATCATACATACTATTAATTCCGAAGCCATTTTCATTATTATAATTGGCATAATTTCTGTCTCTTAAGTCCGGGAGAGAACGCAGGTCACTATATTTTGCTTCCCACTTTCTCTCGAAAGGTTTTCTACCCATCCTCTTACTACCGTTACCAGCCTCTTCCTTCCTGGCACTATTATCATTTTGGCCATAAAGATTAACATATGCGCCATAAAGCAGCTTTACTTCTTCCAAATCCAGCGATTTCTCCACATTCAGCTTAGCGAATATGCTTTTCTCAAGCCGCAATTCAGACGAGGCTGATTTTATCTGGCTAAGCAAATCTAATTCTTCCATGCTTAAACTCCTGATATTTTCTTTAAACTGGCTGAATAAGTACTTAACCCCGGCTAGGTACCCTTTATCTATCGCATATTGGATGCCGGATAGTCTCAAGCCCTCTTCCAGCTCCATAGCTGTATTAATAATATCTTTCTCGGATATTTCACCGTCTTTAAGCGTTAATTTTATGATTTCGGATATATTCTTACCTTTTTTATCAATACCCATGGCGCCACATATAAAAAGGTTATACCTGCGGATTGAATCAGCGCCTTCTTTTATCTTTAACAGCCTGCAGGCTGCATCCCTGTCAGCAACCAATGCCTGAATTAATAATGCCTGCTTAAGCCTTGGGCTTAGTTTCTTCCTTTCAAACATAAATTTAAATTTCTTTAATTCTCCCGCATCATACTCAATATAACCTTTTTCCGAGGCACTTATCACACATTGCACCAATGTCTGGTAACGCGGTTCAAGAAACTTCGGAATATCTAAAGTACTTCTGATCTCACCGATTCTCTCAGCCACAGTAATAAATGACTGGCCTAAGCAAGCGGCAATATCCTTATATGATATTCGCTTATTTTCTAAGCCTGCCTTTATAGCCGTCTCCAGCAATTTTATCTGGGTCTTAAGCAAAGGATTCGACTCTTTAACTTTTCCCGCCTCTTCCTGCGCAGGCTGCTTAGCAACCGATTCATTTCTTTGTAAAATATAAACTACCTCAGCTAACTTATCCCTGCTGATTATTCCTCCCTGCTTGTTAACCAGTTCATATTCTTGCTTATATACTTCCATAAAAATAGGCAATAGTTTGCCGTAATTGCGGGAGGTGCCTAATTTTTTAGTTACCCAATACAACCTGTTACGTAATACCGGTTTGCTCCCAATTTCCTTTCCTGCTTCTTTTAAAGGCCTACCGTTTAGAATATCTTCCGCGATTACCCCCAGTGTCATTAACTCCATCTCAGTGAGCCATTCCGCTCCTCTTTTGGATGCCTTATAGATATACTCTTTAACCTGGTTAAGGTGAAGATAGTGAGGAAACTTTTCAAAATAACGCTCGCCGTCCTTATACGCCGCAATTATCAAAGGAGCAACCTGCCCTCTTTTCTTATCCACACCCAATTTAACGGTAATACTGGTTAACAATCTCTTAAGGGAACCAAAACCTACATTCAATTCCTTGCAAATATCTTCGTTTGATTTTCCCAAAACAAGCAACACTAAAACTGTTACTTCCCTATCTTCAAGCTTATTAACGCAAGGAGATGAACTTAAGGAAGATCCGGAACCGGCCAAATGACTTTTTAACTCGCCTAAATTCTCAATAACAAAATCAAAAGGCTCGACTCCATCAAATAGCGCTTTGGCCTTCTCCAGTTTACTTTCTTTTTCTTCGGCCGCGGCGAACATCGCCAACCGCACACCCTCAATAGCCTTCCTCAACGTAACAATTACATTTGGAGCATCATCCACTATTAAAACTTCTTCTGCAGAGAATCCATTAGCCCTTATTATTTTAACCATTTCATCTATTTTAACCTTTATCGTGTCAGATTTTTTATTCTGCCGCTTAAGAAGAAACCTTGCTTCTTTAAAATATTTATTTAATCCGGAATATTTCAGTATATTTCTTTTTTCATAGCCTCCGGCAGAAACTATATAAAGGGGTAAAACCCGGCTTAGGCTTTCAACTGTTTCCTTGGCGCCCGGAGTCAATAAAGAAACGGCTCGAGTTCTCAATATATTTTTTAACTGGCTGTCTCTTAATTCTTCATAGTCTTTGATATATTCCATAGTAGGCTTAGCCTCTATTTTACCGCGCTGCCTGATGAGTCCGGATACTTCCGGCAATGTTTCCCTGGTAGGCGTACCCAGAATTCTCTTAAAAAATTCATTTATCCATGGCTCAAGCCAAAGAATATCTTTAAGTTCAAACCCGGCTTCCTTGAACATCTTATAAATTATCTGCCTGAGCACATCACGGCAAACAGGTATTGTATCCGCGATCACGCCGTCAAAATCAAATATAACTGCTTTAATTCCATCAGGTGAAGGAGAAACCGTTTTCTTCTCAGTTGAAAAAAATACCGGCGAGCTGGAGTGAAACATCGATGAAGCGCCCGATAAGTTAACACCATCCCTGTTGTCGTTTAAAATTGATTTTGCCTTCTGGTAAAGATTGCTTATCAGGGAGTCGCCGACGCTTTCATTATTCCGCAAGAAATCCGAGGATAGCCAGCCTACTTGTTCATTTTGGGAAGAAAAACTGTCCAATATGCCACGCACATAATATTCTAGATCTATAAAAATACCTGTATTCTCAATTTCCAATACATTTGTTAGTAACTTCGACAATCTAATCCGCATGCTTTTTTCACAATTAAGATAACGGGCTGCGACGGATAACGGCAATCCTAAATCGCATTCTCTTTTTAAAACGGCTTGACGGCGGGATTCTTCATCCCTGTTTACATACCATACTCCATCTAATATTTTACCGACTTTTAGTTGAAACAGGTTGGCTGAATCTATAAAAATAGACTTGCGGCTCCCATTATTAGAATCATGCAAAACCTTCAATATCTGTTCATAAACTAAATGCCTTCTAGGTAAACAAGAAATGCGTATATAAAACCAATATAACAGAGGCGACAATGAAAAAATGTATTTTAACCTGTTTATAATAATATTTTTCACACAGCTTGAAAAATCGCCGTAGACTACAGAATAGCCTTCTTTTTCTATAATCCCGGAAACAGTGGTTTTCCCCACCCCCATAAATCCCGTAATGCCTATAAACTTAACTCCCGATTTTTCCTTTAAAGCAATAATCTCTTGAATCGTTTTCCTGCGACTCAATATTCTCAACGGCGAGCTTGATGAAGCAAGATCATATTTCAAAATCGCTCGTACTAACTCCGTAGTTCCCCAAGCCTGAAAATAGCAGCCACGCGGCAAATGAGGATCATCGCCGTCAAATATCTCACTAACCCCATCCAGCGCGCCTTCGCCCAGATGATCAACGAGGCCTTGAATCAACTGTTTAGCTTCCTGGTGCGATTTTTCAGTAACGCCCTGCGTAGCAAAATGCGCATCGATAAAAAATCCTTTCCAGAATGACCAAACCGTACCACGATGATATGCCTGGTCGCGGGCAGTAATATCACCGCTATAGATACCGCGATAACGAGGATGTCCGGACGCCAGGCTTCGAATACCTTTCGGCGTATCGAGTTTTTCTTTAACGACCTGATATATTTCCCCCCTCATTACAGGAGTCAAGAGGCCCGGCACGGAAAACGCCACTAACTGGTTACAGGTAATATCCACATTATTCCTACCGCTCTTGAACCCTTCATCTTCATGATCAAACTCATCAACCACGTCATAAAGGCAACTTGCCGCAGGGTTACGGAACTTTTCGCGGAAAGACTGCGCGCTGCGTTCTGCCCGGGCCTTAAACTCCCTTTCTTCAGCCTCATCTCCGGCTATACGCGCCATTTCACTGCGCAGCATAAGCGCCAAGACCCAAAGAGCATTGACTTCAACCGGTTTGCCGCGGCGCGGCGTAAACATTCCCCCACGCTCGGTATCCATCCAGGTCAACTTTAAATCGTGCCGTCCGCCGGTCACTAACCCGTCGCTTTCTTCGTGAATATTATAACGAGTGCCTTTGGTGTACCAGTCGACGATCTCTTGCACTGCGCCGCGCAATTCCCTGCGGGCAAAAACATCCCTGGACACCTTATATCCCTCAACCGTCTGCATCATACGCACATACTCCCAGGATACCAACACAAACCACATCGAAGCATCAATTGTATCGTAAACCGGCTCGGCCCCGAATGACGGGAAACGATTAGGAAGCATGCCATTATCAAGATACTGCATAAATGTTCTCATAATATTCTGGAAAAGGCGCAGCTCTGGCGGTTCCACCATACCCTGCGCCATCTTGAGCTGAGACAAAACAAGCAGCCCGCGGCAAAAAATCATTGTATCGCGCCCCCAATCCTCAAACCATGGCCAACCGGCAACAACCGAATCTAACCCATCGCTGCGCTTGAATATAAAAGAATAAAGACTTCGAACCAACCGATGAATAAGTTCAGGTTGATCTTCTAACCCGGCCAAGAAAGCTTCCTGCCGTGCCACTTCCTGCCTGCGAAGAGTCCCCGTTTCACTAACCTCATGACGATTCTCTTCCGTTGAAATAATCAGGACCACTTCATTGTTACCGTCAAATGGGAGTGCAAGGCGGCCAGGCGCATAAAGATCTTCGGTACTACCATCTCCCCACTCGTTTTCATCCCGGGGAAAACGGAAATGCTCATACCAGGTTTGCGCAGAAGCATCAAACCGGCCGTGCGGTGAAAAACTTAAAGAGACCGTAGGCGTATTCTTATACATCTGATATTGAAGAAATCCTTTACCTGAAACGATATCTCTGGAAACCTCCCCATTCTTCTGAGCCAAAACATGGATATCGCGGTAACCTAAAAGCGGCCGGATAAAGAGCTGCGGCGCGGCAAAAGAACGAAAGGCCTCTTGCGTCCCTTGAAGCGCATAACGTATCACAACCGTATTCTCATCATTAACCATAAAAGTTTCTTTTACTAACTTAACGCCGCGGCCGAGGTCAAAGACAACCGTGGCAAAAGGATAGCTGCCAAACTTTTCGATTGCTTGATATCCAAGAGGAAAGACTGTTCCGGAATAATGATGTGAACTGAGCGGAATCTCAGGCCCTCCTGCGCTTACAGCTTCTTCAAGGCTAGTCACAATATTACCGCGGCCGGAGCTAAAACGTTGATCTGCCACAACCAGGATACCATCGTGCCTTTGATCATGGGCAGCGGTAACCGTCGAATATCCGCCCTTGCCGTTAGTCAACAAAATCTTACGAGTCAAGACAACTTCCCCTAATTTTGCACTTTCGCCTCTTTTACCGGTTGAGGAAGAAAGAAACTCTACCGCCTCAGCCAAAGGATCTTCCGCCTGCTCAATCTCCTGACGGGTTTCTCCGGATCCGTTCCAGCGATTCAATTGTTCTGCAGTTAACTCCACATTTCCAACAATACGTAAAACATGATAACCGTAAGGCCCCAAGACAACAAAAAGCTCCCTCATCTGCTGGGCCGTACGCAGATAGCTGCGCTGACGCACCCCTTCCATATTGCTACCATAGAGTTGGTCGACCAAAAGATAAAGCCGGTTATCCTGAAACGTAAGCCTCGGGTCAGAAAAATACATCGCGCCCGCCGCTTGATGATTACTATAATTAACGATGACGAATACCCTGGAATCCTCCTGGCCGGTAATCCAACGGGCAATCCCGATTAAAGAATTCCCATTGTCACTTCTTTCATCGGCAATCGCGCATTCCCCGCTGATAAATGCCGGCTGAGTAAATACCGTTGCTGCGGCACGATGAAATGCAAGGCTTCCGCGATGCGGCGTTTCAAAAAGCCTCTTGGCGCGTTCCTGGCAACGCACATCCTCACGATAACCTTCTGCCTGTCCGATGTAAAAACTCCTTTGCCACGGCAATGCCCACGTAAAAACCTCAGTAGCCTCAATACGGGCCCTGTCGTCGCCAAGAACTCTTGTCAATAACGGCTCATTGTGGTTTACGACAACAGAGAATCTCCTGCGAAAACCCTGGATCCCTAAGGCTAAAATTCCCCTAAGGTCATTACGAAAACCCTGTGCATCAGGGTAGTGCAAGAGCCGATCTTTCAAAGTTGACTCATAGACACAGAGTCCGAGATTAGAAAGTTGCCAGAGCTGACCTGCATCATAAGCCTCAGCAATTAATTGGAAACCGGGATATTCTCCTTTAAAGGCATTAAATACCTCACCATAGAATTCTCTGGGCATGCGCTGATGAAAAACATTTACATCGGGATACCAAAAGCCATACTTGCGCAATAGCTCTGATTTAAGCGCGAATCCCGCGTAGTCCACACGCCAACCATCAAGCCCGATCCCCATGCCGTGACGGATATCTTCCACTCGCGCCATACGATATTCCGGATTTGACCAATCCGGCTGCAAACCGTCCCAATAAATCGTCCCCCAATCATCCTGCGGATTAACAAAGTTACCTCGCCACTGGCGGTATTCCTCTGATGCCCATGCAGGATAATCGCGGTCTTTAATATCACGCGCATCCTGTAAGAATAATTCCGGATGCTCCCTGGCTCGAGGAGAATCAATCCCTTCATGGAGTATAAAATCACCGATAAGGTAAAAACCTAACTTATGCGCACGTTCGGCAAAAACCTGAAACTCCGCATCGCCGCCGAATTTAGCATCAACCGTATACGCTGAAGCGGCAAAATGAGAAGCGCAGTAGTCATCTTTTCTCTCTGTCCACGTGATCGAATTACCAAAAAGCCTGGCAATTCTATCAGCAAACGGGCCCTTCTGCCACAACCCGGGTAGATAAATCACCCGATGGCCCATACCCCAGAGATCTCGCAATTCTTGAATAGATACCTGGCTAAAGGTACGCCCCTTTAAAAAAAGTGGGACCGGAGCTTCAAATACCATATGCGAAACAGACCAGAAATCCCCGGCTGTCCTTCTCGGCGTCTGTGGCATCGGCTGCAATGCCAGCACCGGATACGCCTCCTGATAAACAGTCTCCGGGCCTATCTCCAATACGACCGTGCTACCAGTCTTCATCATTAATGTTATCCAACGGGAACCTTCGTCGCTACCCCGCAAATCAAGCATAACTCTTTCACTATTCCAGGCATCATATACTTCAAAGGGCCGCGTGATATCGATGCCGTTCTGAACAAACCAACTCATTGGCATATTGATTCTTACCTTAGTATCAGCACCTTCCTGTTTACTAAACTCACCCACCACCACGATACCGCGATTATTCTGCATCCGGGAGAAAGCATGAACCGTGCTGCCCTGAGCCGTTGGTTCTGTCATGACCGGCTCACAGGAAACGCGGGAAAGAATCGATGCGAACCTCTTACGTAACGCATTTGCCTGCCTGATCGTCTCCGGCAATCCAGGAATACGGCTAGGGTCATTCAATGCCGGTTGCGGCCCCCAGGAATTTACCTGGTCTTCCGGTGTATTAATACGATCAAGGTTCTCTGACCCAACCTGGACCTTTTCATCCCGTCCAAAACCCTGCCAATCTCCATGGATCATAACCGCCTTATCCTGTGACAAAAAGAAGTGACGCCAAAATGGCAGAGGATTGATCGCGCCAAGAAGCCATCCTGCCCGAAATTGATCATGGCTTGTGACATAACAATAGGGTGTTGTTTCTCCGGTAACGCCTGCATAATCTTCGCACACCTGATATTCCCGCTTCCACAGTAATCGCCCGGCAATATCATGGATTGATTCAGCGGGAGCCCGGATCCAACGCAACTCTTTAATAAGCGGCCCGATCTTCCATAACTCTACGATTGCCTCAGTGGGAATACCAGCGCCAAGCTGCTCAGGAATGATCCCTGCTTGCTTTTCACGTAACAAGCGAACAATAGCACGAAAGCATTCTTTAGCTTGAACCGGATAGCCTGGATATTGGCTATATCCGTTGAGTCCTTTATAGAAGAAACGATGAAAGGCATCTCCGCGGAATAACTTGAAACCCAGGCCCAACGGATTTTCTTGTGTCGGTGTGCTTAAGAATATTTCCAGAGGACGAATGAACAATGCAAACCCATTTTCTGCCATCCCTTCAAAATCATATTCCAAGAGCGCGGTCTGCTCTTCGGGGGTTTGCTTATTGCCGAGCCAAACCGGATGCTGCGGATTTCCCTGAGCATCAAGCTTAAAACTCTTTCTAAATTCCGCAGTCTCAACCTCCGCGTTAATGCTAGAGCGATAAAAAGGAATATCAAAACCGATAGTGACGCCTCGTTCTGTAACCCGCTTCACTAATTGCTGCATCTGCCAAAAAATCTGAGATTGTTCATAAAAAATAAGCTGCTCTCGCTCAGGGATACTCAACCTATCCCATTCTGCCTGGCTGACGCTTGAAACCGGTAGCTGACCATCTACTTCAGGACGTTTTGCTGCAAACAAAGCATAAGCCTGTATTAAAGGCTCATTTCTTAAAGCATTGTAGAGTCTCCAACGATAACTTTCATAATCAGAAGCAGCCAAAAAGTTCTGTGACTTCTCAGATAACGTTTCACCCGTATCCGGAATCCTTGCCTTAACCAATAAACATGTATCTAAAGCCATAGCTGAGACCATGGCATAAGGGCTTGGATGCTTATCCCCCGGCTCTCTATACGGAACACCGAAAGGCATACACATCACAGTATTAAATCCAAGATCGGCAACCTCGAAGATCGCCCGTTCAAGATCGTCGAGATTACCTGTATGGTCTATCCCCTGGCCGGCAAAACGTATCCTGCGCGGAAAAAGCACAGCTGCGCTCATATGATGAAGCCAGGCAAGATCAACCCTGACCTTAGGACGCTCAATAGAATCAGGATTAGGATCAGCCCAATATATTCGCTGGTTTTTGTCTGCCGAATCTTCCCCCTTAACAACAAATACAGTAAACTCAAGATATCCCGCCTGATCCAATGGGATATCGGCGATATAGGTATTAAATCCCGAAACCCCATCAGTCAAACGCTGCATAGGAATTAATTTCATATCAGGCGTACCATTTAGCTCATACGCATACTCAATAAATGCCTGCGGGAACGGTTGATTGTCTCTTTGAGGATCCTGATGCCTATTAATAGAAGCTTTCACGACCAGCTTCTCACCCTGACAAGCTGTAATCCACTCGCCCTTGCGATAGTTGATAACTTCAATACCAGAAATCCAGGAATAGTCTGGCTGCGTAACCGGCGAGCTGGAACCAAAAGAAATCTTATTAAAAATATTATTGCTATTTAACAGTGGGATTGTCTGGGGGATAAGCTTTTTATCCTTACCTGAAATAATGAGTAAATCCCCGTTCTTAATTAAATAATCTCCTCCTCGCCTAAGACTGCAGGCCATGGATAAATCGCCTTGGCTATCGGAAAAGTATTCACCTGCGCAACAAACGCTAATCTGCGAATTATTTACATTCAAGGCTTTGGCTATACTATCCATCCTGCTTTCTGACGGGAATCGCAAAGCCTTTATGGCAATGGGCATTTTCATGTTGCCCACAAGCTTAATGACATTTATATATTTATATTTATTGACGTAATTTAAAATTATGGAAAATATTTCCGCGGCCTTTCCCGTCATTCCTAAGTCCGGGATCACTTCAAATTTTTGATTTTTCAGCGCGTCAATTTTCTGTAATTTATGAGACCAATGCGCCATTTTACCTAAACGCATCTCCTTGTAGGTTTTAAACGAATAAATCTGAATCTCGTGCTTTACGCCTGAATTATCTTCAAAATCTATGTGGTATTTTTGCCCGGGGATTAAATACCCGCCTTCAAGCTTAATGTTTTTGCTGTCTATGTTGCTTGCGCTTATATCTATGCCAAGTTTACTCTTCAAGACCTTTCCGATATGCCATACCGCACCATGGACATCTACGTCATTTTCCACGATAACCGTTATACCTAAAAGATCAGATAGATCTGCTATTGAGGTGTATTTTTCATCGTTCCTGTTAATCTTTAGCCATGAGGTAAAGGCCTTCTTAACCCTGCTTAAAACATTTACCCCCATCCCATTTTCTTCAAGCTCATTTATTATATCTTTGGATAAATCACTTAAATACTTATTGGCATCTGCCCGGCTTCTGCCGATAACCGTTTCAATTTCTTTCTCTATAATACTATAGGTTCGGCTGGCGTAATTCCTGAATACCTCATCCAGGAAATCACCGGCCAATTCATCCAGGCCTAATCTTTCAGCCAACGGAGCATATATGCAAGCTATCTCTTCCAGCGATCCCTTCTTCCCCTCATAAGTAGAAAGGCTTATAAACTTATCCGCTAATGCCAAATATAAACCCTGAATTGTTTCGGAAAGTTTTGCAACAAGATTGATGCGATTATTAACAGCTGCCCCATCTCTATAATCTACCCCATACGGCAGGTTAATTATGCTGGTTAACCTCTTTACATGTGCGATGATCCTTTCAGCTTTGGGCTTATCAACCCCCAACCCTTTTAGTATTCTTTTCATCTCTTTTTCCGAAGAAATTTTATGCAGATAAGCAGCATAAACAATTTTTTCTTCAAAGGTAAACTCCATAACCTTACCCGCTACTCTTTTTGTGTGCGTAAAGTATGTCTCTCCGGAAGGGAATTTCTTGCCCCTGTATTCTCCGCTCAAGACCTTCTCTATCTGCGTAATCTGTTCAGTCGTAATCTCTACCGGCGAGCTGGAACAAAAAGAGTTGTTCTTCCTAATATTCTTTATATCCTTAACTAAAGAAGGCAATGCCTCTTTCAGAAAGGCTGCATATGGCCTTTTTTCTAATAATGGTACTGATCTCATGGCTAAGTTCAAGCCAGTTGCCGGAACTACTCCTTCCCTTAACACTGCCTCCCGGCTCGATAAGAAAGTTATATCCGGAGAACCAGCCAGGATATTTAGCATTGATAAAAATCCCTTCTTCTGTAGACTCAAGACTAGCGAACTCAAGAACCTGTAAATCGTGCATTTTACTCCTCCTTGGTTAATAAAATTATTAGACAATAATATCCCTTTACCTGTAATTCCCTCTCTCTTCGTTGCCAATAACGAAAACGCTTCCTTTTCTGATATAATAAAAAAGGACTGCCCATGCTCACCTCTATTTTCCAGCGGCGAGCTGGCCTTTTCTTTGTTTGCATTTTCATCTAACCATTCCCTTAACCTAAAAATTACCGGTTTGACCTCTTCTTTATTATTGTCAAAAAGTTTAAATATCTCTTTATAATAAAGTTCTTCGATTTTTGTTAAGATCAGCGTCGTCGCCTCTATGCCAGTCACCGAATTCTTATCTCCAGACCAATAAAGTTTTGCTTTAATTTGGTTTTCTTCATCAACAGTATAGGCGCGCTTACTATCCCGCGATTCAACTGAGAAAACAACAATTTCTACTGTTGTAAATTTAAACCCTACTCCTGTAGGCTCCAATTCGTCATCAATCGCTAAAACCAAATAAAGCCCATCTTTGTCTTTTTTAAGGTTTAATTCCTCAATTAGATCCTTAGTTGCAGTCCCCTTATGGACTCGCGAAGAATCGATACTACCGGTTCCTCCGCAAATTACAACTATGTCGTTACCAAGGGTATTTCCGACTGCTTCTCTTATAATATCCCCTATTATTTCCCTTGCAGAATATTCTAATTTTTCCCCATCGAAACCAATAAATTTATCCGATGGCAATATTGATTTCAGAGTCATTTGAACAGGCGACTCTTGTGGTCTTTTATCTATTTTTAAATTTAAGGGATTTTCTGGATTTGGATTTAATTGGTCAATAAGAGCTTTTCTTTCTTTTTCTATCTTCTTAGCTATATCAGCTGATGAACCTAGAATTTGAATTACATCATCGATTATTTTTTCTATTTTCTCGCCTAATATTTTAATAACATTAACCCTATATTTAGTTAAGATATTCTGATTTGATTTTATTATTACCGCATCAGCCTTAAATAATTCTCTTATATCTTCTAAGGCTTTTTCTTTATTTAATTTAAGTTTATCTTCAACAGTTTCTATATTATTTCGCAGTGCTAGCAATATTCCTCTCCAAATTCCCATAATCTCCCCATAGAGTTCTTCAATATTGGCTTTTTGTTTTTCCGTAAGATCATTTTTATATTCTTCAATACGATATGGCTGCCCCTCCCGATCAAACCTATTCTTTACCGCAGCATTATTTGTATAAAGGCTTACCATTTCGTATAGTAACTTACGGGGGATACATTGCGGTATAGTGCGTCCTAATTGCAACGAAAATTCATTTCCTGAGATTATGGCGTAGTTAATACCTAAAATAAGTATGCGATTAATATGATTAAGCATGTTCGTGCTTATATTTTCGTCTTTAGAAGCCATGGTTTTATCCATATCTGCGGCAATCGCTCCTGTTGCAATAATGCCTATGCCGCATTTTATCTGCTCACTAATTACAAATTGGCCTTCTATGCTGATATGGATTCCACTAAGTATTTCATTAGCTTTCCTAAAAATGAACTTTCTTTCTTTATCCAAATATTCTAAGTTAACATTATTTTTTAATAAGCTAACCAACAAAGCTATACCTTGAACAGTAGTTGCTTCATTGCCGTACTCCCTCATAAGATCTAGGGCTTTTTCAAGGAGGTAATATGTTTTTATTGAAACTGAAAGTTGTTTTTCTTCGCGGAATATATCGCTAAGCTCATGCCAAATCACTATCGGCCTATGCTTTTCATATAAACTTTGCCATGTTTTAGAAGCTTCACCCTGGCGTTTATCAAATGTATCATTTTTTATCATTGCCTTTGTCATATAACGCTCTTGATTACTGTAGTCTCGCCAATCTTTTAAGCTGTAAATTGTGTTTTCAACGAATGTATTAATTCTATCGATTTGCTCTTTCTTCCTTATCTCAGTATAATTCTCCGTTATCTCAAAATCCTTAAACAAAGCTTTTAGAACTTCCTGCTGAAGTATTGCCACATTGCATTCAATCATGAATAGATACGACATTGAACTGCTATATCTGCCATATGCCTTTTCTTCAGTAACTTTTGCCTCTTTAATTAAACTTTCCAATGGGATAAATTTAATTGCTTTCAATTTATTTAGTTTTTCTCCAACTGAAATCAACTCAGCTTGATTAAGTACATATAAGAAAACCTGACAATATTCATTGTTATATTCCTCCCTAGAGCCAGAATAAAAAACTCCATCTTGAGGATTATAATGTGGCATGCCTATAAACGACCTCTGCCCTATTTTTCTTCCTCCCGTCAGGAATACAAGAGAACTTTCTCTTTTTAAACCCCAGCTATTTCCTAGCACTTTTAATACATATTGCCTATACCCCTCACCCGGTTTTAAATGCCCAGTAACCGCAAGCTCTATTCTCCCGCCTTGCCTTTCTTCAATCAAAACGCGTCCTGTTTGATCTACGATAATCGCCTGAGCAGTAGCATGACAATACTTGCTTCCCTCTTTATGCGCATCTAACCAGCTGATTTCTCCCTCCAATAATTGCCCCATTCCAGCATCAGCTTGGACTAAATAGCGTTCTGTTAATCTTTCATTTTCAATCCTCCGTATATCTGCTAGGCCATTTTCGGCCTTTACATACAACTCCTCCATTTCTTCATCGTTTTCAAGTTCAGGATTTTGACTTAACAGAGTATGGTATTCTACAAGGGCTTGATGATATATTCTCTTTGCTCCTTTTATAGAATTATCATTGATCTTGATACGCATCATATTACATAGCTCTTCAAGCTCTTTCATTTGCTGTTTGTTCCTATCTTTTTCTACAGGCGAGCTGGACAACTTCTCCAAGAAACCTAAAGAATAATCTCTTCTTAAATAGTCCTGTTCTGCTTTAGGCAAAGAATTAAATAGCCCGGAAATTTCATTTTCTACTCTTTTTAACTCTGAATTTATCTTCTCAATCTGCCCTTTATATTTTGCAAACTTATCCGGCATCGCCTGGATAAGTTCATCCAAATAGGATAGGGGATCCTCTAAGGCATAGACCGGGTCGATATTATGCTTTGGTAAAAACATAATATACTCATAAAGATCGCGTTCGGAAAACTCTTTCAATATTTTACGCATCTCTTTATTTATGCTATGTTTCTCCTTGCTATATACTAAAAGTATCCTTTCCTCCATTAACTCCTTGAACCGTTTTATAGTTGTAAACTCAACACCTGCAACCGGGCTACTGGAAGATTTTCTGAGGATTTCTTCTATCACTTTGCGCGCTTTAAGGTAGGCTTGACGGGGATTAATCTCTTCTACGGAAATTACAATGATATCTTTTATTCCAGGATACAAGTGCGGGCCAAAATCTTCTCTTCCCGTGAATTTATCTGACCCTGTTATCTTTTCTATCGGCCATTTCGCATTAGAAGCGCGCTTCTGCGGACTGGCAAGGAACATAAGATTAAGGCTTCCGGCAAGCGGCTCTGTCCTAAATATAACCACCGTCGCAAATTTGCCTGATTCATATTCATAGATTATTTTATTCCAGATATCATTATCGCTGACTTTTTTAACTGCGGGATTCTCGGTTATCGCATAAAATTTGCGTCGCATAACCATATCGAAATCAATCAGCTTAACCTCATCTCTTTTAGCAATGCCTTCTTTGCCGATAGAGGTAGCGAATGATCTTTTAATTTTTATCGGCTCTATGCTGACATCAACTTCTTTCAACAACTTCCTGACTGCCCGAGCTATTTTTCTAGGATTCTCCCGTGCTACTTCTGGATTCTTGCTTAACAAGTCTCTTACTATCCATCTAAGCCAGAACCCCGGATTAAGATAATGGGCTTTATAGTAAGCTGCCAAGGCAATAGAAACCTGTTTATGCAACGCGCCCCTTAAACCGCTAAGCGTTATCGGAGGAAGAGATGCCTTGTTTTTATAAGACTCAAATAACAAAGGCAGGCTGAAATTGAATTGTGTCCCTTTGCCGGATTCGCTTCTTACCGTCATATAACCGCATAATGAAGTAATTATTTCTTTGGCAGCAGTAAGGCCTATGCCTGTTCCAATTTTAAGGTCATCGGCTTCGGTTATTTCAGGAGCAAATATCAAATTAAGGATTTGACGGCCGGTTAGTTTTTGGCCCTCCCTAACTAATCCTTGTTCAAATGCCCGCATAAGGATCTTATCACTATCAATCCCCCTACCGTAATCCCTAACCTGGACTCTTAGCTCACCGGCCTTATAAGAAATAGCAATATCGATTCTTTTTGACCCGCTATACTTGACCGCGTTTTTCACTAACTCCGCCAAAGTATCCCGTAAGGGCTCAGAATAAGTAAATGCCCCACCCCGCAGTGGCTTAGAAATGTGTATATTGAATTCAATATTGGGGTATTGTTCTCTATATTGATTAATTATTTCTTCTACTATATTTTCTATATTACAAGGCCAAATGGAATAACCTGTCGAAAGCGTTAATTTAACCATCGTATCAAATGCTCTATGGCTAAGCGGAATAAAGCATGTTTCAACATACGATCTTACGGTCTCGGGCAATCCACTGAAAATATCCTTCTTAACCAAACTCTCAAGGCCTTTCAGTGCTTCATAGAAATTATTTGAATATTTTGTAACCACTGATTCGACCATTCTCATGGATAATCTTTCCACCCGGTCTTTCTCTATCATATCGCCGAAAAGAAAAGCAATATCGAGATAATCTTTTAATTCTTTTATCTTAACGCTATCCGGGAAATTATTTAATACGCGGTTAGCACGGTTAATTATACTAATGAAAGGGTTTCTTAAGGCATGCATAAGCTGCCGGAGGCTTTCCTGGTCATTTGCCTCAACCGGTGAGCTTGTAGCTTCTCTATGAAGATATTTTGCCCTCATCTCTTGAGGCGTCAACATATTAATCTGGGTATCTACGCCCCAACCATTGGCCCAGCTAATCACATCTTCCTTGCGCAGGGGGCCATTATTAACATCCATATGCTCAAATAACGCCGCTGTCAGCCAACCGGTTCTCTTGGGTGTAAATATAATAGTCCATTTCGCGTTATCGTTTTCCGCTAAATAATCCCCCGCTTCCGCATCTGTTATGAACCGCTCGCTATTCACATTTTTTACAGGATTGGTAGTCCCCAATATTACCGGCATAAGTTTAGCGCATAGACTATGTCTACGCATTGGCATGGTTACCTCAACTTTCAACCTATGCCCCATTACTACATCCCATTTTTTTTCTTCCACTTGCTTAACATAACCCGCTTCTTCAATGACTTTTATTTTCATTTTATGATTACTCTGTTCGCTGATCTCCTGCCGCACCTTACCGGACAAACGCGGTGTCAACGTTACCTCATGTTCCTCCTGCCACTTTCCTGATGTGGCTATAACGCGGAATTTTTTCTCCTTACCCTTCATACACATTGCTTTCTTAAAGATAACTACATCTTCTTCCAGTTTCTCCTCAACTTGATTAAACTCCTCAATAATTCCTTCCGGTGTTTCTATCCATGCGCTCACCCGCTTTAATCCATTCAGTCTGACCGGCACCACTAACTCTAATCCATTAGTGCGTTCTGGCATTCCGCATATCCTGCTTCCTTCTGCCCACGGTTCGCTATCCAGTGTAACCTTACCCGAATCTAATTTCTGTGTCATCCGCAGATAATATTTCTCATCGCGTGCAAGAGTTACCTCATGCTCCGGCTGCGCGAATCCCCCAAACTCTTCCAGCAATATCTGATGGATAGGTTTACCGGGATTTTTGGCTATTAATTCCTGCCTCTTTGTTTCCTCTTTGCCGACCATTTTATCCCATTGACGCGCGTATTCTGCTGCCGTCAGGTTTACATCCACGCTACGGAAAAGTTTGAATCCGTCTAACAAATGGTTAACCAGTTTTCCTTCTCTTTCTGCTTCTAATACCCATTCGTACAACTCTAAGTATGACCCTGCGTCTGAATCTTTCGGCACAATATTTGAACCCCGGCCTGTCTTACGGTTAGCCAACGCCTGAATTAGCTGGATATACCCATGTAAAGCTGCGCAGCCGCCATGCATCCACGTATGCGCCTCTGTTGATTCTGCGGCACCCGTGATTAAAGGCCTACGTAATTGCGTCAAGAACGATGAATCCTGCATCTGCGGTGCCAGGCAAGGCAAAAGTGCAAGCTGTTCATCTATTTCGAACTTTGAGTTATAAATTAACTTTCCTTTTAAATCGCGTGAGTTTATCCCTTTTGCCAACCATAGAAACCGCTCACCTTCCCATTTACTTCCACCTGGCTCCTCTGTACATTTGTAATCTTGCACATTACCAAGAACGACGAATAACTGCCCCTGTTCAATAGCCCTTGTTACATTCTCATCGCTAAAGGCTCCCTCGCGGCCCCATTTCTCGTGCACCCATCTACCGCTATAGCCCGACCAAAGTATTTTCTCTACGTCTTTCCAATACGCATTCCAATCTCCGTTATATACACTAGGTAACGTTATATTCCACTGATTAACACGCGGCTTTATGTATGTTTCGATATAATACTCTTTGCACGCGCGCACCAGCTCAATAAACATCTCAGTTAATTCTTCGTTTGTCCTAGCCACATCATCTACCCAAGAGGACAAACCTTTATACGCCAATTTATCCATTGTCTGCTGAAGCTTGGCTCGCTCAAACTTATTCGCTTCCTGCAGCTTCTCTTTTAACTGATGGTAGCTATCCTTTAATTCCTGATCCGCAAATCGTGATTCTATAAACCGCATAGTAAAATACCGTAAAGTCAACCATCCTAAATCTCCGTTAGTCACCCCTATGCCGGCGCTTTCGTAAATCTGCGGGTCAAATTGTCTCATCTGATAACCGTGCGAATCGCTTACGTAATTCGTAAACCCTCTTCTGCTCATCGTCGCGCGTAGCCCTGCGCTCGTCCAATCATACCCCTGATATCCATGAGCCATATTTGCTTTCCACAACCACAACCATTCATCCGGCACTCCCGCGCGCTGCAAATATTCCCTGCTGGTAGATTGCCGGTTTAATACTGTATGCGTCGTAGACGCATAATAAGCCTCCAATAAAACAGGTGTCTGGAATTCGTGTAAGAATAAACTCCAGGCAGCCGCTACTACTGTTTGCCCGTCGTTCAACCCAAGTAATGGCGCTTTCCATTTTTCACCCTGCTCTTTACGTCTAGGCTCTTCTATCTCATTAACCACCATCAAGAATGCTTTCGTCGCAAATTCTATAAAATGTGATGCCGTTGGATCAAAAGCACGATTTCCTGATATATTAGCATTATCATCACGGTATAAGATCTGCACGTACCAATTACCCTTATCCCTGAACGTAATTACAGGGATATCTTCATCATTCTCTGTCTTATAAACTAAAATCTCTTCTTTCCCTCCTTGCACCGTTACTTCTGTTGTAAAGGCAATTTCGTCACTCATCTTCAACGGTATAGGTAATGATTCATAATCCAGTTTTTTGTCTATCTGTCTTTCTTGGCTTGAACCCCATAAATACCGCGGTTCCACTATCACTACATCAAGCCCCATTGCCTTTAGCGACCTTGCCAGATACTGCATTACTCTGCCTAATCCACCCTTAAGCTGCGATACTTCCGGCGCAAATAAATACAATCTCCTGCCTTGTAAGTGTTTAAACGCCTCTTCACCCCACTTCTGTAAATCCGGTATCATATTCAACATTAGCAACACCGATTCCGTAAGAGCACTTCTCTCTGCCGCATACTCTGAATCACCGCTAACACTACGGAACAAATACTTCACTAGCGAATCCCTCATCTTTGCGCTTAATCCCAATACCCCCCTTAGGAACGGCTGACGCGCCTCTACGGGGCCAAGCGGAAATTCTTCAGAAGCCATACCATAGCCCTTTACCATCTCAGCCAGCGCCTTCTCGTTTTTAATCTTCCCCTGCCCATCAAACATCCGGCGCAACTCTTCCTCTATAAAGAAATTTAGCTTCGCCCAAGTCGCTATGGTTTCTTTATTTTCCTTCAACTCATAGTAACCCTGTTTATTCCTGGAAATTATCTTCAAATTCTCCAAGTAATCAAAAATATCCTGAATCCGGATTCCGCTCTTATCTCCTATATTGCTAAAACCAAATCGCTCCAACAATTCCATTTCTACCTTCTTACGCATCATATCATCCAACTTTACCGGAATATGCCCCTGTCTGTCCCACTCAAGCAATAATTCCGCTGTTCCGAATAACATTGCCCAGTATGCCGGCATATTGCCTTTATTATCCCGAATCGCCTGATGCGGTAATGGATATCTTGTATTGATAATCTCTTGTGGCAAGCCATAGCGCATCTTGTGTTCTGCGAGCGAATAGCCGTCTTCTACCGGCGAGCTAGTTAATGCAACATTAGCCTTCTTTATGGTTTCAATATCTTCAACAGGCAGGATCTCAAGTACCTTTTCATCTTCACCCAATATTATATAGTGCCCAATTTTTCCCAGATCTTCAATTGCGCCCTGGTATCTAAGCTGGTTGGCAATAAGATCATATACTTCTTCATCTTTTGCACTGCAAAGATCCGGATAATTGGCCATTTTCTCAACTAATCTTTTAGCATATTCCTTATCGCCTGAGACGCTGCCATCTCTGGCTAAGATGCCTTGACGGGAACCTTTATAAGGAAGGAAAATTTCTTTTCTGTCGATAAGCAGTATTGCTGCTTCAGGAGTAGAATCCCCCCTGACTAATAAGGCTAAACCATTAACGATTAAATCCTGCACTGCCTGCTCAGTCATGTAGCCTTCTACCTTATCGGAATTATCCTCATTGGGAACGCCTTTCTTAAGTTGTTCGGTCCGCGGAACACGCTCGCCAAATTCAAGTACCTTATCAGCCCAATCCTGCGCAGGGACATCTTTTAGGTTGGATACTAAATCCTGGGAATGTTCATTAAGCCCGAACATCCTTGCGGCTATTAACTTCAAATCTACGGCATAGAATGCAACATTAAAGGCGACTTTCTTGCCGGCAAAGATATCTTCAATGAACCATTTATTTTCTTCGCACTGTTTATAGAATTCAGATTCTTTTTCTCCAGATAAATCTCTCCCGTCAAAACCAGTGCTTTTCTTATCACGAGTGGGGAACTCACTAACTTCCCTGAACTCAATACGAGTAATCTCTTCTCCAGTAATCTTATTCCTGTAGGTAATCCTTACCCCAAAGCCGCCCTTCTTGTCACCGGCTGAGGCAGTACAGATGGCAATAGTAGCAATGGCGCGGCCGTCTTTTCTTGCCTCCAGGATCTTGCCGACCATACCGGCGCGCGTATAGTTAAGTATATTATCCCCATTACCGCAGGAGACAACTCCACTGGTATGCTCTAACAAATCTATAACTAAGTCTTTATCCAGAAGCACCGCCAGGAACGACCAGAGGTGGTTTTCAGCGCAGGTTGCCAGGCGGCCGTCTTTAAATCTAAGCGGCTCTCCTGTTTCCTTATTCAAGACTAAACCGTTACGCTGAATGGCAATATTTATCTGGCCATTCTTAAGTTGATTCGGATAGCGCTTCTCTAAGAGCTGGCGGGTACTGATATCGCTTTCGCCTTCTAGGGTGCCGCCAACGCTTGTAGCTACTACTACCCTGGAATTGATGTTCTGGCCTAAGAGAAGGCCGATACGACCCTGAAGAATACTAATCCATTTAGTAATTCTTTCACCGGATTTTTCTGTTATTACATTTAAGGCCCTGTGCACCAGCTTATTCTTACCCATAGTCTTCTTAACCGTGGTTGCTGCTCCACCGCAAAATGGAAGCCCGATGGCCTGGGCATTGCTAATTGCCTCCTGCCCTAACTTTACTGCCGGGTCAGTTGGATCATTTGATATATACCCAAGATCTTCATCGGTAAGCGCCTCTGCGCGGACTACCTGCCAATTGCTTAATTCTTCCTGAGGAACAGGAATGCGGGTACCTTCGACTTTGCGTTCAAAAACGGTCTGTGTTCTCGCGGGCTTAGGAGCAACATCTTGTGTATTGGTAAGATTGTTTTTAATATTTTCCCACTTTGACCATCCGCATCCGGAATAGGTTATATATAGGTAATCTGATAAAAAGACAATTACTGGTCTTTGCTCAAAGAACTCTTCTTTTTGAATAAGGATATCTAAGGCATCAATGGCGCTGTAGTAGTCTTTCCAGGAGAGGCTCTTGCCTAAGACAGCTATCTTGTGTAATAAAACAGGTAATTCTGGCAGGGATACGTTCTTGTGCTGGATAAATTCTAATACCTGAGCGCGGGAAGCGTTCAAGTCCTCTTCCGAGGCAGCCAGAGCCACTAAGCTCGGATAGAAGATCCTGTTTGCCGGGAATAATCTTAAACCGGATAACTCAACAGCCTCATCAAGCGGGATGCGGATTAAAGCTTCATCTTTAGATAAATCAACAGGATTATTGCTAAAGAACTCCAGCAATGTTTGATTACCAAAGGTATTGGCTCTGGTAATATTAATCTTACCTGTTATCTGATAGCTAGCATTACCAATAACCAGGTATTCTTTTGTTTTATGAATCTTTAACTCAACAGTTATGGATTTACCATTGAGACTATTGATTAGAGATAACTTATTTTCAGAGAGAGGCTGGATAGTGATGTATTCAGGTAAGTTAAGGCGGCTGGCTAAGGCGATGGGGCTGGAGACAGCAGGAGGAGCCTTAGAGTAATGGGCTCTTAAACCTGAAATACCATTTGATGTTTCCTGCATTCCTTCGGTCCTCATCAGGGCGCCGAGAGGGCTGGAAGAGGCCAAGCGAGCTAATATTGTTCCAGCACCTAACATCGTTTTATTAACAGTCTTAACAACCTGAATCTTGTTAACCCTAACGGTAAATGGCAGAATTTCGTGTCTCATTCGCTCTAACAACCCATATATTTCTTTTAGCTCCTGAGAATGTGCACCAACAATGTAGCCCAAAGAAATATGAGTAATATCGGGAACAAAATTTATAACACCCTTCTGTGGAGTAGTTTTATCCAATATCCTCTGAGCTTTTTCTCTAAATATCTTCAGCTGAGGCATGTAAGTTTTTGCCTCAAGGACAACACCCAAATTCGGCATAAGATGCGGTCCATGAATTTCAAGATCAAAAGAATTAAGGATATTAATAGCCTCCTGATGTTGCCGATAAATGGATTTTATCACATCATTGCTGATATTTACGGCTTTACCGCCAACAACATTGTTTACTAAAGTGGCGTGTAACTTAGATAAATCATTAAGTCTTATTTTATCTATATGCCTAAGCACCTGCAAAACCCCAGCCTGAATCCCCGCTGCATATCCCTTTAAGATTAGCGAATGGCTCAAATCAGCGCTGATAAATACAGAATGTTCAAAATCACCCGAGGAAATAGGTAAAAAGGCTATTCTATTCTTCTTCATTAGTTGATTTAACTTAGTTTGCGGAAGCTCCAAAACCATTTTTGCCTGAAGATTTCTAGTCTCAAAATTTCTATCCAATTGTTCTTGATACTCCTCAATACTAACATCGTAATTTATCGGGCTGCTCGACTTCTCCTTAAAGAATATCTTTGCCTTTTCCACAGAACCAGCATAAGGCCCCACACAAATTTCAAGCATTCTAGAATCTGTGATAAATTTGATATCATGGCCAGCAAGCATGACGATTTTATCTCCTTCGCTAACAATAATTTCATCTATCTTCTCGCCAAGGTTTTCACCAACATGATACTTATAGATCGGGCAACGCCAGATTCCTCCACGCACGATAATCAGCTCTGACTTCGGCATTTCAACGGGCGTATGGATATGTGGCGCACCAATCTCTCCTGCAGGTGGAGCCTTAACACCAACCTGCAAAGGATATGAATCTGTAGTTATAACGCTGAATTTACTCGGGAATACATCTCCACGTAAAACAAGAGAAATATTATTTTTTAGGCTTATCCTTTCTGGAAATTCTATATTGTTATAGGTATAAGAACGCCTAAGCTCTGAAAAATTTGGTTTAAATCTATAGAAGTCTGCCTGAGACGCCTGGACAATCTGTGCGCGATCAGATATACTATTCAAAATATAACCATCAAAGGTTATTAATAGATCTCCTTCATTAAGCACAATATCTGCTGTATATAAGTTTTCATGTTTTCTAAGTGCAACTTTGACGCTTCCACGCTCTACATAAATTACCTGCTCAAGAGAATTGATATTAATCTCGACAATGGGGTTTCCTTTCACCATTGGCTGCATGGAAATAACCATCGGAAGCTTTGGAGATGAAAGCTGTGCAGAGTAAAAATCTTCCGTTTTTCCATTTGCCCGGAATAGAAATGCAATTGCCTCTCTATTCCATGATATGGATTCCCATTTTCCAGCTACTTTAAAATCATCGCTATAAATCTGACTACTTGTATTTTCCATTTCCTTATACTGCTTACCCCCATCCCTTCCACTATCAAATGGAGAACTTACAAATTGTTCAATGGCTAAATTAAAATCAAATTCTCCCCTTGTGCAATCTTCACATTTACTTAAATCAATGTTATTCCACTTCTTTTCATCTCCCCAGAATGACCAAAAGTCAAAATTAGGACTATTAATATCTCCTACGCCTAATTCATTTTTATATTTTTCAATAGCTACAGAAGTACAAGGAAAGAATCTGCCTCTTGAACCAAGAACAGCTGCCATTTTCCAGTAATGGCATGCTCTGAACGGTTTACCATTTTGCGTGTCTGAAATTAAATTAAACACAACTTCAGTGCCTCCCCTAAATTCCTGTTTAAGATCTCTTATTATGGCATCTGTCAACACCAGTTCCTCTGGCTTAAGCGGATGGAAATAAATTGGATGGCTCGACGGGGTTAATGGTCTAATAAAACGGACTGCATCAACGCCATGTTCGGCTGCCCAAGAAATTATAAAACGTAAATCCTGCTCAACACAATTTAGCTCATTTAATAAATATGTGATTACTATGGTAAACCTGGCTTGATAAGACTTCCTAAAAGCAGCGAGGCTGGAAATATTACTAAGTATTTTAAAGAAGGCATTTTTATCTTCGGGGTTATGTGTCGCGTTGTAAGCTTCTTGACTGCCGGCGTCTAAACTTACCCTTATTAAATCACCTTTGCCAAGATAATTTGCTATTGGAATCAGTTTCTCGCCATAATAAAAGTTTGAGTATAATCTCAATGTCGTGCATATCTCTTTGATGGCTATGATAACTTCTTCAATTCCAGGATACAAAAGAGGTTCGGTGCTGTTACCGGCTAAAGCAAATTCAGCAATGCCCTTGCCCTTAAATCCTTTAATAAACTGTATTAGTTTATCTGGAATTATTCCTGTTTCACAAGAATTCAATAATGCAATCTTGTCGATCTTTCTTGTACACCACATGCAATTATTGTTACATGGCTTTAGCTGTTGGAAATAGTAAGGATGGATTTCGACTTGAGCAGGAATTATAAGCGGTAATTCCTGTTTTATCCTTTCCAAACCCTCCCTGCCAATATTATCAATAAGCCACTCCATACGATTAGTACTCTTTTGTTCGGTCGGACTTGATGCTTGATAGAAAATAAATAACTGCTCAAAACCCTCAAGCGAAAAACCTACCTGTTGTAATTCAACACGCACCAGGGCACGAAGTTCATCTAACCAATCTTTATCTACAATTAAACCTATATTATTATGTTCTAAGAATTGTATATGGGATCCAAGAAGGTTATTATCAAGGAGATACTCAGCAGTAAAGCTTCTTGCTTTTTCTTCTTTATTGCCTAAGAGGTGGCATAATTCGTGGGCTTTGAAGATAATTGTGAGTTGTTCCGGAGGCCCTCGCAAAATATTAGGATTGAAGAATAATATTTCATCCTTGACCTCGGCTGGGGCAGCGAGAGATGGGCTAATGACTATATTAGTAATATCTAAGTTAATACCTTGAGCAACTAAAGCATTTCTCCCGCCAAAAGCAGTAAGAATAGTTTTAAATTCTTTTTCATTAGGAATTCTATTTGGCTCGTTACTAGTCGGCATGGTAGCAGGATACATAAAGTTAACTACATCACCTAAATTTCTTGCCTCGGCTTCTTGAAAGTTATTTTGTTCTTTACGAATAGCTGCTATAGCAGATACAGTTTTCTCGGAATTGGCCAAATCCTGTTTAATCCGGTTAAAAACAATATTGTATTCATAAAGCATGCAAACTGGAGGACAGTATGGTAATCCCTCTTGGTTAATTTTGGCAATAACATTTTTACGTTGAGAGCTATTCCATATATCGGTAAACGTCTCCTCTTTAAGATTCCCATAACTTAATTCTGGATCCAACGCCAACTCTACACAATGATATAAGCTGCCATCCGGACCCAAGAACGGCGTCAAAGCGCAAGAAAGACACTCTGAGAATGGCTTACGCTCTTGATATACCCCCTCCAGCCTTCCCTTAGGAGTCCAAATTTCTATTGGGTGTGAACCTGTTGCTAAGAACGGCTTGATATTATTTTCCAAATCAGCAATGGTTTCCTCAAAAATCCAACGCGGATATTGCTTGCCATCTTCAATAAAGGCACGAAAAGCTTCATAATAGCGATTAAGCTCCGGATGAACACGAACAAACTCCAATGCATCACGCGTTGATTGGGTCATCTGTACCCCGCCACGATAGCGAACTGTTGGGCGAAACGCGACGTAATTAATCATACCTGGATGACGATCCCCGACTTCTTTGGCAATCCTAGCAATATTCATCAAATCACGTACATTTAAAGCTGAAAGGATAACCCCTAAACCAAAGGTTGTCTGACTCCCCGTTTTTTCCTTGGCTGCGACGCACGCCTCTATGTTATTTACCACACGCTCAAATGCTTTCTCTGCAGTACCAAAAGAGTGTTTATATGTTTCCGGTGTCCCGGCATTAAAACTGATACGGAAGAAATTTAGACCAATCCTCATAATTCGCTCAGATATTTCCGGTGTTAATAAATATCCATCACTGAACAGCCCTACATGCAAACCGCGAGATTTAGCATATTCCATCCCCTCTAATGTTGCTGGATTAAGAAACGGTTCACCGCCGCCAGTAAACACCACAGCCTTGACTCCAGCCTCTACCAGTCTATCAACATAGATTTTTATATCATTCAAGCTCATGAAGAATTTAGATCTATTATAGCTTCCGTTCTTTAGAGCGTTACGAATCGCATCTTTGTCCTTACCATAGCTACACATTGGGCACTTATATTGACATATTGTTGTAGGGGCAATCTGAACCGCTACGGGGATCACGTCATAGAACTTCCCCTGCAAAATTAGGTCAACTCGATCAGGATGTGCCAGCCATTTACGGGTAGTCATATTACCATAACTAGCAATATCTTCCACGCCCTGCACTGCAACCTTATCATCTCTTTTATCAGAATTAACAGGACTAGAAGATATAGGCAGGGTATAGAAAATAACAGATGTTGATTTAACTTCGTCAAACTTGGACTTAACTAAATCTTTACCAAGAACTGTTAATCTCACGCTCTTACCTTGGTCAATAATGCCAGCTTTGACAACTTTTAGTTGATTTAAAAGCTCAGAAGCCTCTCGCAAAGTTAACCCAGACTGCCCCGAGACTCCATCAATCGCAATATCAAGAACTTCGTTATTTTCGTTAATCCCAATTATGTGGAACGGATACGGATTCTCAAGGAAGAATATCGCTATGCTATTTCTTCCTTCATTAATCCTGAAGTCGCCTCTCTCTTTCACATTCACCGATCTCCTATATCCCAATGCTTCCAACTTATTTTTTAAAACAATGGGGTTAAGAGAGATTGTCTTGCGTACATCATTGTTGAATACATCAATACTTAAATTCAGTTCTATCGGTTCATTCACTGCCTTAGCGGCTAAATTAATATTATTGTTTAACTGGTTGATGCCGAAGAATACCGCCGCGCTCATCCCAATTTGTTTAACTCCTAACTCATCAGCTGCATAACGCGCTGTTTTAAATATATGTTTAAGATCATCATACCATCCAATATTCCAAGCCGGATTTACAAAACCTTTTTCATTTTTAATTAATATTAAAAAGGTGGCATATTCGATGTTAGAAGTTTCATTTTCGCCATTTACAAATATTTCAGCTTTTTGACTCGCATTACTCATAAGTTTGAATGCTACATTTTCCTCAATACTAACTTTGTTATTCTTCCAAATAACAACCATAGGGTATTGCTTGCTCTCTACATCCTGGCCAATAGCATGAAAAATCTTACCTTTGACATAAGTAACTATAGGTTTGTTATAATAGAGATTTTCATTTCCGGATGAACCGACGACTTTTACTTTGCCGTTTGTTTCGATTGCTTGTAAAACATCATTCACAAGCTTTATTTTAGAAGCATGGATATCGGCATGATTTGTATATATTTCGCCTGTCACAGAATCATAATACCGGAGGGAGTTTGTATCGCGATCAACAAAATGTAACTTGCCTTGTAAGCTTTCATCTGCCCAAATAACCATTGATATTTTTGTCGGATCAACTTTTAGAATAGCAACTTTGGTTTCTTTATTGGTAGATTCTGATTTGTAGTCAATTACTGAAACAGAATAGGCATTGGCTAGCGGGATATCCATTGGGGAACTAGAATTATCTTCGTCATAAGCTCTGCCATCCCTTGAAATAAAGAAAGCTTTATGCCCCTGCAACAATCTTTCTAGATCAAACTGATACGTGAATCCCATTACCCCACTCTTAACCAAAGCATTTATTAATAAATACCTTGCCGCTAAACCTTCCTTACCCCATTTTTGATAAAATTCCAAAGCTTGCTTTGCAATTTTTGCTTCCTGAGATCCTGATTTAAAAGTTACAATAATCTTATTCAAGAGATCTTCTTCATGCTCTATTGTTATAGGGTAACTACCGATAACATACATAACCTCGCTTATATCTAAATAAGGATCTATGTGTCGAGAGTCTCTAAGAACTTTGCGTTCGATAACATATTCATTTGCAGATAGCGACACTGTTTCCCAATTATCATCGATTACCATTATTCTAACAGGACTGCTTGTATTAGCATAATTTTGATGATTGCTTTGAACTGGGCTGCTTGAATCCGATGTAGAAACGATTGTTTCATAGCGAAGCCTTGAACTAAGCTGTTCATCATTGTAGATATCGTTTAATAAAGCTTGTTCTTCACTAGATAATCTGCCCTTTATAAAAACAAGTAGCTGCTCTTGCGCTAAAACCGTTCTCAAATCTGCAGTTAAACCTTCTTGAGACTGTTGAATCACTCTATCTATAATCTTTGTGACTTCTTCCTTTGTCATTCGAACGTAAACTTTCTCCATTGCATCATACAATTGCTTCTTGGCTTTGACAGAATCATTGTTGTTAATATCCTCAAGGGCATGACGCAATTTCGAAGAAAGAGCATACCAAAGGACATCAGTGATGATACGATCAACATCATTATTATTTCTTCTGGCTTCACGGAAATTCTCCAAATTGTTTTCATCACTCAGGAGTCTCTGGGCTTTCTTAATCAATTCCTTATTAGCTATTTGTTGCTGCTCTTCTTTATTAACCTTATCCATCACATCATATAGCTGCTTCTTTGCCTTGGCGACATCGTTGTTGTTCGCATCTAAGAGAGCACCACAAAGAACAACAGGTAGATTCTTCCAGATACCAGGAGTAACGGCCCGCTCAATATTATTGTCTGTTCTGGCAGCACGCAAGTTATTGAGATCCGCCTGAACACCAATGATCTTCTTGGCTTGTTTGGCCAGTTTCCCATCAATGATCTCCTTGGAAAATTCCAAATTAGCCTTGTCCAATGCATCATACAATTGCTTCTTGGCTTTGGCAGCATCATTGTTGTTTGCATCTAAAAGGGCTTTGCGAAGTCCGTCGCTCAATGAATCCCAAAGCTCAGGAATAATAACTACATTAATATCATTAGCTAGCCTGGCCTGACGAAGATTGTTCAATACATCCTTTATCTGAGATAACTTCATTGCCGAGTGCCCTAATCCATCAAGAGGTATTGTGGGTCTAGTCGTGTCCTTGCCTATTCTAACCCCACGGATCCACTGATATGTTCTCCACATAAAATGCATCAAGATCGGCGCGAGGATAGTGGTTAAAGCGGAAATCAAGATATTGACTAAGGAAAAGCCGCTGACAAATAAATATATCAAAGCAGGCCCAAATAGAGGAGATGGTACAACCAGCAACCAAGCTACAAATGCGATGCTATACAATAGGGCATTCCATGTCCTCCAGCGCAGATCTTTAGTCTTCTTGCTATCTTTCCATTCTTTTGCTATAAATTTAATATTTCCCTTAAGATCTCCCCTCAACATATTCCAGTAAGCCTTTAAGCTTACCCCGAAGATGGGCTGACTGCCTTTATTCACCAAAAGAGGAACCACCATGACGGACACCATAATATAGATGAATGACAATGACAAAATCAATGTCGGGTTCCACCATATACCTATGCCGACTGCGCTTAGGATAACGCCTATGAAACCTTTAAAAGTATGGGTTTTTACATAATTTTTGAATAAATCGGATACCTTTGTATGCTCCAACATAAAGCCTCTTCCGGTAGCTACATACGTTGCAACACCCTTCATAGCCAAAGTAACTCCTCTGGCATAAGAGAAGACCTGCGCCATGAAGAACGGCGAGAAGGTAATCCACCGTCCGATAAAACCTAGAAGGCCTCTTAAGGCAGGTCTTTCAATGATATATTGCAAAGCACCTGTGAATGTTATGGCCTGAGCAAAAATAACGATGCCAGACAAAGCATAAAGTATTTCGTTCGGAAAAGCGGAGAATCCGCTGACACCCATCATAAGCAAGAAAATGAGATACCCGAAGTTACCCAAAACAACCCAAGGCTTGCGGAAGTAAAAACCTATACCGCCGAAGAAGTGGGCAATCCTCTGAAGCCAGCCGAAGTTCTTAGAACTGTTCAAATAATACACGTACCTGTTGTAGAACTGCTGGGCAGCGCCCATGCCGAATTTAATAAATATACCAAAGGTCGTTCCCCACGACACTTCTCTTGCTTTGCCTGCTTCAATCCATTCTACAAATAGTATCTTCTTACCTTTCATTGTAACTTCATATCCACCGAATATATCCTCATTAACAGGATAAGAGCGGGATACTCCACCGAACATATCTGTAAAGGAAGCACGCCAGGCATCCGGATGGCCATAGTGGAACCTCGCGCCCAATAGAGTCAGCACCCTTTGGACTATGGTAACGAATGTCCTATCGGCGATGGCGTGGAATTTACCGATCATGGAATAAGTCTCCGTAAAGATATGCTCCGGATAGCCGACAATGGCGACCTTCTTGTCATTAAAGAGCACCAAAAGCTGAGGTATTTTCAAAGTCTGCTCAACGTAGAAATCCTGGTTTATGTCCATAGCCATAATGATCTCGCCACGAGCAAATCTTCTAGTATGAACCTGGTTACCCGGCTTACCTTCGCCCACTATAGGGAAATCTTCTGTAAGCTCAATAACATGTTCTGACGCTATGTCTTGAGTAACAGGATCATAATGCGCTAACACGTTATACCATCGGCCTTCTTCAAATAAATTCCTTTCGCTTTCGATAATCAGATTTTTATCAAAATCTTTATTGAGCAGATACGCAATATCTATGGAATAACCCGATGTTTCATAATAATATCTAAGCAGGAAAAGAGTATCCTTCGCAAAGCCTGGATTTCTCTTGGTGGCGTCTTTAAGATATTTATAATCTCCAAATCCCTGATGCCCCCAGAGCAATTGGAACTTCTTGTTGACTTCTTTATTAACTTTTCCCTCATTCCATTCAGGATGATCTATTTTTGCATAAAGCCTCAGGGCACCAACATAGTGCATCCAACCCCTTAAGGTCCTGGCAAACGGCTGGAACCTGAATGATGCCCACAACCTTATTTCGCGTTCCAGGTTCTCGTTCACCTTACCCAATTTCATGCCCAACTTCAAATTCTCCATCCGAACTATCTCTTCCGGAGTAGCTTTCTCTTCTTTTTTCATGGCTTCGATAAAGAGCCGCCATTCGCGAGGATTACGATTGATAAGATAGGTCAGCTGAGTTGTACCTGTGTCGACCTTATCCAAGTCTGTATAAGCATAAAATAGTGTTTCACCAGGACCAACAGGGGTCATTGTCGTTAAAGTCCTAATCTTTTCCCAAACCGGTCTGTCAGGCATATCCATAAGTAGACTGTTCAAGAAAGCAGATATGCGCCGCCTTATTTCCTGGTCTTGCACGTCAGAGAAGAATCCTTCTGGTGCAAGTGCTACGCCTGCTAAGAATTCCTCTTTTGACTCCTCGTCAATAACCCATCTGAATTTCTTCAACTCCTCTTCGCTAATATTTCTTTCTTCATATAAAGTTTCCAAGATAAAGTTGATGATCCTGGCTGTTGCCACAAGCTTCTGTCCTGAGCTAATATTCACTTCTTTAGGTATAAACTTCTCCTGAATCAGCTTTATTAATGTGTCTTTTATAGCTTGGTTTTCGCTGACTTTTCTGTAGCCTTTCCAATAGGTAATCCTTCCGTCTTTGATGATCCCTAACCCCAACCACTTGCCGTAGATATGGCCTGTTATGGCTTCCAGGAGATAAAATATAGAGAAAGCATCCAGGAAGAAGAAGAGAATGAATGGCAGCCATAAACCGGCAACTAAGAGGATATTGATATTTATGCCCAATAACGGCGCCCAAACTGCGCCTGCTAACTCAACATGAGATACCAAGACGTAGCCTAATAACAACTTATTCCAAAGGAGCTTGAGTATAACAAACGCAGACCAGAAAATTATGCGGAATACCTTATACTGCCACAGCGTTTTTACCTTCTCATAACCTTTATCGGGCCGAACAGGCATACCATACCTATTGATATTTACTTGATTTTTAAGGAACCTATCCAAGAAGATATCTAGACCTTTCTTTGCCGCATACCACAATATAAACTCAACCGCAGCAAATATGCCGAGGGTCGCAGCACTAAAAAGTACGCCCTTGCTGAACAATACCGCCATAAAAGCAATGAGCGTTATCTGAGCAGCAAACGCAATAGGCAGATAATTATTCCTTAAAGTATGCAGCCATCCATTTAAGCTATATTTTATACCTACGAGGTCTGGATATGTCTTATAGAAAAGCGGATTTTCTCTCTTCCATTCTCTTCTCATAAATTTTACATAATCCTTATACTCCTGGGTCTTTACCAATTTTACTTTAATTTTTTCCTTTTGAGTATCCCCGTATGTATTATTTAATTTCATTATGGCTTCCTGAACAACCTTAATCTTCTCTGAAAGTTCCCCAATAAGCGTCTGATAAAGCATTGTCCTGTCAGGTAACGATTCATAGAATTCCACAAACTTCTTTGTCCTGAACATCTCATCCAAATCATCAATGCTGAAGATATACTGATAGGGAACGAGCTGGGCGAATTTTCCGAATGCGCCTATGCCTTTTAAGTTGGTCAAGGTTAAGAAAAGTATTTTATACCAAGTCTCATATTGTTCCCTGACAAATGTGCCCGCGATATTACCTCTTAACTCAAGGGCCTTATGTAAGAGGTAACTAAAGAAACTCGGTGTATCGCTGTGGAAATATCCACTACCGTTGTTAACAAGGAAAAAGATCCATAAATCTTCTATGTCGGGATTAAACTCATTCTCATTCTTAAGCACTTCCTTTCTCCATACCCTATAAGCCTCAAAATATTCTTCTGCGATATTCTTTAAAGACTCTCCTGCTTCTTGCCGCTCAAGAACCACGCTAAACTTATGCTGCGCAGATTGACGGACCTGCTCATCAAACCCATATCCCTTATAAGAAGGTTGCTGAATCGAATCTTCAGGTATTGTCTTATTGCTTGCGACTCCGGAGTCGCTACGCTCCCGCCCCTTAAGCAATTTGTTTATCTTAAGAATTCTCATAATCCCGAAAACTGTCCCAAGCATAACAAGCCCAAGTAAGATAATAGGCGGAATAACAATTAAATACCAACTGCCGTAAATCTCAGAAAACCATTTTTTACCAATATCCAATCTCGTTTCATCTTTAAACTCGCCATTCACAAGAATGAGTTCGTAATTATGCCAAATGTCAGGACCCAAGGGATTAGGTTTCTCGTAAATAGTATTCTGCTGTATACCTTGACCCTGAATGATTGCATATGTGATCTGCTTTACCCTACTAGTTTCTCTTCCTTGATTATCAATTGTAGAGATCGGCATTTCCGCTAAGCTATAGGTTGTAACCTTATTTCCCTTCACTGAATATCCTAAAATACCTTTTAGAACATCTACCTTTGAATTTCCGCTTACTTCTTTAGCTGTAGTTCCTGTTTGAGATAATAATATTCTTCTAAGCAGGGCTCTTCCTTTACGGCTGTCTTTAACATCATAAGCTATATATTTCCCCTCTTCGCAACCGGATAAAGAAGTAACTGCGACGCTATCTGAGTTAGAATATAAAACAAAACTTTCATCTCCATGTATATAATTATAGGTAGAACTACCCATTGATATATTTCTATCACCCTCACTGGGATAAACTAAGAAGTTGATATAAGTAGCCGTACCAATAACGCCGAAACCCTTATGATCTATATACTTGTGCCCATCCTTTATTATTATTAATCTTCCCTTATTATCTTTGACTTCCTGTCTCACGCTCTTAATATACTCAAACAGAATATTCTGATCTAATTGCCTTAAAGTGGCTTTGATGTTGGCGTAATTGATATCTAAAGGAACGAGGTTTGCCTTGCCGAACTTAGTGCTGTAGAAGACATCGCCATTAGGAGCTATTCCGGTATTATTGTTGGAAAGCGAATAAATACTTTCGTTCTTGCCGTTTTCATCGTATACAGTGGTCACGGTAATGTCTGCAACTTCGTATTTGCCGATGGAGTTGCCTTTACCAATAGACTCAATCTTCTCTCTTTCATTCAAGTAGAAACTGTAAACGGTCATCTCATCCACAAACTTGCCGCTCTTCTTATCCATACGGCCAAAGTGGCGCTCTTCCAGAAGCCCGCGGCCATTCTTGTATTCCTCTT
>CAYRUB010000012.1:0-48756 GCA_964427405.1 uncultured Planctomycetales bacterium | reverse complement strand
GGCAGTAAATTATTGCTTTCATAATTTAAGAGTAAAATTTCTTGAAACTTTCTATCTGTTTCTTAGTTAAAGGATTAGATCCAAAGATTTCAATTTCGTGATTTAAAAGCTCGTTGTCTTCATTATTTCCCATATCAATTGCATTTGGAATTAGCTTATTAATTAAAACGATGAGCACTTTATCCGATACTAGCGCACGGTGAATAAAGTGTTCTAAAAGATTAACCCCGTCTTTTTTTTCAACCCTTTGCAGGGCTAACTTGAAGGTATCAATTGTAAAAGCATTCCTAGCTCCTATTGGTCTGCCATTTGGATTGCCGGATATTCCTTTAGTAAAAGCCATTGTTTATCCTTTGATATTATCAATACTTTTATCCTTAAGATATTCAGTAACCAATACATCTGCGAGCCTACAAAGGGTTTCCTGAATTTCTTGGACTTGGGCTTCGGGATAGCCTTTGTCTTTTAGGATTTGTTTAGCTTTTTCCAGAGAGACCATGCTCGAAAACCTTCGTTACTAGGTTTTGAGCGAGAGTCTCTCGTGGGTTTCCTCTCATATTTCCGCGCTGGGTAAGGGGTATTTGTTTATTCATGTTTTTTCTTTTTGTGTTTTTCTAATACTTTTTACATATAAGAAAAAAGGTAAAATGAGAATAGGGTTCTGAGCTTTGTCGAATTTAAAGTGATATTTTATGGCTTCATTTTGTTGGAAAAACGAAACATTTTTGTTTTCGTCAATTAAAAGAAGAATTGGCTCTTTAAGCAGGGAGCAGGCTATGAAATATTCTAATTGAAGAAATTTATTCCTCTTAATGTTTGTTGGTTTGCTCTCGATAACAGTAGTAGAAATTTTATTAAGGATGGATTTTATGCTCTCTATACGCATCCCGAACTTCCTTAAATCAGCAATAATAAATAACTTAATGAGGTCGATTGTCGAGAATTTTCTCCAGCCAGCCTGCTTATTTGTCCGGAATCCGCTAATTAAATTCTTACGATCCCAATCATTTATTTTGCGGTAAGTTAAGTCAGGAATATGCTTTCGGCATTCCATTAATGTAAAGTTAGGCATTCGGAATATGGGGGATAGTTTTTGCGCATCAGAATAAAGATTAGTGCCGGAGTCAGCAATCTTATTTAGCTCATAATAATAATCTTTAAGTGTATTCATAAACATAGTATACAATATATAAACTATACCGTCAAGTATAATTTAGTTATGTTGATTTTAGGGGTAATAGACGCAGAAGTAAAGAGGTTGGAGGAGAAGCTAAAAAAGAAGGTGAAAAGTGAACTATTTATATTCTGGAATTAAAACGCATTTACAGTTTTTCTTACAGCGAGTTTTACCTGTTCTAGGTAAACCTATTTTTTCCCATTCTTCCCAAGTCTTTAGTTGCCTATCTCGTCCTAAGCAATCAGGACAACTTGGAGACTTAAGAAGCTTTACAGCAACCCACCTGTATTTTAAATCAACCCCAGCTTCTGCTAATTCTGCAATATCTTTGAATCTGTGGATTGAACCGGCGTATGTTGCCTTAAAAGCGTTTCTAAATTTTCCGAATATGCGTCCACCTTCATTGAGATCAGTTAAGAGCTCTTCTTTGATAGTATCCAGAGGGATGCCTTGTTTATGCCGAAGTTTTACGTATTCATCAAGGTTTATTGCGGGGTTAAATAGTTTATTTTTGAGGCTCAATAAGAGTTTATTTAGTTTCACAGAATTAGGGTATTATTCCGGCGGTAATCTTTTTATCAGGATTAGTAAAAGAATATTCCTCAACCACATTATTCTTGTTAAGAACTATTGTAAGCATTTGGGTTTTCATATTTACTTCGCTATGGAAAAGACCTACAAAAGGCACAAAATTCCACCCGCTTTGTTTAATTTTGCCTGCATTATAATAAAGGACGCTCCTATTATTACTGTCAAAATATGCACCGTCGGGAGTACCGAAAACATCAATAATCTCTTGTTTAGTTGTTACGCCTCTTTGAATCTTATCTACCGAAGTTTGGCGAATTTCTGTACCATACGAAGCACAACCAGAACAAAAAAGAATAATAAGAATTAAGAAAACTTTCATTATTTTACCCCTTTTCTTTTATGTTGTCTTGAAAAAAACAAAGGATTTTAAAATAGTTATTGTTTTAGTATATACCTTACTGTGGTTAGGTGTCAATATAATTAGCACCGTGTAATATTAAGGTGCTATGGATACCTCAATTAGGTTAAAATTTGGGAAGAAGATTCAAGAATTGCGTCAAAAGCGCGGTCTGACTCAAGAGGAATTATCTGAAATAGCAGGAATTGACTATAAATATTTGCAGAAAATTGAAGGTAAGAGCCCTCCGAATATTAAGCTCGAAACCCTTGAGAAAATCGCCAAAGCCCTTAAAATAACTCCCGCGAAATTATTAGTTTGAAATCTCGTTTTATTACCTAGTATATTTTTAATAGCATTTGGGAATGTTTTATGTATAATACAATTAAGTTGTACAAGCCTCAATAGGTGCCAAATCTTTTAATTTGTATATATTTTCTATTCCTTGAAGGATTTGGTTCCAACTAAAACCGGTTGGGGCTATTGAGTTATCAACCAAGTCCTGCGGCGCAGCCGCAGGGCCGGTTGGGGCTGTCAACTTTTGTGTTCTTGCCTGTCGTAGACAGGCGTAAGTTATGCGTCTATTAAATATTGCTTGCATTTTGTGAAGCTTTATAATAAAATTTAAACTAAGCAACAAGGAGGAATGAATGCGTGAACATTTAGGTTTCTTAAAGGTTTCCAGTGCAGTGGTTAAGGTAGCTGCCTGGATTTTTTTATTTTTGGGGCTTTTAGGCGGAGTTTCCCTGCTTTTAGGCGCAGTACCGGGTAATCCCCGTTGGATGGGGGCCATTATCCTTGCTTTTTATGTTTTTGTTTTTTTCTTTTTATTTCTTACTGCGAAAATAGCTGATCTTCTGGTTAAGATTATAAACGAAATCAAGTCGGTTTGATAAGGAAGTTTGAGCTTAAGTATTAATTCTCAAGGAGGTTAAGCATGAGACGGAATTTCATCTTTTGTGTTATTTTAGGCCTAATTTTTATAGGAGCCTTGGGGTGTGATAAAATAAAGATTCCTGTTTCCAAAAAAACAGCGGTAGCGGAAGTAAAGGCCGTGCCGGTTACCCCTCAGGTTAAAGGCGCAATCGTCGCTAAGGTAAATAATATCCCTATTGGTTTAGAGGATTTTAACCAGGAGGTTGAGATTTACAATGCCAATGTCCCCGAAGATAGGCCTGAATTAAAAATTACTACAAGGGAACAGAAGGTTAGTTACTTGAAAAATGAAGTCGTGCGCAGGACATTACTCTATCAAAATGCCCTGGATAAAGGCTTGGATCGGAATGAGGAAGTTTTGACGGCGTTAGATAAAACCAAGATGCAGCTTTTAGTAATGGAATTAGTTAAGCAGGTTTCGCAAAAAGTAGACGTTTCTTCCAAGGAGATTGAAGATTATTATAATACTTACAAAGAACAATTAAAAGAACCGGAAGAGCGCCAGGTTAGGGAAATAGTTTCTTCCAGCGAGCAGGAAGCCAGGGATGTATTGATTCAGCTTCTGCAGGGAGGGGATTTCGCTACTTTAGCCAGGACTAATTCTAAATCATCCAGCGCTAAAGATGGCGGTGATCTGGGATTTGTTAAACTAGGTGGAAAATCTCCGCAGTTTGATTCCGTGGTTTTTTCTGATTCTTTGGAAGTTGGTAAAATAAGCAGTATCTTCAAGACTCCCGATGGCTACTCTATAATTAAATTAGAAGGTAAGCGCGGAGGTAAGCAAAAACCTTTATCTGAGATGTGGGATGATATTAAGAAAGGGCTTATCTTTTTGAAACAGCAGCAGGCTATTGAAGAGACGATCGGAAAACTTTCGCGCGACGCTAAAATAGATATTTATGAAGGAGAGATAAAATAATGGCCATAGAAAAGCAAAAGCTTATTTTAATAAGCGGAGTAGTGCTAGGCATAGTGGCAATTCTAATGACTAAAATATATTTAGATCAGCAACGGCAAGAGGCTGATGCTCAAGCAAAGAAATCGCTTGTTAAAATGCAGGCCAACCAGACTGTAGTTTTGGTAGCTAAGCATGATATCCCCAGTGGTTCAGTTATTGAATCCCATATGATTGATAGTTCAATTGTACCTAATCAATTTATCCAGCCTCAGGTAGCTACTTCTATAGATAGAGTTTTGGGTATGGTTAGTCTGGCTCCAATTTCTAAAGGTGAACAGATAAGTCTGTCTAAACTTTCTAAGGCCCGTAAAGAGAGCGGAGGAGGGAGTAGCTTGGCAGGGAATACTCCTGCGGGTAAAAGAGCAATTTCTATTTCTGTAGATAATATTGCTTCTGTATCTGGCATGGTTATGCCCGGAGATTATGTTGATGTGATTGCTACATTGCAAGTTCCTGTACAGGGTCCGGATGGACAGATGTCAAGTCAGGTGGCTGTAGTACCTTTGTTCCAGAATGTTTTAGTTTTAGCCGTAGGCCAGAATACAGGTTCTGTCGGTAAGACAGGAAGTCGATATGAGGAAAAAGAAGTTTCCTCTTCCGGATTGATTACTCTTGCTCTAGGGCCGCAAGAAGCGAATCTCATTGCTTTTGTCCAAGAACAGGGTAAAATGCGCCTGACCTTGCGTTCTCCGGCGGATGCTAATGTTGAGCCGGTTGTTCCGGCCAGTTGGGATACCTTATTCCAATATATTATGCCTCAGCAGAAGCCTGCCGAGAAAAGCGCTGAAGTTAAAGAGGCTCCGATAGTCGAGCCTTCTGAGTATGTAGAAGTTTTCCGTGGATTAAATAAGGAAAAGGTTTCTTTGTCGAAATAGATAAGAGAAGAAACTCTATCAAAATAAACAGGCCAGAAGGCCGCAGCTTGGCCTTCCGATTGCCAAAGCCAAGGAGAAAAATGAGAAAGTTATTTTTTGGCCTATTATTTATTGTTACTTTTATAACCCTTCTGCCTTTTAAAGGGTATGTAGCCGACGATGTTGAAGAAGAAATAAAACTTTATATGGGGCAAACTAAAGTTATTTCGGTAAGTTCTCCAAAGCGGGTGGCTGTTGGTAATCCTGCAATTGCCGATGTGGCTAATATTGGAAAAAGTGAACTCACGGTGGTCCCTAAGGCGGCAGGGAATACTACTCTTATTATTTGGGACAATTTTGGCGAGCAAGCTTATCGCTTAATGGTGTTTGCGGAAGATACCTCTGAACTTAAACGCCGCATAGACCATATGTTAAAGAAACTAAATTTACCGGATGTCTACACTAGCGCGGAGGATGAAGAGGGTAAAGTTGCGCTTTTGGGTATGGTTAAACGTGCGGCAGATAGGGAGCGTATTGCTACTGCATTAGGAGCGCTTAAAGATAAAATTATTGATTTAATAGTGGTAAAAGAAGAGGAAACAGTTGTAGAGATTGATGTGCAGGTAATTGAAGTTAATAGGGGTTCTCAGGATACTCTTGGTTTTACCTGGCCAAGTTCGTTGAATTTAACCGAAGTCGGCTCTCCTGGTATTTCCGAGGCCGGGACAACTTGGGGTAAATTATTTCACGTTGTTAACGTAACCAGGGACGCCTTTACTCTAAAACTGGATGCCTTGATCAGAGAAGGCAAGGCGCGTATCCTCTCTAGGCCGAGAGTTTCTTGTCAAAGCGGAAAAGAAGCCAAGCTTGTCGTCGGAGGGGAGGTTCCGGTTTTAAGCGGTTCAGTTACGCCTGGCACGAGCGGTTCATCTTCGGTAGGCGCAACTACCGGAGGTTCTGTAGAGTATAAAGAATATGGTATTATTTTAAATGTCAGGCCAGCAATTGAAGATTCTGGTCGTATCCATCTTAATCTTGATGTTACTGTTAGTGAGGTTGGTGATGTAGTGAGTACGTCTTATGCACTTGCATATAAAATGACTAAGCGTACAGCCACGACTGAGCTTTTTCTTGATGATGGGCAAACAATGGCCCTTGGAGGGTTAATTAAGAAAAAGTCTGTCGAAGAATTAAAAAGAGTGCCCTGGCTTTCGGATGTTCCGGTACTGGGTTTATTTTTCAGACAGAAGACTACTTCTCAGGGGTGGAATTCTGATCTATCCAAGGCGGATGACACAGAGTTATTCATTACTCTTACTCCGCGGGTGATTAATCAGAAGATGCCGTCAAAAGAATTAAGGCCATCAATTTCTGGTACGCCTGCGCTTAGCGACGATGATATAAAGGATCCTGTTGTAAGGTACGCTAGAATCATCCAAAGGAAAATTCTTGAGAACCTCACTTATCCTATAGCGGCTAAAGAAGCAGGTTTTCAGGGTACGGTAAAATTAAGCCTCAAGCTTTCTGCGCAGGGAGACTTGTTGGATTCAAAAGTAAAAGAGCCTTCCAGCTATCGCTTGCTCGATGAGAACGCGATAAGGATAGCGCAGAAGATTGTCCCCTATCCTCCGTTTCCTCCTACAATAAAAGAAGCTCAGCTTTGGGTGGATGTTCCTATAATCTATCAATTAGAATAAGATGGCCAAGGTAATAGCTATATTCAGCACTAAAGGCGGCGTAGGCAAGAGTTTAATCGCGGTTAATTTGGCTGTGACTCTGGCTAAAGAAGGCAAGAAGGTTTGCGCGATAGACTTAGATACGCAGGTAGTCGGGGATATGGCGCACATGCTTGGCATTAATCCCCAGAAGTGTATGGCGGATTTAATGAGTTTCTTAAAAAAACAGCCGCAGTTAACCAAGAAAACAGATTTTGTTATTAAGACCAAACTTACCAACGTAGATTTCTTAGCCGGTGTATTAAAACCGCAACAATCCGGCTATCTTTACCCGGATAAGCTGGCGGAAGTATTTAATCTTTTTGATAAAGATTATGATTATATTATTGTTGATGTAGGCAAAAGTTTTAGCGATGTATTCCTCTCCGCATTAAATCAGGCCAACCTGATTCTTTTAGTGGTTACTCCGGATGTACTCTCCATATATCAGACAAAATGGGCGTTAGATACTTTGCAGTTTTTGCATTTTCCTTTAAGCATGATTAAGCTTGTGCTTAATCGGGCGGAATCAGCTTCAAGCATAAGCTGGCAGGAGATTCGTGTCAGTTTGCCTATAGATATTATCGAAAGGGTTCCTTCTGAGGGCAGGCTAGTTAACCAGGCGGTTAATCAGGGGGTACCCCTAGTTATTGATTCTCCGCGTTCTAAAATCGCCTTAGCTATTACTAACCTGGCGCATACACTTATTGAAGATAAGGGGCTTTTTATAGAGAGAAGAAACCTTGATCAGATTAAGATTAAAGAATCAGCCCAGGAGAAATCCGGGCAGTTTTGGGTAGGTCAGGATTTAGAAGCGTCTGTGATTGAGCCTGATGCTGCTGAAGACAGGGATGAGATTTTGATCCTTAAACGCAGGATACATTCCCGTCTGATCGAAGGTATGAATATAAAAAGGTTGGATCTTAAGGTTTTTAGTGACCATAAAAAAACCAAGGAGTTGAGGGATAAGGCAGAGTTAACCGTGTCAAATCTTTTAGTTGAAGAAGCGGGGAGTTTTATTCCGTCTCAAGAAATAAGGCAGAAACTTATCAAGGAGATTCTGGATGAGGCACTGGGTTTGGGGGCTTTAGAGGATCTTCTAGCTGACCCGGATATCACTGATATTATGGTGAATAATAAAAATGAGATTTTTGTCGAGCGTTTTGGCAAGATTGAGTTGACCAGTAAAAAATTTATCTCTAATGAACAAGTCAGGACGATCATTGAGCGCATTATTGCTCCCATAGGAAGGCGTATTGATGAATCTGTGCCTATGGTTGATGCGCGCCTGGCTGATGGCTCGCGTGTAAATGCGATCATCTCTCCGCTTTCTTTAACCGGCCCTACTCTTACAATCAGGAAATTCCGTAAAGAAAGGTATAAAGCGGCTGACTTGGTGAACCTGGGAGCGCTTACCCAGGAGATGACGGATTTCATTAAAGCCTGCGTTTCTTGCCGTAAGAACATGATTGTTTCCGGTGGTACTGGCTCAGGAAAAACCACGGTGCTTAATGCCCTTTCAGAATATATCCCTAATGATGAACGTATTGTTACTTTGGAGGATGCGGCTGAGTTAAAATTAAACCAGCAGCACTGGGTTAGGCTTGAGTCCCGCCCGCCGAATATAGAAGGCAAGGGTGCTGTTACTATAAGGGATCTTTTTCGCAATACCCTGCGTATGCGACCGGATAGGATTATCGTCGGCGAATGCCGCGGGACAGAGTCTTTGGATATGCTTCAGGCAATGAACACCGGGCATGACGGCTCAATGACGACAATCCACGCTAACTCTACCTTTGATGTATTGTCACGGTTGGATTCAATGATTCTTATGTCCGGGATAGAATTGCCCGTAAGGGTTATTCGTGAAATGATTGCTTCTGCGGTTGATATAATTATCCACACTGCCAGGCTTTCTGACGGATCGCGTAAGATTACGGCTATTTCTGAGATTTCCGGGATGAAAGACGAATTACATATTAACTTAAACGATATATTTATTTTTAAACAAAGTGGAGTAGATGCTAAAGGAAAAGTCTTGGGGTATTTTACCGCTACTGGCTATTTGCCTTCTTTCCTTGATGAGATCCGGATTCGCGGCGTTCAAATCTCCGACGACATCTTTAAACCCTCCCACCCTTAAGCCAGGGTCAGGCACTAACCCAATCGGGGGTCGTCTTTAATCTTAAAGCTAAGAGTGTCCCCAAATGAACATAAAAATAACTAATCTATCTAAGAATCAAATATTGGCCGAAGACGTTATATTGTCAACCAGTTTTTTCAAGAGATTAAAAGGATTGTTAGGTTATAAGTCTATTGGGAAAAATCAAGCTATTATCCTGCGGCCTGCCAATTCAATACATACTTTTTTTATGCGTTTTCCCATTGACGTGTTGTTTGTTGACAGGAATAATATCGTGATAAAAACAGTTAGTAACATGGTGCCTTTTAGGGCTACCGCGATTTATTTTAAATCCCTTGTTGTTATTGAGCTACCCTCCGGAATGATCAGCACAACCCAAACCGCAGAAGGCGACTACTTACAAATCCAGTAAGGGTCAGGCACTGATTCAATCGTAAGGGTGTCCCCGTTTATTACTCGCATATATCAAATTGATTAATCAGGCAGTCTTTTTTTGTGCCGGATCTGCCATTCCAACTGCACCAACGGTATGCCATAGGTGATTTTGCTAAATTTGCTCTTACCGGATTAAATTCTACGTAGGTAATGCAATCTAAAAGGTATTTATCTTTTTGCACCAGCATATCCTTATATCTTCCTTGCCATAAGTGGCCCACCTTGTTATATTTTTCATTAAACCAAATTGTGTATGTTTGATTCAAACCTTGCATAATCTTTTGCAAGTCTTTCCCCATGCGTACTTTAATTATTAGATGGATATGATTTGGCATTAAGCAGTAGCCGTATAATTCAAACCGATATTTATACTTATAGTGTTTAAGCAAATCACAATATTTTGAGAAATCATTTTCGTCTAAGAATATCCTTTGTTTTTGATTTCCTCTAGCCATGACATGGTGTATCGAATTATTTATAATTAATCTACTTGGCCTTGGCATATTTGTCACCTCCTAAATTAATAGACGAAAAGTAAACCAAAACCTAACAAAAAATTTGAAAAAAAAGGGACACTCTTAGCTTTAAGATTAAAGACGACCCCCGATTGGGTTAGTGCCTGACCCTGGTTTGGGGTTGACAAAGGCTGGAATATGCGCTATATATTAGGTAAAGAAATGTCCAATCTGGAGGTCCTGTGGGTGTAGTTCATAAATTAAAACCAGAAATAGTCAATTTTATCCTCGATAATAAACAAGCTAATCCGTATTTAAGCTGTCGCAGCTTAACTGCACTGTTATTGGAAAAATTCCAGGTCAAAGTCTCTAAATCAAGCATAAATGCTATTTTTAAGCAAAACAACTTGAGTATGCCTGTGGGCAGGCGCCAGAAGCCGAAGAAAAAGAAGTTTAACATGCCTGTTTTGCCGGTTATTGAAAGTATCAAAATTATTACTCCGGATGAAGAATTTCAAAAACCCGTTTTAGAAGAGGAACCCAAAATTCAAGAAAAGGCCAAGGATGAAATTGTAGAAGAACGTATCCAGGAGGCGGAGGGTTGGGCGGAAAAATTATTGGAAAAAGAACATGATCGGCTTGAACAGGAGAGGCTGGCCCGGGAGGTGCAGGAAAGAAAGGCCGAAAAAGATACAGTTGAAGAAGATCTGTTGAGGCTGCAAAAAATACAAGAGGAAGAAGATATCAGGCAAAAAGAATTAGCAAGGCTTAAGCTTGAGGAAGAGGCCAGGTTTATAGGATTGCAGGAAGGGGCGGCTCAAGAAGAGGCGCAAAGGAAGGCAGGGGCTGAACTTAAAGAAAAAGAGGCTTTGCGTAAAGCTGAAGAAGAGAAGATAAAAGAAGAGCAGTTAAGGCTGCAAAAAATACAAGAGGAAGAAGATATCAGGCAAAAAGAATTAGCAAGGCTTAAGCTTGAGGAAGAGGCCAGGTTAAAGGAAGAGCAAGAAAAGCTGGCTAGGGAGGCGGAATTAAAAGCAGAGCATGAACGTTGGGCGCGGTTATCTGATGAGGAAGATAGAAAAAGAAAAGAAGCGCTTAAGGTTTCTCCGGTTGTCAAGGAAGAGGTTAAGATTGAATCTTGCTCCGGATCGTCATTACCCAGAGAATGTACAGGAGTAGTATTATTAAAAGCAATTGACCATTTGATAAGAGGGAGCGCTCAATTAAGCGAAGCTATCCAGAGAAGGCTAGGTTATCCGAAAGAAGAAGTAGGGGCTTTAACTCAGACTTTAATATTCCAGGATATTGTTGGCAATGAGCCGGGCGCCTTGAGCGCTATAACGCGCAATGAAATAAGCGCCGATAAGTTATCAGGTTATTTTGCGCAACTTCAAGAGTTAAAAACTATGAAGCTTGATTTATCGCGGCTTTTGGCAAATATATTTACTGAGAGCCGGGGGATCAAAATGCATTTTATCGATGGAAGCGTAGTTTACCTTGATGCCCAGATGCATACGGTATGGCCTACCCCTTATATGCCTCATGACTTTTCTGCGACAGTCACTAGTGTAAAGGATTGCATAAACCGGTATTTCTTTAAAGACGGTAATCTCGTCTTATTTATGGCTCCCGGATATGATATCCCCACAAAAGAATTCTTTATACTGCTGCGCAACTATAATTCAAAACATGAAACCGCAGACAACCTTATTTTATACGGTAATAAACTTGATGAATTAGAAAACATTGCTTTAAACCCGGAAGAGGACCACAATTTTTTGTTTGCTTTATGGCCTTGGCAATTTACCGCTTACCGGAAAGTAAAAAGAATTGGCGAGTTCAGCCCGCAGCGTATTGATTGTATGAATAAGGAATTTTATTTGGCAGAGATCGAAATTGAACTGGTGCAGCCGACGAGTATGCAGTCCTTTTCGTTAAAAGGCTGCGCTATAAAATTAAGCTTGGCTGAGAAAATACGGCTGGTAGTTTTGAGTACTGATGGATCCAGGAGCCTGGTTTCTCTGGCTAATGATTATCTTTGCCGTTGGCCCAACCTTGATGAAGGCCTCCATGATTTTAACCGTAAAATTGAATTGTTCAGCTGTACCGGAGAGTCGCAGCAAATTTTTGCCTATGAAGAGCTTCCGGTAGGTAAAAGCGAGCCTGCCGATTTAAAATCTATTTTCTCCGGCTACCTGGAGGCTTTAGATGCTTATTTGAGGTGGCATTTTATGCCGTCCGGATATGAGAAAACAGAACTTAGCCTTAGCAAAGAACGTTTTTACAGTCAGAAAGCGCAGTTAATACAAGGTAAAGATAAGCTACAGTACCTTTTTACTGTTAATCATGATTATGCCTATGCAAAAGAACTGGAATATATTTGTCGCAGGCTTAACGAAAGGGATATTCATGCTGATGACGGGCAAGGGATTTGTTTTGAAAGCGGTTTCAAATAAGCCCTAAATTAGCTTGATTAGCTTATTTTATAATGTTATATTTAAGTGTAGTTATTAAGAGAGGGTTTACTCTATAGACGGAGAGAAACGGCATGCATACGCCACGGATGCATAAAAAATTTCTTATTAGGCAGAGTATCGTCGGATACGTTGTATTATTCGATATGGCGGCTATGTATGTGGGAGCCCTTGCGCGCAAGGGCTTATTCTATTTCTAGGGGGTCATTTTTCTAATGTTGCAGGTGAGTTGTGATGAAACCCTTAAGATTCAGAAAAGGACAAAGTGTTATTGAGTACGCCATGTTGATTACTATCGTCGTTGCGGCTTTGATGGCGATGTCTGTATATATAATGCGTTTGATTAACGTAGGCTCTCAACAGACGCAGAAAGAGTTAAATTATTGTTGGAATAAATAATTTTAGGAGGTGAGAAAATGAGGGGATTCAGAAAAGGGCAAAGTACATTGGAGTACGTAATTATTTTGGCGGCTGTAGTAGGGGCGATTATTGCGGTTGCTGCGGCGTTGAAACCAAAACTGACCGGCACTTATGATTCGCTGGGTAATAAGATGCAGGAGAAAGTGAACGAAGTAAACTTTTAAGGAGGTGGATGAAATGTTGAGGTTAATGCGAAAAGGGCAGAGCACGGCGGAGTACGCAATTGTTATCGGCTTAGTTATTGCTGCGGCAGTAGCGATGCAGGTTTATGTAAAACGCAGCCTTCAGGCGAAAGTTAAAGACGCGGTAGACTATAATGATCCGGCAGCTACAATGCTATCCACCGGTCAATATGAACCGTATTATTTATCTTCTTCCGCAACGAGTACGCGCGATGAAACAACTACTGCAAATACTGCTGCCGGTGGAGGGGTTACAAAGACTACTACGGATGCGGCTACCAGGGCTGGATCGCAAAGTATATCCGGAGTCGAATAAGATAGCAGTAAGATGGTGAAAGGTAAGTTTGTGATTAAGTAATTTTTTAAGGAGGTGGAAGCTATGTTAAAGCATAGTTCGCGAGGACAAAGTACATTGGAGTATGTTATTTTGCTTGGTTTTGTAGTCGCGGCATTAATTGCAATGGGTGTTTATATGAAGCGTGGTTTTCAGGGGAAGTTGAGGGAATCTACTGATCAGATTGGTGAGCAATATTCTGCCGGTAACACTACTTCAGAATATACTACTACTAGCAATATGACACAGACTGAATCTGTAAGTGGCGGTGGAGTTTCTTCGTCATCCTCAACGAGTAAGCAGAACAGGTCGGGCAGTGAAACAGTTAGTGCTTTAAGCGCGGAGTAATAGCTGCTTATTAATAGCGACGAGGGGTTTTGCAATGAGGAAAAAACGAGAAAAAGCACAGTCTATACTGGAATATGTTATTTTATTCGGGATCTTGACTGCGATGGTGGGGGTTACGCTAATTGCTGCTTCTTCTGGGCAATTGCAAAACACGCTTAAAGGCTATCTTGGAGGGGGTTAAGGTAAGGTCTTGATGAGCAGCAGAAGCAATTCTTAGGGGCGGGAAAGTGAAAAACAGGGCGCAGAGTATTCTTGAATATGTGATAATTATAAGCGTGGTAGCAGCTGCGGTTGTTGCCATGCAGATTTATTTTAAGAGGGCAGTCAATGCCCGGCTTGAAGAGCTAAAACAGGAGTATGTCCCTAAGGTGGTTACTCCGTAGCGGCGGCGGAGAAATGAGAAAAGCAGGTTAATTTTCTAAAAAGAATATGTTTATAAGAAGAAAAGGCCAAACAATTCAGGAATATGTTATATTATTGGCTTTGGTGGCTACTGCTTTTATCGCCATGCAGGCTTATATGAAGCGCGGCGTTCAAGGTAGGTTGCGGGATCTGGCGAATCAGATTAGCTCTAAGCAATACGAGTCTAATGAAACAACTTCCAATACCAATATAGTACGTTCCGGGACCTCTACCGAACAAGAACATTTAGGTACTTATACAAATCAAGGTTCCGATACAACTAAAACCAATTATGAATCAACTACCGTGGAGGAATAAAGAGCTGATATGGGTAAAAAAGCCCAGGCATTATTAGAACTGGCGTTGTTTGTGGGCATTATGCTTATGGTTCTGCTGGCGGCACTGAGCTATCAAAGGAATCTGCGCGAACAAAAGCTGACTGATGAAAATGTGTTTAAGCAGGCAAAAGAAAAGGCATTTAACCATAAATTTATTGAAAAAGATATAGATGGAGATAGCTTTGAATGCTCTGGTGGGATTGTCAGCTACAGCCTTAATGCTGACCGTCAGGCAACCCGGATTTTTCAGGGAGGCCAGCGTCGTACTGCTGCTAGCTCCGCGTCAGTATATTATTCAAATGCCGAAGACCCGCCGAATTTAGAGTATAATTATTACAATACTACTGATATTAGCAGCGGAGAAGAAGCGAAAAAGTTATACTATGACCGTGCGGGCGGAACCGAAGACCCTGAGGATGGCTTAAAGCTTTCTACTGCTGATTATTTCTGCGCGGCATACCCGATGCTTTCTACTTATGCGCAGAAACTTTTTAATTTAAATGGAAATGAGGCTGGTTGGTGGCAAAATTGGGGAAGCTACATTGATGTTATATTACGAATAGCTTCTTTTGCATATCTTTCCTCGCGTTTAGCTGAGGCTTTAGCTAAGATTGATGAGTCAGAAGCAGAGAGGGACAGGCTTAAGCTTCAAGATGAAGAAATGGGGGAATGGGGCTGGAGAGTTTGCGATGAGATCCACGATGGCTCCTCGCTTGCTGGCAAGAAGTATATTAAAGAAGTCACTGCTCAGGTATATGATATAGAAACCGAAGAACCTAAGAGTATTAATTATTCTGAATCACAGAGCGCAAATTCAAGTATTCGTTCAGTAAGTATAAGTCATCAGGTTAATCGTAGAATTTCAAGGCGTTATGATGTAACTGTGCCGGATTCGACCATACCCTTGGCCAGCCATACATTTGAAGATCTCGGTGAAAAAGCGGTTACTGTAGATTTAAGCGGAGGACAAAGTGAAACCTGGAATTAAAGGCAATAGTGACAGGTTCCTACAAAAAGCGCAGGTAATCTTAGAGGCAGTGCTTGCTTTGGCTATGCTGGTGCTGTTTTTATTAGGGGCGATGGCTATTTTAAAGAGCGCGAATCAATAGAAAGGTCAGTGTATGAATATACTTTTTCATAAAATGCGCACAGGCAAAAAAGGGCAGATTATCGCTGTCTTGACCCTGGCGCTGGTTATTTTTGTTATTGCCGCCTTCCTCGTGGTAAATTTGGGAAAAAGCAAGATTCAGGATAACAAGGTTAAGAATGCAGCTCAGTCAGGGGTGCTTGCCGGAGGCTCATCTGCTTCTGTCATGCTTAACTCTATGGCTAATATCAATGACCAGATGGTCCTGAATTTCGCGGGTTTTACTGTGATGATGCAATTGCTGTTAGTCAGCTGGATTATAGACTTTGTAAAAGCGATTATAAACCTATACTCGACTCTTACATCGTTTAACGTTCCAGCCTTAGTAAACCTTCTCCTCTCGGTAGCGGCGCTCGTTTTGACCGCATACACTATAGCGCTTATGGTTGAAGGTGCCACCAAAGTAGGCAACTCAATAAAAAAGATGATTGATGAAATGAATGATAAGATTCCTAAAAATAGCCGGGATTCTTCCCGGCAATACGCTTTCTCAAACACTGGGGTAGACGAACCTAAGGTTTCATTTTCTAAATCCGGTTGTTCGGATGCCCGGTGCTACGCTTTGATTGAGACAAAATTCGATGAATTTATGCGCCTGCTTCCGGCAAAGAATAAAGCTGATATGAATTATGGCACCAGCACTATAGATTTTGATTGGAATGATTCCCGCACTGACCATATTGTAAACAATAAAGTAGAGGTAACGGTTACGCCTGTGCAAAAAGTGCCTTTTCGCCTGTTAGATTTCGGCGATGTAGCTAGTGAATCCGGCGCGATTATTTCCTATCTGAATCAACGGGATATGGGTACGTTAGGGCCTCTTATAACATGGGGTGTAATGACTGCAGACATGATTATTTTTATGACTTATTCAGTTGCAATTTTGTCGGCAGTTTTTGCTCTTGTCCTGGCTGTTGTTATGGTGATACACATTATGGAGGCTATATCATATTGGACAACTGTCGCTTTACCATATTGTGCTGGTTGTTGGGCCATTCCTTTTGCAATATATTATACTGCAGCAGCAGCAGTAGTAGTTTTGGCTATTGCAGCCGCAGCTGAGTTATTCACTACTCCTGTTGATGGTATACCTTGTTTTGTTTGGGAACAAAGGACAGAGCACCCTCTTCAAGTAGAAGTTACCAGGACTACTAGTCCCTCAAGTATAAACTATGGCGTATATACCACTGATTGGCCGGTTAAGAAACAGTCGGCGTCTGGGGTAGTTAAGGATGGGAGCATATTTCCTCCCAACCAAAATTTTGATATTATACCTGATTTTTGATATAATATAATACTCAATAGTTAAAATAGACATAAGAGAAGAAAGGAAGTTATAATGAAACAAAATGCCTTGTGCGCAAGACTTATTTTTACCATTTCTTTTATTTTGTTTCTATCTGAAATTGCCTTTGCCGAGGTGCCTATACCCTGGGGGGCGAAGCTTATAATGGATGATATAGCGGTTACCGGCAGCGGAGAAGAAAGAAAGATAACTTCTTATGAGACTAAGGCTAGTAAACAGGAGCTGCTTAACTATTATCTTAAAGAGATGCCTGGCCGGGGGTATAAGTTGTTTATGAATGGCGAGCAAAACCTTGTTTTTAGCAAGGCAGAGGAGTTAGTCCTTGTGGTTGTGCGAGGTTCCTCCGTCGAAGGCAAAACCAATTTTATTATCAGTACTGCCTCAATGGGGTCTTTACTTAATAAAACTAATTCTTACGGTAGCTCGGCTGAGTGTGAATCTATTCCTTCTGTCCCGGTTTATCCCGGCGCACGTTGTATGAATTCAACGCGCTTAAAATCAGGCGGTTCAAGGTCAGCAACGTATACTACTGAAAACTCTATTAGCGCAGTGATCGATTTTTACCGCGGCCAGATGCTGCGATACGGTTGGCAAATGGAGAATGAAAATAATTTCGGAGATATGCTTAAGGCTATGCAGGAGAAGCAGCAAGGCGCAATGGCCCCGGAGCAGCAGGAAGTGATGCGTGATTTTCTCGGAAACTCGCGCGGTATGAATTTTACTAACCAAACAGGAAATCGCTGCTTTGTGCAGGTAATGAATAATCCGATGAATAAAGGGGTATCCCTAATCAGTATTGTCTATGAAGATAAAGCATCGAAACAGTAAATTATCCCAGTCAACATTAGCCTACATAATATTCATCATTGTTTTAATCGGGGCCTTTTCGGCTATGATGCCTAAAATCCGGCAGAGGTCCCAGGCTTCCTATAAAGAATCTGCTGATACTTTTGGCGAAGGAAGGCAGTTTGGTTCTCTTTCCACTTCCGGAGGGGTTGCGCCGTTTGAATTTCCAGTTCTACCCGGCAGCGAACCGGTTGAGCCTCCTACCCCGCCTCCTGTTGATAATCCTAATTGTGATCCAGATTATCTCAACTCTTTATCACAAGAAGCGATGAATAAACAGCAGATTTTCTCGGATTTAGCTCGAGAGGCAGGGGAAGCTAATTTAGCGGCAGTTGAAGCGGAAGAGGCAGAAGAAACCGCTGAGGTAGCGGCTCGGATTGCCAAGGACGAGGCAGTTTTAGCCCGGCAGGAGGCTACTGATGCCCGTCAGGCAGCTAATGCTAAACAGGGAGAGTGTAATAGTTGCAACAACGGAGAATGGTTCTATTGGGGATGGGGAAATTGCGAAGCTATCTGCGATGAGGCTGAAAGTTTAGCAGAGGAGGCGACAAGAAGAGAGGGTATAGCCACAGATAAAGAAAGAATAGCTGTCGAGAAGGAAGCGGATTATCAGGCGAAAAAAGCAGAAGCTCGCAGATTAGAGCAAGAATCAATTGCAAAAACGCAAATATCTGCGCAGGCAGGAGAAGAAGCGACAGCAGCAGCTGAAGCATTGCAACAGGCAAATGCAGCCTGCTTTAATTCACAGTAATTTGTCAGTATTGCCACCGGTAGTTTAAAATAATGGAGAATTATGGTTTTATTGCTTAGTATTGTGATTTTGTGCTCAATTATTTTGTTATCTTTGAGCCTCTTGCCTTTTTTTATGCAAAAGATACAGTCCTGGCAGCAGAAGCAAGAGGTTATAGTTGCCAAGGAAATGGATAAGATGTTCTATGACAAGAGTCCTAAAAGGATTGCCATGCTTTATTATATCCTTCCTATTCTTTTCGGGGCTGGTGGCATCCTCTTTTTACACTCGCCGTTTTTTATGATTTTCGGCGCGCTTATCGGGCTGGCCACGCCAAACCTTATTCTTAAGATGCGCTTTAAGCGCAGGGTCCAGAAATTCAATGACCAGCTTTTGGATTCTATCAATATGCTCACCAGTTGTTTAAAAGGCGGCTTAAGCTTGTTACAAGGGATTGAGGTATTGGTAGAAGAGATGCCTGCTCCAATTAGTCAGGAGTTAGGCTTGGTAGTAAGGGAAAATAAAATGGGTATTTCTTTGGAGGAGAGCCTTGTCCGGTTGAATAAGAGGATGAACCTTGAGGAACTTGGTTTGGTGGTTAACGCGCTCTTGGTTGCCCGCGAAACAGGCGGGGAGTTGACGAAGGTGTTTAGCCGCTTGAGTGTGACTATCAGGGATAACCATAAACTGAAAGAAAATATCAAGACGCTTACTTTGCAGGGGAGAATGCAAGGATATATTATGTCATTTTTGCCGATTATATTTGTTGCCTGGGTTCTTTCGGTTAACAAGCATCATTTTGATATTATGATGAGCAATGATTTAGGCAGGATGCTTTTGGTGGGAGCGGTGATATTACAGGTTTGCGGCATGTTTCTTATTAGGATGTTTAGTATAATTAAAATATAAATATGGATATTCTAATTTACCTTTTAATTATTTCTGCGGTTGTGTTAATTGCCTGGGCAATGGCTTCTTCCTGGCGAGTTTCAGCTATGCGCCTGAAGCAGGATAGTTTTATTGAGAAAACTAACAAACCGCTTTTTGATTTATCCAAGCTTCTTCCTACACGGGATATCCTTGAAAGAAGCGGGCTATTGGTTAAAATAAAGAATAAGATTGATGCTGCGCATGTCAGTATTTCTCCGGTGGCGTTTTTTAATTTAAAGATAATTATTATGCTTACCTTTGTATTTTTAAGCATTATTGCTACCGGTAAAATTAATCCCATTTATATTTTAATTTCCCTGGTAATAGGTTATATTATCCCGGAAATTTATTTAAAACAAAAGCTTACCAAACGTAAAAACCTGATTTCGCGCCGGCTTCCGGAAACGGTGGATTTGCTAGGGCTTTGCATTGAGGCAGGCCTTGATTTTGTAAGCGCGGTTAAGTGGGTGATTGATAAAACCCCGGGTACAGCGATGACCGAGGAATTGGCATTTGTGGTTGAAGAGATTAAATGGGGGAAGCCGCGTATCCAGGCTTTAAAAGACATGTCTCGCAGGCTGGATATTCCAGAAATGACCTCGTTTGTGCAGACAATTATTCAGGCAGACCGTATGGGAACTCCGGTTGCGGAGGCTTTTACTATAATCTCAGAAGATGCCCGTGCCCAAAGGTTCCACCGCGGGCAAAGGATCGCCTTACAGGCGCCAATTAAAATACTCCTTCCCCTTATATTCTTCATTATGCCCGTAATCGGTATTGTAATTGGAGGGCCAATCTTGCTTCAGTTTATGCAGGGTGGCCTCACCGGCCTCAAATAATACAGTCTTAGGGGTTCTTCAGTCCGCTGATTGTTGAAGTTGAGCTTAGAATAGCGGTTGCTATATTCTCAGCTAATAGCCTATTCCCATTTTTAGTGCAATGGCCAAAATCGCCAGCGAACAAATCAATAAATAAATCTTTATAGGACATTTTTTTGAGGGCATTTTTAAAACTTAATTCATTGTCCACAAATATTATATTACTTTCTTTGTCAAATATCCCCTTTAAATTTTCTATACTTCGCAGTGGGTATTGCACGCAGACCAATTTTATCTTATTTTCATCCAGGATGGCCTTTATCTTCTTATAGTTATTAATGGTCACCTCTGAATACCGCTGGCGCCTTAATTCATCTGCCTTGCGCAAGTAATCTTCGCTTAAGGTGGATTTTCCAGTATCATGATATAATATCGCAAAGCAATCGAACAGCCGGGCCTCACCAGTGCTCCATGTGTCATTATGTAACATAATGCCTTTTTTTAGAATTTCTTCCGCTTCATCGTAACGGCGCTGTTTTAAAAACATATAAAATAAATTAAGCGCAGCATCGCTATTTCTTGAATCTCGCGCCAAGATCATTTTTAATAGCCCTTCCAATTCTTTTGAATAAATTTGAGTTTCATCAAAACTCGTGAATACAGTGAAAAAGTAATTTAAATCCGGCGTATCATTAATCCCAGCCGTCTCGATTAACATCTTGTAGAAATGGAATACCTTTTTAAGCATTTCTTTTCTTTCCGCAGGGTTAGTGGATAATAAAGCTAAGCGAAAATATGCATCTATATCATTGGGGTTAAGTTCAATAGCTTTCTTATATGTATGCATTGCAGACTCTATTTGCCCCTGAGCTTCCAGTTCTCCTCCCAGCTTAAGATAGGGAATATTAGGCTCAGTTTTCTTCTCCCATATAATATCATCTGTTCCAATTTTATTCTTAATATGCACTAAAAGCAGTTGCGCTAACTTATAAACCTTCAAAGAGGTCAGGGAGAATTTTGAAGAACGGTTGAATTCAGCGGGCATATGTATTCCGTTATCGTTAATACCGATCATTGCCACAACCATATCAGGATGGTACTTCTTTATATTTTCCTCTAGCTGTGAAGCGATCAAATTAGTATCCGCCGCAACCAATCCTTTATCTATTACGGAGAATTTTATACCTATGTTGGATTTATTTAAAACCTCCTCAAGAAAAGGGGGGTATTGGTTCTGCGTAGTAGATTCACCTATACACATTATACGATACGCTCCTTTATGTCCCAGCGCTAAGTCGTTCCTGTGTTTTTGTATCTGTAATAATGTAAATCCGCCCAAGCGTAACCCTATCTCCAAAAGAAGTAATGCTATAAATATTCCAAATAGAATAAGGATGACTTTCTGCCAGAATGAAGTTTCCATTGATTTACCCCCGTAAGTTGTGCTAGTTTATCCCACCTTTTATATTATATTCTGTTTTACAACTCCCCACAAGCACTTTTGCTTAACAAAATATCAGAGATATCCAGATTCAACTATATATACACAATAGTCCTGATACGTGTTAGGAGATATAGGACAGTCATATAGACCCAGGTAAGTAAATTAGCGAGACAGGGTATAAGCGAAACTATTGGGTGTATTTGGTGATTCTGAATCTAAGTTGTTAGTATAGATATTGTCCAATCTATTTGTAATCAGCTTTATTAATGTCCACTCTACCTAATTAATTGTCCAATCAACTTGGATAAGTTTAACTCGACCCCAAAGAAGTAAAATGAACAAGATTAGGTATGGGGGTAAATAGTTAAAGTCCACTGAAATGTTCGTTGGCTTAGGCTTGATGAATAGATCCGACCCCAAATTTAGCCCCAATCTTTAGTTTGATTTTTGCCCATTTTTGGGAAAAGAAAGCGTTACCAAAAATAGTATATTCTATACTTGACAGCGACGATCTAAGTGTTATACTTTGGTTGTAAATTGAATAGGTTGAAAAGGTAAACTTAGAGTAATCTAAGGACACAAAGCCACGGGTCCTTAAGTCAAAAAGAAGTCCCAAGGATAGCCGGGTTGCCAATAGCGACGAGAGTTGGAATTGACAACTCGATTTTATTTCAATACTTAGTAAGTAATTTTAAAAACAGTTTATTAACTTATGGAAAAAGTAAAAGTGATAAGGTTAATAAAAAGTATTGGGGTAAGGGGAAAGATTTATTTTTTATCTAACACTATTAGGTAAAAGATGGATAAAATCCAGAAACAGACAGAAGGCCAGTTTGAGCAACCAAAAGCCAAGCCAGAATTTAAGTCTAGCTTCAAGGCCTGGATCCGTGTGGTTGCGTTTATTGTTGTAGCTGTCTTCCTGCCAGAACAGGTAGCTCAAGCAGTAGAATATGACTGGCGTGTACTTTGGAATAAGCCGGTAACAGGTAGCATCGCTCCTAGCTACCTGAAAGACCTCTCTAGTATTGATACTGCCTTAGCCATCCGTAATATTCTTAAAGATATAGCAAATAAACCCATAACTGCAATCAAGGTTTCGTCCAATCTGACTATAAACTTGGATAAGCCATTGAAAATGTCCAATCAGAAGATTGATGAGATCTTTCAATGGCTACAGGGGAGGCCTTGTGGTTCCAAGGCTTTGTTTGATTATTTAAATTATACCGGCTCAAAAGCAACTGAGCAGGATATTGCTATCCTGGCTTTGACTATCGATATTTTAAATGACGTGGTTAAACCGGAAGGCAATCCTGAAGTTATTAAAACTTCATTGTACGCCCTTTCTATGGCTTCCGAATTCTTCGGTCAAAAACTTTATCCTGTAAAATTAGACTTAAATAACTTAAAAATAGATCCGACCCCATTTATTGCGCATGTTAATGGCGACCACTATGTTTTAGTCACTCGTATCAGCCAAGATAAGGTTTATTTTAGTGATAACCATAGAGAAGAGTTTTTGCCTAAGGAGAAATTTTTGAATGATTTTACAGGTTATGCTTTAAGCAGTAAGCCGGTTTCAGCAATAAGCGATAGCCAGGCCAAGTCTGTTTTAGGCAGCGGAAGGAATCCCGGTCGGTATTCCAATAGCGTGAACTGGTCAAAATGGTCTAAGAGTATGTCCACGAGCATCCTTGTTAATCTTGCTGTCAGCGCGGTCGGTAGTTCTCTTTCTGGTGGCTGGAAAGAGATCCCTAGTAATCTTGTAAAGAACTTTGGGTCAAGCCTGGTTAGTGGTATTAAATCCGTAGGCGTAAGCTATGCGGTGCAAAGCTATGTGCAGGGTGTGGCTATGGAGAAAAATTGGTCTTCAAATAAGGCTGCTTTCATCGGTTCTGCTCTAGGCGGTTTTGCCACAGGGGTAATGACTTCCTTGGGATCAGCTAAAGCAGATTCTTTTTCATCGAAGAATATGACAAGTTTTAAGGATACACTTAGCTTTGCCGCAGGTTCTAATGTGTTGGTTAGCGGTTTGGCTACAGCTGTTAGCCAGGCGACTGCTACCCGGGTTTATCTATCCTTATACAATGCGAATGACTCACGGACAAGCGCTACTGCGCAGATAGGTTCTTTGGCAGCAGGGTTATTGACGATGCAGGCAGGTAAAAGCCTGATTCCCGCAGCATTTGGTGTTGGTGGTTCGACTGCAAACCAGTCTTCCGGTTCGCCTTTTAGTTTGGGTGATTTCTGGCGAAACAATCGTGTGCCAATCCTTACAGGTGTAGGTGGAGCTGCTTTAGGAGCGGCTCTTTATTCTAACAATCGTGTTGCCGGTGCCTTGATTGGTGCTGGCGTAGGCGCAGGGGTAGGGTACTTAGCGGATAACCACGCCATTGTTTTAAAGACTATTAGCGATAATGCCAAGCCTATGCTTATCGGAGGAGTTGCAGGAGCAGCTATAGGCGCCTTAACTGGTTCAGGAGGCTCAGAGAGAGCAATATCTGCTTTAGCCGGGTTCGGGTTAGGCGCTACTACAGGGCTTTTGGTTAGTCAAGATAAATATCAATTTTCCATGATGGGCGGGGCCACTGGTGCTATCGCCGGTTATATGTATGGCGGGGATGAAACAAAGGATCGTTTACGCTATGCAGCCCTTGGTTTTGCAGGAGGAACAGCAGTAGGCGCATTTGCCGGTTATCTCGATACTATGGAGAAGAAGTCGTATATGGAAAAGGGGATGAAGCCGCACTTAACAGAGGGTGGGAAATTATCAGAAAATGGGAAAGAGTATCCGGGCTATACGGAAGGAAGTGATAAATTAAAAGAATATGCAAATAAAGAATTTAGGTTTGAGCAAGGTACGGGGTATGGTGACATTATGAAACACATCACCATAAAATCCGGCGCCATTTTATTAGAAGAGGGTTTTCGTTCTATGAAGTATGAAAAGATTAAAAAGGATGGAGAATCTCAGGGATTAAAGGATAGCGAGTTGGATGATTATATCAGCGATAAAATGGAAAAATACGAAATATATTATTCCGGTCTTGGAGCGGGATATCAGGCTTTGGGTACATCTGTTTCTGGCTATAGCGATAGCTGGTATAAGCTGCTTGGGGAGGGGCTTTTGCAGGGTGGAGTTTCTATTGGGACAGCAATGTTAAGAAATAAGCTTGTGAATAATTACGGAATAGACCCGGTTACTGCTTCAAATGCAGAAATGTTGGTAAGCGCGGCAGGCCGGGCACTCACGGATACTCTTATCCATGGTGACTCATTTTATTATAATGCCGATGGAAAAACAGGTGAGTTAAAAGAGAGGCCGGGTTTTGGGGGGTATATTCAGCAAGCCACTAACAAAGCTCTGAATTTTGGCTGGGATGCTAAGGATAAAATGTCCGATGTAATTACTTATAATAACTATGTTACGCAGATAGTGAACTTTGGCCAAAGGGCAGCGAATTCGGCAAATGGCGGTTTTGCTGTTGTTTATGGCCAGCACCTGGCGGATTCTTTCCATTATAGCGCAGTGGAAAATAGTATTGGATTAATAAAAAATTCGTACAATGTGGCTAAGATTGTTACCGGCAATGCTTATGAGAGAGTGCATGGAAATATGTCAGAGCTGGCTAGCGGCGCCAGGAGTGATACCGAAGTAGACCTTACTTTAAAGCTCAAGTTATTTGGCAAGAAGACATTTGAGAATGGGGAGTTGTTAAGCAAGGCTCCACAGCAGGAGAATCTAAAAACAAAAATAGATGACGTAATATTTAATAAAGATGAAGGCTACAGATTAATTACCAATATTGATAAAACGGGAGAGGGGATTTATTATTATGAAACCCAGAGAGAATCTAATCCTTCTTCTCTTCCTGAGAAAAACCGCGCGCTCACTAACACGGATGTATACGCGATATCAGTACCGATCCCCGGTGTAGAGGATAAGGCTTACGGCAAGCTCTATAAGGGTGTTTTTGAGGTTGATTATTTAGGGCAGGATAGCAATGGCAAGGCGAGTTTTTTAGGCCTTGCCGGCGCTCCCGGGTCTAAAGTTACCCTGGATTTAAATACCGCTGTTTTGAGCCCGGCGTTGACTGCTAAAATACAGCCTTTGATTGCCGGTAATTATGAGGGAAAAATTACCGTTACTACTACGCGAGATAATAATGTTACTTTATCTATTGGAAAGTCCGGGGCAGACAACAGGCTTGTGGCAGAAAATACGGTAACACTCAACAGGGCAGAATTAGCAGAGTTCAAACAGGCCCTGGCTCCGTGGAGAGATTACCGCGGTGCCGGATTCAGTGAGATAGTAGCGCAGGACAAAAAGGTTTCTCATGTTAACAGCCCCGCCGGATTCCTTACAAACGGCCTTATGGTAAACAGCGCCCCTCTTGAGTTAAAGAATGTAAAAATTAATGGCACTCTTTCTCATCAAATTGAAAGTGCAAAAATAGAAATGTGGCAGTCTTTAGATAACAGTAATAAATGGAATATCCATCCTCTTACCAATTTATTAACCGCTGCCACGATTAGTGGCGGCGCTTCTCTTCTGCCTGAAAAAGCAGATTCGCTTTATTTCTACAAGCAGGCAGACCGTTCAAGATTCGGCATCTTACTTAATGTTCAAAATGGCATCGGGGTTAACAGCTTTTTCTCAGCCGCGAATTCACAAGATGCCAAAGTGAATAAACCGAATATTCTGGATTATAAATACAACTTTTTTGGCGAGGGCGCACAAGGCTCATTATTCGGGTTTAACGGCCTAACGCAAAAATCACCTTTTGGTTATTTCTCCTATAACTATCAAGATTCAATGAAGGTTAAAGATGAACTGGATTTACTTGCAAAGAATAAAGGACCCGCCGAGACGCCTATAAGCGGGGAATTAACAAGCACCTTTATCCAGACTAATGGCAGCTTTGATAAGCAAACCGAAGCATTCAAGGTTGATAATGCCATGATAATGTCTGGTTCAACTCTGCAAATAGAGCTTGGCCAGGACCAAGATGGCAAATGGAGAGCGACTTCTTTGCATGAAGCAGATAAGGCAAAGTTCTCGAATTTTCTTACCGCGCAACTTCCGGCCAAATTTGAGAAAGCAGTCAAAGAAAATAAATTAACTAATTATATCGTTGAAATACAAAGAATAAAGCCAGGTGAGTATAATGTTAACTTCTTTAAGAATTCTGCTGATCGCGAAGCCATCAGGCAGATAGGAACCAATTCTCAGCTTGTTATGAAGATTGATGAGGCTGATTTGAATGATTTGGTAAGGGCAGGGGTTCCTATCGGGGACAACTTATTATTTAATGTTCAGGGAACCATAAATTATAAGAGGAATAATGAAGGAAACTATGTTTCAGATATTATCTACCAGCAGAAAAATCTTGAACAGCCGGCGTTAGTAATGCCGACTAAAGCCACGTCTATTGAGGCAAAGGCAGCAGGCGTCTCAGGGGGGGAGGGCATAGTTAACGTTAAGCTCTTCACTTTTAATCAGATAACCTATAATGCAGAGAAAAATAGCAACGCATTTAGTCTGTATCCCCTGGCTTTATTGCAAGGCGAAGGGACCTTGAGCAGCACCTATCTTAACACCATGAATAAAACACCGATAGACTCGGTTTTCTTTAATATTAAGAGCCCCTCGCTTGCTCCTGAGATGGGCGTGATTGCCCGGGTTACCCGAGGGACAGACGATACTATTTTCCATAATAGGAATTTAGCTCCTACTCCCACTTCTTCTGGTGCCGCTACTTCAACAACTCAGGCCAATGAATCAGCTATTCCCACTCGCGCGCCTTTGACTGACTTAAACGTGATTAAAACCCATAGCGATGCTGTAATAGAATTAGGCAAAGGGACAAACCTGCAGCTGTTATTAGGCGTAACAGAAATAAATGGAGCCCAGGTTTGGCAGGCGCAGTCAATGGCCGGTTTCATTGGTAATACCATTACTTTGCAAAAAGATACTTCTGTTATCTGGGGTGAAACACTTAGTTATAAAGGGAAAGAAAAAGACGTATTCGCAGCATTCCATATCGGAGAAGAAAAACGCGACGGTAAACTTGTTCCTATTATTGACCGCGTTACTTCCAAAATTAACTTTGAAAGAAAAGATATCACAGTTGGCGATAAAGATGTAATGCTGCTGGGAACATTGCAGCAAGGCAAAAATAGAAAAGTTGAGCAGAAATTTGAGAAGATTAAATTTGGCGATAGAGAATACGGGATTGGAATGCAGGTTAATGACGGGTTCCTTATTAAGGGTGCTCAGAGTAAATTTTATATTATAGGTAAAGGCTTCCAGAATGAGGCAAAGATAACTACTGAAGATGGAAGAACTTTCACGCTTAAAGCAGGCAAATCAGAGGGGATAAATGTTTTTGATGAGGCGGGCAAAAAGCAGGTTGGGGCTTTAACCGACAAGGGTATTGTTTTCTTTGAAATAGACAAAATCAGGGCTTCGATGCAAGAGCTTGCTGGATTCTTTGAGAAATCCGAAGCTTCCGGGGCTGATTTTGATAAGGCAAGGAATATCTTCGGCCGGGCAAGAAAGGCGTTTAATGAAGGTGATTATGTTAATGCTATTGATGCATTAAATAAGGCCAGTAAGGAAGCTACCAGGCAGCAGAACAAGAATCTTATGGATCAGCTACGCACTCAAAATCTTATACCCGCGGGTTATAGTTTAGATAAAGATGCGCAGAATGGTTATAAACAGCTGGCGGCAATTGTTGAAGAATACAAGAAAAATGGCGGGCCTTCTACAGTAAGGGAGCAGGTCAAGGAACGCCTTAGACGAGATATTTCTGTATTGGAAAATGAACAGCGCAGCCTTGTAGCTTCTTCAGCGGATAAAACAGAAGTAGATCTGGCGGCAAGAAAAATAGCAAAAGCAAAAGAAGCATTGGGGCTTTTGGAATCCTCTGATCCGCAAAAAACTACTCAATTAACGCGCAGGGTAAAAGACCTCGAATCTGCGTTTGTATCCCAGGAAACAAAATGGCGCAATGAGTTGGCGCGCAATGGCGACATGCCGGATCAGGGGATCTGGGCTGGTATATGGGGAGCAGTCGCTGTTAACAGGGATGATAGTATTAGGGAAGAGAGGGATCGCAGGGCGGTTGATTTAACCTATGCACGTGTTGCATTAATCGGCTTAACTGCTACCGGAGCTAAAGATTTATATGATTTGGCTTCCAAGATTAATAGCGAGTTGAAAATGGAGGATAGGGGGACTGCCCGCCGCCATGAAACCGAAATGTCTGCTGTTAAAGTTGACGCCAACGCCCTGTCTTTAATCATGAACAAAAAAGCGGTGGTAGAGGAAACCTTCCTTATAAAAGACGTAGGGTATGTAACCAGGGGGTATGATGAGAAAGGCAACCCTTACGAAGTGCTTACCGAGCTAGCAGCTCTTAAATATGATGGTGGCCGGTATGCGCCAAAATATGCAGTAAAAGTCATTGATCTTGAGAGTGGAGGGCATATTACCATAAAGCAGGAAGCTTTTGGCAGGACCAGGGTCTATAACGACCAGGGCGGGGAGATTATGGGTAATGTTGTTGCTAAGACCACTCAGGTTAAGGAAAACGATACTGTAATTGGCAACATGCAGAAAGTGGTAACTCCTTCCGGGGAGATTAAATTCATTTTTCAGGGCAAAGATGGCTCCATGGGTACCCAGCCAGTAGCTGCAAAAGAGGTCATGTTTGAACAGACGCAAGTTGATAGGATGTCTTTTAACCTGGGTAACGGCAAGGAGCTTTTTGTTAGTGCTTCCGGGCAGGTATTCGGCAGCTTTGATGATTATAACCGTAAGAATTTTGAAGCAGCTGATGATGTGCAAGAGAACACATACTTCCGTTACGGCAACAGAGATATGTATTCAGGGGTTACTTTTGGATACTTTAGTAGTTCAAGTGACTCAAAAAGAGACCTGGAGATAGCTTTGAGAAATACTGGAACCGGCCAGATTTCTCAAGATCGGCTCGCCAATGTGTTTGGAGACGCCATAGAAGCAAAATATATAAACAAAGTTAACGGTTTGGCTATTAAAGCTGGCCTCAATACCATGGATAGCAGTTCTCCCGAGTATGCAAAGCAATATAAGCATGTTCAGATGACTGCCCTTATAGAATTGTATAGCGAACCTGCTGTACGCGCATACATGGCCAAAACAAATTTAGTCCCGGTTGCTTTTGTTGATGATGCGATTACATGGGGTTCTACGGCTAAGGTGGGTGGTGGTGTAGGTTTAGTTGTAGGCGGCACCGTGGTGGCTGTTACAGGTGTTGGGTCTGCTCCTGGCGGTGGAATGGCAGCTGCCGGTTTGACAACTTTAGGTATTGTAGGAAGCGCTGCGGCAATTACTACAGGTAATGCATTAATCTACAATGGTATTACTGGGCAGAACATAAGCTCAAATATCCTTCTGGGTGATTTTGCGGTTAATTTGGTTACTGCCGGCCTGGCTTCGTGGGCAAAAGTGATTACTGTAGGGACAGTAGCTGCGAACGCGACAAAAACAGAGATAATGACTGCTAAGGTATTAGGTTATGCAAAAACCGCTCCCACAATAGGGATTATAACTGAGAATGCAATTAATACCGGCAGCATATTATATAGTGGTGAATATATGAGCCCGGCAGGGCGTTTGGGTATCTTTGCTACTGCAGGAATGGGGCAATATGTTTTTGCGTCAAAGACTGCCATGACGATTATGGGTGTTTCTACGGCTGTTGGCGTAGCCGATACGATAATGCCATTGCATCAGTATATTGGCGTGGCCAGTAACATTACAGGAACTGTAGCTGCTCCTTATCGTGGTATTGTCAGGGCAATAGGCAGCTATTATGACAATCCAGATGCTACGCCTGGTTGGATTTCCCGGGTATATAAAAACCAGGCCGCTGAAAAAGGGACATGGGTTTCAAGTTTTGGCAGCGGGGTTATTTCTTCAGTAGGCTGGTTCGGCGTTTCCGCGGCACAATCATTCCTGCAGGCAAGAAGCGGAAGCTATTTAATGCAATTTACACTTAGGCCGCATGAGCCGGTTATGTCCATTATTCATTTAGCCAGCATTTTAAGCAGTGATACCAGCGGCAATAGTAAGTTCACCATGATGGATGGTTTCGAATTAGCTGGTAATTTCGTAGGCGGTTTCGCAGGCCTTAAGGGGATATCTTTACCGAAGACAGGAAGTCTTTCTCAAACAGGCAGGATAAACGGTTTAATAGATGATCTAAAAGCCTCTAATAGTTTCTTTGCGTCTGCGGTTGATATAGCACCTAAAATGTATCTTGGGCAGGTAGGTTTTACTATCGCTACTTCTGCGGTAAAATCTTTAGCAGGTTCACAATCCTGGAGTTCCATTTTTAATAGCTTATCTGGACAAACGGATTCCTTGTGGGTTAGCTCAATGGGTTTTGGTGTGTATGCTAAGGCCATCGTCCCGCAGGTAAAGTCTATAATAGGTAAGTCAGCATTAGCAAAGTCACCGATTACTTCTTCTCTTGCTATTGGCGGGGTATCCGGAGGAATGGCTACCTTTATTGATTATGCAAACCATAGCTTTTCCAACTTCTTTAGCGACAAAAAAGATAGTAGCTATAGCCTTACCAGAGGAGCGATAGTATTTGCTACGGCATTCCTGGCTGGCAGCGCCCTTGCTTACGGCAGGTCAAAATTAGCTTCAACAGGAAAAGCCAGCTGGCTTACTTCAGAATATACCTCTTATCCGGCAATTACCGGTTTATCTTCTTTAGCCGGCGCATCTGCCGGCAATACTTTTGCCCGCGACGGTTATAAAGCTAATTTGTGGGCAAGCGCATTAGTCCCTGCTACCTTGACCTTAATGGCAAAAATAAGTTCTAATATGGATGCTGCAAAGGTTAATCCTATTGAGTCTGGGCAGGCACCGGCATTCTGGAAGACACTTGTTAATCGGGTTAATCCAGCTGGTAAATTCGAGAGGTTAACTGTTGATGCTAAATTAGGTGGTTATAAGTGGGGCCTTAATTTGAAGGGTGCAGTTCCTGTGACAGCCGTCGGTCTTTCTTTATTAGTAGAAAATGTGCCCTTGCCAAAAGAATATAATGCATGGAGAACTGTTGCCAGTACTACTTTAAGGACAATTGCCTTAATACATGTTGGTTTAGGGCTTGAAGGAAAGCGCGGCGGAAGCAGTGGTTTAAGTGCAGCTTGGTACAGGATGAAGGCAAATGGCGCTCCAGAAGCTTTCCTTAGGAAGGCATCTTGGGCCAAGGGGACATGGGATTGGTCAGGAGTAGCCTCTAACGCCAGCGTATTGGGGTCAGCAGGAGCGCTGGCATGGCTGATGAATTCAAAGAGCATTTCTGAAAACACAAAAACAAGTTTGATAGTTGCCTCAATTGCGGCATTGGCATTAGGGATGGGCGGGTATAAACAATCACTGAATAGTCTTATAAAGCCTATTTGGACTGATAATATAATAAGTAAAAAAGGTAATATTTTTAAGTTGAATGAAGCCGGTAAGCCCATGTTTACAGGGGAAAAGGCTTCTGCCTTCTCAAGATTCTTATATTCTAACCCTGTTGCAAAAGTAGGGTTGAGCAGGGGTGCTGTGTGGGGAGGTATTTCTACCTATGCGGTATTGGGACCGGATAAAATAGCGGGTATTGAGAAGAAGCATATTGTTGTTGCTTTGATGGCTACAGCATTGCTTGGGCCTGGAATAAAACCCGGCCTGGCACAATTGGGGCGCGCCTACAATTTATTAAAAGGAGAGACAACCTTTGAGACCGTTAATGGCAAGCTTGTTATTAAAACAGCAGGGCCCGGAGTTCTCGCATATGATATAGCTAAAACCGCTTTACCAACCATACCTTCTATTGCTATAGGTATGGCGGCTATGCCTGATTTACAAAACCTGGTGCATTCCCTAAGCGACACTTCTTTTAACAACTTATTGAAATCCACATTTAATCTGGATGATGTAAAACAGCAATACATCCAGCTTGGCTGTGGCACAGAAGCTGATTTTCAGAATAAATCGTTTACCCGGGTTCAGGCTGAGATGATGGTGAAGCAGATTGAGGTTCAAAAAGCCGCCTCTTCTAATAAGGATGAGATTAATAGGTTAGAGGATTCCAGAAAATATTATTCAGGAGTGGTTGAAAGAAGCGAGACAGGCTGGATGAGCGCTTTTATGTGGCAATTAAGGGCTAATTCTGCTAATGAAGGCGCAAAGGTAGCTCTTTGGTTTGGTCCTTCCCTGTATTTTATCAAGCCTTTCCTTGAGGTAGGGTTACGCCGTATACCCGTGGTTGGGGATATGCAGGCTTTTATGGGCGAAGGAATGGGCAAAAAGGGAATGGGGGATAGCCTGACCTGGTTTAAAGGTGATAGCAGATTAGGAAATGCCATTCATGGGACAATCGGAAGAATCGAAAGTATTATCATGGAAGAGCAAATCCGTGAAAATGTATTTGATACTTTCTTTAAAATGCCTCTTAAACAGAGCGGGTTTGATTTTGCCAATCCGACCGATACAAAAAGATATGCCTTCCAGCAGCAGCTATTTGAGAATTTACAGGAATCAAATGAGCGTTCAGGCGCCCTGAGTATTAGCGCAATTAACACCAGGGTAATAAATACCTTGATTTCACAGGGCGCTACTTTAATGGTTGCTCCTGAAAGCGGTGTTTCAAATGGCGCCGAAGTTAATGGAATAAACCAGAATTTTAAAGATGGGAATAACGCCCAGGCGCTCCAGAGATTATCGCAATTACCGGAAGGTTCTTCAGTGCGCATTCATGTAACCACTGGCAATGGATTCCTGCCTGTAGGTTTATATGAGTTTAAGGTCGAAAATGAGGCAGAATGGGCGCAGCCGTTGCAGATACGTGCGCAGGCAGCGACATTCCAGCAGCAATTAGTGGCCGGACAGATTTCTGCTTTAGAGCTTGCTCAGATTGCCGAAGGCGCAACTGCGGTGACCGGAAATTCTGTCGGCAATATCGCTCCCAGTATTAACCGGGATGCCGCACGTTATACCTTAGCGCAGGCAATTAGTGCAGATGCAGTTCCGTTACTGGTTGATCAACAGCAGCCAGGAAAGATTATCTTTACCGATTCAAATAACCAGCAGAATACTGTAACTGTTTCCGCGCAGAACCTGATGCCGTTTATTCAGGAAAGACGTGCTTATGATACGAGTTTTGATGCAGGCGTACGCCAGGCGCACCAGCAGTACCGCGCTCAAGTAATATTCCCCGCACAGGCAACAGCCCCTGTTTCTAACTTATTTAACTTTGCCAATACCAATTCAACTATCGCTACTGTGCCAAGCCAGAACTTAAATAATCAGAGATTGGATACTTTAAGGTTAAATACTCTGGATGCCTCAGAACGCTTTTATAACTTACATTCCCAGATGATTGCAACCAATGATTGGTTAATGGAATCCGATTTACACCGCTCCGGCAGGGTTTTTGGTTCATTTACCGCACAGGGAAAAATAGATAAAGCGTCAAATAAGCTGGCATATGAAAATCAATTACATAAGTTTGGCGCTGATATAACTTCTGGTACACAAAAAGCCATGGTATCTGTGCAAGCCTTATTAGGGTTTGGTCTGGGCGCGCAAATTAAGCAGCAGGTGACTCAGGAAAAACGCCTTACCGCAGAGGCTGGTTTACGCGAGATAGTAAAGAAATTGGATTCTCTCAAGGCTGTAAAAGGCAACTTGCCGGCATATCGTACGGCTTTGGTGGATACTTTTGGGTTTACCGCTGAGAATGTCAAGAAGCTCTCAGATGAAGCCTTGCAAATGCAGTATGATTTTCATTTAATGGCGCTTAAGGCTCAGCATAAACAGATAAGATCCTTTAACAAGAAACTCGTTAGCTCGAGGGGAAATTTACGCAGCTTATTAGTGACGGATTTCCGTCAGAATCAGGCTAATCTTCAGGAGTTATCGACCTTATTGGCTGAGGCAGGAGTAAGCCAGGATATTTTAGGGGAAGATTTCTCAGCTGGAATAAGCAAAGATTATAAAGGACGTAATGCCCGTGTATTTGTTAGTGAAAATAGCGTAGTAAAAGTATTTGATCTCTCATCTTTGCCTGAGGATGCGCGGGATAGAACCAGGATAAAGATAGAAGATCGTTATCGCAGGGGTTTAAATGGTTTATCAGTTGCAGGAGCTGTTACCAGATCAGGGAATAATTTAATTATTACACAGGCCAGGGTTACTACCGTAGCAGAAGAAATGATGAAGTTACATGCTGCCGGCAAACTCGCAGAAATGAATACCCTTCTTGAGAAGCTCGCTGAACTGGGCCAGGATCTTTCAGCGCAGGGTTATCAGTGGTCTCCTGCAACTTCCGGTAACATGCTGGATAACTTAGGCCTGGATGATCAGGGTAATATCACCGTAGTTGATTTATCAGCCATACAAACAACAACTAATCCAGATGATGCGCAGGCAATATGGGTAGCGCGGCTTAAGCAGGACGCGGGAACATATTCAACAGAAAGGCTGTCTGCCTCTAAAGCTACTATTAATGCTTTTGATACCTATTTTAATACTCACAGTGCAATGGTTACCCGCGGAGAACAATTACTGGCTCCATTTGTTAAAGGCAATGTTCGGATAGATAGCAGTAATATTGTCGGCCTTAACCCGGCATTGACTACTGGAGTTGAAAATGTAGTTAATGCTGCGGTTAAGAAAGTTTTAGGCAAAGATAGCGATTTGCGCGGCCTGCAGGTTAACTTTATGCCTTTTGCAGGAGATTTACAATTTGAGTGGGATGTTAATGCTGATGGCGGGCTCACGCTATCGCTTAACTCTGCTGTCTTGGCCAACCCCGAGTTATTAGAGGCGGTTGTGGAGCATGCTTTTGATAAACGCTCTAACAGGCAGTTTGCCGCGGATAGGGCCCTTGATTTTATGACCAGATTAAGGCATGTCTCCGGTGGCATTATTACAGCTCCTTTAATTAACCTAAACTCCTGGCTTACTACAAGCCAAGTCAACCGTCTGACTTTCGCAGAAATTGGACAAAGAGCCGGTGATTTGGCGCAGGCGTTGGGATTGCCAATAGATCTTTTGACGCATAGATTACCGCATACCGCAGTAGGCGCAATCGTTAATGCGTTTGATATTAATAACCAGTCCAGGCAGTCTTTAAATACGCAGTTCAGGTTAAGAGCGGAAGCGGCCTTAGCTCCAATGATCAGGTTCTGGGCAGGGACAAACTGGGGCCAAAGGTTTGATACTATGGATTATCGCGCTCACAGTATCTCGCAGCACGCCATTGATCCGTTTATTTTATCGCAAAAAACAATCGGTGAGATCTTTGAGCTTGATGCTAATGGACAGGTAATTGGAATTAAGAATATTGATGCGCGTGCGCAAAGCTTTACCTCTGCCAGCCAGAAAGCTGTCGCAGTAAGATTGCCGGCATTATTTGAAGAAACCAAGAAGAGCTTGCTTAAGAATGCTCAGCAGCTTGGATTATCTACTGAAGCCCAAACTAAGCTTAGAGCCTTAACTATTGAACAGGTGTTAGGCGCTAATAAAGGCGACTGGGCAAATAAGATACAGATTCGCATAGCTTTACCGGAAGAATTGGATCATATGGGATTTGGCGAAACTAAACAGGGGAGCCGCCAGATCTGGGTGAATTCGCGCTTCATTGACCTTGAAACAGGAGAAATTAGCAAAGAACTTCTTAATGATGTATTAGCCCATGAAGCAACCCATGTTATTGCTGATTTGATAGCATCGGAACTTACCGCGCAAACAGGCAGTCCTGTTAATACGGGTATTGCAATCGGACAGGAAGGTAACGAATCGCTTGTAGACAAAATTGCCGGGAACAAGCGTAGTAATTTAGGTAATCATTTATATATAAATCTGGGGAGGCTTAGGAATATTGGCAATTCCGGTGGATTTGGTAATGTGGGTGGCGGAACTTCTGGTTTAGGTGATGGCGTTGGAGGTGGTGCAGTGGTTCCTGAAGTAAAGCCTCCTGAAGTTGAAATTCCTAAAGTGGAAGCTTCCAAGGTAGAAGCTCCTAAAGTAGAAGAGTTGACTCCTCCTTCTCCTGTTGTTGAAGAAGCAGCAGCTTCCAGCCAATCTAAATTAAATAAGGCCATAGCAGCTCTTACTGCCAGTTTAATTAAAGCTAAGTATTTTGCTACTTCACTTCATCCTCTTGATAGATTAACAAACTTAGTAAAAGGCATAAGAAACAATATCAATAATTCCTTGAAGGCCAGCCAAGCCGTTCCAGTTCAAGTAAAGCAGATGGAGATTCAGAAGGTTGATAAGCAAGAAGCAATGGGAATCCTTTCTAGCACTGAAATACATGGATCTCCGCTTGGAGGCCAGAGTTTAACAGTAGGTATTATCGAGGCAAACGGTTTAACTCCTAAGTACAAGGTTGAAGTAGAGGGCGCAACTTATTATTTATCCGCTCCTTATGATCTTGGAAGTGGCCGTATTGCAGTGATAGCATTTTTACGTTCAGGAGATAAATTTGTTACCAGGACATACTATAGAAGTAATTCCGCGGTGGAATTCAGGTATCTGCCGAATTATACATACGACCAGGAACGCCAGGAAATTGTTCACTATGACAAAGGGTATGGAGAAGATAGCTTGGGAGTTCCGTATCAGGTACAGGAAGCTCTCGCGAAAATAAAAGACCAGGAAGAACTTATAAATATCAAAGATTCCGTTATTAGGGATCTTGTGTTTGCCGGCACAGCACGGCAGAAAATTGAAGGTGGAACATATGTTGGCTTTATGGGGCGCGCGAAAATAGAAGTTCCCGGCAATTTCCATACCGGTCTCTATAATAATAGAGGCGCTGAAGAAAAGTTCTCTCCTCAACATGTAGATTTTGATAATTCTGAAGATGCTCCTGATTATAGCCGCCTGCTTACAACTTATACGACTAATACTAATACATACGGCGATATTACTGTTGAAGTCTTCCCTTCGAAGAACGGTCTTTATAGGTATTCGATATTCCGTGATTCACTTGGTAGGGTGTGGTTTGGGCATGCGGAGAATGGTGCTGACATTAATTCTATGGGTATCAAAGATAATTGGCTTGATTTGGGCGATCTCAGTACACCGGCTTTTGAGTATTCGCAGCAAGCAGACGGTTATGGTAACTCTGATCTTAGCAAGGGGCGTTATGTAGATATGTTTAAGAATTATTTAAGCAAGATTCCTGTTATCCAGGAATATATGAGAGTCCGTATGGGTGCCTCTTCGCTGGTTTCAGCCTCCCCGATCACTAAGACAATAGCCAGATTTATGGTGATACCTTTAATGGCTATGGGGCTATCTTTAGCCGTGCCTTCTTTAGCAAATGCGCAAAGCCAGCAATTTGCTAAGCAGGGTACTGTAGCCAAAGCCACAAATATCAATGTTAAGCAGTTCAAGGGTATTAGAATGATTGATTTTAGCATTGAAGACTCGGCTGCGATTGTCAAATCATTAAAAGAGATTAATGATAAGGCTCCGATATTGTTGCAGTTGGCTAGAAAATTAGGGGTTGAGTTTGTGAGCATCAAGAATCATAACCTCCAATTTACTGCCGGACAATTAGAAGGCAATCAGGTGAAGTTATATGACGGAAATTGGCAGCTTAATAAAGATTTGGCAGGTTTCATAAGCCATGAGCTTGGACATCGTTTATATAATGAGCTTAACAGGCTTTCAAGCGGCGGTTTAGAAGAAGAATTAAAGGCCATAGAGAAGAAACATGGCGTTGATGAGGAAACTACTGGTATTGATGGCACAGGACGTAAGTTTATGATTGTTTTTGGCGGTAAAGATGGCGTATATGGCGGCTCCTATGAATTCATGAATAAATATAATCCAATACCGTATGCCAGTGTAAAGGGAGAATTGGTACCTGAATTACTGCGTATGAGGGTTAAAGCTCTTCCTGGTTTTGAAAATAATCCGTTATTAAAAGAACTAAACGGTGTGTTAGAAGGGCATCTAAAAGGCTTAAGAGGATCCTCTTCTCCTATTAATAGAACGCAATTGCCTGAAAAAGATAAGCAGGGCGAGCCCGTACGCGGTCAATCTCCTGTGCTTCCGCTAGTTCCCGGGCAGATACCCGTACCTGGTGTTAATGTAGGGGCTGTAGGCGCCTATGTCGGAGGGTTAAGTACAACAAGTTCTCCTATTAGTTTAATTACTCCTATACATGTTTTGGACAGAATGAAATTGGGTGATATAACAACGCAAGTTTCGATTGTAGATGGTACAGTTGCAGCCCGCGGCCCGCCTGCTGTTAACACGACAATCTCTCTCTCAAAGATTGGTCGCGAAACAAATGCGAGAGGCAAATTAGGTATATTAGTAGTTGTATCAAGTAGTGTAGTAAAGGCAGATGCCCAGAGTGCAACCTCCAGAAATGGAGAAGAGGGTAGGGTGCAGCAGGTGTACCCAGCAATAATAGGTAATACGGCTGTAGAGGCTGTAAGCAGTACTGATTCCAGGGTTATGCCTGGCAAGGGTATAGTTAGTATAATTGCCAGAATAATCAGCAGAATCACATATGCCCAGAGTGCAACCTCCAGAAATGGAGAAAGAAGGCAGGATACAAAAGATGTATCCGGAAATAAAGCTAACACGGCTGTTAAGGCCGTACGCAGCATTGTTACGCAGGCTGCTGATGTAGCAGCTGCTTCACCTATCTCAAACGAAATTGATGCAGAAAATGCATTGGTTCCGACCTTCCCGAGGTCTGTATCTGTTTCTTCAAGCCCTGTAGAAATAAATGGTAATGGTAAAACATTATTTGGTCGTTTTTCTGCCTTATTCAGCAATGGCCAAGCTAATCATAAGGTTACCGTAGAAGAGTTATTGCATCTTTTAACCCGCTTACAGGCTCAGATGTTATACCGTAATCAACAAAAGAGAGGCCTTAGCGTACCTGAAAAAGATAATTACAATATGGCTAGCCAGAAGGTGAAGGTTGCCATATCTGATCGTTTAAGAGAAGAATTAGAAGATTATTCAGATGATAGGTTAGGAAAATGGTTTAGCGCAGCCAATATAGACGATAAAGAATTAGAGGGTATGGATATTGATGATATAGTAAGTTTATTAGATAGGGGTTTAAGAAGAGTTGCTGAGCTTGTTACTGAGTTAGGCAGAGTCAGCGAGTTTAGAATTCAGGATGGTGGCTTAACCGCGGAGGATGTGGAACGTATAATTGAAGCTAAATTAGCTCCGATAGCTAAATTAGCGCAGGAAGCAGATTTAAAAGCAACCGATGCACGTAAGCGCACAGGAGCAGAAGATTGTTTAATTGGTGCAATTACCGACAAAGAGGTTAGAGAGGAATCTGACCGTCGTCTTCGTATTGAAGCAGGAGTAGAGTCTGGCCCATACGTAGTTAAGGATCTCTATACTGGCTTACAGATTGTCAACCAAGTTTATGATGAGTTTATTGCAAAGTATGAAAAAGAAGGAAATCAGAAGAAAGCTGATGTTTTAAGAAGTGAGAAATTAACGGCTATAAAGGCAAATGAAACTATTGCTGCCGATATACTCAACAAGTATGCCGGTAGGATTAGTATTTTAGCTCCTCTTGCCAATGATCAATACCACGTTTTACAGGTATTGAGCTATGATGTTGAAACAAGAGAGATTCTTTATGTAGAGGATAACGGGCAGGGGAATTCTACAGGGTATGGTAAAATTGCTTTGGATGAGATAGCAAAGATTCATGGTGAATATGTATTTGTTATACAGGAAAGCGTGGTTAAGGAGGCGGGGCTAGAGAGCAACTTATTAAGCGAAAAAGAACAAAAGGGGATTAAGAACGTGGGTGGTACTGGTGCAAATAGCGGTGCGCAGGGTGGAACAGGTTCTGGTGCAGCAGGCCAGGGTGGTTCAAGCCCAGCCGGCGCAGGTGCTGCTGCAGGCGACATTGATGATGAAGAGTATTTGTATGTTCAACCTAGTTTAAGATTGACTTTATTTGCAGCCGAGGCAGATTCTTCTAAACCACAGGTATCTCAGCCTGAATCCAGGGCTCCTCCGGTTGAAAAACAGACATCTTCTTCATCCGCAGCAGATGCTTCTATCCAGAAATCAACCCAGGAAGTTTATAGTCAAAAAGAAGCGGTTTTAGAGTTTGTTCCCGTAGCATGTAAAGATACTGCTACTGTTTTAGATAATCTTACGGAGGCGCAGGGAGCCGCAATAGATTTACTTAATCGTTTTGCTCCTTCTCTAATAATGGATAATTTAGTCCGCCGCGAAGAAGAAGATTATATGGTTGTTCTTCTGGACAAGTTGCTCAAGGTTATTAAGACCCGTGGCTTAGATCTCCATGGACGTTATTTCCGCGCAGCCCGCTTAATTGCATACAAGTTTGGCCTTCCTTATTCCTCAATGGTACAGTTAGCCACCGCATTCATCTTATTAAATGAGACTGATTCTTTTATTGAGGCATTAAAGGAGGAACAGTCCATTAGAGAGGAATTAGCCGCAGCAAATACTAAGGTTATAGCTGAGACATCTGGGATAGTAAATGCAGGATCGAAGAAGTCAACTGTCAACTTTGATTTATTAGCCAATATTCGTAACATATTAGCTTCTGTAAACAAGTTAATAAAAGATAATACAGGCCTTTCTTCTGCAAAGTTCCAGCCGGCAAGTTCACCGGTCAAGAAGCTCGCCACAGTGTTCTATCCTTCCCAAAAATCTGACTGGAATGGCGCGTTCTCTAACTTATTGGACCTTGTTCAAGATTTAGGTCAGAGAGATTATGAGGTTAGATATACACGTATTTATAGCGTAGAAGGCCTGATTTCCAGGTTACAGCAATTTACTAATGATCGGCCGGCAGATTTAATTGTAGTCGGCGGGCACGGCACCCGTTTGGAGGTTGTCTTCTCTGAAGAGGAAACTTCAGAGCGAGGAATTCTACGCCTGGGAGATGTAAGTGATTTATCAGTATTAAGCGGGACTTTAATAGATAGCGGAGTAATCTTAATTAACAGCTGTTCAACAGGTAATGGTGAAGCAGCCCAGGAAAATATCGCAAATGCTTTTGCAGAGGTGTTCCCGCAGGCAAGCAGAGTTCTTGCTCCGAGGGTTCCCGCAGGTTTGAGACGGGTGTTTGATGCCAATAACGTACTTGTGGATATAAGGTATGATAATAATAGCAACCACGGTGTAGTTTCTATGGTGAATATGCGTACAGGGGATACCAATCTTACTGAGAGTGGTTACAACGCAGCAACAACTAAAGCTAAGAATCAAAAGGAAAGTAAGAATGCAATTCCGCTTACGACCGCGCTTCCTGTTAATGCCGCCAATGTTACCGTAGATTTTGCCAACACACTTAAATCTGCTAATAACAGATTTGCTCAGGAAGTCCTGGTAGCGGAGTTAAAGAATCTAGAAGTTTCTTCACCTGTTCAAACTGAAAAAGAAGCGCGCGTAGAATTATTGAAGAGAAAATCTGACGGTATCGGTACCGAGATTAATATCACGGCTCCTCCAGTTGAGGCTTCTGTTGTCCGCAACACAGACAGAACCACAACCAAAGGAGGAACAAATGGTAATCATACAGAAAATTCAGGAAATGAAAGAAGCAATCGCGGAGTTGGAGAATCAGTACAATATAAGACGGTTACAGGAAATGAGAGAAGCAGCGATAGTGGAATTAATGCATACGAAAAGCGTTTTAGCTACGAAACCGAATTAAGGGGCCGTCTTAATATATCTAATATAGGTAAGGCTGACCAAGCTAAACTTGGTGCGCATCTTGTGCGCGCCCCGCCTTACGCAGCCTTCGTAGCCCAGCTGCTCAAGTTCAATTCCGCATTATCCAGAACATCCAATTCAAATAATCCATTAAATTTAAACCAGCCGCATTCTCTTTCCGTGGCAGGAGAGTTGTTTGCGGCTAATGTTGTCAAGGGTGGCGCAAGAATCCTCCTCCGGGGATTAAACTCTCTTGTTGCCGCCCTTACAACAAAAATAGGAGGTGTACCATGTGCCCTATCAAGATTGATGAAATCAGGATTGACCACATCGTCGATTTCTCTAAAGACCACACTACTTTTGCAGCAGCGCGTGAAAACAGTAACGGCCATCTCAGGATCTTCCTCGTTAATGACGTTACCGGCACAGTCTATACCCGTAACGGCCGCGCTGACAGCTGGGAAGAGCTCCTCGGCGTTAAATGTGAGCTTATCCGCGTTAAGATTACAGAAGCAAGAGACTGCGTACCAATCTACAGAGTTAACGGCGCGCACAATTAATGAGAAGATCCTTGTTTCTTCTAGCCCCATCAGAGTTTATGTCAATAAGAATCATCTGCGCTCCGGGGCTAGCGGTAATTATAGAAATGCTTATAAATCTGAAGCGAGTTTGTTCAGTAAGGTTATAAAGATATTACCGATAATAATTATTGTTCCATTATTGTTCTTTGCGGGTTACAAGTATTTTAGCTATATATCGAATCAGGATAGGATAGCTATTGAGACTTTTGATGTTATGGAGTCGCATACAAAACAAGACAGGCATATAAGAGAATTTGTAAGAGAATTCTTTAACTTGTTTGCCGATATCGAGTTTTCCGAAGGATTTGAGTTTGAATTGATTTCAGGCCTGGTAGAGCCATTAGAGAAGCTAAGGATGAACAGGGCCCTGATAGTAAAAGAAGCCAACGCGTATAAAATAGACCGCAATCTGCTGGCGGCTATTCTGACAGCCGAAAAACTTGATATGAACCCATTGAAACGCCTCGCAGATTTTACTATCTTTGTCCGGGGAAAAACTTCAGGCGGCTGGGGCCAGGTAAGGCCGGAAACAGTAAGGTTGCTTATAAGTACCGGAAGAATTGATAAGAAGTACGCGGGGTATAACAGATACAAACTCGCTGAGGAAATAAAGAATAATGATGAATTCAATGTAATGTGCGTTGCGGCATATTTGAAGTTCTTGGTTAATGAGGCAGCGAAGATTCAGAAAACAGGAGACCGTGATGAGCTTATCAAGAAGGTAGCCGCAGGGTATACGGCAGACTGGCGCAGGATGGGTGAGGATTTATTAAAGCCTCCTTTTGATATTAAGGAATATACAGAAAAAACAGGGATCGATTCCAGCCGGGCGCAGGCCGCTCTTTATGCCGAGCTCGTTGCAGCCCTATATAAATTAATCGAAAAAGATGACTTAACTGATTCTTCCTCCAGCCCGATTAAAAAAACCGAAGAGAAAATACCAGCCATAGAAAGAATATATAAGGTAACTGATTCTACAAGCAAGCCAAAAGAGGCGCCAGCATCAACCCTGAAAGCTAAAGTTAATCACCAGCCGCAGTCCGTTGAAGATGAGGTTACCCTTAGCCCAGAGGCAATAAGATTATCCAAAGAGTTATCAGAGAAGTCCTCCAGCCCGGTATATGACGCTAATAAGCTTCAGGCTTCTTTAGAGGAGCATTTCGACGGCCTCACATATAATAAAATATATCCGACAAAGATTGAATTCGTAAGGCCGGTTCCAGTGCAGGATAACGGAAGAGTTTTGACACGTATTCAGGCTTTTTGCGTCAACCCCATGGTTAATCCTACCTTAAACGTTCAAGTCGGAGTTATTAACGGACGAACAACAAAAGTGCTTGTTGTTGACGATTCAATCAAGTTTAGCGCTAACGGCATGGTTGTGAACGAAGTTTATACTAAGTGGTTAAAACGTAACGGGCTAGCCACATTTGTAATTGCAACGCTCAAAGAGATTAATGATGCTTATACGGCCGGAAGAATCAAGATAACGCATGTAGTGAATCTGGATACAATAATGGCCTTGCAGCATTTGGCGAGAAATAATGGATTTGTTGAATATGTCGCCGATAAGTATCTGGCTCAAGTATTAGGTAACGGCGTATTGGAGCTTGATGTAAAAAGCGCTAAGGTTAGAGATGGGTATATCGCCGATTTGATTAGATATTTGAAAGTATTGCAGGAAAGAGGGATTGCCCTTGAAAATGATTCCGAGGTAATGGAAACACCGTTCTTCCGCATATTAGGCAAAGTTGGCTATGAGAATGTAAAGTTTGATTTCACTAATTCTAAAATTAATATTACCGGAACGTCTGCCTCCAGCCCGATAAAACTTGAAGTCATATCGGAACATGGCAGGGCGTACAATATTTGGGAAAATAATAAAGTCAATGGCGCAATATTGGTCCATATAGATGCTCATAATGATTTTGCGATTCCTTCTGTTATATTTAGCAACAAAAATGCAGGGGTTGAATATGCTGAAGGCGCTTTCATTTATCCTGCGATTTATAATGGGATGTTTGATGAGGTCTATTTTGTCATACCTTCTCATAGCATTGAAGTTCCGGGGGTTAAGGAAAATAAGATTAACTCCAAAGTGGTAAAACTACACACCATATACTTAAGTAACTTGCCTGATTTTAAGAATGAAAAGAGACCGGTAGTAGTAGATATAGACGCGGATTATTTCATAGAGCAGGGTAATAGGGATTCCAGGCTTTGGAATATGTATTTTAGAGGTAATTCTATTCAAGTTGAACTTGAAAATGGCATCGGCAACTTACTGAAATCGTTGTTCGTAGACAGACATATTAATACAAAACTGATCACCTTAGCAAAGTCTCCGAGCTGGACGCCTAAAGATTCAGCGGAATTCATCGCTTCCTATTTTGAAAATGCGTTAAAACAATATAATAATCTTTCCTCCAGCCCGATTGAGGCGGCAGCTAAGCGGATTAAGAATGAAATTGATAGAACTATTGTAAATGGCAGGGGCAATCGTGAATATAAATTAAATACTTTTGACACGAAAGTTGGAGATGGATGGGCTTTAGAAGTACATATTTATTCAAAGGAAGATACCCTTGAAGAGAGAATCTTAGGCAGCGTAAGGTTGAGCATATTAGACATAGCCAATATAGTATTTGAAAATGCGGAAATTTATAATACAGCTGATCGTGGGCAGGGTATATTCGCCCACATTTTAAAAGCCGTATTTAAAGCTATTCCCGGGGAACACAGGCTGGTATTGAACAGGATAGAAGAATTAAATACCCTTGTAGAAGCCGCCAAGCTTGTTCCTGCAGATCATCGCATCGCCTTTATTTTAGAGAAAGTAAAAGCTGTTGGCATCAAGGCAGCGGAAGGCTATAACAGGATTTTACATAATCATTTGGTTCAGGCATTATTACAGAAAGCAAAGATTAATCTTAGTGACTTAGAGTCTACGCCGCTTATCAGGGCGTTAAGAAACGCAAGCTATACTCCTGCCGGAGTATCCGTAGCATATGAACCGGAAACAAAAGAAAATGTTGTGGTTATAGAGGCTTATAAATCTACCTCTAGTCCGATACATTTGAAGGATATTGTGAAGAGGGGCCTGAATAGAGCTGGGCCTGCGATTACCTCAGGTTGGGTTAATCCGAAGATTCAATTATTGTTGCGTTCCTGGTTGACGTTGGCCGGCGTATTGGCATTATCCATTATTCCCGGATTGATGGGCGTGGTTGCGGGTTCAACCCATATTCTTATCGGGGTAGTGCTTGTAATATCCTACCTATTCTCTTCCTCTATTCGGGATACCTTTAGGTTATTATTCTCGGCAGATAAAACCCCGAAATTTTCTTATGGGATGCTCGCAGGGGTAATATTAGCGGCCTTAACTATATCCATTGATGGCATAGTAAAAAGTATACCTTTTGTTGGCACTCTTACTTTCTGTGGTTGGAGTGTGGGTTTACCCGCTGCTCTATTAGGCTTGGGATTAATTGCCAAACCGATAAACATCCTGATTTCTTATTTCTATCACAAAGAAGTAAAGTTTTTAAATGTTATCTATAAGTTTGCTGCCATCAAATTAACCGCTTTATTTATGGCTTCGCTAATCTTTACTTCTGCTCATCTTTTAGGAATTAATTTCGGTATGCTCGCGCAGTATAAAGAGTTATTTACTCAGGAAGAGGCAACATTGCTTACGACTGCAGTCTTATTCACCGGAGTATTAGCATTGTTCGTTCTTCCTTATATAAAGCATGTTTTTGTAGATAAGAAAGAGGAGGGATTAAGCTTTAGCCTTAAGAATTTTGCGAAAGATGGAATTATCAATATGATTCTATTTTTCATTCCTGAAGCGAATAAGGCCGAGGTAATACAGATAATAGAGGCAAGAGAGCTAAAAGACCTAAGATACATTCTTTTAGGCCTGTTAGATCTGTCTTTTAGGAAGCATCCAGTGCAAAGGATTTCCTTGGGCCTGGAGAATCATGAGCAGCCGGCAGATGATTTTCAACAGGAGACTTTTGTTAATTCAGCAGATGTAACTCCTGCGGAAAATACTACTCAGCCAAAGAAGAACGATTTCATTTCGCGTACATGGGAGTCCTTAAAAGCCAAAATCAATAGCAAGAGAGACATTCTTAGAAGGGATTATCCTAAGAAGCTCGCTACAGTACTATTCTATTCTTCTATATTATTCCTGCCGTTCTATCTCTTGCAATATTTAGGGAATGTATTCTGGGGATTCTTCAATGATAGAACGGAAATAAATGTATTAATGTCCAGAAGGTCAAATGAAATTAAAGCCAAGGTCTTATCCGGTTCTGTATCCGATAAAGACACAGAAGAGACACTAAGAGATGGCCTGCAAAACCTGATAAATATTATTGCTACCTTGGATTCTTCGAGTAAATACTTAGTGATAAAGAATAAAATAAAGCTTAGTTATTTGGAAGCAAAATTACATGCTCCATATTTAATGGGTGTGTGGGGGTTCCTGATGGGTAGGGCGATGTTATTAGTCCTTTCTTCCATAATTACTCTTCCTATAGCTACAGGGATAGGCCTTAAGCATCCGTTGGTATTAGGCAAGGATATACCCTTGGTTGGGAATATTCTGGCTTACTTAGATAAAGGATTCGAATGGCTCTTTAGTGAGCAATTTATTTCTAAACATGGCGGAATGGGTCTGCCGCTTAAATGGATAGAGCTGTTAAAGGTATTCTTACTGGAAGCATTTTTGCGGGCAAGGAAAGAAATAGGCGAACACAAAAATTTATTCAAAAACATCGTTTTGAGTAAGAAGTATCCCGGGTTAAATATGGGATATGGCAGTAAATATGAAAATGAACTATTAAGAAGAATAGCAGGGAATGATATAGAGGCCTTAAGAAGTCCTTTCAAGGCAGGCCTCCTAGATTTTAGTATGAATCCTTATATTGAAGCGCGGTTAGTCAGAGATTTGAAAGTTGACTCTAAATCCCGAAAATTGCCCGCTATATTAACTGTGGCAGCCTTGGTCTGGTTTGTGTTATACAGGGGGTTGGTGCTTATACATCCTTTGGCAGGTCTGATTATTTATATGCTTCCTAAGGAATTAATTTTGGAGAAAATGAGAGTAAAGAATACTGTTTTGAACACCTTAGCGCAACATCAAGATACTCAGGATATGATTTATATAAAGGGTAGCTGGACATTGTCGATAATTGGTATGGAAATCGGAAGTATCAGGATGCTTGGGCATTATACCGGTGGTCCCTTAGGAATAGTGGCTGAAATGTATGAAGGCAACGATGGCGTAATATCTATTGCCCAGCATATAGAGAAGGGAATTGCTTCTGCTTTTGGGGTAGAATCTCAGCCTGGACAGGAGATAGTCTCTAACTGGATATGGGCTAAATTTATGGGCACTGGTACATTGGATGATGCCCAGAATTATATTAAGATGCAGGGTAATCCCGATGAGAAGAATCAAGAGGTTGAGAAGTGGGAGAAGGAAAATAAACGTAAGATGTCTTTTGCTGATTATGCCAAGATACAGCAGGAAAAGAATTATAGCTATATTGCAAGCATTAGACAGACCTTAGAATTGGTAAATAGCGGAAAATTAACATTGTCAAAAGATGTTATAGCCAAGTTAGAGGAGTTATTGAAGATGCCCTCCAATGCCAAGGCAGAAGAGTGGAAAAAGATCCGCAAGCAGATTGGTTCGGAAGTATTGGACAAAGTTAAACTGGATGCCGGCATCAAGGGTCAAATCAAGGACGCCAAAGACTTAAATGAGTTGATTGGGGAAGCCAGAAAAATGGGCGTGTCGGCAGTTGTTGCCGGGGTTAATCCTTACAATAGGACTGGTATCATTATAATTACAAACGATGCCGCGGTATTTGTTGACAAAGACCTGAAAGAAGAGCAACTGGATAGAAATCTGTATATACCAAAATTTGTCCGGGATGCCCTGGAGAAGAAGCTTCCTGCTTCTGTGGAAAAGTCTTATGTGGCTTACCTGGTTTTAGATAACAAAGATAATAAGGGAGATTTGGTTAAAGAGGCCACTGATGCTTTTAGTGCTTTAAAGGGTTACTTGTTGAAGAAAAACATAGATATCACC
>CAYRUB010000011.1:0-52495 GCA_964427405.1 uncultured Planctomycetales bacterium | reverse complement strand
ATACCCGCCATGAGGAGCTTTTGGTCAAACCGGATGTGTTGCAGAAGACCTGGATATTAAGAAAAGTATTAAATGAGTTAAATAATGTAGAGGCTATGGAGTTGTTAATCGAAAAATTAAGTAAGACCAAGAATAACGAAGAGTTTTTAAACAGCATGAACCAGAAATAAAGGAGGAATCAAAATGAAAGATAAGATACATCCTAATTACAAAGAGAGCACAATTATCTGCGCCTGCGGTGAGACGGTACACACCCGTTCCACTAAACCGAGTATCCGCGTTGAGATTTGCTCAAAGTGTCATCCGTTTTTTACCGGAAAACAGAAGTTAGTGGATTCTGCCGGCCGCGTGGATAAGTTCATGAAGAAATACGGCAAGAAATAAGTTTGTTGGCGAGTTGAGCACCTCAAGTTTTTATTTAGCGAAATCCTTGCCGGTTGTACTGCCTCGTTTTGTGGAACAGTACAGCAAGGATAGGCTTATAAGGATATTGTTATAAAGGATTTAACCATGAACGAACAATTGGAAAAAATGGTAGCTCGCTATCAAGAATTGGAACAGCTTTTAGCCAGCCATGAACTGATTGCTGATCGGCAGCAGTATAATAAACTGGCTAAAGAGCTCTCTGATTTAAAACCCGCGGTAGTCTTGTATCGCGAACTTAAAAGCCTGCTTAAGGAATCTCAGGATCTTGAAGAGGTGTTGCTTCAGAAGCATGATGAAGATTATCATGAGCTGGTGCGGCAGGAAATTAAGGAGTTAGATACTAAAAAAGCGGATATAGAGCTTAGACTAAAGAAAATGCTCTCCGGAGAGGATAAGGATGCCGGTCGTGCCTGTATTGTTGAAATCAGGCAGGGTACAGGCGGGGATGAGGCAGGGCTTTTTGCGGCGGACCTTTACCGGATGTATTCTAAATACGCGGATAATAAGGGTTGGACACTTGAGCCTATGCTTGCCAGCACAAATGAAGCTGGTGGGATTAAAGAGGTTACTTTTAGCGTAAAGGGCAAGGATTCTTTCCGCTGCCTTAAATTTGAAAGCGGAGTGCATCGCGTGCAGCGTGTGCCTACTACTGAGGCGCAGGGCCGTATTCATACCTCTACCGCTACAGTTGCGGTTTTAGTTGAGCCGGAAGAGGTTGATCTGGTGATTGAGCCTAAAGATTTAAGAATAGATACTTACCGTTCAAGCGGGCCCGGTGGCCAACATATGCAGAAGACTGATTCGGCGGTAAGGATTACGCATATACCAACCGGCACAGTGGTTGCCTGTCAGGATGAGCGCTCGCAGATAAAGAATAAGGCTAAGGCAATGAGGGTTTTGCGCGCGCGTATTTTAGAAGTCAAAATCGAAGCAGAGGCAAAAAGATTATCCAGCGCCCGAAAAATTCAGATTGGAACCGGGGACCGCAGCGAGAAGATCCGTACTTATAATTTTCCTGACCGCCGGGTTACCGACCACAGGATTAATTTTACCTCCCATCAATTAGAGGCAATTTTAGAGGGCCAAATGGATGAGTTGACAGAGGCCCTGTTAAAGGCAGAAGAAGAAAAGAAGAATGAACGAAGCTGAATTAGTTTTAACCCATCTTTTAAATTGTGATCGCTTGTCTTTATACCTGAATAAGGATATAAATTTAACCAGGGATAAATCCACGTTGTTGTCTTCGATATTAAAACGTAGGATTCTTGGGGAGCCTGTGCAGTATATTTTGGGTAAATGCGAATTTATGGGCCTGGAGTTTAAGGTGGATAATCGCGCATTGATTCCCCGGCCGGAAACAGAGATTTTAGTTGAGACAGCCATAGAGAAGCTAAAGCAGATGGGCATCGTATCGCCGAAGATATTGGATCTTGGTACGGGATCAGGTTGTATTGCAGTAGCAATAGCTAAAAATTTGAGTCGTTCTGATGTATGGGCCAGCGATATATCAAATGCAGCTTTACAGTTAGCCGGAGATAATGCCCGTCTAAATAACGTAAAGATTAAATTTATACAGAGCGATCTTTTCGAGGCGCTAAAAATTAAAAATGATAAGTTTGATTTAATTATCAGCAATCCTCCTTATGTATCAACCGGAGAATTTCATTCTTTGGCTAAAGAGATACATTTCGAGCCGGAGTTAGCTTTAAAGGCAGGTAAGGATGGTTTAGATTTTTATCGCCGCATAATTTCCCGTGCAGCAGCTTATTTAAATAATAATGGCTTATTAATTTTTGAAGTTGGGATTAACCAGGCTGCTTTTATTAAAGATATGCTTGAGAAGGAAGGTTTTGATCAGTTGGTTTTGATCAAGGATTACAATAATATTGAACGTATAGTTATGGCTAAAAAAGGAATGCTTAAAAATGGATAAACTGGTTATTGAAGGCGGAGTTGAATTAAAGGGAGAGGTTACGGTCTCCGGTGCAAAAAACGCGGTGCTGCCGATTTTGGCGGCGAGCTTGCTTACTGATGAGCTCTGTGTAATTAAAGGGGTGCCGAATCTGCGCGATACTAACAGTATGCTGAAGATTTTACGCGCATTAGGAAAGATTGCCGAATTTGATAAGGGCAGGGTTAGCGTCTGTGCGGGTAAGACCACAAGTTATATCGCCGAATATAAATTGGTTTCTACTATGCGCGCTTCATTTTGCGTCTTGGGCCCGCTTTTAGGCAAACTTAAAAAAGCCAAGGTCTCGCTTCCCGGAGGTTGTGTTATTGGCGTGCGCCCCGTAGATCTGCATCTTAAAGGTATTAAAGCTCTGGGGGCTGATATAAGTATTGATTCAGGATATGTGATTGCTAAGGCAAATAAGTTAAAAGGCGCCTACATTTATCTGGGCGGTGTATATGGTTCATCAGTTTTAGCTACTGATAATGTAATGATGGCTGCGGTCCTGGCAAAAGGAAAGACCGTAATTGAATCTGCGGCTTGTGAGCCGGAGGTAGCGGATTTAGCGGAGTTCTTAATTAAAATGGGCGCGAAAATTAAAGGCCACGGCACGCCGGTTATTGAAATAGAGGGAGTCAAACATTTACACGGAGCAACGCATTCTATAATTCCCGATCGTATTGAAGCCGGGACTTTAATTTTAGCCTCTTTGGTTACCGGCGGAGATATATTAATTAAGAACGTGCAATATCAGCATCTGGGTTCATTGATTGATAAGCTAGATGAGGCAGGGGCGCATCTAGTGCGTGCTGACGGCTCTTTACACGTTAAAGGTAACAGGAGATTAAGATCTGTAAATATCACTACGCTTCCGTATCCGGGTTTTCCTACTGATATGCAGGCGCAAATGATGAGCCTAATGTCAATTACTCCTGGTATCAGCGTAATTACTGAAAAGATATATCCGGACAGGTTTATGCATGTTTCTGAGCTTAATCGTATGGGCGCGCATATCCAAAGAGAAGGTCCGCATGCTATTGTTGAAGGTATAAAAGGTTTATCCGGCGCTCCGGTTATGGCATCTGACCTGCGCGCATCTGCCTGTTTAGTCCTGGCTGGTTTAGCCGCACGCGGCAAGACATCAATCTCCAGGATTTATCACTTAGAGCGCGGATATGAGAATATCGAGCAAAAGCTGATTAATCTAGGAGCAAAAGTTTGGAGAGAAAAAGAATGATTTTAATGATTGATAATTATGATTCCTTTACTTATAACCTGGTGCAGTATTTAGGTGAATTAGGGCAGCGGGTCAAGGTTTTCCGCAATGACGCCTTAAGTATCAATGATATTAAAAAACTTAATCCGGCAAAAATTGTCATATCACCCGGTCCGGGCAGGCCGGAGGATGCGGGTATCTCTTGCGAGGTTATCCGCCAGTTTAGCGGTAAGATTCCTATTTTGGGAGTCTGTCTTGGGCATCAGGCGTTAGGTTATGTTTTTGGAGCTAAGATCGTAGGCGCTAGAAGGCTTATGCATGGCAAGACCTCCAAGATTTATCATAATAAAAAAGATATTTTTAAAGGTATACCTAATCCGTTTTTAGCTACGCGTTATCACTCTTTATTGGTTGATAAAAAGAGTTTGCCTGATTGTTTGGAAATAACCGCTTTCACAGCCGAAAATGAGATTATGGGATTAAAACATAAAGCATATCCTGTCTGGGGAGTGCAGTTTCATCCGGAATCTATACTTACTAAAAGTGGGAAGCAGATATTGGATAATTTCATAAAGTTAAAATGATCAAAGACCTTATAAAGCGGCTGGTTAATAAAAAAGATTTAACTGCCCAAGAGATGCAGCAGGTAATGCGCGAGATCCTAAGCGGCGCAACCGAAACCGCTGATATCATTAATTTTCTGACCTCGTTGAATGAGAAAGGCGAGACAGTCGGAGAGTTAACTGCGGCGGTAAATGAAATGCTTAAATATGTCGAGCCGATTATCATAGATACCGATAATATATTAGATACCTGCGGTACCGGAGGGGATAAGAAAGGGACCTTTAATATTTCAACAATTACTGCATTGGTTGCAAGCGGAGCCGGCATTACCGTGGCTAAGCACGGCAATCGTTCAGTATCCAGTAAATGCGGCAGCGCGGATATTTTAGAGGCCTTAGGTGTAGATATTAATATGAATAAAGCCAAGATCAAGAAATGCCTTAAAGAGATCGGTATTGCCTTTTTGTTTGCGCCAAATCTGCATCCGGCAATGAAAAATGTCATGCCGGCAAGAAAACAGATCGCCGGTAAGACCATGTTTAATATCTTGGGCCCTCTGATTAACCCGGCGCGCGCGACTAACCAGTTAATCGGGGTATATTCTAAAGAATGGACCAGGCCATTGGCGCAGGTTTTATATAATCTTGGCTCCAGGCATGTTTTAGTGGTACATGGTGCAGACGGTTTGGATGAAGTAACAACTACTGAGAAGACCTTTGTTTCCGAGGTAAATAACGGTGTATTAAGAGATTATGAAATAACTCCGGAAGAGTTTGGCTTGCCTCGTGCTAAAGCCGGAGATTTAGTTGGAGGCCTGATCCAGGAGAATGTCAAAATTTTCCAGGATATATTAGGCGGTAAAAAGGGAAAAGCCCGGGATATTGTTTTATTAAATGCCGGTTGCGCTATTTATGCCGCTGATAAAACTAACACTATCGCCGAAGGAATAAAATTGGCTGAAGAATCCATTGATTCAAAGGCGGCATTAAAGAAACTGGAATTATTAAGGGAGTATTCACACTAAGATGGCTAAAGTTGATACCTTGAAAGAGATCGTCACAAAGAAAAAAGAAAGAATCGCTTTATCTAAACAACAACTGCCTGAGGAAGATTTAAAAGCAAAATTAACCGGTCTTGCTCCTTGCCGTCCATTCAGGGAGGTAATCAGCAAGCCGCGTCAAATCTCGCTTATCGCTGAGATTAAACAATCTTCTCCTTCAAAAGGCATGATCCGCCAGAATTTTAACTTGCAGGAGATTGCCCGAAGCTACCAGGAGGCAGGAGTGCAGGCAGTTTCCGTATTGACCGAGGAGGATTTCTTCGGGGGAAACCCGCTTTATATTAATGAAGTAAAAAACATAATTACCGCTCCGGTTTTAAGAAAAGATTTTATTTTGGAAAGCTATCAGGTGTATGAGTCGCGTTATTTAGGGGCGGATGCGATTTTATTGATCACTGATTTATTGACCAAGGATAAACTGATGGAGTTAATGCAGGTTGCCGACAGCCTTGGCATGGATTATTTAGTGGAAGTGCATGATGAAAAAGAACTTAAAAAAGTGTTAACCCTAAAAGTTCCTGTCATCGGAATAAATAACCGCAATCTGCATACCCTCGAGGTTGATTTTAAGACTACAGAGAAATTGTTTACTTTAATCCCAAGAGACAAAGTGGTGGTTGTGGAGAGCGGGATAAAAAATTATCAGGATGTTTTGTTCCTGAAAATACTCGGAGCAAGCAGTGTATTGATCGGCACTGTTTTTATGGAAGCTGAAGATATAAAGAAAAAAGTAGAAGAGGTAATGGGGTGGTAAAGGTTAAGATTTGCGGGATAACTAATTTGGAAGATGCCCTGGCATCTTTATTCGGTGGGGCTGATGCTATAGGTTTTATTTTTTATAAAAAAAGTTTCCGTTATATCAGTCCGCTTAAAGCCAGTAATATTTCGCGTATTCTGCCTAAAAAGATTTGCCGGGTAGGGGTTTTTGTAGACGAGGATATTAAGACGGTAAAGAAGATCGCCAGGCTTTGCGATTTGGATATGCTGCAGTTCCATGGACAGGAATCTAGCGCGTATTGCCGGAAATTCAAAGGTTATAAAATTATTAAAGCTTTTGCTGTTAAGGATGGGCTGGATTTAGCTAAAATATCAGCATATAAGGGCTGCGGCTGTCTTTTTGATACTTATTCAAAAAACCGCTTTGGCGGTACAGGCAAAAAGTTTAACTGGAATTTATTAAGAAATCTGGATAAAATAAAGCGTCCTGTTTTTCTTTCCGGAGGTTTAACTATCGGCAATGTAGGCAAGGCAGTTAAACTATTAAAACCCGATTGGGTAGATGTTTCAAGCGCGTTAGAGTTAAGCCCGGGTAAGAAGGATCATAAAAAGATCAAAAAGTTTATTCAGGCCAGCCGCAAGTTTTAGAAAGGTGGATTGGTATGAAGAAATGTCCATTTTGCCGGGAAGCGATTCAAGACGATGCCATAAAATGCAAACATTGCGGCGAGTTTTTGAATAAAAAGAAAAAATACTTAAATTGCCTATGGGGCTGCCTGGTTGCTTTATTTATATTTATCATCTTAGGCAATATTTTTCTTTATTTAGTTTTTAGTTTATTTAAAGAGGCGATGGGTAGGGCTTCATTGATGGGGGTTAATCTGCCGCATTTTTACCTGCCTTTGAATGCGCAGGATGTGCAGATTATGTTTAGAGATTTAGGGGAAGGTTTTCGTATCTTCTGGGAGAATATTACCGGAGGATCGTTAAGTAATTATCAGAGGATTTACTTATAATGCAAAAGATTTTACCGGATAAAACAGGGCATTTTGGCAGTTTCGGAGGCAGGTTTGTTCCTGAGACGCTGATCTATGCCCTGGATGAGCTGGAAAAAGAATACCTAGCGGTTAAAAAAGATAAAAGTTTCCGTAAGGAGTTATCTAATTATCTTAGTGAATACGCCGGCCGGCCAACTCCGTTATATCTGGCTGAAAATTTAAGCAAATACCTAGGGATAAAAAAGGTTTATTTAAAAAGAGAGGATCTTTTGCATACCGGAGCGCATAAGATAAATAATACCCTGGGGCAGGTTATTTTGGCGAAGAGGATGGGCAAGAAAAGAGTTATCGCCGAAACAGGGGCGGGCCAGCATGGAGTAGCTACAGCAACGGTTGCGGCATTATTCAGATTAGAATGTGATATATATATGGGTGAGGAGGATATCCAGCGCCAGGGGCTAAATGTTTTACGTATGAAGTTATTGGGAGCAAGGGTGGTTCCGGTAAAGAGCGGCACTAAAACCTTAAAAGATGCCATGACTGAGGCCTTGCGCGATTGGGTAACTAATGTGCGTAATACCTATTATATTATCGGTACAGTTGCCGGGCCGCATCCGTATCCTGCTATGGTGCGTGATTTTCAATCGGTAATCGGCAAAGAAGCAAAGCTGCAGATTTTGAAGAAAGAAAAAAGATTACCGGATTATCTGGTGGCTTGTGTTGGCGGCGGGAGTAATGCTATGGGCCTGTTTTATCCTTTTTTTAAAGATAAAACTGTGAAGATGATTGGCGTGGAAGCCGCGGGCTTAGGGTTGTCTTCAGGAAAACATTCCGCCAGCCTTGTGGCTGGTGCGCCCGGAGTTTTGCATGGCTGCAAATCTGATGTCCTGGAGGATAAATTCGGCCAGATTAAAAATGCGCATTCCGTGGCTGCCGGATTGGATTATCCCGGGGTTGGGCCGGAGCATGCCTATTATAAGGAGATCAAGAGGGCGCATTATGTGGCAGTCAGCGATAAAGAGGCCCTGGAAGGATTTAAATTACTATCTGAGATTGAGGGAATTATTCCGGCGCTGGAATCCGCGCATGCTATTGCCTATTTAAAAAAATCAGGAAAAAGCATAAAGAAGGATTCAGTGGTTATTGTTTGTCTGTCCGGAAGAGGGGATAAGGATCTGCATGAATCGTATTGATAAAAAGTTTATCGAACTTAAGAAAAAGAATAAAAAAGCTTTTATCGCTTTTATTACCGCGGGCTATCCTGATTTAGCTACGACAGCCAAGCTTGTCCTGGAGCTTGAAAAAAGAGGGGTTGATATAATTGAATTAGGGGTGCCTTTTTCTGATCCCCTGGCTGATGGCCCGGTAATTCAGGAGGCCTCTATATATTCCCTTAAAAAGAAAACAAATTTAATAAAGATTTTAGGCCTAGTAAAAACTTTACGCAAAGATACAGATTTACCGATTTGCCTTATGAGCTATTACAACCCCATATTTTGTCTTGGGGATAAAGATTTCGTGGATAAAGCTATAGCTGCGGGGGTTGATGGAGTGATTATTCCGGATTTACCTCCTGAGGAGGCAAGGGAATTTATCAGCTACGCTAATAAAAAAGGTTTAGCTAATATTTGTTTTCTTGCGCCCACTAGTTCGCAAATCCGGATTAAGGCTATATCTAAAATAGCCAAAGGTTTTATTTACTATGTTTCTTTAACCGGGGTTACCGGAAGCCGTAAGAGCCTGGCAGCGGATTTAAAGACTAATTTAACTAAGATTAAGAAAGTAGCGCGTATCCCGGTTTGTGTGGGGTTTGGCATTTCTAACGCAGGGCAACTAAAACAGGTGCAAGAAATTTGCAACGGAGGGATTATCGGCAGTGCTATTGTAAATAAAATACGGGAAAATATTACCCGCAAGGATTTAGTTAAAAGGGTGGGTAATTTTGTTGAAAGGTTCAATGTTTAGAAAAACTAAGTTAAATAATGGTTTAAGAATAATTACTAAACGCCTAAGCGGCGTGGGAAGCCTTTCTTTGGGGATTTGGATTAACATCGGAGGCCGCTATGAATCAGTAGCCCATAAAGGTATTTCGCATTACCTGGAGCATCTGCTTTTTAAGGGCAGTAAGAAATACTCCTGCCGGGCGATTAAAGAATCAATTGAGGGGGTGGGGGGCGCCTTAAACGGTTTTACCTCCGAAGAGCTTACTTGTTATCTGGTTAAGATCCCCAGCCGTTATCTGGTTAAAGCCCTGGATATTTTATCCGACATGGTAGCTGCTCCATGCTTGAAACAGGAGGATATCAAAAAAGAAAGAACGGTTATTCTGGAAGAGTTAAAGATGTATAGGGATCTTCCGCAAAGCTATGTTTATGAGCTGCTGGATGAGTTGCTTTGGCCGCATCAGGCGATTGGCTCTCCGGTAATCGGGACAGTTGAATCAGTAAGAAATATTGCCCGCGATGACTTGAGTCATTTTCAAAAGACACATTATACCCCTGCTAATATTGTAATCAGCGCCGCAGGATTAATAGACCATAATCTATTGGTAAAAAGAGTTTCTGCTATTTTCGCGGATAAAAATCCCGGAGGGCTAAATGCGTTTACGGCTGCTATAGAAGCCCAGGATAAGCAGCAGCTTAATATTTTTCATAAGGGCACTGAACAGACGCATATGGCTTTGGGGTTTCATGGTTTAAAACGCGACCATCCTTTAAGACATGCCCAGGCGCTGATGCATATAATTTTAGGGGCAAACATGTCCAGCCGTCTTTTTAATGAGGTAAGAGAAAAAAGAGGGCTGGCTTATGAGATCGGCACCGGCCTGAAGCGTTATCATGATACCGGAGCATTTTTAGTGCACGCCGGCATAGATAACCACAAAGTTGTCCCCTGCCTGGAATTAATTTTCAAGGAATTAGCTAAAATTAAAAATAAGCTGGTGACTGTCGATGAGTTTAGACGGGCAAAAGAATTCTATCTGGGCCAGCTGATGCTGGCTTTAGAGGATACTATGGAGTATATGCTTTGGATGGGTGAGAGTATGGCATGTCTGGATAAAATATATACATTAAAGGATGTGATTGAAGAGGTCAATAATGTACGTATCGAAGATTTACGAAAAGTCGCTCAGCAGATATTTAAGCGTGAGAAGATAAATTTGGCCCTCATTGGCCCGATAGAAAAAGAAAAAAAGAGGATTTATTCAAAACTTAATTTAGGATAATCATGGAACAGTTAGGCATTTCCTGGGGAATCATATTCATTGTAATTATTCTAGCCGCGCTTTCTTTTTTCTTTTCAGCCTCTGAAACCTCAATCATAGGTTTAAGCAAGATTCGCCTGCGTCATATGCTGCAGAAGGGGGTTAAGCGCGCCCAAAGCGTCCAACGCCTGGTGACTAAACTGGATAAAGTAATCGCTGCCATACTTATCGGAAATAATATAGTTAATATCGCCATATCTTCAATAGTTACGGGTATATTTGTGCAGCTTTACGGATACCGTTGGGGCGTAGTTGCCTCTACCTTCACCACAACCATGATATTGCTTATTTTCTGCGAAGTAACCCCGAAAATACTTTCGGCAAAACATTCAGAGAAGGTGGCGTTTGTTGTTGCTCCTTTAATGGAGACTGTGATTGTAATCCTGAATCCGCTGATTGTATTTTTCATCGGTATTAGCAATTTTATACTTAAAATCTTTGGAGTGGATCCTTCCAAGCGTTCGCCTTTGATTACCGAGGAAGAGTTGCGTACGATGATTGAGATGGGTAAAGAGGAAGGGGTTTTAAGCGAAGAAGAACGCAAGATGCTGCACCGTATCTTTGAATTCGGAGATACTAAACTTAGCGATGTAATGGTTACAAAGGATAAAATGGTAGCGGTTAATATTAATACTAATTCCGATGACCTGCTTAATTTATTTGTGGAAGAAGGGCATGCCCGGCTTCCGGTATATAGCGGCTCACTGGATAACATCGTAGGCATAGTTTATGCGCGTGACCTCCTGTATATATTAAGAGAAAAAGGGCTATTCTTATTGCAGGACCTGGTGCATGATGCCTGTTATGTCCCGGGGCCAATGCGCGTGAGTGAACTTTTAAAAAGATTCCAAGCGGAAAAGATTCAGATCGCTATTATTATAGATAAGGACAAGAAGGCCTTGGGCCTGGTTACCTTAGAAGATCTGCTGGAGGAGATTGTCGGTGAGATTGAAGAGAAGCATTCCAAGAGCAGGAAGGCTTTGAAGTAAGAATTGTTTGACATAAAAATTTAGCTGTGATAATATTAACCTAGTAGTTAACATGCATGTTGCATAAAAAGGAGGAACAAATGGCAGAAACAGGATATTGCGTAAAATGTAAAGGCAAGAAGGATATGAAAGATGAGCAGAAGGTAACTATGAAGAATGGCCGCGCAGCAATGAAAGGCAAATGCCCTGAGTGCGGAACCGGAATGTATAAAATCTTAGGAAAAAGTAAATAATCACTTCCTGATAGGAGTTTAAAAATAGAGTCAAAACAGTTAGCTCAAGCCATTGCCCGGGCTGCTAAATCTATAAAAGCCGAGGATGTTGTTATTCTGGATGTTTCAAAAATAGCCGGTTTCTGCGATTATTTTGTTATCGCCAGCGGTAACTCTTTAAGGCAAACTGGCGCAATTGCCCAGGCAATTCATGATGATTTGCAAAAAATCGGGATAAAATCTCTCTCAAGGATTGCTCGTGGCGATGAATCCGGTTGGATAGCTTTAGATTATGTTTCGGTAATCGCCCACTCCTTTTATAAACCCATGAGAGAGTTTTATTCTTTAGAGAGCCTGTGGTCTGACGCTAAGAAAGTTCGTGTTTCTGCCGCAAAGAAATGATTTTGTGTTATTAGCTTGCCGTTTTTGTAACCTTCTTTTCTAAAAAACTAAAATGCAGAAAAATATTCAGGAAGAACTGATAGCCTTGGTGAACCGCGCGTTGCGGACAGGTGAGTTAGACAAACTTGTCCAGGAAGAAGTTATCCTGGATTTTCCTACTGACAACCGTTTTGGCGACTTTACTACTAATATAGCTTTAAAGTTAAGTAAGGCGCTTAAGAATTCCCCCCGCCAGATTGCCGCAGCATTAATTGAATTAATCCAGAAAGAAATCTCAAAATCAGAACTAAAAGACCTGATTGCCCAGGTAAAGGTTGAGGGAGCCGGTTTCATAAACTTTTATCTTGATGCGAATTATTTTTATAATCAGTTAAGTAAAATAATTAATCAAGGCAAAGATGCCTTAAGGGTTGATTTAGGCAAAGGCAAAAAAGTATTAATTGAGTTTGTCAGCGCTAATCCTACAGGTTCTTTATCGGTTGCCCATGCCCGTCAGGCAGCGGTAGGGGATTGTCTGTCCAATATTTTGGAATTTCTTAACTTTGACATACAGCGTGAGTATTACCTTAATGACGAGGGTAACCAGATTAATATTCTTGGTAAATCGGTGCAGCTGCGCCGGGAAGAGTTAGCTGGTAGAAGAGCGGAATTCCCTGAGAATTATTATCAGGGTGATTACATATATGATATCGCCAAAGAAGCGGATAAGCATAAAATTAGTGACGCAGACTTAGGTGATTTTGCGGCTGATTACATACTGAGGATAATAAAGCAGGAACTGTTTGATTTCGGGGTTAATTTTGATTGCTGGTATTCACAGAAGGAGCTTGCTAAGAGCGGAAAGGTAGAGCAGGCCTTTAGCCAATTAAAAGAAAAAAGTTACTTGTTTGAGCAGGATGGGGCGCTTTGGTTTAAGTCAACTGCTTTTGGCGATGATAAAGACAGGGTGATTATTAAAAGCGACGGCAGCCAGACATACCTGGCTCCGGATATCGCGTATCACCAGGATAAATTTAACCGTGGTTTCAGCTGGTTGGTTAATCTTTGGGGGCCGGATCATCATGGTTATATTAATCGCATCAAGGCTTCAATACAAGCCTTTGGACATTCTCCGGATAGCTTATCAGTAATCATTGTCCAATTGGCAACCATTTTTCGTAATGGCCAGCCTGTGCAAATGTCCACCCGGCGCGGACAATACATCACTTTACGTGAAGTTTTGGATGAAGTAGGCTCAGATGCCGCCAGGTTCTTCTTTTTAATGCGCCGTACATCCAGCCATCTGGATTTTGACCTTGAGGTGGCTAAGAAACAGAGCGCGGAAAACCCCGTATATTACGTGCAGTACGCTCACGCGCGGATTTGTAGCATATTACGGAGTGCTACTACTCAAAATGAAGGTGATTTAGACCTTTCTGTGCTCAAAGAGAAGGAAGAACTGAATCTTATAAAAAAGATGCTTGAGTTTAAGACGATTCTCAACATATGTTTGATTACTTGCGATCCTTATATGGTTACGGTTTATCTCCAGGAGTTGTCTGAAACTTTCCATAAGTTCTATGATCTGCACCGGGTTTTAGGCCAGAGTGATGCGCTTACCAGCGCAAGGCTTGCCCTGATTAAAGGGGTAAAGATTGTTTTATCCTGCGGATTAGAATTATTAGGCGTAAGCCAACCAGAAAGCATGTAGACTTTTTATGGCAAGCCACAAAGTTTTAAGTTTAGCCACTCCGCACATCCACCTGCAAAATCAACTGTCCAAAGAATTAGGTATCTCTAAAATTCTGGCCCAGGTCTTGGTTAACCGTAAAGTAAAATCTACTGCCGAAGCAGAAAAATTCCTTAAGGCCGGCATGGATGATTTACTTAGTCCGCAATTATTTTCCGATATGCCTAAGGCAGTTGCCCTAGTTAAGAAGGCGGTGGAGAATAAAGAGAAGGTCATGGTTTTTGGAGACTATGATGTTGACGGCATAACCAGCACGGTTTTAGTCAAGAATACGCTTGTTTCATTGGGCCTGGATGTCCTGCATCATATCCCGCATCGCATTACCGAAGGCTATGGTTTAAATAAAGAGATAATCACTTTTGCCAAAGAAAATAAGGTCAAACTTATGATTACGGCAGACTGCGGCACAGCTAACCATAAAGAAGTGGAAGGCCTAAGGCAGGCAAATATCGATGTAATTGTTACTGACCACCATGAGCCGCAGGGCGCAGGTTTACCCGCAGCCTCAAGCCTGATTAATCCTAAGCTTAAGAATTCCGGCTATCCTTTTAGGGATTTAGCCGGAGTGGGAGTAGCTTATAAATTTTGCCAGGCGATAAGCGGTTCTTTGCTTAGCGAAGATTTAGACCTGGTTACTTTAGGCACTATTGCTGACAGCGTTCCCTTAAACGGAGAGAATCGCATTATTGCCAAAGAAGGGTTATTGCGTTTGCCGGATACCAAAAGAGAGGGGCTGCGCGCAATAATTGATAAAGCGGGGATTAAAAACAAAAAGTTTAATTCTACTTATGTAAGTTTTATTATTGCTCCGCGTTTAAATGCCTCCGGCAGGATGGGGAGCGCCGAATTGTCTTTAAAACTGTTGATGAGCCAAAGTTATGCAGAGGCTCAAGGTTTAGCCAAAGAGCTTGAGCAGTTTAACCGCCAGCGTCAGAAAGTGGAAGCTAAGATTTTAGAAGAAGCGGAGGAGATGATTAACCGCGAAATGAATTTTAAGGAGCAAAAGGTAATTGTAATTGCCAAAGATGATTGGCATCAGGGTGTGTTGGGGATCGTTGCTTCAAAGCTTGCTGACAGGTTTTACCGTCCGGCAATAGTGATATCGCTAAATGAAAATTTATGCAAGGGTTCGGCGCGTTCAATTAAAAATTTCCATCTTTTTGATGCGTTGGTGGATTGCAAAGAGCTTTTGGATAGCTTTGGCGGGCATGCCCATGCTGCCGGGCTGTTAATTACTAAAGATAATATTGATGAATTCAGGAAGAGCATTAATAAACTGGCCAATGATCGCCTGGATTTTGATGATTTGCTTCCTAGCATAGATATTGACGCGGAGCTTTTTTTGAGTGATTTAAATGAGCCGATGGTCAGGGAGCTGGAATCTTTAGAGCCATTTGGCATGGCTAATCCTGAGCCTTTATTTTATACGCGTGGCCTTAAGCTAAAAGGCCAGGTGCAAAGTTTAAGCCGTGAGACGCTTAAATTCTGGATAACTGACGGCAAGGCTACTTGTCAGGTTATTGGTTTTGGAATGGCTGGTTTGCTAAACAGCCTTATGCAGGCAGAAACATTCGATTTGGTTTATACCCCGAAGATAGACAGCTGGCGGCAGGATGAATCCTTGATCCTTGAGGCCAAAGATATATTCTTTAAATAGTGGGTTTAACTCTGGGAACGGCTTTTTTGAAATCACCTTTTTTGATGCACTTAGTGCAGATAAACACACTCTGAGGTATACCTTTAACCAGTATGCGCATTTTCTGAAGATTGGGAAGAAATTTGCGCTTGGACCAGCGGGCGATCTTTGAACCGGTTCCGCCTTTAGCTTTATACTGGCCTTTTCTGGCTAAAACTTTTCCGTTAAGTGAGCCTTTTTTGCAGATTACACATTTTTTAAGCATTTTGAGTTCCCTTTCAATTTAGTTTATTAAGTATACTTGAAATTACGGTATTGTCAAGATAGTATTAAGCCAATCCATCCGCTTAAAGAAGAGGGTTGTTTTAACTGTTATTTACTATTATTATGAATAAAGAAATAGAACGAGACCTTGGGGAACAGCCGATTGCCAAGATTATGGCTGAGTGTGGATTTAAGCCGCATGATTTGGTGAGTAGCTCAACCGAACAGATTACGCATAAGATGGTCAGCCGCGCAGTCAAGGGTAGGCGTTTGAATTTAAAAATCCAATACCGACTGCTTAATGCCTTGAGCAAGGCTGCGAATAAGCCGTATACATTAAAGGACCTTTTTAACTATTGAAACCTTCCATGTGAGGAGACAGAATGAAAGAGACGATATTAATTATAGAGGATGAGAAAGATATAGTAAAAATGCTTGAGTATAATCTCAAGAAAGAAGGGTTTAAAACTCTCTCTGCTTATGATGGTGAGTATGCGTTAGATTTAGCGGTTAGAAAAAACCCTGACCTTGTTATCCTGGATTTAATGCTTCCTGGTATTGATGGCTTAGAGGTTTGCAAGGAGCTCAAGAGTAATGTTAAAACAGCATCTGTTCCGGTTATTATACTTACAGCTAAAGCTCAGGAATCGGATAAGATCGTAGGTCTTGAATTAGGCGCTGATGATTACATGACCAAGCCTTTTAGCCCTAGAGAGCTTGTTGCCCGGATAAAGGCGGTGTTACGCCGGGGAAAGGAAAAAGATAAGCTTCCCGAGATTTTAAAGATGGGCGATCTGGCGATGGATTTATCTAAAATTGTGGTTACTGTCAAAGATAAACCGGTTGAGCTTGCGGCAAAGGAATTTGAGCTTTTGAAGACTTTAATCAAGGCAAAGGGAAGAGTTTTATCACGTGATTACCTTTTGGATAATATCTGGGGTTTTGATCACGCGATAGAAATTCAAACCCGCACCGTAGATGTGCATATCAGGACTTTGCGTAAGAAGTTAAAAACTGCGGCAAAATATATCGTTACTGTTAAAAATTATGGCTACAGGTTTGAATATGAAGATTAAAAGCCTGAAATTTAAATTAATCCTTTCCTATGTGCTTGTAATTATATTTACATTCGGATTATTCGCCTTTTTTCTGGATAAAAATTTAGAAGAGAATTCTTTGCGCGATCTTAAATCCTCCCTGATTAACCAGGCGCAGTTGATTGGGGATCAACTTTCTTATAAGCCGATTAATCAGATTGAGATATCTGCCCTGGAGACTTTAGTTAAAGATTTAAGCTCAAAAATAAAATCCCGTATTACCATCGTGGATACTAAGGGCCAAGTCCTGGCTGATTCTCAGAAAACCCTAAAAGATATCCCCGATATGGAGAACCATGCCAGTCGTCCTGAGATAAAGTCAGCTTTGGCCGGTTTTGCGGGAGAAGAGATACGTTATTCATCGACACTTAAGATAAATATGTTATACGTTGCGGTCCCAATTAAAGCCAGGGAAGGCATAACCGGGGTTATCAGGCTAGCCTTGTCTCTTGCCAATGTAGAGAAGACCCTTAATGGTATTAGAAACTCAGTTATCTTCAGCATTATCTTTGCATTAGGCATGGCGATTATTTTGGGTACAGTGCTAACCTCAGGTATTATTAAACCGATTAATAAAATCATACATGTTTCCCGAAAGTTCTCAGCCGGAGAGTTTGCGCATAGAATATACTATGACTCTAAGGATGAAATTGGTGAGCTTGCCGATACGTTAAATAAGATGGCCAAGGATATAGAGGATAAGGTTAAGGATGTTAGCGTTCAGGGTCAGCAATTAAATGCTATTTTTAACAGCATGATTGAAGGGGTAATTGTTACGGATAGGCATGCTCGTATAGTATCGATTAATCAGGCGATTGAGAAAATATTCGGGATTACCAGGCAAGTTGTAGAGGGCGAGATTTTCCTGGAGGTAATTCATAATAATGATATTGCCGAAGTAATCAGCCAGACTATTAAAACAGGAAAGCAGGTTTCTGAAGAAATGACGCTTGTTTATCCGCTACAGAGTATTTTTGAAGTTAACGCTACTCCAATCTTTGAGAGTGGTTTTGTAAGCGGATGTATTGTGGTTATCCATGATATAACCGGGATAAGGCGCTTAGAAACAATGCGCCGTGATTTTGTGGCGAATGTTTCGCATGAATTAAAAACTCCGCTTACATCTATTAAGGGGTTTGTGGAGACGCTTCTTGAGGGGGCATTAGAAGACAAAGAAAATAACCGTAATTTTCTAAAGATAATTCTTGAGCATGCAAACCGGTTGGATAGCCTTGTAAATGATCTTTTATCATTATCGCATATTGAGTCAAAAGGGATAGTAATTGATAAGAGTGAGTTTAGTTTAAGCAATCAGGTTAAAGAGGTGATTACCGGTTTTAAGTCTCAGCTTAAAAGTAAAGGTATAGAAGTTACAAATCAATTGCCGCAAGAGCTCATAATTAATGGCGATAAAAACAGGCTGGAGCAGGTTTTAGTTAATCTGATTGATAATGCTATCAAGTTCAATAAAGATAAGGGTTTGATTAAAATATACAGTCAGGACTATAGCGGTAATATAAAAGTCATAATTGAAGATTCCGGAATGGGCATCCCGCAAAAGGATATTCCGCGTATCTTTGAGCGGTTTTACCGCGTTGATAAAGCGCGTTCACGCCAGCTTGGCGGAACCGGCCTTGGGCTTTCAATTGTAAAACATATTGTAGAGCTGCACGGCGGCTCGGTCGGGGTGGAAAGTACCGAAGGCCTCGGCTCAAAATTCTGGTTTAATCTTCCCGTTAAATAAAATAGAACTTTCAATTTAATCATAAAGAACGCTCCTTAAGCTTCATAAAGGGGCGTTTTTTATTTTACCCGGATTTTACTTACCCTTGAAGCGGATTTAACCTCCTGGTTTTATACTTAGGCCATGAAGAATAAAATATACAGTTTGTTTCTTAGCCTGCGTAAGTGCCTAAGGCAAATCATCCTCGAAGAACTTGAAATAATGGATAAGTTTTATTATGAGTCTACGCGCAGGAATAGTTCCATAGAAGGAGGAACGGCCTATGTTTAATAATAAGATCATAGTTATAGAAGATGATCCTGATATTAATAAGCTCATCGTTTATAACTTAAAGAAAGAAGGATTTATAGTTGAGCAGGCTTTTGATGGCGATGAGGCTATCGAGAGATTAAGAAGCGCATATTTTGACATAGTAATACTCGATATAATGTTACCCGGGATTAACGGTTTTGATATATGCAAAGAAATTAAAGAAAGCGATAGTTCGTCTAGGTCATTTATTATCGTTATAAGCGCAAGAAGCAGCAGCCAGGACAAACTTTATGCGCATATCTTGGGAGCGGATTGTTATTTAAGCAAGCCTTTTAAGGTGGGGACATTGATAGAGGTAGCCAAAGAAGTTCAGGCTATGCAGAATAAGGTTTTTTCAGTGTTTAAGCCGTAGGTTAATATTTAACCCGGATTTTACTTGTCCTTAATCTAGAATCAATATGGGAAATGTAATATTAATAAAAATACGCAAGAAAGGAGGGCTGAAGAATGAATACTATGTCACCTATACGCAAGGATTTTCTAGCTAGTAACCTTAGGAGCCAATTAAGCAGGTTGAGCAATATATTAGACAATATAGAGGAAGAGAGATTGATAGATAGCGAATGCGCCAGAGATTCATTAAAAGAAGTGGAGTTCAATTTGCGCCAGATACGCAAGTTATGTATGAATAATTAACAAAAAGGAGGAAAGAAAAATGAGGAAGTTGTTTACTGCGGTTTTGGTAATAAGTTTCTGTTTAATGAGTGCAGGTATGCGGGATTCATATGCAGGTGAGATTGACCTGCTATTGCAAAAGTTAGTGGATAAAGGTGTTTTAACCGGAGCAGAGGCGCAGCAGGTAAAGACTGAAACTCAGGAACAGGTAAAGAAAGAAATTGCCCAGGGAAAGTTTTCTTCTTTGCCGGCTTGGGTGATGAATACCAGACTTAAGGGTGATTTACGTTTAAGAGCTCAGAATCTTCACGAAAAAAATGCTGGCGATATAAGTAAGAATACAACTATAGGCCGTGTGCGTATGCGTCTCGGCTTAGAAAGTAAGGTTAATGATAAGATTAAGGTAGGTGTTGGTATAGCTACCAATGCCGATGGAGATCCTCGGTCTACAAATGTCTCTTTCGGAGCTAAAGATGGCGGAGATTCTTCTAAAATGGGTATTCGGCTGGATTATGCTTATGGCAAATATGATCCTACTCCCTGGTTAACTCTGGTTGGCGGAAAGATGCTTCTTCCAGATGTGCTTTGGGAGCCGACAGACTTAATCTGGGATACAGATATAACTCCGGAAGGCGGTGTTGTTGGGTTTAGTAAAACTATAAATCCTAAAACATCAGTATTTATGAAGGCTGGGGCTTTGGTGCTCGTGGCTGATACAAATACTATTTCTGGCTCAAATGCATTCCTTGTGCAGCCGGGAATAAACTACGCAATTAATGAGAATCTTTCATTAAAAGGCGCCGTAAGTTATGAATACTTCCAGACCAAAGGTTCAGTCGCTTCAAGTTTTTCTAAGGGCAATAATACTAAAATTGGTACAAGCTATGCGTATAATTATAGTTTATTGAATCCCGCGTTAGAATTAACGATAAAAGAGCCTTTTAAAGCTTTAGGCCTGAATGTTGAGAATTTAAAGTTTTTTGGCGAATATGTAAATAACTTGGCTGTTTCAAAGAAGAACACCGGTTATTCGCTAGGGTTCCAGTTTGGTAATGAAAAAATCGAAAAGTGGGGTGATTGGCAGGTTAAGTATATTTATGCCATGCTTGGCAATGATTCTGTATTTGATATGTTGCCCGATTCCGATCGTTACGCTGGTCAAACTGGCATAAGAAGCCATGAAGGTATTATTAGTTTCGGTTTAGCTAAAAATGTTGCTTTGGGTTTTGATGTATATCGTAGTTGGGCAATTAACGGTAATCACGGTACTTCTAGTGCTGCAAAGCCCGAGACTCTTATGCAGTTTGATTTAAATATGAAGTTCTGATAAGTATTAATAATTAAGGAGGAGAGTTAAAATGAAAAGATTTGGAATGTTAGCGTTAATGGGAATTCTGGGCTTAGGTTTGATTATTCCCTGTTATGCAGAGAAGATTGTAATTGAAGGTTCTACGACTGTGCTTCCGATTGCCCAAAAAACAGCAGAAGTTTATATGGATAAAAATCCCGGAGCTAATATCTCAGTGCGCGGCGGTGGTTCAGGAGTAGGTATTGCGTCATTGTTAGATAAAAACTGTGATATCGCTAGTTCTTCCCGCCCGATTAAGGACACGGAGTTAGATAAAGCAGTAACTAATGGAGTTGATGCTACGGCTAATATCGTTGCCTGGGATGGTTTAGCGGTAATTATTAATCCGTCAAATAATATTAGCAAATTAAGCAAGAAACAAGTAAAAGATATTTATATGGGCAGTATATCTAACTGGTCGCAATTAGGTGGACCCGATAAGAAGATCGTAGTAGTCTCGCGGGATACTTCAAGCGGCACATTCGAAGCTTTTCTTACGTTGGTATTAGAAGGCAATAAAACCCGCTCTGATGCTTTAATGCAGGCATCTAACCAGGCAGTTGCTACTACCGTTGCCGGTACCCCGGGCGCTATAGGTTATGTGGGATTAGGATTTCTTTCGTCTTCGGTAAAAGGAGTTGAAATTAACGGGGTGATGCCTTCAAAAGAGACGGTTGTTTCCGGAAAATACCCGGTTACCCGGCCACTTTTTATGTATACCAATGGAAAACCTAAAGGTTTAGTCAAAGAGTATGTTGACTTTATCTTAAGTGATGAAGGGCAAAAATTAGTTGAGGAAGATGGTTTTGTAGGGTTAAGGGAGAAAAAATAAAGCGTTTATTCACTAACCTTGAGATGGCACGGTTAATTTATCCTGCCGTGCCATCACTCCTATTATGAATATATTACGTATTAAAGAAAAACTCTATAAATGGATTTTTACTATCCTAGCTTTTGCTTCGCTTTTCTTTCTGGTAGGTATTGTGCTGGTGTTGATTAAAGAAGGCCTGCCGATATTCCAGAAAGTAAGTTTTTCTAAATTTATCTTTGGCCGTTTTTGGTATCCCACTTATAATCCGGCAGAATTTGGAATATTGCCTTTGATTTTAGCTTCTTTTTGGGTTACCTTGGGAGCAGTTATAGTTTGCGTTCCCCTGGGAGTTGGCAGTGCGCTTTATCTAAATGAATTATCGGGACCGGCTCAAAAAGCAGTTTTAAAACCAATCATTGAGTTATTAGCGAGTATACCTTCCGTGGTTTTCGGATTCTTCGGCATGGTTGTACTTACTCCTTTTTTGCAAAAGGTGTTTCATCTTCCGACAGGTTTAACTGCTTTAAATGCTAGCATTATTTTGGGAGTTATGGCTACGCCTACAGTATGCAGTATCTCCGAAGACGCTTTAAATTATGTTCCTAATGCTTTTCGCGAGGCTTCTTTTGCTGTTGGTGCTACACGCTGGCAAACTTTAACTCAGGTTGTAATTCCGGCAGCAGGCTCAGGAATATCCACGGGTATAATCTTAGGAATGAGCCGGGCAATTGGCGAGACTATGACAGTATTAATGGTTGCCGGAGGCGCAGCGGTTATACCCCATACTTTTTTAGAGCCGGTGCGGCCGATGACTGCGGCGATTGCTGCGGAGATGGGGGAGGCACCGATGGGGGGCAGCCATTACCATGCTTTATTTGCAATCGCGCTTATATTGTTCGGGATTACTTTTATTTTTAATATTATTGCCGAAATGATTAGCCGGCGTTTCAGGATAAAATTGGGGCTAAGCGGATGAAAAAAGAGTTTTCACAGAATTTGGGATTTTTTGGTTTATTTCTTTGTATGGTTGCTACCCTTTTAGCCTTGGGTTCAATTATATATTTTATTGCGTTGCGCGGCTTTGGCGTGTTGAGCTGGAATTTTCTTACCCAGGTGCCATATTCGGCAATGACTAAAGGCGGGATTGCTCCGGTAATTGTAGGAACGCTTTATATTACTTTGGGGGCAATCCTATTTGCTTTGCCGCTTGGGCTTGCTTGTGCGGTATATCTTTGTGAATATTCGCCCAAGAGTATTGTGGTAAATATTATTAGAATTAGTATAAATAATTTGGCTGGCGTGCCTTCGGTAGTTTTTGGTTTATTTGGACTGGCGGTATTCGTTAAATTATTTGGTTTTGGAGTTTCTATCCTTTCCGGCAGTCTTACTCTAGGGATTTTAGCGCTCCCGATGATTATTTCATCAGCACAGGAGGCGCTTTTAGCTGTCCCGCAGTCAATCAGAGAAGCTTCATTATCTCTGGGCGCAACGAAATGGGAAACAATCAAGAATATTGTTTTGCCTACAGCCTTGCCCGGGATTCTCACGGGTGTGATTTTAAGTATTGGCAGGGTGGCCGGAGAGACTGCTCCGATTTTATTCACCGCTGCGGCTTTCTATACGCGAGGTTATCCCAAATCCATATTTTCTGAAGTGATGGCCTTGCCGTATCATATTTATGCGCTAATGACTGAAGGCGCGCATCCGGATAAGCAAAGAGCAATTGCTTATGGATGCAGTTTAGTGCTTTTGCTCTTAGTGTTATTTATTTCAGGATTTGCCATATTTTTGCGTCAAAGACAGAGGAGCTTACATGGATAACAAGATAAAAATGCAGGCCAAGAACGTGGATTTCTTTTACGGTAAAAACCAGGCACTAAAGAATGTCAATCTTGATGTCTATGCGAATAAGGTTACGGCGATGATTGGCCCGTCGGGATGCGGCAAGTCAACTTTTATACGTTTGTTTAACCGGATGAATGAACTTGTTTTGCATACAACTCTTTGTGGTAAAATATTTCTTGATGATTTGGAGATTAATAATCCATCAGTTGATCCTGTTGATATAAGGAGAAGGGTGGGGATGGTTTTTCAGAAGCCAAACCCTTTTCCTAAAACTATATTTGAGAATATAAGCTATGGTTTAAAAGTAAACGGTATAAAAGATAAAATATTTATTGAACAGAGGGTGCGGGATTCCTTAAAGAAGGCAGTTATTTGGGATGAGGTAAAAGACAGGCTTGGTGACAGCGCTTTAAAATTATCCGGAGGCCAACAACAGCGCTTGTGTATTGCCAGGTGTTTGGCGGTGGAGACTGAAGTAATTTTGTTTGATGAGCCCTGTGCCAGCCTTGATCCTATATCAACTGCAAAGATTGAAGAGCTTATTTTGGAGCTCAAAAAAGATTATACTATCGTCATCGTTACGCACAATATGCAGCAGGCAGCGCGTGTTTCTGACTATACGGGATTTTTTCTTTTGGGTGAGTTGGTTGAGTTTGGAAAAACACCTGATATATTTACTGCACCTCAAGACAAGAGGACTGAGGCTTATATCACCGGGAGGTTTGGCTAAATGAAGAGAGTGCTTTTTGTTTGTGTTGAGAATTCCTGTCGGTCTCAGATGGCGGAAGGGTTTGCCCGCGCATTTGGCAATGGGAAGATAGAGGCGTATAGTGCAGGATCGAAACCTTCGGGTAAGGTTAATCCTTTGGCAATCGAGGTAATGCGCGAAGCAGGGGTAGATATTTCAGGAAATCTTTCTAGAGGGTTTAATGCATTGCCGGTAAGGAATTTTGATTATGTAGTTACTCTGGGTTGCCAGGATATCTGCCCTTTCTTACCTGCGGATAAACATATAGAATGGCAAATAGAAGATCCTAAAAATAAGAATATAGAGTTTTTTAGGCAAGTAAGAGATGAGATTAGTTGCAAAGTTACTGAATTAATAAAGAACATATTAGCAGATAATTAATCAGGGTATAACGAATAGGGGGAACTATGGGAAAACATTTTGATGAAGAGTTAAAAGATTTAAACAATGATATATTGAAGATGGGGGTTTTTGTCGAAGAGGCTATCTATAAGTCAATTGAGGCGCTTAAAAACCGCGATAAAAATATGGCCCAGGAGGTTATCAATCATGATAGGGTAATTGATGAGTTGGAGCTGACTGTTGATGAAAAGTGTTTAGATTTAATAGTCAGGCATCAACCTATGGCCAGAGACCTCCGCTTTATAACAACCGGCATGAAAATAAATAGTGAATTGGAAAGGATAGCGGATATTGCGGTAGATATAGCGCAGCGCACGCTTGAAATAGTGGATAAGCCGCTTTTAAAGCCATTGGTTGATATCCCTAAGCTAACAACTGTTGCGCAAAATATGGTAAAGATGTCTATAGATGCGTTTGTCAAAGGGGATATTTTTCTGGCCAAAAAAGTTTTATTATCAGATTCCGAAGCTGATCAGCTGCGGAATGAAATACAGAAAGAGCTTATCGAAGATTATATGGTTAAAGATGCAGCTACTGTTTTAAGGGCGGTTCAATTATTATTGATAGCCCGTTTCCTGGAGCGTATATGTGACCATACTACTAATATCGCGGAAGATGTAATTTATATGGTGCAGGCAGAAGTCGTACGCCATCATCCCGAGAAATTAAGGAATAAGATATAAAAGTATTGTAACTATCTTCACGGGGCTGGACTTAAAACGTTTCAGCCCTTTTTGTTTGCTTGCAATTTTGAAATCTATGATAAAATAAACAGAAGAATGAGCGTGGGTGAGGTGTATTAGCAGGCAGGATCCGTAAGAATAAAAGGAGGTAGGGATGAAGAAGAATAAAGTGATTGGGCTGTTGTTGCTGGTCCTTGCGGTTTACACAATTTTAGGTATGATTTTAGCCAATGACAATTACTGGAGTGTCTATAATTACGTAACATTAGTATTTTTTGTGCTAAGTGGCATTGCCTTATTAAAAGAAAAATAATTGGGATGGGATAGGGTGGCGGGCAGGATACAAATTGCTTGTAATTTTGGGATTGGAGTAAGATAATACATCTATAAAGAAGGAGGGGATATGAGCAAGATTAATGTAAAGGCGTTTGGGTTGGCATGTGGTGTCCTTTGGGGCTGCGGGATGTTAATCTTAGGATTAATCGATACAGCTTCTACCTGGGGTGATGCCTGGGGAGAGGTAGCTGCAAGCGTTTATCTGGGTTATACCCCGACAATTTTAGGAAGCATTATTTTGGGTATTTGGGGTTTTGTAACTGCTGGAATATGGGGGCTTATCCTGGCTAAACTATATAATAAGTTCTCTAAGTAGTAAAGTTTGGGATTATTTTTAAAGGGCTGGGCTTATTAAGTCCAGCCCTTTTTGTTTGCTTACAATTTTGAAGTTTGTGATAGAATATAATAAACAATCAACCAATTTGCTTTTGTGGTACTGGAAGCAATAAAGAGGAGGAGAAAATTATGGCAATAGTTAATTATTCATTTCAAAAGAACCTCAAGGAGCAGGCAAGAAAAAAGAAACAAGAGGAGAAAAGATTGCTGAAGCTAAATAAGAAGATGGCCAAGTTAAAAGAAACTCCGGAACTCGCCAAGCTTCCTTAAGCTGCTTGATTTGTAATGGGGAGCATCTAAAACCCGTTGAATCTATGGATAAGAGGATAATAAAAAAAGAGACTAAGAAGATTATAAGTTTTCTTACCATTGGCAGTGTTTTGAGCGTGGTTGCCTATTTGTTTATCTTTATTTACGTAAAAACCACAATAGGCCTGCTTCTAGGTATATTTATCTTGATGTGGTGTCCGGCAGTTTCCGCATTTATCACTCAATTGATTTATGAGCGGAATCTGCGTGGTTTTGGTTGGGGTCTGGGGAATTTATCCTGGTATTTATTAAGTTATTTCTTGCCTGCGGTCAGCGGAGTCCTTGCCTATGGGTTTATCTGGGTAACCGGGTTAGGCCGGATTAACCTAAACTATCAGTTTAGTTTCTTTCACTTTGCGATTGTTGGGACAATTATACACATTGTTTTTGCCGCAGGAGAAGAGATCGGCTGGCGGGGTTTTTTTGTTCCTAATCTGTTTAAGGTTATGGGTTTTACCAGGACTTGCTTACTAAGCGGGATTATCTGGTCAGTCTGGCATTTTCCCCTGGTAATGCTTGGTAAATACCTAAGTAATATTCCGCCTGCAATAAGTCTTGTGCAACTGACAATTGTATTATTAGCGATGAGTTTTATTATCAACTGGATACGCTTTAAATCAGGGAGCGTTTGGCCGGCAGTCTTATTGCACGCCAGCCATAATTTTTATATGCAGAACCTTTTTGATCCTATGACGAAGCTTACAAGCCCGCTTGCGCAATATTTCTCAGGTGAAAACGGATTTGCATTGATAGCAGTATATGGTTTAGCAGGATTTATATTCTGGAAAAAGAGGACTAACCTAAGCAGATAAAATGAATTCAGAGAAAATTATCAGTGTTTCAGTATTAACCGGCCCCTTGAAAGATCAGAAAGTCCTTGTTAAATCAGGTTCGCCTATATTGATAGGCAGGGGGGATGATGCGGCGATTAAGATTAATTATGATGATTATTGTTCAAGAATGCACGCGTTAATTTATCGGGAGAACGACCTTTGTTTTATTGAAGATTTAAATAGCATAAACGGGACACTTTTAAATAATATTATTATCCGCCGGAAAAATGAATTAAAAGATAAAGACGTTATAGGGTTGGGGGATACTAAGCTAATTGTCTTATTTAATGATTCCTTAAGTGATTCTCCTAAGCAAGAGAGTATCGCGCCGGATTTAGTTACTAAAATAAAAGCCGGAGATTCTATATATGGCCGTTATGAAGTATATCGTATTCTGGAAGGCGGCATGGGGATTGCCTGTGCCTGCTACGATAATATAAACCGGGCCCCTTATGTTTTAAAGACCCTTCAAAGAAAATATTTAGTTTCCCCGAAAAATCAGGCCTTTTTTGAAAGAGAAGCGCTTGCCTGGATAGAGTTAGGCAAATGTCCCTATATTGTCAGTGCCTACGTAGTTATACGGATAGAAAACTACCCCTTTATTGTCCTTGATTATATCGCGCCGGACGAAAATGGAAGAAATACTTTAAGCCATTACTTGAATAATTTAACCCTGCCTGAAATCATCAAATACTCCATAGAGTTTTGTTACGGCATGGAATATGCTTATGCAAAAGGGATTAAAGCTCATGGAAATATAAAACCTGAAAATATTATGATTACTTCAGATAAAACCGTAAAGATAACTGATTTCGGGGAAGCAAAATTATCGCAAGAGATTGAGTTTAACGAACATATTCCGGAAAACGAAAAGTCAGATTTGAGTATCTTCAAAAGCAAGGGTGGCGTAACAAGCGGAACGCTTCCTTATATGGCCCCTGAACAATTTGATGGCCATATAGATCAAATAAGCGATATCTATTCTTTTGGCATTGTTCTCTATCAAATGGCAGCATGCGGGGCATTACCTTTTGCCGGCAGTAATCCATTGGAATATGAGAAGGCGCATAAAGATGGAACAATCCCCCATTTTGATTCTCCTCTTTTTGCTATTATTACGAAATGTTTAGAAAAAGACTCCAATAAAAGATATGTAAATTTTGCAGCAATGAGAGTAGATTTAGAAGCCCTGCTTTTAAAGGAAACAGGAAAGAAAATAACTCCGCTTGAAGGCGCTAAATTAGAGGCTTCGGAGATGTTGAATAAGGGTGTTGCTTTATATTTTCTCGGCAAGCACGAAGGCGGGATCGCTTGTTATGATAAAGCTATAGCAATTAATCCGGCGTATTCCGATGCTTATTATAATCGCGGAAATGCCCATCACGATAAAGGTAATCTTGAGCAGGCTATCTCTGACTATAGCAAAGCCATAGAAATTAACCCTGTATATCTTAAGGCCTATTACAACCGGGGAATTTTCTATCATAGTAAGGGTAATCTGGTACAGGCTATTTCTGATTACAATAAAATTATAGCAATTAATCCGGCGCATTCAGATGCCTATTATAATCGCGGAATTGCCTATCATAAAAAAGGCGACCTTGAGCAAGCTATCTCTGATTACAGCAAAGCCATCGAAATCAACCCTGTATATCCCAAAGCCTATTGTAACCGCGGAAATGCCTATTATGATAAAGGCAAATTTGAGCAAGCTATCTCTGATTACAGCAAAGCCATCGAAATCAACCTTAAAGATGCTGAAGCCTATAACAACCGGGGAATTACTTACCATAAAAAAGGCAAATTTGAGCTAGCTATCTCTGACTATAGCAAAGCCATAGAGATTGATTCTAAGTATGCTGAGGCCTATAACAATCGCGGAATTGCCTATCATAAAAAAGGCGACCTTGAGCAAGCTATCTCTGATTACAGCAAAGCCATAGAAATTGACCCTAAAGATGCTGAGGCCTATAACAACCGGGGAATTACCTATCATGTCAGAGGTAAGCTTGAGCAAGCTATCGCTGATTACACCAAGGCCATAGAAATTGACCCTAAATATGCTGAGGCTTATAACAACCGGGGCATTGTCTATCATAAAAAAGGCGATCTTGACTTAGCAATTTCTGATTATAGCAAAGCCATAGAGATTGATTCTAAATATGCTGAGGCCTATAACAACCGGGGCATTGCTTATCACAAAAAAGGCAAACCTGTGCTAGCTATCGCTGATTACACCAAAGCCATAGAAATCAACCCTGCATATTCCAAAGCCTACTGTAACCGGGGAAGTGTCTATCACGATAAGGATGATCTCGTGCAAGCTATCTCTGATTATAGTAAGGGCATAGAAATTAATCCTAAAGATGCTGAAGCTTATAACAGCCGGGGAATTACCTATCATGTCAGAGGCAAGCTTGAGTTAGCTGTCGCTGATTACACCAAGGCCATAGAAATCAACCCTGCATATTCCAAGGCCTACTGTAACCGGGGAAGTGTATATTATGATAAAGGCGATCTTGAGTTAGCTATCGCTGATTACACCAAGGCCATAGAAATCAACCCTGCATATTCCAAGGCCTATTGTAACAGGGGGGCTGCCTATCTCTTAAAAAAGGACTACGATAAAAGCTGGAAAGATGTACATAGGGCAGAAGAATTAGGGTATAAAATTCCCTTTGGCTTTATCAATGATTTAAAAAAGGTTTCTGGCAGAGGAGCATGATATGTTGAATTCTAATTTAGTGTACTCTACTTTGCAGGGGTCAATTTGCCCGGGATGCGGAAAAGTGATTGGTAGCTGTGTGTGCCGGGATATGAAGAAGGCGGTTGTGCCCAGTACTAATGGCGTTGTGCGCTTGCGTTATGAGGCTAAGGCGCGTAAAGGTAAGGGGATGACACTGATTACCGGTTTAGCTTTAAGTGAATCCGGGCTTTTGGATTTAGCAAAGAAATTAAAACAGGGCTTTGGCACAGGCGGTTCGGTTAAAGATTATACTATTGAGTTACAGGGCGATTTTCGCGAGCAGGCAGCGCAGGAATTGCGCAAGCTTGGTTTTTTTAAATGATGGAAAAGATTTCAAGAGATTACGAAGTTGGGGACCAGGCTATAGATAGCTTAATAAGCGAGCTTGTTAAATTGTCCGGATCTGTTGAAACCGAAAATTTATTGCGTGAAATATTAACAACTACTATTAAGTTGGGCAAAGAGTCTGGCGATAAAGGAGACCTTAAGCTTGTAAATAACGCGCTAAAGGAGCTGCGTTATTCTTTTAAGATTTTTTCTCCTTATAGGGCGATTAAGAAAGTAATCATCTTTGGCTCAGCCAGATCAAGGATTAATTCAGCCGAATATAAGATGGCTGAAGAGTTTTCCCGTAAGCTTTCTGAAAAAGGTTATATGATTGTAACCGGAGGCGGCCCCGGTGTAATGGAGGCAGGTAATAAGGGCGCCGGAAGCGGCAAAGATTTTGCTTTAAACATCCGGCTGCCTTTTGAGCAGAAGCCAAATCCGTATATTGATGAAAAAGAAAAACTGATTAACTTTAAGTATTTTTTTACCCGAAAACTTATTTTCGTAAAAGAGACTGACGCAACCGCACTTTTTCCGGGTGGCTTTGGCACGCTTGATGAAGGTTTTGAAATGATTACTTTGGTACAAACCGGTAAGTCCCGGCCCCGGCCAATAGTTTTAATGGAGCCAAGAGGCTCAACTTATTGGGCTACGTGGATGAATTTTGTAAAGAGACAATTAGTCAGGAATGGGTTTATTAAAAAAGAAGATCTTAATCTTATCCATATCGTAAAGTCTGTTGATGCGGCAGTCAAATATATTGAGGATTTTTACAGGGTATACCACTCAATAAGATATGTTTCGGGTTTGGCTGTTTTAAGGTTAAACAGGGAGATTTCCGAAAAGACGCTAAAGCTTATAAATAAAAAATTTAAAGATATTTTAATTAGCGGTGAAGTCATGGTTTCTCCTCCTACGAGCAAAGAGATCCAGGAAGGAGAGTTTCTTAAGTTACCCAGGTTAGTAATGAATTTTAACATGCGGGATTTTGGCAGGCTCTGTGAAATGATCCACTTTATTAATAGAGATTAAGTTATTTATGGATAAAGTTTTAGAGGGATTAAATAAAGAGCAGGTGCAGGCGGTTAAGCATGGTGACGGCCCGCTTTTGATTATCGCCGGAGCGGGCACAGGCAAGACCAGGGTGATTACGCAGCGTATTGGCTGGTTGATTAACCAGGGCCTGGCAAAGACCGATGAAATTTTAGCGCTTACCTTTACGGATAAAGCGGCTAAAGAGATGCAGGAGAGGGTGGATATCCTGATGCCTTATGGTTACACGGATATTTGGATCTCTACTTTTCACGCTTTTGGTGACCGCCTCCTGCGCGAGAATGCTTTAGTTGCCGGTTTGAACCCGGATTTTAAGGTACTTGCTCAGCCAGAGGCCGCGGTATTCTTCCGGGAACATCTTTTTGAGTTCACGCTTAATTATTACCGGCCGTTATCTGAACCCACGCGTTTTATTGAAGCGCTGATTTCATTTTTCAGCCGGGCAAAAGATGAAGATATTTCAGCAAGAGAATATTTAAAATATGCCCAGGATTTTCTGATTCAGGCTAAGGCTAATCTAGAAGATAAGGCCAATGAAGAGCTGGCAGTGCAGCAGATGGAAGTGGCAGTCGCTTACGTTAAATACCAGGAGCTTTTAGCTAAAGAAGGCCTGGTTGATTTCGGCAATCAATTTTATTTAAGCCTGCAACTTTTGCGCGAACATCCCTTGGTTCTACAAAATTATCAAAAACAATTTAAATATATTTTGGTGGATGAATTCCAGGATACGAATTTCGCGCAATTTCAGATTGTGAAACTTTTGGCAGGTGTAGTTAAGAATATAACCGTAGTCGCAGATGATGATCAGTGTATTTACCGTTGGCGTGGGGCTGCCTATAGCAATGTGCTTAATTTTATAGAGGAGTATCCTAAGGCAGAGAAGATTACCTTGATCCAGAATTACCGTTCCACTCAACCTATCCTGGATAGTTCTTATCAATTAATCCAATATAATAATCCGGAGCGTTTTGAGGTAAAAGCAAAGATTGACAAGCACCTTATTGGTTTAACCAAAGGGGGCTCAAAACCTGCTCATTTACACTTTGATACCCATTCAGCCGAAACTGATAATGTAAGTAAGATTATACAAGATAAAGTAAGTCTAGGTAAGTTTAAGTATAGGGATTTTGCCATTCTCGTGCGTTCTAATTCTGATGCCCAGGGTTTTATCCAGTCGTTAAATATGCAGAATATTCCCTGGCAGTTTAGCGGTAATCAGGGGCTATATGGACGGGAAGAGGTCAAGTTGTGCATTAATTTTCTGCGCGTAATTGCCAATCCTTCAGATTCTTTAAGTTTGTATTATTTAGTGAGCTCTGAGGTTTATAAAGTTAATCTGGCGGATTTAACATTATGTAATCATTTTAGTCGCCGGAGAAACCGTTCGCTTTATGATGTATTTAGTAATTTAGAGCAGATTCCGGAGTTAGGCCAGTTAAAGGATGAGACCAAGGAAAAGATAAGGCAGGTACTTGCGGATATTGAGAAATTTTTGCAGATTTCTCGCGATGAGACAACCGGCAGGTTGCTTTATAGCTTTCTTACTGATACGGGTTATCTTAAATTCCTGACGCATAATCCCAGCTTAGAAAAAGAAACTAAGATTCAGAATATCGCTAAGTTTTTTAACCAGGTGCGCGATTTTGAGCTGGTAGCTAAAGAGGATAGAGTAATTAGTTTTATCAGGCATCTTAATTTGCTCATCGAGTCGGGAGATGACCCGCCGACAGTTGAAGCAGACCTGGACCAGGACGCGGTAAATATTTTAACCATACATAAAGCTAAGGGTTTGGAATTTAGGGTGGTATTCTTAGTCAGCCTGGTGCAGGGAAAGTTTCCGCTTCCCAGGCGCTCTCAGCAAATTGAATTGCCTGATGCCTTGATCAAGGAGGTTCTTCCTACGGGAGATTTTCATGTTCAGGAGGAGCGCCGGCTTTTTTATGTAGGGATGACCCGGGCCAAAGAAGAATTATATTTAACCAGTGCCGAAGATTATGGAGGCAAGCGGTTACGTAAGGTAAGCCAGTTTGTGCTTGAGGCTTTGGGTAAACATCCCGGAGAAGGCACTGAAAAGAAAAAAACCGCCGCCATTGAGAGTATTAAGCGTTTTGCCCCGGCAAAAGAGTTGCCTAAATCCGCCCCTCAAAAGATCCCGGAGGATAAGTTGGTCAGTTTAAGCTATTATCAAATCGATGACTATCTTACCTGTCCTTTAAAATACAAATATGTAAATATCCTGCGTGTGCCGATTATGGAGCATCATACGGTTATCTACGGACGGGCAATGCATGAGGCAGTCAGCCAATACCTGTTGCGTAAGCTTAACGGCGATAAAGTTGCTATGAATGAAATTTTGGATTGTTTTGAAGCTAATTTTGATCCCCAGGGATTTCTTGATACCAGCCATCAGGAGGAGCGTTTTCGTATCGGTAGGGAGGCCTTAGCCAGATTTTATAAGGATGAAGAAAGCCACAAGTCAATCCCCAAGTTTATAGAAAAAGATTTTTCTTTTGTAATCGGGGATAATAAGATTACCGGCAGGTTTGATCGTATAGATATGGAGGAGGATGGCGCGGTAATTATGGATTTCAAGACTTCAGCGATTAAGACCCAGAAGGATGCGGATAAACGGGTTAAGGAAAGCAAACAGCTTGCGCTTTATGCCTTGGCGTATCAGCATGTATTCGGGATTTTTCCGATTGCGGTAGAACTATACTTTTTGGAGTCAGGGATTATTGGCAGGTATGAACTTACTGAAGGTGATTTAGATGACGTGAAAGAGGATATTTTGGAGGTTTCCGCGGGAATCCGCCAGCAGAATTATCCGGCTAAGCCCGAATACAAGGCCTGCACCTATTGCGCCTATAATCAAATCTGCCCGCATGCGGTAATCCGGTAATCCAGTTGATCCAATCACCACGCGTCTGTCTTGTCTTGTTTCACGCAGGGACGCTTGTTTGCCCCAGCGTGTCAAACTTCGCTCGGGTTTCGGCCTCGCTCCCCGCAAAGCAATAGTGGTGGCGGGACCTTGCCCGCTCGGCCTGCAAACGCCCTGCTTAGAAACAAGCCAAACCATACGCTAAAGATATACTCTGAAATTTACAGGTTCATTAAGCAGTAACTAAAAGTTTGACAAGCCCTCCTATTTGGGCTATAGTCAGATAAGAGTATGAAGGCAATTATTTCTATAGGAATTTGGTTGGGTAGCGGGTTATTGACTATTCTGCTTTTCTTTGTGGTTTTTGTCTTAAATATCCTGCTTTTTCCTTTCGATAAGAATAAGAAAGTCACCCATGCGCAGTGTTTTTGGTGGTCAGATGCCGTGATTAGCTTAAACCCTTATTGGAATGTAAGGGTAAGCGGGCTTGAGAATATTAATCACAAAAGAACTTATGTGGTGATTTCTAACCACCAGAGTATGGCTGACATCGTGGTGCTTTATCAGACCAAGATGCAATTTAAGTGGGTAGCCAAGGCAAGTTTGTTCAAGGTTCCTTTTATCGGCTGGTGTTTGGGATTGATCAAACATATCAGGCTCTTGCGTGGAGACTTTTCAAGCATAAAAGAGATTTACCATCAGGCAAGTCAGTGGCTGCGAAAAGATATGTCCGTTTTATTTTTTCCGGAAGGCACGCGCAGCACCAGCGATAAGATGAATGAATTTCAAAACGGGGCTTTTAAGCTGGCGATTAAAGAGAAGAAGCCAATTCTGCCAATTTGTTTAATCGGCACGCGTGATGCGATTCCTAAGGGTAGTTGGATTTTTAAGACTAAGGTTTCGGTCAAGCTTATTGTGTTGCCGGCAGTAGAGACTGATGGGTTTGGCCCCGGAGATTTTGTTTTGCTTAGAGATACTATACGCCAGAAGATTGAGGCCGCTGCTACTTTAAACCATGCTAGTAAGTAAATCATCCCTATTTTTGGTAATTCTTGTATTTTCTTTGTTTGGGTGTAGCCATCTGCCGAAGAGAGAGGTTCTTTATCAGACATCCACTATTCAGGCGCTTTCTGCCGGTGATTATGATGGGCAGATAACACTTTGCGAGCTTAAGGAACATGGGAATTTTGGTTTGGGGACATTCCAGGGCTTGGAAGGAGAAATGGTGGCACTGGATGGTCTGTTCTATCAGGTTAAGGTTGATGGCCGTGTTCATTTGGTGAATAAGGCTAAAGGGATTCCTTTTGCGCAGGTAACCTTTTTTGATACCGATCAAACATTCACTGTTGCTAATGAATTAAGTTATGCGGATCTAAGCCGGTATTTGGATAAATTGTTGTCCTCTAGAAATATTTTCTATGCAGTAAAAATTAGCGGCCTGTTTAAATATGTGAAGACCAGAAGCGTGCCTAAACAAGCTAAGCCGTATCCAGGGCTTGATCAGGCAGTTAAAGAGCAAAAAGTATTTGAGTTCCATAATATAAAGGGAACTATAGTGGGTTTTCGTTCTCCGGAATATTCCAAAAGTTTTAGTGTTGGCGGTTATCACCTGCATTTTATTAGCGCAGACAGAAGAAGCGGCGGGCATTTACTGGATTTTCAGGCATCCAGAGTTAAAATTGAAATTGATGAGACTGCGGATTTTTATTTAAGCCTTCCGACAAATCAGGAATTTCTTGGCCTTAATCTTGATGTAGAAGAAACAAGGGCAGGGACAAGTGAATAAAAGGGGGCAGGCATATGCAGAAAATATTTAAAGTTTTATTTATAATTGTTGTCATATTCCTGGTTATCTTTGTTGTTGCCAGTATTTTATTCGGCCTTTATGCGCCCAAGATTGTTGAAGAACAAATCCGGCAGAATCTGAAAGTTAAAGCCAGCCTGGGCAAAATAAGCATAACCCCTCCTTTTACTATTACACTTGAGAGCTTAGAGATCGGGAGCCTGGCGAATATAAAGAAAATATCTTTTTCGCCGAATTTAATCGCTTTATTATTTGGCAAAGTAGTTATTCATGGTTTAACTATACTCGAGCCAATTATCAACCTTGAGCAGTCTGCGGATGGAAAATTAAACCTACCGGTTTTAGAGCAGAAGGGCGGAAAGCCTCCGGAAATTTATCCAACTAGCCTTAAAATACGGGATGCAAAAATAATTTTTACGGATAAGAAAGTAAGCGCCGCAGGTTATCAGGTGATTGTTAATAAATTAAACATAAGCGTTGCTAAGGTTTCTCTTCCCATGACATCGCTGGCGACAAATTTTAGCCTGAGCTGCCAGCTGACAAACTCCGCGGGTAAGGCTTTTGGCGATATTGTTTTTTCCGGATGGCTGGATTATTTGGCTAAAGATATGGATGCCAAATTAGAAATTAAAGACTTGGATGTAACTAATTTTTCTCCTTACTATGGAAATTTTATCTCAAATAAAAAACTCCTGTCAGCAAAACTTAATCTTGGTTCAACTTTTAAGGCTAAGAATAACGCCTTGAATATTAATACGGATTTTAATCTTTCCAATCTTGTTTACGAGGAAAGCCAGGAGCAGGAGATGAGTCTGGATTTAACGAAAAATGCCTTGGATCTGTTTACTGATAGCAAAGGCAATTTGCATTTAGTTTTTGATATTGATACCAAGCTGGATAACCCGGCCTTAAGCCAGGATAAGTTAAAAAGTATAATCTTGAAAGCGGCGATGAAGAACCTTAGCAACCAGTCGCCGGAACAAATTGCTGACAAAGTAAATAATATAATAGATAAGTTTAAGGGTTATGGTAAAGGGCTAAAGGAGATATTTGGAAAGTAGGATAAAGTAATGGATGAAGCAAAAACTAAATCATTGAGGAGTATTGAGGAAAAAATGGAAAATTTGGATAGCGGTTCTTTGCGCTACCATATTTTAGAGAGTGCTAAGAACTTTAAGCGTTCATGGATTGAACTGGGCCGTTCTCTTTACTCCGTTTGGAAAGATAAGATGTACAAGGAGTGGGGCTATGTAAATTTTGATGTTTATGTCAGCCGCGAGATAGGCATACGTAAACAGACGGCAATGAAGTTGCTTAAGTCGTATTACTTTTTGGAAAAAGAAGAGCCGCAATATTTGAAGAATGATTACGCTGATGCAAGCCAGGCCGCAAATATTCCCAGTTATGAGTCAGTGGATATCCTGCGCCAGGCAAAAAATAAAAAAGTATTAGATGAGCATGATTATAATAATCTTAAAAAAGAAATTTTTGAAAAAGGCAGGGACGCCCAGGAGCTAAAGAAGAATCTAGGGGTAATTATCAGGCAGCGTCAGGAGTTGGATCCGCAAGAGGCTCAGGAAAAAAGAAAACTGGCTATTGTTAGGAGGCTAGTGGGGCAGCTGCGTATGTTGAAGCAGGAAGTAGAGGTTTTGAAAATGCTTCCTATGCCTTTAATTAAAGAGCTGGACGCCTTAATTAAGAAGATTGATGCTGAGATGATTGCTTGATGGTTAAATAAAGGGGAGGAGTAGTCTCTATGGCAACTATTGCTAAGGAAATGACGGCCTTAGAGAAAAAGATGTTTGTTTTGGGGGTGCGCGAAGAAGATATTGTAGAGAGTTTTATCCGTTCAAGCGGACCCGGCGGCCAGAATGTTAATAAAACCGCTACTTGTGTATATTTGAAACATCTGCCTACGGGCCTGGAGGTAAAATGCCAACGCCAGCGTTATCAGCTGCTTAACCGTAATCTGGCCAGGCATATCCTTTTAAGCAAGATTGAAAATAGAATTAAACATGATCTTTTGCAAAAGCAATCACTTAAGGCCAAGATTATGCGCCAGACGCGCAAGAAACCGAAAAGAATAAAACTAAGGATCCTTGAACATAAGCGCAAGCATTCAGAGAAGAAGTCTACGCGTAGAAAAATCCGCGAAATTGAGATTGCATAACTATATTCTTATGATACAATATTCAAAATAAAAAAAACTGCCGGTTGGCAGTCAAGGGAGAGAATATGGAGTATGGTGTAAGTTTTATGAGCGGCTTGATTTCATTGGTTTTAACGATTTGGCTGGTATGTTTTAGCGTTTTAGTGCTCCAAAAGCTGGATAAGATAATTGAGCTATTGAAAAAGAAGTAGCCTTTGATTAAATCCATTGACTTGCTGGGTGAGTTATCGTATAATATTGCGAATTAGAAAGGGAGGGAAGAAAATTGGTTTTGGTAAAGGAAAAGAAAGCAAAATTGATTAATGATTTTAAGATGCATTCCAGGGATACCGGTTCTGCCGAGGTTCAGATAGCTATTTTAACCGAGAGGATTAATGATTTAGGGGATCACTTTAAATCACATAAGAAGGATTTACATTCTCGCCATGGACTATTGATACTAGTAAGTAGGCGCCGCAAACTCCTCAAATATCTCAAGGACAAGGATGTAAAGAAGTACGAAGAGGTCCTGGGAAAACTTACCCTGAGAAAGTAAGGCCCCAAAATATTTCACCTATTAAATAAAGAAAGAGTCGAATAATGCAAAATAAAAGCTTGAAAATTAAATTTGGTAAGCATGACCTAATTCTGGAAACCGGTAAAATAGCTAAGCAGGCCAACGGCTCGGTTACCGTTACTTATGGGGCAACCGTGATTTTAGTTACCGCCTGTATGTCTAAAGGTATAAAAGAAGGCCAGGATTTTTTCCCTCTGACCGTAGAATATCAGGAAAAAACTTATGCCGCCGGTAGGTTCCCCGGAGGATTTTTTAAGCGCGAGGGCAGGCCTTCGGAAAATGAGATTTTAGGTTCTCGTCTTATTGATCGTCCTATACGTCCTTTATTTCCTGAAGGATTTTTAAATGAAGTCCAGGTTATGGCTATAGTCCTTTCAAGCGATGGCGAGAATGACCCGAATGTCCTGGCTTTGATTGGGGCAAGTGCGGCTTTATCTATTTCAGATATTCCTTTCAAGGGCCCTTTAGCCAGCTGCCGGGTAGCCAGAATAAATAACGAGTTTGTTTTAAATCCCACTTATGCCGAGCTTGAGAACGCGGACCTGGAAGTAGTAGTGGCCGGAAATAGCAGCGGTGTAGTGATGCTTGAGTCAAAAGCCAAAGAGGTCTCTGAAGAGGTGTACCTTGAGGCGGTAAAGTTTGGGATGGAGAACTTAAGGCCTATAATCAGCATGCAAGAAGAATTCTGCCGCCTTTATGGCGCGGAAAAGGCGAAGGTTGAACTTAAATTGATTGATCCGGTTTTAATGCAGAAGATTGAATCACTTTCCCGGGAAAAATTAAATAAGGTATATAAACTGAGCAAAAAAGAAGAGCGTGAAGAAGCAGTTGCCTTATTGACCAAGGAATTAGAGTCGCAGTTAACCACTGAAGGGTTTCTTGCGGAGGATATTCATACGGGCTTGCATGAAGTAGAGAAGAAGCAGGTGCGCAAGATGGTTATTGATGAGAATATTCGTATTGACGGCCGTTCTTTTAAAGAGATTCGTCCGATCAGCTGCGAAGTGTCTGTGCTCCCGCGTACACATGGCTCAAGCCTTTTTACCCGCGGGCAGACTCAGAGTTTAGCCATAACTACTTTAGGTACGGGTGATGACGAGCAGTTGATTGAGTCATTAGAGGGGGAGAAAAAGAAATCTTTTATGTTACATTATAATTTTCCTTCTTTTAGCGTTGGTGAAACAAGGCCTATACGCGGCCCCGGTAGGCGCGAGATCGGCCACGGTGCTTTAGCAGAAAAGTCTTTACTTGCGGTATTGCCGTCAAAAGAAAAGTTCCCTTATACAGTAAGAGTCGTTTCCGAAATCTTGGAGTCCAATGGTTCAAGCAGTATGGCTTCTGTGTGTGCCGCTACCTTATCGTTAATGGATGCAGGCGTACCGATTAAAGAAGCCGTAGGTGGGGTGGCTTTAGGTTTAGTTAAAGAAGGTAATAAAACGGCGATCCTGACGGATATAGCCGGATTAGAGGATCATTTTGGCGATATGGATTTTAAGGTTGCCGGGACACGCCAGGGGGTTACTGCTGTGCAGCTGGACCTTAAAATTGACGGGATTACCTTGGAGCTGCTTAAGGATTGCCTTGCGCAGTCCAAGGAGGCAAGATTCTTTATCTTGGATAAAATGAGCACTGCGTTAAACAGCCCAAGAGAAGAGCTTTCCAGCTTTGCGCCGCGCATTGATGTTTTAAAGATTAATACCGAAAAGATCGGCGAACTTATCGGCCCGGGAGGCAAAAACATTAAGGCTATAATTGCCGCTACAGGCGCCAGTATTGATATAAAAGATGATGGTACGGTTTTAGTTGGTTCAACCGACGTAAGTAAATCTGATGCGGCGATAAAAATGATCAGGGCGATTACTGATGATGTAGAAGTTGGCCGGATTTACTTTGGCAAGGTAAAACGTATTATGCAGTTTGGTGTATTTGTAGAGATCGCCCCGCGTAAAGAAGGGCTGGTGCATGTTTCTGAGTTATCAAGCACTTTTGTGAAAAAGGTTGAGGATATAGTAAAAGTTGGTGATGAATTTAAAGTCAAGGTTATTGGTGTTGATGAGCTGGGCCGGATTAATTTAAGCAAAAAGCAGGCTGAGCAAAGCAGTTAATTTAGAAGTGAGAGAAAGAAGATTAAATGAGGTCAAAGGCGTTATTTTAGTAGCGGTTGGGCTGATGGTTTTGGCTAGCCTACTCCGCTTTGATCGCTCTGACCTTGTTTTTTTTACTTCGCATCCAAATTTCCCCCCTAAAAACCTACTGGGAGTTTTCGGCGCCTATTTAGGCGGGTTTCTTGTATTCCTATTCGGGAATATTTCAAGTTTTATTATCCCTCTTTTAGTCATCACTCTGGGGGTAAAATTCTTCCGCCAGGATAAGCCTTATCTGAGCATCCCGCGCATTATGGGTATGTTTGTTTTGCTTGTCTCCTTAAGTTCGCTTATCGGTATGTTTAATTTGAGCAATGATTTACTCCGCTTCCATACTGCGGGTTTTTTAGGCGCGCTTACTTCTAATTTTGTAACCGCATATTTCAGCCGCTTAGGCGGTTTCATTATTTTTCTTACCTTTGTTATTCTTTCCCTGGCTCTGGTTACGGAAATCCTTATTTCCTCGCTTTTCTTAAATACACTTGAAAAATCAAAATCTTTTTTCTCGAGGGTGCTCAGTCTTTCTAGTAAACAAAAGGCTACTTTGGTTAAGGTTAAGCAAAGTATTTTGAACAAGAGTAACCTTGCGTTTAAGAAAGAAGAGCAGCAGGCTACGTCTTCTAAACCTAAAATATTTATGCCTGAGGCCAGCAGGCCGAAGATTCAGATTAAGGCTAAACCTCAGACTGAGGAAGTAAAGGTGAAGGCCAAAGAATTAAAGATTGGCGATTATCATTTGCCTTCCGTAGATTTGCTGGATGAGGCGCCTGTGCCGGATACCAAACAAATGAAAGAGGACCTTGAGGCCAGCGCCAGGATCCTGGAGGATACTTTAACAGATTTTGGAATTATGGCCAAGGTTACGGATATTATCCGTGGGCCGGTAATCACACGCTATGAACTTGAGCCTGCCCCGGGAGTAAAGATTAACCGTATTGAGGCTTTAAGTGATGATATTGCTTTGGCAATTAAGGCCCAGTCAGTAAGGATTATCGCGCCTATCCCGGGAAAGGGGCGGGTTGGGGTAGAAGTCCCTAATTTGCATAGTGCTTTAGTTTGTATTAAAGATTTACTTACTTCAGCGGAATATCATAAACAGAAATCGTCTTTGGCTTTGGCTTTAGGCAAAGACATTACGGGAAGATCCGTGTTTGGTGACTTGGATGATATGCCGCATCTTTTGATTGCCGGGACTACCGGTTCAGGAAAAACCGTATGCGTGAATACCTGTATTTTATCCTTGCTTTTTAGGGGCTCACCTAATGAGTTGAAGTTTTTAATGATCGATCCAAAAATGGTTGAGCTTATGCCTTTTAACGGCCTGCCGCATCTTTTATGCCCGGTGGTTACCGATGCCAAGAAGGCGGCGGTTGCGCTTAATTGGGTAGTAGGGCAAATGGAGGATCGTTATAAACTTTTGGCTAAGGTTGGAGTGAGGAATATCGAAGCTTACAATGAGAAACAGGAAAAAATTCCTTACATTGTTGTTATTGTAGATGAATTTGCGGATTTAATGACTGTGGCGCGTGATCAGATTGAAAATGCGATTACCCGTCTGGCGCAGTTGTCGCGTGCGGTAGGGATACACCTGATTTTGGCTACGCAGCGGCCAAGTGTTGATGTAATTACCGGGGTAATTAAAGCAAATTTACCGGCGCGTATATCTTTTAAGGTTGCTTCCAAAGTTGATTCGCGCACAGTCTTGGATATGAACGGCGCGGAGACTTTGTTAGGCAAGGGGGATATGTTATTTCTGCAGCCCGGTAAAGAAGACCTTATTCGTATTCAGGGGGCCTTGGTCAAAGATGAAGAGATTGAAAGGGTGGTAGGGTTTATTAAGGCGCAAGGCGAACCGGCTTATGATGACCAGATCCTTAAGGAACAGCAAAAAAACAGCTTAGCCGGGGGTGGTGAGAAGGATGAGCTTTATGATGAGGCGGTGCGTGTGATAATGGAAAGCAACCAGGCTTCGGTTTCCATATTACAGAGGCGCATGCGTTTAGGTTATACGCGTGCCGCACGCATTATAGATATTATGGAGTTAGAGGGCTTAGTCGGCCCATATGAGGGTAGTAAACCGCGCAGGATTTTAGTTGACCGTCAGCAATGGCTTAATGATTTGACAAGTGGTAATGCCCCGCGCTGACACCCGACGCTAATAGGTATTGCGTCGGTGTGCGCTAGGTAGCGCAATTGTGCGGGTGTGCCCTTTGTGGGCTAACACCCAGCCTTAAAGGTAGTGGCCGGTGTGCCCTTTGTGGGCAAGGAGATAGAAAAACCATGAACATTGAAACAGCCGGTGCCCGGCTAAAGAAAATCCGTCAGGAAAGAGGATTGAGCCTTGAGGATATTCAGAAGAAGACTAAGGTTCATCTTAATGTTTTACGCGCGATTGAAGGTGATAGCATTTCGGATTTAAGCCCGATCTATCTTAAGGGTTTTATCAAGATTTATTGTAATTGCCTCGGGCTCGACCTTAAGGAGTATTTGGGTGAGACTAGCCAGACCCATAAACCGGTATTAAATGCTGCCGTCGGTAGGGATATAGGAGAGCGCGTTGAAAAAAAACCTACTTTGGCAAAAGAATTTTCCGTTAAGTTAAGCGCGATCAAGCCTTCGGACGGATTTAAGAAAATAATCGTATTTGCGGTAATCGCGGTAATTTTTATATTTTTAGCGGCTAAGCTGATTAGGATTATTTCTTCCTGGCACAAGAACGCATCAGCTAAAGCCAGGATTTTTATACCCATCCCCAAGGCCAAGGTTAAGCGTGAACTCTTGCCTAAAGAAGCAATAAATAAATCTTCAGCAAAAAATATCCCCAAACAGGCCAAGGCGCAGAAGGAGTTGCCGCAAGGTTTTATGCTTGGTATATTCGCCCGTGATAAATCATGGGTCTCTGCCAAGGTGGATGGCAAAGTTGTTTTTCACGGTGTGCTTGCGCGCGGTAGATCTGAAACCTGGCAGGCCAAGGAAAAGATTGAATTATCCCTTGGAGATGCCGGGGCGGTAGAATTACAGGTTAATGACCAGCGTTTTACCAAGCTTGGACGGCGGGGGCAGTCTTTAAAGAATATAATTATCAATAAAGAAGGCTTGAAGATCGCCCGATGAAACAAAAGCTGGGGATATTAACCTTAGGCTGTCCGAGGAATCTGGTGGACGCCGAAAGTCTGGCCGGAAGGCTTAATTCCAAAGGTTATTCTATAGTTGATGATATCTCCGAAGCCGAAGTGGCCCTGGTAAATACCTGTGCCTTTATTGAAGAGGCAAGGCGGGAATCGGTTGATGCCATACTTGAGCTGATAGAGCTTAAAAAGAAGGGCAAGCTAAAGAAGATAATTGTTTATGGGTGCCTTGCGCAGCGTTACAAAGATTTAAATAAAGAGCTGCCGGAGGTAGATGCCTTTGTAGGAGCGCTTGAGCTTAACCATGAGGCAAGAAGATTTGCCTTAACCCCGAAGCACTATGCTTATTTAAAAATATGCGAAGGTTGTGTAAATAATTGCAGCTATTGTATTATTCCTAAGATTAAAGGTAAGCTCGTCAGCCTGGATGAGAAGACAATTATTCAGAAGGTTAAAGATTTTAACCGGCAGAAGATCTCCGAGCTTAATATTATCGGACAGGATATTACCGGTTTTGGGTTAGATTTATGCGGTAAAAACCAATTAACCGGGATTTTAAGTAAAATAATCCGTAATGCCCCCGATATTGGATGGATACGTCTTTTATATTTAAATCCTGAACGCATAAGCGATGAGCTACTCGAATTAATCAGTTCGCATGAGCAGGTATGCAAATACATTGATTTACCTATACAGCATATCAATAACCGCATACTAAAGCTGATGAACCGTAAGGTTACTAAAAAAGAAATAATTTCCTTAATTGAAAAGATCAGGAAGGTTATTCCCGGAGTTTGTTTACGTACCTCGCTTATCGTAGGTTTTCCTTCAGAGACAGATAAGGAGTTTGAGGAGCTGTTGGGTTTTATGAGGGAAGTAAAATTTGACAGGCTGGGAGCTTTTATTTATTCCCGGGAAGAAGATACTCCTGCGTATAGTTTTAAGGGGCAAATTACCCAAGAACTAAAACAGGAGAGGTTTGATGCTATTATGGCCGCGCAGCAGGTGATAGCTACTGCTGTAAATGCCAAGTTTTTGGGTAAGTGCGTACGTGTGCTTATTGAAGAAAGACAAGATGGCGCATATATCGGGCGCAGCCAGCTGGATGCCCCGGAGGTAGACGGTTTGGTTTATGTGAATGCCAAGCGCCTGCTGAAGAAAGGTGAATTTACAGAGGTTAGAATAACAGATACTTTGGAGTATGATTTAGTAGGGGAGGCTATATAATGAATCTTGCCAATCGTTTGACCATGTCGAGAATTTTATTAACTTTTGTGTTTATGTTTTTTTTGTTTTGCAATGGCCTTTGGGCTAAGGCCATTAGCCTGGTGGTTTTTATCCTGGCTGCTTTATCAGATTACTTTGACGGTATGATTGCGCAACGCAGGAATATGGTGACGGATTTTGGCAGGTTGATGGATCCTATCGCCGATAAAATCCTGGTGTTGGCGGCTTTTGCGGCATTTGTGCAGTTACAGCTGATTGATGCCTGGATGTTTGTGATTATTATCGCGCGTGAAATTATGATTACTTCTTTGCGCCTGTTTGCCTTAAACAAAGGTAAGGTGCTCTCTGCGGCACGCGCCGGAAAACATAAAACAGTGTTACAGATGGCAGTGATATTTACTATTCTTGGTTTTATCCTGCTTAAAGAAATAGTACTCAAATATTCTACCTGGAATCCTGCCTGGGAGAAGATTTTCCGCCAGGGGATATTTTTCCTTATGTTACTTACCGTGGGCTTGACTCTTTATTCCGGACTGTCATATCTTTGGGAAAACCGTAAGATAATTACCCGACTATGAGGCCTGGCGCATTGCGCGATTTACTGATTAAGTTAATTAGCACATTCTTTTTTATCGGATATTTACCTTTGATCCCGGGGACATTCGGTAGCATCGCCGGGGTAGGTATATTTTATCTGCTTGCTGGAGGCAGCCGGAGCGGTTATTTTCTGTTTGTCTTTTGCATAATGATCTTAGGGTTACTAACCAGCGGAAAAGCGGAAAAGCTGTTAAACAAGAAAGACCCGGGTTGTATCGTTATTGATGAAGTAATGGGCATGCTTATTGCCCTTAGTTTCTTACCGGCCGATCCAAAGATAGTCGTTTTAGCTTTTCTTATATTCCGTATTCTTGATATGCTCAAACCTTTTCCCGCAGGAAAGTTGCAGGATTTACATGGAGCAATTGGTGTGATGGGGGATGATTTAGTTGCAGGTATCTATACTAACATCGTGCTTCAGGTAATTTTAAATTTTTCTAGGACTGTATAAGTCGGCCCGCCCGGGCCAAGCGTGCTTTCAAATAAAGTAATCCTTCCGCATTTAAGTTCCCAACTTGCATTAATTACATCTTTTTCTACTTTGTCAAAAGCTTTTTTTAAATCAGAAGTAACGAGACGGGATTTTATGCGTCCGATGGTAATATGCGCGCGGAAAGATCGCTCTTCTTGGGGTATTCCTGATACCGGAAGTTTTGTTTCTAATTGTTTTGCAAGTTGTTTTAGCTCTAAAGGTGGTCGATTTGTTCCTATCCAAACTATCCGTGGAGCATGCGCGTTAGGGAAAACTCCCAGAGCCTCCAGTTTAATTTTAAAACCGGAAGCTGTTTTTGTTATTTCTGTGATTAATTGTTTGATCTGGATTAGTTGTTCAGAAGATATATCGCCGAGGAATCTTAGCGTAAGATGCAGGTTTTGCGATTTGACCCAGCTGATACTCTCGCGGCCGCTATTCATTTTTGCCCTAAAGGGCAAGGTCCTTGCGCGCAACGCAAGGATTTCGCTGGATGAAGGCGTAAGGAGCTCAATTTTTAATTTTTCCTGTATCCCGGAAAGGGCATTTTTGATTTCTGCCGGCAGTTCTATAGCTATAAATACGCGCATAATAAACGCAAAGCTTCTTGGATTGTTTTCTTGCGGATTTCTTTTCGGCTGCCCGGAAAAGAAAATGCCCGGCAGATGTTTTTATTTTTTACGGACAGGCAGATAAAGACAGTGCCTATTGGTTTATTTATGGTTGCGCCAGTCGGCCCGGCAAGGCCGGTTATACTGATGCCTAAATCTGCTTTTGATTTTTTACGGATGTTCTTGGCCATAGATATTGCAACCTGGCGGGAGACAGCGCCGTATTTAGAGATGAGTTTTGCGGGAATTTGCAGTATTGCTTCTTTGGATTTGTTACTGTAAGCAACTACCCCCAGAAGGAAATAATTCGAGGCGCCCGGGTTTTTAGTTAACTGGCCGCAAAGCAGGCCTCCGGTGCAGGATTCGGCTATAGCGATAGTTTTCCCCTGCTTAAGTAATTTTTTATGGATCTTAGTTAATATTTTATCTGGCATTATCGCTATTATAGCCGTTTTTAATTATATTGACAAGCCCGGTTTTTCTGGTATGATATAACCAATTAATCTTTAGGGCAAGGTGAAAATCCTTACCGGCGGTTTAGCCCGCGAGCAGACGCAAGGTTTTAGCGTCAGCAGATCTGGTGAAATTCCAGGGCCGATGGTTAGAGTCCAGATGGAAAAAGATTAAAATTAATACGCCCAAAGATTGTCTTTGGGTTGTTTTTTTATTGAGGCTAGCATGTTTAATGACATATCTGAGATTATCGAAGATTTAAAATCGGGCAAGATGGTTATTGTGGTTGATGACGAAGACCGCGAGAATGAGGGTGACCTGGTAATGGCCTCTTCATTTGTTAAGCCTGAAGACATAAACTTTATGGCCAAGTTTGGCCGTGGGCTTATTTGCGTGCCCATGGAGGAGGAAAGGTTGCGTTTATTAGAGCTTGACCCTATGCTTAAAAATACCTTGCAAGCCAATGCCGAAGATCCTTTTAAGACTGCCTGGATGATTTCTGTTGATGCCGCCAAGGGTGTTACTACGGGAATCTCTGCTTATGACCGGGCTAGGACAATTGAGGTTTTAATTAATGCACGAAGCCGTCCGGAAGATCTGGCGCGCCCCGGGCATATCTTTCCTTTGCGTTCGCGGCGGGGAGGTGTTTTGGTAAGGGCAGGGCATACTGAAGCAAGTTTGGATTTGATGCGTCTTGCCGGACTTTATCCGGCAGGAGTGATTTGTGAGATTATGAATGACGATGGTTCTATGGCACGCTTGCCGCAGCTTTTGGAGTTTGCTCATAAACATGCTTTGAAGATTTGTACTATTGCCAGCCTTATTGAATATCGCCGCAGAAAAGAGAAGCTGGTTGAGGTAATAGTTGAGACTAAGTTGCCGACTAAATTTGGAGAGTTCAGATTAATTATTTACCGTGATAAGACCTGTGACCAGACGCATCTGGCGCTTTGTATGGGGAAATGGTCGGATGAAGCAATATTGGTACGCGTGCATTCGGAGTGTTTAACGGGGGATGTTTTTGGTTCATTGCGCTGTGATTGCGGCAAGCAATTAGAAAAGGCTATGCAGATTATTTCTCTTGAGAAAAAAGGCGTAATCCTTTATATGCACCAGGAGGGCCGGGGTATAGGCCTGGTTGAGAAATTGCGTGCTTATAATCTTCAGGATAAAGGAATGGATACGGTTGAGGCAAATGAAGCGTTAGGGCATAAAGCCGACCTGCGCGATTATGGCATTGGCGCCCAGATCCTTGTAGACTTGGGGATTAAGCAGATAAGGTTATTAACTAATAATCCGCGTAAAATTGTTGGTCTGGAAGGATACGGCCTGAAGGTTTGTGAGCGCGTGCCTTTAGAGATTGAGCCTAATGCGGAGAATTATAAATATCTTAAGACGAAGAAAGAAAAGATGGGGCATCAGATAGACATTTAACGAAAGGAGAATAAGATGGTAAAAGTGATTGAAGGTAATTTGTTGGCAAAAGGAAAATCTTTCGGGTTAGTGGCTTCGCGGTTCAATGATTTTATGACTAAGGAGCTGGTAAGCGGCTGTATTGATACGTTGACAAGGCATGGCGCAGATGATAAGAATATTACTGTGGCCTGGGTTCCCGGGGCGTTTGAGGTTCCGGCTATTGCGCAGAAGATGGCTAAGAGCAAATCATTTGACGCTTTGATTTGTTTAGGCACGGTTATCCGGGGGGCGACTCCGCATTTTGATTATATTGCTTCTGAAGTGGCAAAAGGCGTAGCCAAGGTTTCTTTGGATAGCGGAATTCCGGTTATCTTTGGTATAATTACCGCCGATAGTATTGAGCAGGCAGTGGAACGTTCAGGCTCTAAGGATGGCAATAAGGGCCGCGACGCAGCGCTTTCGGCTATTGAGATGGTGAATTTAACAGAACAGTTGAAATAATAATCCCATGCGTAAACGCACTAAGGCTCGTGAATATGTATTGCAAATGCTCTATCAGGTGGATATTACCCGGGGTAACTGGCAAGAGACTCTGAAAAGTTTTTGGGAGTCTAATGAACAGGAAAATATTCCATCTGAGCTTAAGGATTTTTCCGCGGAGCTACTCGGAGGAGTAGTTGAGCATATGCAGGAGATTGATAAAAAGATCAGTAAATATGCTGCAAACTGGCAGCTTGAACGTATGGCATTTGTAGACCGTAATATCATGCGCTTAGGTTGTTTTGAGCTTATTTTCCGCGAGGATATCCCGCCGAAAGTAACAATAAATGAAGCAGTAGAACTGGCCAAGAAATATTCCGGATCTGAGTCTGGCAAGTTTGTCAATGCCATATTGGATCAAATAAAAATCGAGAAAGAAAAAAAGTGAAATACGCTGATTTGCATGTGCATACCGCTGAGAGCGATGGCACATTGACGCCTAAGCAATTAGTTAGAGAGGCGCTTTCCCGCGGGCTTTCAGCTATTGCCATAGTTGACCACGATACGGTAGGGGGGATCCCCGAGGCTGAGGTTGCGGCGCAGGGTGCGGACTTAGAGGTTATCGCCGGCATCGAGTTAACTGCGCAATATGAGGGCCAGGAGATTCATATACTCGGTTATTTTCTGGATTTACAGAATAAGGCATTACTTGAGAAACTGAATTTAGTGCAACTTAACCGTATTGAACGCGTGCATAAAATTGTAAATAATTTAGAACAGCAGGGGGTAAAGCTTAATGCCCAGGATGTTTTTGATATCTCCGGCAAAGGTACCGTAGGCAGGATGCATATTGCCCGGGCATTAGTTAAAGGTGGCTGGGTTACTACTACGGCTGAGGCGTTCCGCAAATACATAGGGGATAAATCTCCGGCCTATGTTTTGGGTTTTAGCCTTTCTCCGGTTGAGGCAATAAATCTGATTAAAGGTGCCGGGGGCGTAGCTGTCTTGGCGCACCCGTACATATTGCACGATGACGCATTGATTACCGAGCTTGCCGGTTATGGATTACAAGGTATAGAGGTTTATTATCCTGAGCATTCCCAGTCTATGGTTAATTTTTATCTGGATTTGGCTAAAAAACTTAATCTTTTGGTCACTGGAGGCTCGGACTTTCACGGTAGCGTAAAACCTGACATAAAATTAGGGGCAATTAAAATACCTATTGAGCTGGTGGAGAAGTTGCGCCAGGTTAGGGGATGATTAATAAAACAGATGAATATTATATGGGCCTGGCTTTAAAGTTGGCCCTTAAGGCAAAGGGTAAGACTTCTCCTAATCCTCTGGTAGGCGCATTAGTGGTAAAGGATGGAAAGATTATCGGCAAAGGTTTTCATGCTAAGGCCGGCCTGGCACATGCGGAGATTGTCGCTTTGGATGAAGCAGGTAAGAATGCCAAAGGGGCTACTTTGTTTGTTACGCTTGAGCCGTGCGCGCATACGGGCCGCACCCCTCCTTGTGTTAATCGTATAATCCAAAGCGGTATAAAAGAGGTAGTTGTCGGTATGATTGACCCCAACCCTTTAAATAATGGCAAGGGTGTTTTGTTACTTAAGCAGGGTAATATTAAGGTAAAACTGGGAGTTTTAAATGAACAGTTAAGAAAGATTAATGAGGGTTTTATAAAATATATTGCTACCGGTATTCCTTTTATTACGGTTAAAGTTGCCGAGTCTCTTGATGGCCGTATTGCTACTTTTACCGGTGATTCCAAATGGATTACTTCGGATAAGTCGCGAGTTTTTGCGCATAAGATACGTAAGGATTACGATGCGATTATGGTGGGGGTAAATACCGTGTTGCGGGACAACCCGCGCCTTAACGCTGTATCATCGCAGAGGCAGCTAGTTAAGATAATTATTGATAGTAATTTAAGCACGCCTGAAAATGCCAATATTTTCTCAGGGCAAAGTAAGGTAATTATTGTTACTTTACCGAGCCGGCCAGGCCAAGAGACAGAAAATCGTAAGAGTTTATCTGCTAAAGCCATAGTCCTTGAGGTTAAAGAAAAGGACGGTCAGATTAATCTGCGCGATGCGCTTAAGAAATTAGCCCGGTTAAAAATCAGCAATATTATTGTTGAAGGCGGAGGCACGCTTATTGGTTCGCTCTTTGATGAGAGGCTGGTAGATAAGATATTATTTTTTATCAGTCCTAAAATTATCGGGGGTAAAAATGCGGTTTCTTCGGTAATGGGCAAAGGGGTAAAGCGGGCTGACCAGGCAATAAAGTTGGGCGAGTTAAAGATCAGGCGTTTCGCAGAAGATTTGCTCATTGAGGCAAATATAAAATAAATGTTTACGGGTATAGTTGAGGAATTAGGCAAAGTCAAAAGAACGATGCGTTCAGGCAGGATTATGGTGCTTGAGGTTTCGGCACAGAAAACCCTGCAGGATACCTTGGTTGGGGATAGCGTTGCGGTTAATGGCGTATGCCTTACAGTAACTTCTCTTAGCAGTAATTCGTTTAGTTTTGAAGTTATGTGCGAAACCTTTAAAAAAACAAATCTTGGGTTGCTTAAAGTCGGCGAAGAAGTAAACCTTGAGCGCAGCCTTAAACTGGGAGATAGGGTATCCGGGCATTTTGTCAGCGGCCATATTGATTGTTTAGGTTTGGTACGCAGGAAAGGGTTACGTTGCGGTAACCTGGCATTTGAGGTCGCAATTCCCAGCAGTTTTATGCGTTACTGTTTGCCCAAGGGCTCGGTTTCTCTGGATGGGATAAGTTTGACTTTAGCCGAAAGGCGTGCGAATATTCTCAGTGTTTATGTTATTCCTCATACCCTTAAGAACACTACCTTAAGCTTTAAGGGCCCGTCTGATAAGTTGAATGTAGAATTTGACATCCTCGCTAAAAAAACAGCCATATAATCCTTTCTGTTATTGCGAAGTCTATAAATTTCTGGTATACTATTTTATTAGGTATTTTACAGCACCCAACGTTAATATGGCACCTGGCGCTTATTTGAATTGTGCCAGTGTTCACTAGTGTGAAAATTGTGTTGATGTCAGATGTAATACGGGGCGTGGCTCAGTTTGGCTAGAGCGCTTGAATGGGGTTCAAGAGGTCACAGGTTCAAGTCCTGTCGCCCCGACTTAAATGAGGCCCAAACTTATGGAGCGATAGCGACATAAGTTTGCTGGCCGAATTTAATACTTACGAGCTGGCGAGTAAGTGTAGGGTGATTAAAGAACGAAGGCAACGTAAATTATAGCGAAGCGTCTGCAAGTTAATTCCGTTATCTGCGAGTGGTACTTTTGCGTATCGTGATAAAGTACCGCGAAGCGGTTAGATAGCGGGAGATAGCTTAGGTTATGAAAAAACAGCTGCATGTTTATTACTCAGGCAAGGTCCAGGGTATAGGTTTTCGTTATACCATCCAAGATATTGCTAGTTCCTTTAAGGTTTGCGGATGGGTTAAGAATTTAAGCGACAGCCGTGTAGAAGTATTGGCAGAAGCTGAAGAAGCTACTCTGGGTAGTTTTCTTGAACAAATCAATCAGCGTTTTTCCCGTTATATCAAAGAAG
>CAYRUB010000010.1:55780-58229 GCA_964427405.1 uncultured Planctomycetales bacterium | reverse complement strand
GATGTATTCAACACCCAGGCGTTCCACTGAATCATTGATAAAGGCGATTTTCATAAAAAATATAAAAAGTTAATTTTTATCTTTTAATGTGTTAATCTCATTTTGGATGCAGTGGTTTCCGTCTCGGCCGCAATTCTCTAAAACCGGGCTTGTGCAACTCGAACTTATAATCTCATCCTGGCAATTACGAATAACACTATAATCAAACTTATACGGATCGCATCCTGTGCAAAAACTAATAAAAAGAAATTTTCTGCTTTTTAGATAAGCTGTGGTGTGGAACACATAAGAAAATACAGTTTTCAATAAGTCTTTGCTTATTTTAAATAACGAAAGACGAAATAAAAATAAGGGAATCAAGGTTACTAATATAAACTTTGCCAGCATTTCATTCTTTTTATATATTTTAGAATACAAATCTAATAAAAACTCAGTCCTTTGAAGGTTAATATATTTATCAATGGGCTCAAAACCATCTTTATTCCTAACAACTAAGTAAAGTTGGTTATATAAACAGTATCTTTGATTGAGGAACGACTTGATAGCCAAATGCAGCTTCTGAAACAAAAAGATATTTTCCTTGGTTAACTTGCCATCGCTTGATTCTATTAACATATCAGCTACCTCATCCGGCATAATGTAGTTTTCTATAGGCCATTTTCTTACTTGACCAAGGTAGCAAAGGGTAAAAAAATTTATGCTATTGATAAAACTATACCTGACTCCAAAATTAAATATCTCTTTCATATCTTTATCATTTATATTCTTGGCTATTGTAATATTTAAATCCGTAGGCATATCTATCTTTTTTAAATTATTTAAAGCTTCCAGTTTTGTTTCCAGCAGATCTTCTCCTCTAAAAATATTGTATGTTTTTCTAGAAAACCCATCAAACTGGAGATTTATACGATCTAGTCCGCTTTTTTTTAATTCCATCAGATAATTTATGTCGACTATCTTCTTGCCGTTTGTGTGTATTGTTACGCCCCTCCCCTGCTTCTTGAATATTCTTATTACTTCAATTAAATCATCCCGGCAGGTTGGTTCACCTCCTGAAAATACAAAAAACGGAGCCTTATTTATTTTTAAAAACTCTAAAAAGTCTGCTTTCGATGGCTCAATTAGCTTATTTTCACGCCTGTTATCTCCCAAATGACAAATAGGACAATCCATATTACATCTCATAGTTACCCAAATTTCATACTCAAAAATGTCTTTTTCTTTATCCATTATATTAAAGTAATACTCATCCAGCTTTCTGTAAAACTTGGCAACCTTGGACAAAAGTATCTTGAAGTTACCATGTTTTATACATTCTTTTAATAAATATACCTCCCCGTCGATTTCTTGAATCTCGGCATCTAAATCAACCAAACAAACAGGGCACAAACTTTTTGTTTTTCTAATCAAAGATTTATTCATTTTAATCTGCGGTTATCCTTTCAATAATCAAATGCCATTTTTGTATTATAGGCATCTTTTTACCCATACGTTGCCGGAATCGTTAACAAAGGCAATTTTCTTTTTGACTTCTTTGTTTACTTAACTCTTCCATTAAGAATGCGCCGTAACTCGTATAGAGTTTCTTATCGTAAAAAATTCCCTGGCCGCAGTTACCGGCTATAAATGCATCATACTTATAGGGATCACATATGGAAGCAAAGGTAATCGCCAACAGCTTATGCGGCCTTCCAGGATACCAGCCTTTAAATAATAGGGCTACACAATCTAGTAAATAAATTGATTTTCTAAAATTTAGCGACAGGAAAAGGGTTAACAAAAAAGCCGCAATTGTGACTTTCTTTCTTTTTTCTATTATGGAATTAAGCATGCGCTCAAACTTACGCAAATCAATAATCTCACTTATCGGAATAAACCCTTTATTTTTCCGGATAACCAGGAAATGGTAATAATTAAAACATTTCTTCTTCTTAAAAGCACAGATATACGCGTAATATAATTTCTGGAAAAGAATAATGCTATTTACTGAAATTGCCCCATTGGTATGTTGTTCAATAAAAGGCAACAAATTTTCCGGCATCATGTACTTTCCCATATTATCCTGAGTACTTTCATAATTGGAATAAGTAATAAAACTGATATCTTTGATAAAAGTTTCCTTAATCGCATAATCGAATATTTTGCCGATTTGGTCTTCATTAACTCCGCGGGCAATAGTTGCATTCAGCGTCACGGGAATTGATAATTTCTTTAAATTATCCAGAGCCAATAACTTATATTTTAATAACCCATTTTTACGAAGCGAGGCGTATACTCCTTCTGCAAAACCATCAAACTGAAGGCTTATATGGTCTATCCCGGCATCTTTTAACGATAGCGCATAGTTAAAATCAGATATTTTAATACCGTTTGTATGGATATTGGTCAGCTTTTTTTGCTTCTTAAGAAATCTTATTATTTTGCATAAATCCGGATGTATTGTGGCTTC
>CAYRUB010000010.1:16512-55680 GCA_964427405.1 uncultured Planctomycetales bacterium | reverse complement strand
TAATTCATTTAAAAAACCGGAATTTTCAATCCTTATCTCATTTCGCAGATCGAGGTTTTTAAGTTGTTCTATCCCTACAGCTGCCTGTATATTAGAATATTTTATTTTCCATGCCTCAGGTATATCCTCCAGGAAAACTGAGGCATCCTTTCTATGCTCAATTGGGTTGTATGGGTCAGATAAATTCAAAAGCCTCATCAGGGGATACAAGGAGATAAAAAAAACGGACGGCTTGGTAAGAATATTGGCAATGGCGGTATTAACTATATTTACTAATAAAGAACCCCGTTTTTCGTCTTTGAAATCCCGCATTATGCTCCTAATGCCTTCGTAAATTTCTCTATTTCCAGTACAAAGCATTCCGCCTCCGAACGTCGATATAGCTTTTGCTTTACCAAAGCTAAAAATACTGGCATCGCCGAAACTGCCAACCTTTTTATTATTATAAGTTGCGCCACAGGCCATGGCGCAGTCCTCGATGATTTTAATACCAAATTCTTTTTTTATGTCAATAAAACCATCCATTTCACAGGGTTGGCCCCAAATATGGGTAATAATTAATAGCCTGGTTTTTTTAGTAATATTATCTTTGACCATGGCAGGAGTGATATTATAAGTATATTCGTCTATATCTACGAATACCGGCTTAAGCCCGCATGATTTAATTACCGAGAAAATACTCCAATGAGTAAATGGGGTCATGATTACCTCTGAGCCCGCAGGGAAATCAAAATATTTCAAAAGGGCATACAGCCCCAGGCGGGCCGAAGGCATAGAAATGACATAGGGGACGTTGATATATTCGGCAAACAAAGATTCGAATCTAGAAACATAATTGCCGTTTAGCATTTTACGGGAAAACAATAAAAACAGAATCTTTGCATATTCCTTGCTTGAGATATCAACTGAATGTCTGGGATAGGCCTTAAACATAATAAAATATTATAAATGATCCATACATTTACTAACTTCCATAATCTTCTTGAAAACTGTTTTTAGCGAGGAGTTTTTATTCTGCACCCTCATGAAGCCAATTTTTCTCTGTTCAATGACTTCCTGCGCTACTTTATTATTCATGCTATTTGCTAATGTGTCCGGCCTGTCTTCATAGCCGAATATGTCTGCATAACGAAATTTATTTCTTTTTAAAAAATCTAAAGACTCCCGGAAATCATTCTCTGTTTCACCGGGAAATCCCGCTATCATATCAGTAGTTATATTTAAAGAGGGAATCGCCTGCTTTATATCCTTTAGACATTTATCTAAATCTTCAACGCAATAATGCCTGTTCATCAATGCGAGAATTCTGTTGCTTCCAGATTGGATTGGTATTTGTATATAAAGGATTTTATCTTTATTTTTTATAAAAACCGCCTTGAGTTCTTTATAGTATTCAATAAACCACTGGGCATTAAAGTTCGAAATAACTATCTTAAAATCATTATCCCTTCCAGCCTGGAATAACATTCTTAATAATTCGGTTATTCCTGTTCCGATATCTTTACCATAACAGCCAATATCTTCCGATAAAAGAAAAAACAAACTATACCCGGCATCTAACCCTTCTTTGAACGCACTTACTGTTTCTTCTAAAGGTTTACTTATCAGATCGCCAGTGGCAAATTTTTTTGCGCAATAACTACAATAACCTAAGCACCCCCTTGATACTCTTATATAAAAAAATTTATCCTTATTACACACTAACAAAGGATGAATACGGGACTTTAATGCAATTGAGTAATTTATGCAATTTATTGCCCTTTGCATATATCGCTTCACAGGGAACCCCTTTCCTGCCACCCGGCTGGTAAGGTTATTAAGCGAAGACTTGGCAAGTAAAAGACATTTTAGCAAAGGCTTATATAAAACTTCGGAATATGAAATTCTGTTGGGCTCGGCAATGCAATCAAATTTTGATTCTGCCCTTATTATCTCATCTAGTTTATTTAAACTTTTAGGGGATATGGTTAAAAACTGCCCAATCTGATTAAGGCCTGCGGGATTAATACTGGGAGTGCAACCGGCGATAATTACTTTGGCAAAATTTGATTTATTTTTTAAATAATATTTTATAAGTTCTACTGATCCGTTATCTTCAAATTTACCGAAAGAGCAAGTGCTGATGATAATTAAATCTGCCCGGGTAATTTTCTTTATTGACTGCCAATTATTTGCAGTTAGATAATCCGAAATTTTTTGGCAATCCAGTCTTCTTTCCAGGCAAGGCGACGTTGAACAAATAAAAAAAAATTTAGGCATTATTATTTCTCATGGATAAATGTTTCTTTTCGAGCTCAATGGAATAAAGGCAGACTCGCCCTTCGCAGCCTAACTTCCCCGACTTATTATTTACAGCAATAGTTTCGTTTTGGCAATTTTCGACAATACTATAATCAATTTTATAGGGATCACAACCCGTAGAAAAACTTACGTAAAAAAATTTCTTGCTCTTAAGATAATGCCGGGTTTTAAGAAAATAAGACAAGCTTATGGGGATAATTTCTTTGATTATTTTATATGATTTAAATGTTATCAAAGAACTCATGACCGCCATAAATAAAAATATTCCGGATAAAAATCTGTTTTTGCCGTAGGCGCGGCTGTATTTAGCCAACCAAGGCTCCGTATTATCTAAGTTTAAGAATTTCTCTATTGGTTCATGTGTTTTACCGTTTCTTATAAAGACATAAACACTGTTATACAGGCAGGATTTCTGGGAAAGGAAAGATTTAACGGCAAGGTGTAATTTCTGAAATAAAAAAACATTCCTTCTGGTTATTCCGCGATTAGTCTGCTTTTCTAAAATATCAATAACCTCATCAGGCATAATATAGTTATTAAGAGACCAACCCCTTGCCCCTCCGATATAGCATAGGGTAAAGAAAGTGACACCATTAATAAAATCATTTTTACTGGCGTAATCAACCAATTCTAAAACCGCCCCCTCATTGACATTTTTTGCGATTGTCGCGTTTAAAACCGTTGGCATATCTAAAATTCTCAGATTATCCAGGGTTTTCAGTTTTATGCCCAATACATCTGTGCCGCGTAATACTTGATAGGCTTCTCTTCCAAAGCCGTCAAATTGTAAATTTACCCTTTCTAAACCGGCATCCCTTAATCTAGTCAAATATTTCATATCGGCTAGTTTAAGCCCGTTTGTATTCATGGTCACAGTCTTGCGGTGGCGAGTTAGAATTTCGATAATTTGCTCCAAATCCTCCCTGCAAGTTGCTTCGCCTCCGGAAATAGTATAAAAATTTACACTGCTATTTTTTATGAAATTTTCGATTTCTTCGCAGCCCGGTTCAAGTTTTTCCAAAAATCTTTTTGAACCCTTGAAACAACATATTTGGCATTCCATGTTACATCTTAAAGTCGGCCAAAATTCATACTCCCTTACTTTCTTTCCCGTATTCATTATAGTAAAATAAAACGCTTCAAGTTTTTTATAATACTCTGGATATTCGGATAATAAAATCTCAAAGTGACCATGCAAAACGCATTTCTTGGCTAAAAATATCTTGCTGTCTTTTTCCACAACAAATGCCTCTATCGGTTCCAGGCAAACAGGGCAAATGCTTTTTGTTTCTCTTATAATATTCATTGAATACTTTTTAAAATTACCTGCTTTTATTGTAATATTTTCTCAAGGGCGTAAAAATAGTCGTAATCCCACCTTCGCGCTGGCCAGTCAATACATTCTTTACAATATGGTATTTTCTGGAATCCCCCTGATAAATGACAGTCGCGTATCCGCTCATATTCCAAAGAACCCCAAGCTTCCTTGATGGTAAGATTTCTTAGATGGAATATTGCTGTTTTATCCAACCAGTCTTCCACGCAAAATTTTATAAGCCCATCTACATTTATAAAAATACGCTTCCAAATCAAAGGGCAGGGCCATCTTTCTTGTTTTTTATCCAATCTCAACTTGTCTTTATCCACCAGGCCACCGATAGTTGTATAAGCCCTCTTTATAACCCTGTCCACTTTTGGCGACCAATATTTAATAAATTCTTCTATTTCATTTTTAACTTCTGGCTGGTCAATTATACTTACCATTATTTTAGTTTTAGCGTTCAGCCGATCCCTTAGTTCAATCAAATTAAGGACGTTAAACATAGTTTTTTCAAAATTAGCCCCTTTTCTTAAATATTCATATGTATTTTTATTTATGGCGTCCAGGCTTATTTCAATTAAATCTACATATTTTAATATTTCCAATGATATTCTTTCATTCAGTAGCGTACCATTTGTATTCAAACAAACCGGGTTTATGCCTTTTTTAGCCGCATAACTTATCATTTCTAAAAATTTGGGGTGCGTCATTGGCTCGCCGTCACAAACTAATCTAAGGATAACTCCCTTATACAAGGAAACTTCATCAACAATTTTCTTATAAATATCGAAGTCCATATGCCGGGGTTTATAAAATTTTTGCTTAGATATATAAGAATATGGGCAATGAATGCAATTTAAATTACAAACGTTTGTTATTTCTGCGAAAACCATAGGAGGAAAGGTTGCATCCTGAGGCTTCTTAAAACCATAGCTATATCCTAGGCTATTTTTGTTTTCCATTGTTTATTTAATTTGTAATTTTTAATGGTGTCTGTTATTAATTTTATTTCTTTATTTGTAAGCGAGGGGTAAATAGGTATCGATACCGCTGATTTCATAATACATGCGGTGTTGGGAAAGTTTATATTTGAAAAATTCAAATATCTATGCAGGGGATAAGGTTTTACCGGCTGTTTTACTTTTATTCCTTTTTTGTAACAATATCGCATAAACTGACTAATATTGCCTCCAATCTTAATCATATATCTATGAAATATATGGTAACCTTCGGACGGTTCTCTTGGTAACTCGATATTCAAATTCGAAAGACCCTGGGTATAGATCCTTGCAATTCTTCTTCTCTTTTTAATGAACGATTTTAACTTTAAAAGTTGCACTATGCCTATAGCCGCCTGCAGATTGGTCATTCGATATGTGTATTTTATTTTGCAATCAAAAGATTCCGGCTCTTTCAATTTCTTTAGTTTTTCTAATAGGCGTTTTGAATTAGCTAAAACCATCCCGCCTTCACCGGTAGTAATATATTTAGTGCCCTCGAATGAAAATATAGACAAATCTCCCCAGCTACCGACTTTCTTACCTTTATATTCTGCGCCGATAGAATGTGCGCAGTCCTCAATAATGGGTATGCCTAGACTTCTAAATTTATCGACTTCTGCCGGACAACCAAACATATGCGGAACAATTATTGCCTTTGTCCCTTGAGTGATTATTTCTTTTGCATGCGTAAAAGAAATATTATAATCTGCGATGTTTACATCACATAACACAGGTTTGGCTCCTATATATAAAACAGCATTTAATACAGAACGACATACATAACTAGGAGCTATAACCTCATCTTTGGATTTAATACCTAAACATAATAATGCTAGATATAATGCGAGCGTGCCGGTGCTAGTAGCTACTGCTCCTTTAGCACCTATATAATCACTTAAACTATTCTCAAATCTTCTAACCGCCCATCCTTCTGCAGGATAATTAGTCGCGATAACTTTCCTAAGGGCATAAAGCTCATCTTTTCCAAGTGTTGGTTTTGAATGCTCAATCATTTGCGTAACTTTAGGCGTGAAAATATAAGTTTACAATTATTATCTGCTCTATTTACTGCATGTTCTTTTTTAAATAATATAAAATTTGCTCTTGATTCTGTCTGAGTCTTTTTAGTATATCGGCTATCAACCCAATAAGAAAAGTTAACAAAGCCATGAGATTGAAGAAAAGTCCCGCTATAGCAAGACCCCTATAAGGAGCAAATGTAATAGGATCGAAAAAATAAACCAAAACACTAGTCACTAAAATAAAACCGACGCTAAGAAAAACAAGGCTTATAAAAGAAAAAAACTTTAATGGATTATAATCGCAATAGCTGCGAATAATAATAATTATTATATTTACCGCGTACTTCCACAATTTTTGCGCAATCTTTGATTTTCTATTCGCAAAATAACTAACAGTTACAGGTACTTCTTTTATGCGTACATGCTGGAAGCATAAACTTAAAAAGGATTCATGCGTATAAGTGAATGTTGCGGATAAGTTTAATTTTAGTATAGTGTCATAAGAATAAGCCCTAAATCCACATGAAACATCGGTAAAGTTGTTTTTAGTCAAAAAATTTATTAGTTTAGTTACAATCTTATTACCAAAAAATCTTATTTTGGGCATCCCAGGGATCTTTCTTGTATTTAAGAACCTTGAGCCTGTAACAAAATCAGCTTCATTGTTAATAATTGGCTTTACCAATCTGGAGATATCTGCCGAATCAAATTGTCCATCGGCATCTATATTCACTATAACTGCTGGCTGAAGTTTTATCGCATACGATATGCCTGTTCCAAATGAAATCCCAAGCCCCATATTTTTGTTATGCGAGCAAACTATTGCCCCCGCTTCTCCGGCCTTTTCTGCTGTTTTATCTGTCGAGCCATCATCAACAACTAAAATATTAGTTATATAACCACTGACTTCCGGGGGGATTCTTTTAACAACATCCACTATCGCGCTTTCTTCATTATAGGCGGGAATAATAATTAGGATTTCTCTTTTACTTCCCATGGTGGGTATTTAGTGTTCTCAACTTAAGTAAAAATATTCATCAGGCCGCATAATTTTATCTTAAATTACGAGGCATTTTAACATTTATTTAATTATTAATTTTTCTTTAGCTTCTGCAATTAATCTAAGGGCGCATGATTTCCCGTAAAGCGGATCTCTTTTAAGAAAATTAGTAAGAACGAGAACCGTTTCTTCATATCTACCTAACTGATTATATGCATATGCAATATCGAGATAAGCATCAGCAGGAGCATAACCCAGGGTCATAGAAGAATTATACGGTTTAATTGCTCCTTCAAAATTACTATTAGTTAGTGCTATTTTACCTTTATAAACATGCTGAGCCACAGAATTACTAGAAATAGCCGAGCTGTTTATTTGCTCAATTGCCCCGTCATACTGACCTTTAGCATAAGCCAAAATAATGTCCTCGGAATTTATTTCATCCTCTTTTTTATCTACGAATTCGCTTAACTGCTCCTTACCTCTATCTATAAGACTTTTATCAATTGGAGGATTCTTGATCCCCTCTACTAAACTATCAATAATCTCATAAACCTCTGTACCATTTAACTTTTGAGCTAACCCCCTAAGCTGGACAAACGCATCTTCTGCTTCCTTACTATCCCCAAGCATTGTTTTAGAAATTCCTAACAAGGTATAAGTAGTAAATTTTTCTAGATCGTCAACAAAACCTTCCTTGAGCTTCTCCTCTAAAATAATATTGACCTTTTCAAAATTATTTTCTTGAAGATAACAATACCCTAGAGTATTAAGTGCAACGTGCTCTAAAGGATACTTAGAACACCATCTGTCAATTTTACCTTCAATAGCAACCTTAATATCTTTTAATTCATAAGATTGCTGCGCAAATACCAAAGGAAGGAAACTAAAAATTACTAAGAAAATAATTAATCGTTTCATAATTCCTCCATCTTATTTAACCTTTATCTAAAACTCTTAAATATATTTTTCATCGTTTTTTAAGTAAACTTTAAGCCTCATAAAGCTTAATTATAGCACACTAATTAAGTTTGTTATATCGTAATAAGTTTTATCTATGCTAACAACCAAAGCTCAATATGAGAGAAACTACGAGATACGGGAGAATGTGTTTCAGTTAAGGTCAATTTTATTTTGCTGAATAAACTGCAACCTCAACTCCGTCATAGCTAAAATATCTTGAATGTTTTAAAAAAAAGTGTTTTTTCAATAAACCCGTAATTAAATTGTAAAAATCGGCCTTAACCCAATAAGGAGAAATTATTAACCAAATGTCATGCTTTACGTTTTTTAAATTATCGATCTTACCGGCAATCAGATCCTGATCATCACCTACCGCAAACCCCAACACCATATGGCCGTTTTCGATAAATTCAGTACGCCAGGCGCCCTGCACCTTCCTTCCGTATTTATCAATGCCGGATAAATTCTCTGTTTTCCCATACTCAAAATAATACCAAAAGGGCACAATTTGCATCATAGGCACCAAGATGATGGTATCGCCTTGATTAATATTAGCTTTTACATAATAAGCTACTTTTCGCCAATCCTCCCTAGATCCGGGATTATATAATAAACCTAAAGAATAGATTGTTAAAACAGCTGTAACTATCACAGCTGATATTCTGTATTTAATTCGTGGCAAAAGCATTATCCCCCTTGCCACAAGGATATAAAATGCCGCCGACGCCGCTAAAAAATACCTATTCAAATAAATGGGAATAACTAATCTGGAATATAGATATGTTACTCCTATGGAGATAAATAACCAAAGAAATAAAAGTAATTTTTTATCAAGATGACTTGAAGAAGCCGACTTCGAGCTATTATTATTTTTATTTCCCAGAAGACCAAAAAGAAATAAGCAGCATAAAAGCATTGTTAATATCCTTGGAATTAATAACCGGTTAGCGCTAACCTGAAAACCAACTCCACCCTGACCTTGTATATACCCCCCATAACTAAAGACTTCTGCTGTTTCTAATAATGACCTGAAATTCGGCAGCGTAATATAATCTAACTCATTATTTACTGCATGGCCGAATCTGCCGTTTAACCAGAATAAAAAAAGCAGCGAAAATAAGATTAGAATGATTTGGGCCATAAACCAACGAATATCCAATCTAACTTTCTTATAAATAACCAAAAGGTATACTGCTTGAGCAAGGATGATGTACAATCCAAAAGGATGCGTATAGACTAACAAAATATTTATTAATACATATAAAGAATATAAAATAGACTTTCCCTTGTCCAGGGTTTTGATAAAAACAAACATTGAAAACAATGCTAATAATAGGAATAAGCTATAATTTCTTAGTTCGCGTGAGTAATATATCTGGAAAGGTGATATTGAAAAAATGAAAGCGCTTAACATTCCTACATTTTGATCAAACAGTGACTTTGCGACTTTATAAATAAAAAAGGTCGATGCTATTCCAAATATTACAGAAGGCAGACGCGCCACAAATTCACCGGACCCGAATAATCCAACCCACAGCTTCAGAATAATAAAATATACAGGCCTGGTCATATAGCGATGGGTTAAAATATCTTTCCAGTCATAGCCTGTAAAACTTAAACTACACGTCTCATCATACCAAAGACCTTTACCGCTTATATTATAGAGTCTTAAAAATGCCCCTATGGCCAGGATTAAAAAAAGAATAAAATTTCTGCTGGTTAATACCCTGAGCAGTTTATTCTTAATTATAAAATCTTCAGCTATAGGAAGTTTCATAGATACTATCTTTCGCGGTCTTTGTCAGGCAGAAGCATCAAATAATCAATCAATATCGGATTTGAATCAGTATGTTCTAATGTTATTTTATATTCGCCCTGATCCAAATATATCAAATCTGAAGAGATAAAAGACCATTTATCTTCCCCCTTAATCAAAACATCCGTTATCCGCTCTACTTTATTACTCCGTATTATCATCTTAAGGCTATTATCGAGAGATGAAAATACCGATCCCCACAATCGGAAATAATCCGGATAAGATATATCTACGGGGATGGTTAATGTCTGAGCATTTTTACTGCTTCCGGCTAAATTTGTAGCGTATCCGGGATGATAGTCAGATATATCCCACTCACCTTTGCCGGCTTCCGGATATATTAACCATGGCAAGCTTAAATTCCCCCCTGATTCCTGTATCGGGATAAGAAATATTTTATCAATGGAGATTCTCCCCTCCATTGAAGTTTTGTCATTATTCCAAATTGTTTTAAACGCATCTGCCCAAAAACGAATGGTCAACTTCCCCTTGGGTAATTCCCAATATGGATCTTGAGTCAAGGAAACCATAAACCACCTTCCAGGAGAATCTTTATCTAAATACCAGATATTTTCTATCCGATGAGAACCATTATATAAAATACCTTTATCGTTTGTAACCTCTGCATAAATACAAGGGATCGCCTCCCTATAATTATGATGCACATACAAAAATAACTGGTATTTCCCGGGATTTTCAATATATACCTGAACTTCAGACTTAATTGATGGCTTATTAGTAGAAACTACCCCTCTGTTTGTAATTACCCCCCTGTCCCATTTTCCTGTCGAGCTGCTCGCATTAACAACTAATACGGGATTGGAATATGCCGAAGTTAATAAAAAACTGTACAAGAAAACAGTGCAATAAAATAGACTAGAAATGGTTTTCTTTTTCATCTTAGGGTAATTCCGGGTATACATTGTCGTCAGAGCATTCCCAATTCATTTTTACATTATCCAGCTGCTCCCCTAAAATCAATATCTTGGAACTATCTAAATTACCCAACCCTTGTTCAGAGGCCATCCTGATATGGTTGACATACCAGGGAGTGCCTAAATTTTGATCATCGGGCAGCGGATTCCAGTCTTTTGTGATTATGCGGGTTGCTGTGGCATCTGTTGCTACCGGGTCCCTGCCTGCAATTACCAGTGCGCCTCCTATTCTTTTACTAACATCCACGGACTTACCCCCCAAAAATAAAGAAGCCCCTCTTCCTTCCATGCCGAATCCGGCGCTAATTACTACCAAATCCGGACTTACGGCCTTATTAATGTCTACAAGCACCTGATGAAGTCCGGCTTGATGAAGCTTATATCTTGGTTCACCGTATAAGACAGAAGGCATGATCCCCATGAAATTTTTCATCCCCAGACTTACCGGTGACGGCTTATGATGTGTTTTTAATGAAGGGATAGAAATGACTACATCCGCGTCAGCCACCAGATTAGGAATAGCCAGGAATTTTAATGGTGTTCTTGATGGAAAATACCTGAAATACGTCGTATACTCCATAAGATTAATCAAAAATATTTTCTTCCCGTATTTTTTATTCAAAAGATCTATCAAATGCTTGACTTGAGCGCCTTCCTTCCCCTCCTTGCCGCCGAAATTAATCTTTACCGGGCGCTCAACCCACTCACCTATTACAACTTCTTTTGCTCCTGCCTTTACACATTCTTCAGCCACCGAAGCCACTACCTCGGGATGGGCTATTTCACCGGCAGCAACCGGATCATGCCCATCCAGGCCTCCAGATACATAATTTGGTTTTATAAATACCTTATCGCCTTTCTTGACTATAGTCTTCATCCCCCCAAGAAGATTGATAGCCTTCCTAGTAATAGAATATAAGTCGTTGCCCTTAACTATTGATACCTGAGAATTAACAATTTTCTTCTCTACCGGAATAATCAAACCGGTTTTCTTATCCAATGACAACAAAACTGAACTGTATTTATTCTCTTCAACCGGCAGGTTACTGGCCTCAATCTTATTCTTGGAAGGCCTGAATATTAATAAAACCGCAATTATTATATTTATCGCCTTAATAAATATTCTCATTTATCATACCATTCTGAAAAATAAACCTCTTGCCAACCAATGAGGCTGGTATTGGAGAAATCTTCCTCTCGCAAAAAGCCACATATAGCGCAGTGGCCTAATCAATAATATTTTATTAATTTTCATTATTAACTACGCTTAAAATATAAAACGTCATTGATTGCCCTTAAAGCGTATGGATTGGTTATTAATATATAAAGGGAACGCGGGAGATCATAAAATATAAAAGACAAGATAATCCTAAGTGGACAGTCATTTTTTAACAAAGTAAAATAACGATTGCGCAGGCTCAGATATTGCCTGATTCTTTCGGAAGTCTGAGAACTATTGCCATGATGATAACATACGGCATTGGGACAAAATAAAGCTTTTATGCCTTTTTTCTGCGCCCTCCAGGACAAATCAACATCTTCAAATAGAAAGAAAAAACGTTCGTCGAAATATCCATTCACCTCTCTAACAGCTTCAAGCATATCTCTTTTATATGCAGCCGCCGCGGAACAAGCTCCGAAGACATCCTTTTCTTTGCTGAATTTTGCTGAGTCGATCTCATTCTTCCCAATATCGTGAAATCTACGCAAAAAGGAAACATATATTCCCGCCGAGAAAATCGTGTTTTTATGCGCATTCATTATTTTGGGCTGAATTATACCTGCCACTTTAGGGGCGCGTTTAATAATTTTTACAATTTCACACAAAAAATTATTCTTAAGTATTATATCACAATCTAAAGTGACAATCCATTCTCCGTGCGCAGCCTCGATACCCTGATTTCTGCCTTTACAAGCCCCAAGGTTATCTTCGTTTTCAATCAAGATTACCTGAGGATAAGTTTCTTTAATCAGGTTTACCGTTTCATCTTTTGAGCCGTTATCCACAACGATTAGCTCAAGATCCTGACAACCCTGCATATAGACAGAATCCAGGCATGGCTTTATGTAACTTGCGCTATTATAAGTCAGGATTATCACTGAAATCTTAATCATTAAATATCCTCGAGTATCCCCTTAAGCCTGCACCCTAAAACTTTAAGCGAATACTCCGCTTCTACTTTTTTTCTTGCTTTATGCCCAAAATCATTCCTCAACCTTACGTCATCTATTAAAAGCTTCATCTGGTATATAAATTCTTCCTTGTTTGACGCCAGGAATCCGGTTTTGCCATCCCCAATGATTAACTCAGCCTCTCCTATTTTACTGGCAACTACCGGCTTAGCCATGGCCATATATTCAAAAAGCTTAGTGGGGCTTTTTGCCCGGTTAAACCTGCTATTCTGGATCAAAGGCAGGAGTCCTATATCCATACGGCTCAAATAATCAGGGATTTTATCCGGATGAATCCAGCTGTTTATGGCTATGCGGTCTGCACAAAATAGGCATTTTGCCTGTCTAGAGAGATCCTTAAAATATGAACCTGTGCCGGCCAAATACAAAAATATATTCCCATATTCTTTCGCCAAAACAGAAAAACAATCCAAAACAAACCGTACATTCTCATACATTTCTTTATGGTATATTGTCCCTATCCAGGAAAACCGGACTTCTGAATCATTGCGCATATCTAATCGGGGCTTGAAAAGATCCGTATCAACTCCAGTCGGCAAATAATAAATTTTACGGGAAAATCTACCAAAATATTCCTTAAGAAACATGCTCGCCGCTGTACAAGCATTGGCATAACCGCAGATCCTACGGGTAAAAAATTCCATTTTTGAGCTGGGATAGAAACCAAAATGGTAAACGGGATTCTCCCGGATATTCCAATCATCGCAATCAAATATAATCTTATTCCTCCTAAAAAGGGAAACAAATAGAGGAGCCAGGGAGTGATAATTAAACCGCTGTATGAAGAATACAGCGCCTTTCTCTTGAGCCAGCTTTTTTATTGCTGAAATGTTCAGCTTAATCTTTTTCCTAAAAGGCATTTCAACTTCTTCTTCCCCGTATTTTGCCGCAAGATGATCAGCGAATGAGAATACTTGCGCATCCAGGCCGAGTTCATTTAACTGGCGGGCAAAATTATAGCACCTTACCCTGGCTCCCGAAAGATAATACCCTTCTCGTGTGATAAATATAATTTTCATATTTTTAGGGTTTGCCATTTATCTTTTTACGCGGTTATTTAAAATAAATCGTTCCGGAGAAAATGCTTTGTTTATCCAAGGGTTGACCCCTTGTCTTTATATAAAATCCAGTTGCCCTTAAATCATTTCTCCATTTAACGAAAGGCACACCATCCGAAGAATTATCTGCAGAAAACATTACTCTCGGGAGGGTCATTCCTTTTAAACTATACAAAATAACCGATTTTGTCTTTAGGCCAGGCAGTTTAATTTCTTCAAAAGCATGTATATTCCTTAAACCAAATTTCCTCTTTCCCGAGGGACTCTCCCATTCCGCATACCCCGCTGTTAGAAATAGGGTTAAACATAAATTATCGATTTTCTCTCGGAGCAACGCATCCATACTCACTTTCCAGTCTATCTCCCGGCTATTCCTGATATTAACCTCCCACTTCATCAGCAAAGGCAACTCTTTAGTTTTGGCATAAACTATTAAACCCTTATGACTTACCGATTCACTACTCCACTGAAGATATGGGTTAGTATAATGTTTTCCTTCTAACGTAAATGAGATCCCTAAACCGACATCACTTGTTATTTCTTTACCATGATAAACTATCCTTGTAATACCATCATTAAAAGAAACTTCTAATCTATTTTTTGCAATTCTGGAATAATTTTGGCTTATTTTTTTATATAATAGAAGCGCATCGCCATTATTAAAATTGAATTCTTTAAGCAATTCAAACTTACCAATATTTCTTTCAAAAAATAAGTTTAATTCCTCCAATCTCCTCTTGATAAAAAAAGGGACGTAATAATTGCGCTGCTCCTTTGCAACAACTATATAATCCGCCCTTAATATGCTACATACTTCTAAAGTTTGATCTTTGTACTTCTCTTCTTCGCTAAGAGATAAATGACTAATATCAATAGGCAGTTTTTTGATAAGAACTTCATACATAATTGGTTGGTAAAATCTGACGTTATTGCCCATAAAAAATACTTTAATTTTACCCTGTAAATTATTTGATTTTTTTAATATTTCATTAAGTATTTCTTCGTTTTTATTCTCTATCTTTGCAGGATAGGAAAAGGCATCCAGCCCGCTCCTAAACTCCAAACTTAAATCTCTTTTTAACACCGTAATCGGCAAGAATCTATTGTTAACCAATGGTATTTTTATTTGAATTTGGTTAGGCAAGAAATCAATTCTGTAAGATATAGCAAAATACTGCAGGCAGCCTACGGCAACAACCAAAATTACAAACATTCGCCTTAATTTTATACTTTTTAACGTCATAATGCCGGCGCTAGAAATCAGGGCCAAGGCCGGTAAAACCGGCATAAAATACCTGCTTTGATCAGGGTAATGAAATAAAAAGGCCAATAAAAATAGCGGCAAAGCCAACCAGGCGAATAAAATCCCTCTTTGTCTTTTATTGATAACAACTCCAAAAATAAATAAAACAAACAACACCGGCGAAACAGAGTTATTAAAACAATCACGCAAAAAGAAAAGTAAATAATCCTTGCCCATCACTAAACAACGCTGCAAAATATAAACAAGTGAATCTTTGGGATAAAAACTAACAGCGTAAAACCAGGAACAGCTATAGATGCGATTAGCTATCTCCCAAAATTTCAGTCCATAAAATCTAAAGGAAATCAAAACTACAATAAAAATTACCACAGTTATGTTTCGCCATGCCTGCTTAAAGCCATTTTTACCCAAGAGCTTGTAAAGAATTACAATCAGCGGGCCTAAGATAAAAATGGCGAAATTGAATTTTATCAGTAGCCCAAGGCCTGAAGCAATGGCAAAAAAACAAGAGTACTTTCTATTAGTAAAACCTTCGGTTTTTAGAAGCAGGAGAATACCGAGAACAACCATAGAAGTCAAAGGAAGGTCTAACATGTATGTTCTCATATGATTAAATACTAAAGGATACATTGATACCAGGAATGCAGCTAGAAGACCAGCCCTCTTGTCAAAAAGAACCTTTCCAACACCATAAATCGAAAGCATAAGAATAGTAAAAAAAATAGAACTATTCACCATAACTGCCGAATCCTGAGTTAGGCCAAGGATAAGATAGAAAGGCGCGGTTAAATACCCCACTAGAATCCCGTGCCACCTAAAAGCAAAATAATTATTAGAAATATCGGCTAGCCACGGGAAGGTATGCTGTCTTAGCGAATCAAATACTCTAAAGCTGAATAAAAAGTGCCAATGGGCATCATCCAAAAGATAGGTTTGGTCTAAACGAAGCCAAATAAAATTATTTACGAGATGAAACAAAATAATCGCCGCCAAAGAATATTCACTCCAATTAATTCTGCCTTTGCTATTTCTTTCTAATCTTTTATGCATTATTATTTAGCATCCTCTTGAGTATTTCACAGGCGTTAATTTCTATTTTTAATACAACTCTGTTTTTCGTAAGCTTTGAGGAGATTACCGGCAGTTACTTCCCAGTTATATTCTTCTTCCGCGCGCTTCCGGGCTGATTTTTGAATTTTATCTTTGAACACAGGATCGGATAATACTTTAATAATTCCTGATGCCAAAGAGTCGGCATTGCCAGGTGCTGTTAGGACACCCGCATCCTTAAGCATTTCCGGAACCTCCCCTACTCCGCTGGCGACAATTGCTTTCCCAGAAGCCAAATATTCAACGATCTTAAGAGGACTTTTACAGGCAGTAACTTCATTTTCCTCAAAACAAGCAACACATATATCTGCGGCGGCAATATACTGCGGGACAAGCTCATGAGAAACAGCTCCGGTAAAAATTACAGACCCGCCCAAATCCAACTGGTTTGCCATTTTCTTCAAATCATCAGCCATATATCCATCACCCACTATCATAAAAAATAAATCCTGATGGTAATCATTTATTAACTTCTTAGCGGTGCGGATAAAAAGCTCGACATACTGCCCGCCATGGAGCTGACCAAGATACAAAATAAGAGGCTTTGTAATACCAAGCCTCTCTCTGACCTCTAAACCAGAGATCAGAGGATTGAACCGCTTAAGGTCCGCACCCACATGGGCATCAAAAATCACATCGCCGCGCCTGATTATTTGCTTACATTCTATTTTTAGCCGCTGGCTTGCCACAGAAATAGTATCAGCTACTATGGGAATGGTGTTTTCCAGAATAGATAGAAAACCGCGAATAATATTTCTCAGTAAACTTGGGCGAGTAGAAACTTCATATATTTTAACCTCCCAATCATCCCAATCGTAATGCAAATGTTTACCCCGAAGCAAGGCAGCTAACATTGCGGGGATAGCGGCGTAGTAAAAACATTTCTGGAAATGTACGACATCCGCCCTAGCAGCAAGGCGCCACAACACCAAGATATTGGAAATCAAAATATGGGGTCCGTGCTTCCTTGGTAAAGGGGTAAGGCGTATATTTTTAGATAAGCGCGAAACCTTCTGGTCGTTCCATTCTAAAGGAAAATATACCATTTCCACCGTATGCCCCTTCTTCTCAAATTCCTTGGCAAGATAAACTACGCGCACTGCCCAGGGTTCAGCAAGCGAGTAGATGTCGTGCGGATGAACCATGAGTATCGTCATATCAACCCCCGGGAAAAATAATAATCTTTTTTAATTTTTTAAGAAGATAGAGGCATGAATCCATGATCAATGACAGCAAGAAAAGGCAGGAGACAAAGAAAAACTTTACCAAAGGCCGCATAGATAGAAATTAATAGTATTTATATAAATCGTACTTTTTTAGCTCGTTCATTGTTTTGATAATTGTCTGGTGGTTATCGCAGTGGTCGCAATGTTCGTCATATAACACCTGCCCATTAGCAAACCGTGCGGATTTATTGTCCTTAAGATATTTTGCCTGCCTCCTCCATCGCCAATATTCAGTTGAATTCCAGACATCCTTAAATGACTTTTTTTCCAGATATCCGACGGTACGCAGGTGGCAGCAAAAACTCATATCGTATTTGGCAGGGATAAGGTTAAAATACCAGCCGATTGTACAGCCGTGGCTTAAAAAGAAATCTTTTGACCAGGCACCGGTTTTTTCATCATAATGTTCAAGCTGAAACTCAAAATTGTCGACAAACTCAATCTTATTTTTTTCAAGGATCAGTGCAATTTCCGGAATTTGTTTCTTGATCACTTCAATTTCCTGAGGTTTTAGTTGCAGGAATCTGTTCATAACATCAAGCCTGATCAGGTAAAAACGCACCGCATCCGGAGCAATATAAGCATCCATCTTGGCCATTTCCGTTAATTCATGATAATTAAGCGTATGAATGACATGGCTGATAATCAGGCGGGGATGGTTATTCCCGGATTTTCTCCTAAGCTCCATAAACCTCTTTAGATTATCGCGCACCTTATAAAATGTATCCCCGGGCTGAACTGTAGAGATCCTGGCATAAGTTTCAGCGCTGCCGGCAGGAAAACTACAGTAAATCTCATTGACTCCTAATTCAATTACTTCCTTTGCCTTTTCTTCATCAAGTAAAATCCCGTTCGTAAAAAATAATACTCCTAGTTTCTTGCTGCGCGCATATCTGAGCATAGGGATGAATTTGTCATACATCAACGGTTCACCATCGCCCTGGAGGATTATCCCGTCGGTCATCATTTCAGAGGCATCGTCAATGATCTTCTTAAAAAGGTCAAAATCAAATTTACGCCCAAGGAACTCTTCCGTATGCTTAACTCCAGGAGTATGAACCCAGCAATGTTGGCACTTTGTATTACAGCGGTGGAATGGATCAAAAACAATAGTCTGTGGGCCGATAAAAACCTGCTCGCTGATTATGCCTAAAAGCCTTAAAAGATCCCTTTCTCTACCGGGGTTGACCTGCGCATGCACGCTGATCGCATTAAGCATTTCAGTAAGTTTATCATCGTAAAATGATATTTTTATTACGGCGCTATCAAGCTGTTTTCCTACCTCCTCAACGTAAGCAAGTAAATTTAAGGAGATGTCTTTAACCGGGAAGGGTTTTAATTGCAAGGAAGAAAGATCAACCGGTTTATTAATTAGCTGCATACAAAATTCAGCAATTGCGCTTAAGCGGCCGAAGTTGTACCGGGAAAGACCGATCTCAATCGTAAAAGCCTTGCCATTTCCCGCAAGCTTTTTAATGCCGGATGCTTTTTTAGCAAAATCATTTTGCCCGCTTATTCTTTCATGAAGTTCAGCAAAATCTCCGAAGATAAGGAAATGGTTCTTATCCAACCCTTCTCCATGCACCTTTGTTAATACCACCGGTTTATTAACCATCCCACGGCTAAAGAAAACTTTGACATAACGTAAAATGGATGCGGGATCTGACAAAAATCTTTTATATTGCCTCGAGGTGGCATTACATACCTCTACAGAAAACAACCGCAGTTTTTTTAATAATCCCATGGAGGAATATTTAGCCATTATTTATGGAATCCCTTCTATTTTTATTATTTATCAATTACTATTCTTCAAAATAACAATTAACTATTTGCGGACAATTAGTTTTACAGGTTCTTATAGCCTCTCTGACCTTTTGCGCTTCTGCGGAAAACCAAATATCCTGGATATTGCGGGAAGATATATTCCCGATTGAGCCTTTCTGGCCGCACAACGCTACATCCCCCATTGGCCCTACCTTTAGCATGCCGTCATCCATATGGCACTTTCTTTCTTTTTTTACAAACTCCCCTGGGTCATTAAAATACATTTTAAAGGCTTTTAACTGAGCCAGAGAATTACCGATATCAACACCATGTTCTTTGGTTTGAATAATAAAATCTATAGTTTCATTACGTTTTTTTAAATCTTGCGGCCAAAGGAATGAAAAATCACCCTGGATAGACCAATCCGGGCCTAAAGATACACAGAGCGGCTCCGCTATGGCCATAAAATAGATTGAAACATCTCGCTCTGAAGCCCATTTGACAAGCTCCGGAATGCCAGCAAGCGTAGGCCCCATAATAATCGTCTGAATTCCTATTTTGTGTATAGTTCCCTTTTCTTTTAACAAGCACTCTACCGCAGTCATTACCTTATCGCAAACACCATTTACTCCGCGAAGATAATCGTGGATATCTGAATTAATACTATCGAGGGAAAAAGAAAGCATGGTCAGGCCGGAGGCAGCAATTTCTTTAATCAGGCGGTTATCGGTTAAGAAACCATTGCTGGTCATTGATATGTCACTGAAGCCCTCCTGTGCGGCACAACGCACAATATCTAAAACGTTTTCTTTCAAAAACGGCTCTCCGCCGGTAATATTTATAGAGGTTTTTAATTGAGTAAACCGTTTCAGGTCCGAGATAAAGGCTTTCCATTGTTCAATAGAGAGCTCATTTTCGGACCTTGGATTTTTCCACATATGACACATTTTGCATTTCAAGATACAGCTATAAAGAACTTCAATCGAACAAAACTTTGGTTTTCTTATGGATTCTTGCATTTAGCGACCTTTTCTGCCTGTAAAAACTGTATCTCCTTATATTGCAAATCAACCTCGGTAGTATGGGTCTCCGGGCTTATGCGAAAAGCCTCGTCGTATTCCTTTAACGCCGCTTCATAATCATTAAGCTTGAAATAATTATACGCCGTTCCCAAACGCAATTTTCCATCTTCGGGTTTCAGCGCAACCGCCTTCTTAAATTCAACAAGGGCATGACTGTATTCACCATTTTGTTGATAAGCATAGGCTCTTTTAGCACAATAAATAAGCTTTTGCTCCTCTTGTTTTAAAAAAGCGCAAATAAAATTTATAAGGCAAGAACGGGAATTAACGCAGCCATGCTCGTCTATGTACTTCCTTATTTCATTCGCTTTTGAAGAAAACCATAGTCTTTTAAGAGGGGTATTTTCTTTTATCGAACCAAGCTTGTGCCCGCTCAACAGTATGTCTGCATTAGGATCAAAATCTATTACATAATCACGTATGCAATATTCGGTCCGATTCAGGAATTTCTCGGGGTCGCTATAATAATCCTTAAACGCCTCAAGTTGATTATATGGATTGGTGACTGGATAACCATGCTGCTTCATATCAATGATGGATTCTATCACCTTCTTTGTCCTATCGGGATTGTGAGGCCAGATATTCCTGTATTCAGGCTTATTGAACCAGCCTTCTTTTGGATTAACCAAGCCTGATTCCACAAGCGCAAGAAAAGAAACAGAATCAGCTTGCTTTGATTCCTGCACCCATTTAACAAGATCCGGCAATGTTTCTAAATTGCTATCCAAGATAAGGGGCAGAATCACCAGATGAAGTTCTCTAGAGCGATATTTGTTTAAATAGGACAAGGCCCTCATAACATGGTCAAACGCGCCTGCCTTCCCCCGGATTGCATCATGGATACTTGCCTCTGTTGAATCAAGAGAAATAGCTAACACTTTAAGATGGGAGGCCGCTATTTTTTTTGCCATAGCCTCGTCAATAAGATAGGCATTCGTTGAAATAATGGGATTAAAACCCTTCTTGTGCATATAATCACATAACGACAGAAGCCATTCTATCGCGAAAGGCTCCCCGCCCATAATGTTTATATCCAAAGAATAATCGATAAACTCCGCTAGTTCATCAATAAACTGTTTGCATTGCTCAAACGAAAGCATGGGCAGGTCTGAGTCCAGAGGAGTTTTCCACTCTATGCACATTTGGCACTTAAAGAAACATCTGTGCGCGATGATTATATCGCAAAAAAGCGGCTTCCCTATTCTCAATGCCCCGTCTTTTCTTTCCATAATTACCTAATCCTCCTCATACCAGCAATTAACAAGATGATGGCAATTTGTCTTGCATTGCGCGATCTCCTCTTTTACCTGGTTACAGCGCAATGAGCTCCAGAGTTGATTAAAATCCGTGTCCGTAATTTTACCCAACGATTTGAAATACGGACACATATATACAGAACCATCGGAATTAATGCCGAAAAACTTACCGCCTACAAGATTACATCTATAAGGCTTGATAAATCCCGAAGGATTCCTGAAAAATTCCTTAAACAGCTCAAATTGCGAAACAGGATTGGCGATATGATGGCCGTTTTTCTTCTTAATAATAAGCGAGTCGATAATTTTTTCAAATTCATATTGATTATCCGGCCAAAGCGCTTGATATTGTTCAGTTTTATGCCAATCTTCTACAAAAGGAGTATGGAAAGGCCGGGTTATCGCCTGATAATAAACCCCAGTAAGACGCCTGTCTTGATTGACCCAGTCAGTAAGCTCAAGCAACTCATGCAATGAAGGCTTCATGATTATGGTGTTAATACCTATTTTAAGCTTGTCGCTAAAAGGGCCAAGATACTCTATTGCTTCAAGCACTCTTCGAAGAGATCCCGGCACTCCCCGGACATAATCATGCGTTTTAGAATTCAGGCTGAAAATGGTAAGATCAATATTGTTAAGGCCGCTTTCGGATAACGACCGGGCATATGTTTTTGTGATCGTATGTCCGCTGGTCGCCAAAGCTGTTCGAAATCCGAGTCCGCAACAAAAAGTTACCAACTCAATGAGTATTTCCGGGAAAAGCAATGGTTCGCCGCCGCCGAATACCACGGTAAAATCGCTGGCTACATAACCTTTTAAAGATATAAGAAAATCTTTCCACTGCTGAAGGATTGGCCTTACCGTATTTCCCTCATCACACTGCCAGTGGTAACATATCTTGCACCTGAGCATACACCCAAGCGTTATCGAAAGATTACACATCCTCGGTTTGTTGTTTTCAGACATATTCATCCTCAAAAAAACAATTGATCATAAGCTTGCAATTTTTCTGGCAACCGGCGATCTGCTTTCTTACTTCCCGGGCTTTTTCTGAATTCCATATAGCGTCGATCCTCTCCGTCATAATATTGCCGATCGGCGGCATAGAAAAACAAAGAATGACATCCCCATTCGGCAGCAAGCTAAAGGCGTTATATCCAAGATTGCATTTTATTTTTTTTATGAACTTCCTGGGATCCCTGAAATAACTCTTGAAGGCGTTGAACTGACCCGGGGGGTTAGCTATTTTATATCCTTGTTTCTGCAGAGCGCTCAACGTATCCAGCACCCTGTGCGCCGCATCTGTATCTGGCCAGAGAAATTTTGTCTCTTCTCTCTCATGCCAGGCATTATCCTCAGGCATGGCGAACGGCTGCATTATCGATTGAAAGTATACAAAACTTAAGCGGGGGCTTTTATTTACCCACTCGGCTATAGCAATAATGTCCTCTAGATTCGCTCCACTGATTATAGTGCTGATAAAAATCTTCTCCGGGATGGGCGAATCCCGAAAATAGCCGATTGCATCCATGATTTTCTTAAAGGTGCCAGACATACCCCTTAAGAAATCATGTCTTTCCTCCTTTAGGCTCTCAAGAGAAAAACCAATAGTGTTAAGACCTGAGGTAATTAATCCATCAGCCATCTTACGGTCAACTAAACATCCATTGGTAGTCATGGTAGTATAAAATCCATGGTTACTGGCAGAGTTAATTAAATCAATTATACCCTTCTTAAGCAACGGCTCTCCGCCGACAAATTGGATTTGCATATTTTTACCCGTAAACTCTTTAAGCGCACCTAGAAACTCGATGTAGGTTTTAAAGGGGACTGTCTCATCATCTGTTTTGTATTTCCAAATATGGCACATTTTACAGTGTAAGAAGCAGTTTTGCGTAACGATAAAATCACAGTGAGACGGCCTGGTTTCCATTTCTTACTCCCAAAAACAATTGACAACTGTATCACAACTTAATTTACATTCTTTAATCTTTTCCCGGATACTATTGGTTCTTTCCGAATTCCAAAGTATACTTAGATTTTCTTTTTTCGCGCTCCCGATTATGCCAACACGCGGACACAGAAATAAATCTCCCTCTTCGTTTATATTGACAACCTCTTCCTGAAATATACACTTCTTGGCCTGCGGTAATACGGCTGGATCAGAAAAATAATTAAGGAAGATGCGCAACTGCGCTACGGGATTATTCAATTTGCAGGCACCTCCCTCTTTTAACTTAATAAGGGCATCGATAACAGAGCGCACTTTTTCTTTATCCTTAGGCCAAATCGCATTATAACGATCATTGGCGTACCACTGCGGATCTTGCGGAGTGCCCAAAGGCTGCATTAATGCCTGTAGGCGAATAGAATGCACCTTGGGATTATTCTGTACCCAGGAGACTAAATCTACAAGATCATCCAGATTGGCTGCGGAGATGACTGCGGCTAGTCCTATGTTTAGTTGGGAAGAGGCAACAGAAAGAGCATCAACAGCCTTCATCACTTTACGATAACTTCCAGAAAGCCCTCTCATAAAATCATGTGTTGATTCTCTGCGGCTCTCTAGCGACATGGTTATACTCCAAAGGCACGACCTCAAGATCTCTCCAATTTTCTCCCTATCAATCAAATACCCGTTAGTATTAAGTCCGGTGCGAAAACCCAGTGTTGAAGCATGACTGATTAATTCGAATATCCCTTCGTACAATAAAGGCTCTCCTCCTGTAAAACAGATCTCTCCCTCTGGACACATAATGTCTTTAAGGCCGGTGATAATATCCTGCCACTGCTCAACGCCCAGTTTATCTTTATTGTTAGTCTGTTGCCACATCGTACACATCTGACAACGCATAAAACAATCACTGCAGACAATTAAACTACAATATTTCGGCCTTATTCTATTCCTATCCAATGGTTTATCCCTTAAAAAAACAGTTCACGAGGGTATTGCATACTTTGTGACAGACACGCATATCCTGCCGCATTTTTTCTACTTCAGGTTTATCCAATAAAACAGCGATAGCGTTTGAACGGATATTACCTATAGGATCCATAAAACAACACATCCTTACTTCACCCGACGGATCGATGCTTAAAACGTAATCTCCCAGCTGGCATCGAACCCCTGGCCGGCGCTTATGCGGTTGATGAAAATAACTCCTGAATAATTCAAATTGATCTACTGGATTTGCTATTGGATAACCTTTGGCTTTTAAAAGAATAATCTGATCAATAACTTTATCCACCAGCTTTGAATCGCGCGGCCACAAAAATGAAAATTCGTTGTTCTCCTGCCAATTATGATCGATAGGCGCAAAAAAAGGAGTGGTCACTGCCATAAAAGATATCGCATTAAACCGGCCGTCATTTTTAACAAATTCCATCGTGTCAACAAGCTCTTCTAAATTCTTTCCTGAGATAACTGTCTGAGCACAAACGGAAATCTTGCCCTTGTAAGCGCTGAGGTGAGCGGCTGCCTGCAATACTTTTTCATATGTTCCGGGTACCCCCCTTAAAAAATCGTGGGTTTCTTTATTAACGCTGTCTAATGAAAGCTGGATATTCTTTAAACCCGCATCTGCCAATTCTCCGGCCTTGTCTCGATCAATTAAGACGCCATTAGAAGCCATCCCCACCTTAAAACCCCGGAGACTGAATTGCTTGATAATTTCAATAATATCCGGATGCAACAACGGCTCGCCTCCGCTAAAGACGACTTCTCTTTCTCCATCCATAACTGTTAGAAGCCCGTCAGCTAAACGAATTAAGCTATCTTTATCCAGGCCGCCGTCTTGCTCTTTAGTTTTCCACATATGGCACATGCGGCAACGAAGACAACATCTCCTGAATAATTCAATCGAGCAAATCCGCGGTCTATACATTTTCGTCCTCAAAATAGCAATTGATCAGAAGATTACAATTCTGAGTACAGCGGTCTATTTTAGCCCTAACCAGGCGCGCTTTTTCTGAGGCCCAGATATTTGACAGTGAATCTTGAAAAACATTACCTATGCTTGCATATGAATGGCACAAGAAAACATCACCTAACTGGTTAACCTCCATAACTTCCTTGCCCAGATTACAGGTATTTTTCCTGGCAAAGTGAAGTGGATCTATGAAATAATCAATGAATGCCCGCAGTTGAGCAAAGCTGTTATTAATTTTATAACCAGATTTTTTACGGGCGATCAATTCATTAATTACGTATCTAACCTTATCTTTATCTTCCGGCCAGAGGCCGCGAAAATCCTCTTTTAAGAACCATTCTTTATCAAGCGGGGTATTAAACGGCTGCATAATCGCCATAAAATAAATATGATTTACCCTTTTGTCATTTTGAATAGCATCCATCAGAATAAGCAGGTCATCGAGATTAAAGTTTGAGATAACCGTATTAATACCTATTTCAGGTTTCATCTTTTCTTTCGCGATATAGCCGATCGCATCCATAATGCGGTCTCTGCAACCAGGCATGCCGCGTATTGCATCATGAATAGCGGGGGTGTATGAATCTAAGGAAAAATTTAGATTGGAGAGCCCTGATGCCGCGATCTTTAAGGCATATATTTCATTAATCATAGAGCCGTTAGTCGTGGCGCAGCTATGGTATTTCTTCTTGCTAATATACCCCATCAAATCCAATGCCCATGGTACCAGAAGCGGATCGCCGCCACTAATGCGTACCCCTTTAACTTCAAATTCACCCAGCTCATCAATAATATCCAGGCATTTCTTAAGGGTTAACTTATTTTCTTCTTCTCCGGAATTCCATATTCGGCACATCCGGCAGCGGAGATTACAGGTATTGTTAAGACTTAAACTTAGTTCAATCTTATCTTTATGCATTGCCTAAACCAAAACTCCTGTTTTACGTAAACTATCCCTGTATTTACCTTTTTCCTGCGCCACCCTGCGGAATATCGCCTGGATTTTCTCTAAATCATGCCCATATTTCTTGTATAGAAAAAAGAGGAAATGCTCCTCTTCAAGAGTAGGGAATCCTTCGTATCCCCCCATCGCACTGACAACTTTGTCATAAGAAGCAAGGGCCTGTTTCTTCTTTTCTTCCCAACGCAAGCCGCCAATCTCATCAAACCCAAATTGTGTAAAATTCTTGCTGTATTTACGCTCTTCGAAAGAAACCACTTCATTGACATCAAATATATTTTCAATCCCATATTTGCGCGGCTCATGAAACAACAGGCTGCCGCCGCGTAAATCAAACGTATTATAATAAAACCGGTTGATATAATTTTTATTATGCTGCAAGAAGTTTATCGTTTCCTGTATATCTTGATCTGTCTCATGCGGCAGGCCGCATATAATCTCGATTCCGATCCAAATCCCTAATTCGTTTGCCCAGCGGATGGCAGCTTCCAGCTGTTCCAAAGAAACGCCTTTTTTAACATATTCAAGAAGCTTTCTACTTCCTGTCTCAATGCCAAAGATAAGCCTGATACACCCTGATTCCTTCATTTTAAGCAAGATATCTTTGGTTGTAAAATCTGCCCGGGCGCAATCACTCCATTGGATTTTAAGCCCCTTGTTTATAATCGAATTACACAAATTAAGCGCATATTTTTGATTAACGTTAATTTCATTATCAAGAAAGAAGTATCCGGTGGGATTATATGTTTCCTGCAATTTCCCTAGAGCAACAACGGCCTCTTCATGCCCCATGATAAAATCGAGCTTACCATTTGACTCCGAACAAAAGATACACTTATGGGGGCAGCCTTTGATAAGGGCAAACGGCATAACCAATGTTTTTGAATGATGGAATTCATCGATAATATCTTTTACATCAGCCCCATATCCAGAGTGCAGCCCGCGATAACGGTAATATTCAATAGGCAAGCCGGTAAACACCGGTTTTTCTATTTTGCGGTAATCGGCGCTTAAAACCCGGTTATTGCGTTCATAGTAAACTCCGTCAAGCGACAAAAGCAGGCGCCCTTCTTTTTTGGCCTTCAGGATAACCTCCAGCAATCTTTCTCCCGCCCCTATTGCATAAAAATCTATGCAGGGAAAATCATACTCTAAATACATCAGCCTCACCGCGACTCCAAATCCGCCAAGCATGATAAACGGCTGATATTTAGTTTTAAGGTATTGCGCGTAAGCAGAGGCAAAAAGCACATTGGATCTGTTCCGCAGGCTTTCCTGGATCGACAAAAGTATAACTTCATAACCTTTTACCGGGCATTTTTCTTCAAGTTGCTGAAAAATAACGTCAAGACCGGGGTCTTTCTGGATTCCCTTACAATAATCCACAATCCGTGTTTGGTCAAAAAACGGTTCCTGATCAAATGAAAAACCTTTGTAGCGACGTTCATAGGATATCTTAATGTTTAAATCATCTTGTTCAATCTCAAACCCGCGTCCCGACAAATAGCCGGTGATAAGCGCCGGGCCAAAAGGAGGTAGAAGGCTCGAATTAAGCTCTGATGAATTAATATCCCAACTTTGGGAAAAAGTCGGTAAACGAATAAGCTTTATTTTCATCAATCTTTCTCTACTAGGCCGGTAATATTTTCTATTTTGTAAAAACAATTAACGACTATGTCACAGTCTTTTTTGCATCGGTTTATTTCCTGGCGCGCTCTGCTCATGTCTTCTGAAGACCAGACTTCGGAAAATTTCCTTTTCCGAATATTGCCTACCGGCTCCATAGAAAAACACATATTAATATCTCCGTAAGCGTTTACTTCGGGCGCCAGGTCTCCACGCGGACATTTGACCTTTTGATCATGGATAAAACGATAGGGGTTGGTAAAATATTCTTTTATTAATCGTAATTGTTCCGGGGGATTGCAGATTTTATAGCCTTTTTCTTTAAGTAACGCCAGTTTCTCAAGAATACCTTTTATCTTGCCGGGATCCTGCGGCCATACTTCACTGTGCCTGCTTTCTTTAAACCATTCCCTTTTTTGGTCATCACAATCAAATGGCTGAAGGCAGGCATTTAAGAATACATCATTGATCTTTTCATTAAGATTAGCCCATTCCACAAGGTCTATAACCTCGTCCAGATTTTTTTCCATCATAGTCATGGTAATGCCGATACTAAGCCTATTTGTCTTATCAGTACCGCGGTGCCTATCCAGGAATCCGATCGCATTCATGACATGTTGATAACTTCCTTTTACCCCGCGCAAATAATCATGGGTCTCTTCTTTAAATCCATCTAGAGAAAGAAATATGCCGGTCAGGCGTGAATTAACCAGCTTTTTGGCCATCTCATCGTCGATATAATATCCGTTAGTGGTAATCGAACTGTTAAATCCCCGGTCACGGATATACGCAATGATCTCAGTAAGGTCCGGACGCAACAACGCCTCTCCGCCAATAAGGTGTATAAAAATTGGCTCGCTAGTAACGTTTTTAAGATCATCTACAAAACCTTTAATCTCTTCAATGGTAAGCTCTTTGCGGTCTATCTTTCTTTCGCGGTTTTTCCACATATTGCACATTTTACAGCGAAAATTACAGATTTTGGAAACTACTAAAAGACAAAAAACAGGTGGCTTTTGATCGCTCGTCATTACAACTCCTTTGAGGTATGAATAAATAATCTACACACGGGATTCATCTTCATAGAAACAGTTGATCATAATATGGCAATTCTTTTTGCAGTTGTATACATCGGCTCTGATATTTTGCGTGGCGCTTGCCCCCCAGATATCAGGAATGCTATTAGAGTTAATGTTCCCAAAAGGTTCAGTAAGACAGCAAAAAAATGTCTTACCGTAAGGATCTATATGAAATTCATAATCACCAAGATTACATTTTATCTTTTTTAAGAATTGGTGCGGATTTTCGAAATACCCCTTAAAATGCAGGAAGTGATTGGGATGGTTGCCTATTTTATAACCTTTAAGTTTCAAATCGCGTAATTTTTCCATAAGCGCCACGGCTAAAGCGGTATCCTGAGGCCAAAGAAGATTGTTTTTCTCTTCAAAAAACCAATCGCTATTCATCGCCTCGCAAAAGGGCTGGGTAATCGCCTGAAAGCTAATCATCTCCAGACGCTTGTCATTATTGACCCATTCAACCAGATCCAGCAACTCTTTAAGATTACGCTCCATGATAATAGTAAGTATAGATATTGCGGGTTTCCGGTTTTTACGGTATTTGTCTATATGGCTGATAGCCTGCATTATTTTTTCATAACTGCCATCAATACCGCGCATGAAATCATGGGTAGAGGCGATGCTGCCATCGAGTGAAAAAGTAATAGTTCCCAGCCCGCTTGCGCAGATTGCCTTGGCCATATCATCATTAACAAGAAAACCATTAGTAACCAGGTTGGTTTTATACCCCTCAGAAGAAATAAAATCGATTAATTCAATTATGCCTTCGGTCAATAAAGGCTCTCCACCCGACAGGTGGAATTCGAAATCCGGTCCGACAAACCCCCATAAAGATTTTACAAACTGTTTTTTTTGCTCCAGGGTCGTCTCTTTACTCTTATCGTCGTTGATATTCCAGATATAACAGGTTTTACACCGGAACATACAACGATAATTAAGTACCCAGCAACAATAACGCGGTTTTTCCAGAAATCGGTCTTTATTCATAATGGCTGACTATGAAGAGTAAAGCGATGGTTCATCCTCTATATAACAACAGTTAAGAAGTAAATGGCAGTTGGTTTTACACTGGTCCACCTGCTTTCTGATTGCCTCTGCATCCTGAGAACGCCAGATATCCCGGATATCCTGTTTCCGGATGTTACCGATAAAATCTTTAAAAAGGCACAACTGCACAAATCCATAAGAGTTTACGCTGATCGCCCTGCCGCCAACGATACAACGCGCCTTATTGACCAGTTTTTGCGGATTATTAAAATAGGCCTTGTAAGCCCGTAGATGCTCTACCCTGTTACTTACTTTTGAGCCATTTTGCCTTAGTCGGATCAACTCATCAAGCAAGGCAATGGTTTTTACTTTATCCTTGGGCCAAAGATATTTATATTCATCCCGCCAATCATCGGTTAACGGGCCGCTGTAGTTGGGCTGAACCACAACCATAAAATATATCCAGTCGATTTTAGGATTCTTGTCAGCAAAATGCACCAGAGGCAGTATATCATCAATATTCTCATCCATAATAATACAACAGAGCCCTTTACGGGTATGCTTCGAATATTTCGTGATATTATCTATGGCATCCATAACCCGCTGGTAGACGCCTTCTACGCCGCGCATCTTATCATGTAACTGCGGCCGGTGGCTATCCAAAGAAAGGCTCACCGCATCAAGGCCTGAATCCGCTATTTTAATAGCCATCTCTTTATTGATCAAATAGCCATTTGACGCCATAGTGGTCTTAAAACCCAAACCCTTTGCATGCCTGACCATCTCCAGGATCCCGGGCATTGAAAGCGCCTCGCCTCCCCCAAAATCCATTTCAAATTGTTCATCGACGAGCTCCCGGAATCCGGTTATAAAACGTTTCCATTCCTCCAAGGAGGGTAACTCTTCCGGTTTAGGAAGCGGCTCATGCCATTTATTGCACATTTTACACCTGAGCATGCAATAATCGGTAGCGGCGACGCAACAGAATTTTGGCTTCATATCATTTTTTACGCTGCTTCCTGCCTGATATAATTTTACCTCACTTAAATCAGCCATTATAAACTCCTTTTATTTGCGCATTTAGGCTACTACTGAAAAAGGGTAATCGCCCTCGAAAAAACAGTTTAAAAGAAAATGACAGTTATCTTTACAGCCGCGGATATCCTTACGGGCCTGCTCAGCTTCCGGAGATTTCCATAATTGCCTTATATCATCTGAATTTTTTATATTCCCCAGAAGCGCGTAACGATAACATAAAAATATATCCCCGACAGAACTGACGTGCACTGCCCGGTCGAGATTACAGGGACTCTTTTTAACAAACTTTGAAGGGTTCTTAAAATAAGCTTTAAAGGCTTCAAGCTGCACTACCGAATCCCCTATCCAATCACCCTTTTTTCTCCTGGCGATCAATTCATCAAGAACCCGGGTTACTTTCTTTATGTCTTTTGGCCAGAAATAATCGTGCTCCTTTTCGTACCAGTCGTTCTTCACCTCGGTGTTATTCGGCTGCATTGCCGCCATAAAAAGTATAGAATTCATCTTATGCCGATTGTTGTTAACCCACTGCGCCAGATCAACCAACCCATCAAGGGTCTGATCCATTATTATCGTGCAGATGCCAATATGTATTTTATCCGAATATTTACGTAAAAACTCAACGGCGTTTAAAACCCTGGATGCAACTCCCGAGACTCCGCGCATGCTATCGTGGATCTCCGGTTTAAGGCTATCTAAAGACAACACCAGGCTATCGAGCCCTGAATCAACTATCCTCTTGGCCATTTTTTCATCAATAAGATAACCATTGGAGGCAATAGTAGTCTTAAAACTAAGCCCTTTTGCGTAACTTACCAATTCTAAGGTATCTTTATGCATCAAGGCCTCGCCTCCCCCAAAATCGATCTCAAATCCTTCATCCACCAAATCGCGCAGTTGCCGGATAAAAACCTTCCATTGGTCTGTAGTTGGCTGGGCAATTCCCTTTGTCCCAGGATCCTCTTTCCACTTCTGGCACATCTTGCACTTTAACATACAGGTATCAACAATGCCGATACAGCAGAAACCCGGTTTTAAAACCCCAGAGTTATTACTCAAACCAACTTTTTTTTCTAAACTACTCTGCATAATAATTCCTTTCCTATTCTTATAGCGGATCCGCCGCGGTTATATTTTAAAAGGATACCCTTCTTTAAAAAAACAATTGAGAAGAAAATGACAGTTATCTTTACAGACTGCTATATTCTGCCGCGCTTCTTTGGCCCTACGGGAATTCCAGACAGATGCAACATCATCAGTTTTTACATTACCCAGGAGTTGCCAACGGTAACAGAGGAAAATATCTCCTGAGGAGCTAAAATGCAGCGCCGCATCCATGTTGCATTGGGAATTTTTAACAAACCGGGCGGGTTGCTGATAATAATGCTTAAATGCCTCAAGCTGACATACCTGGTTAGCGATCTTTGACCTGCCTTTTTTTATTTTAATAAGCTCATCAATGATCTCGCTTACCCGAGCAGAATCTTTTGGCCACAGCTCCTGGAATTCTTCTTTTTCATACCAACGCGAATCGGGCGTAGTGTTATTAGGCTGCATCGCTGCCATAAAATAGATTGAGTTAAGCCGGCGGTCTTTTTCTACCCAGGCTTCTAATTCTAAAATGTCTTCCATGTTTTTCTGATACATAACACAACATAAACCCTTATAAAGCCCTGCGCAGAATTTATCAAGCAACTCCAGGGCATTCATCACCTGCCGGTAAGTGCCGTTTTTCCCCCGCAAGTAGTCATGGGTATCTTCACAAAGACTATCCAGAGAAATAATAACGCTATCCAAACCGGAATCAGCTATTTGCCTGGCCATTTCCTCGTTTATGAGATAGCCATTAGTAGCGATATTGGTCTTTAACCCGTTTTCTTTGCAAAAACCGACTAATTCAAAAATCTCTTTTTTCAAAAGCGGCTCTCCGCCGCCGAAATTGATTTGCAGGGAATCACCAGAGAGCTTACGCAGCGAAGAAATGGCGCGTTTCCAGTCCTCAACCGCAGGCTCTACTGTTTTATCTTTTATAAAAATATCTTCTTTCCATTTCTGGCACATTTTGCATCGAAGCATACAAGAGTCTGTAATGCCGATGCAAACAAAATCAGGAGGCATGCAGCCAAACTTAGCGGATGAGGGAAACAACGCCCTTATTTCACCCGTTACGGTTCTTCCAATTTCTTTTATATATTGTAGTGAACGCATAGTTAAAATTCAGCCGGACTATTTACCCGCTAAACTGCCTCCAGTCAATCTTCTTACGCGCGCATTGATTACGCCAGGCTAAATATTTAAAACCCCTATAAAGAGCATAGAATAATCCGCCGTTTTTACAGTAGGTTACAAATTTCTGCCAATTTGTCTGCGCCATAAACCGCTCCCCCTACTTAAGTTTTATTTCTCCGCGCCCGTTTTATCATACCGCTGATACCGGTTAATATCCTATGTTCCGTCGGGCTCAAAGAAACAAACTTGCCATGTAGATCCATATTATGCCCCATATTATCGCAACTCTTAAAACACCCCATTCTGGAATCAGGATCATTGCCGATCAGGGAGAAAAAAGGGTCATCCTTGTTCATCTTAAACGTCTTCTCCCTAAATAACCTCTGCAGGTTATTATTCCATATGGCTCCAAAATCTTCCTTAAATATATTCCCGATAGGAAACCTGTGTGATTTTAAGCAGGAGTTAACATTGCCGTCCGCCAGTATCCTGACAAATGCCCATCCAGCATAACAGGGAATTTTGCCGATAATATCAGAGTCATACTCCGCGGATTTTAAACCCTTGCTTGAGATCCTACGCATGAATTGCTCAAAACTAAACAACTTTATCTTATCCACCAGGCCATTATTCTCGCACTGCTTCTTTATCCCGGAACAACTTTCAAGTAATGCTTGTTTTTCCGAATCATTTAGAAGCAAAGAATCTGTTTTACCGGGAATCGTATCGATCACCGTAAATTCCACGGCTTCCGAATGAGTCTCTATTGCAAAATCAACCATGGCTTTTAGTTCATGATAATTCTTATTAAAGATAACGTTATAGATCTTTATGAAAGGGCGCTTTTTTTTAATCTCATTAAGATAGCGTAGCGTCTCCTTGATCCTAAGGAAGGTCCCCTCATTTTTGCTGGGGTGCGTCAAAGCATACATGCCGGCAGTTCCTGCCCAAACACTCACAGTCAACGAATCCACGCCTTCTGCGACGAGATTTTTAGCCCGCTTTTCATCGACCAAGGTAAAATTTGTATTAACGTAACATTCTAATCCCCGCTTCTTGGTATGCCTGATTATTTCCATAATCTGCGGGTGCATAAAAGGCTCTCCTCCTCCGGCATAATAAATATGGCGCGTACCCATGCGGGATAATTCATCTATCAGCGCGATTACCCGCTTATAGGGAAGAGTTTGATTTTTTACGTCAGGCGAAATCTCTTTTTCGCCTAAAAGAGGAGAATTACACCAGCACCCAATACAATTATTATTGCAGTTATTTGTCAGGTCTATCTGGGCAGAACCAGGCCCCTTGTAAGCAAAAGAACCGTCTAAAATACCCAAGATATCCAGATATCTGGAAAAAATATTTTTAAAAGGATGGGTAAATATATTCCTCATCTTATCATATTTTTATAGTGGACTGTGGCGTCTTTTTGTGTTTGTTGAAACCTTCTTCTACAATCTTGACCCGGGCAGAAAAAATACCCCCTACCTGCTTAATCTCTAATATACGCGCACCTAAAACAGGACTGTTGCGTATACAGACAGTTATACCGTTATTAAAAGCAGCATCCAATAAGATCGTAGGGATCTCCCTGCCCAGCTTTTTTCTGCCCCTTACACCCACTAATTTTGTTTTTGGGTTTCTTAATTCGACTTCCAAATTGTCAAAAACAGGATGAAAACCGCCTTCCCCCCATGAATCTAACCATTTCATATATTCATCTGACAAGATAAGCGCAAGCCTTGAATCGCCGGGGGGTATTCCGCCATGCCCGCCGTGTATTTTAACGCTCCAGTCGATCTGCTTCTCATCAATAATCTCAAATTTCCAATCCTCTTCAATGCTGGAATCGGAGTATCTTTTCTTTAATGAAATCCTGTTATTTGCGTCTTTCTTAAAATCACTAAACGTAAATGCGCCGCTTTTTATTTTTTTGCCTTCTGGAAAACTACCGAAACAACTCCTAAAGCCATCTTCCCGGGTAAGCTCTTTATTCTCCCAGAAAAGGCGTATTCCTGAGGGGTAAAAAAATAACCCCACCCTGCCCGTAGCTATAAAATTTACACCCTTGTGGCCGCTTTTAAAAATACCCCTAAGACGGTTGAACTTTATTAAGACCGACGCCTTCATCTGGCGGGATAAGAACTTTAACAACTTTACTGCTGTCAGAAAAATCCCGCGCCTTTTCAAAGAAAACAAAATCAGCCCGGGCAAAGAAATATTCAACCTTTGACCTTTAAGATAACGCCTATTTAAATAATGGTTGCGCCACCGGCCATAGGCAACGCAGATACTTTGCTCTAATTCTTTTTTACTTAAATTGTCGGAACAAATAACGCTCTTATTGTTACCATCATATTCAGACCATTCTTTTGTAAGAAGAAGCCCGTTTTTCTCAATTTCCCGGTAAAATTCCGTTCCTGGAAACGGAGTAGCTATGGAGAATTGCACAGAATTAGGATTAAGGTAAATTGCGAAGTCAATGGTCTTGCGTATACTCTCCCTGGTTTCTCCAGGCAGGCCAAATGTAAACGTAAGATGAGTTTTAATCCCAAGCTGTTCTGTAAAACGGATCATTTTTTCTGTTTTCTTAAGGTCCATATTTTTATTTATACCATCAAGCAAACTCTGGGTTGCTGACTCAACTCCATACTTAACGGCATATAACCCCGCCTCTTTCATCCTCAACAAGATCTCTTCATCCATCAGGTCAGGACGGGCCATGATCGCCCAGGGGATATCTGTCAACTTCTGCTTCTTAATCTCATCGCAAAAAGCAAGCATCCTGGGTTTTCCACAATTAAAAGTATCATCATCAAAATATACGGACTTAAAACCCATGTTGTTTACCAAAAACTTCATTTCTTTTATTACGTCTTTGACATCCCTGGATCTGTAATTGTTACCCTGATACATTACCTGCGGCCAAAGGCAAAACTTACACCTGTAAGGACATCCCCGGCTGGCAACCATCTGAACCGAAGGAAGCGGCATATTACCGGGAGCGTCATTATAATTGGCCATATGGAGGCCTTCCCGCAAAGGCCAGGGAAGCTTATCTAAATCGGCAAGTTCGCGCGGCATGTTAACAACTGTCTTGCCTCCATGGCGATAAATTAGCCCGGCAACATCGTTTAAACCTCTCTTATCCTTTATGTGCCGAGCTAAATCCAAGAGCGTTAATTCATATTCACCAAAAATAACATAAGTGATAAATGGATGGTTTTCGATAAAAGAAGGCTTTTGTATATTTACGTCCGGTCCGCACATGACAATAGGGATATTTTTGTTTATTTTTTTTATCAGCCCAATATCATGTTTCAAGGTCACAGTTGATGTTTCGATAACATAAAGATCAGCTTTAAGACTGCGCAGCCTGTTGATGCAGGCGCTGTAAGTAAGGCCTTCAGCTATGGCGTCAATCAATATCACTTCAAAATTATTTTCTTTTAATAATGCCGCTGCATAAGCCAGGAAAAAAGGATAAGGAAGATAGCCCCGTTCATGCCGGGCCATCAAATGCGGCCAGCGCGACCCGGCCCTTACACCCGATCTGCATAAATTGTACCAGGGCAGATTGACAAGCGCTATTCTCATAAGAAACTCTCTTGATAAAATTTGTCCAGGTGGTATTTGTTCATAAGCTGGTTAATCCTTAGAATAACCTGATGCGTATCGCAATGCCGGCAAGAATCATCGAATAACTTTTTCCCGTTTAAGAGATGTTCATTCTTATGTTTATTCAGATATTTCGCATAAATTCGGACTTCATTATAACGGTCGGAATTCCAAATTTGCGCAAAACCTTTTTCTTTTAAAATATCAATTATGCGCAAATGACAACACATACTTACTTCCCCTCTGAATAATGCTAACGAAAAAAACCATCCTACCGGGCAGCCCATGTTAGAAAAGGTTTCCCCGGACCAATCCCCGTTTTCTGGATTATAATGCTGAAGCTGGAAATGAATGTTATCTTGTAACTCTATCCCCTTAGCTTTGAGTAAAGGCTCTATACGTTGCAAAGATTCCTGCATACTCTTAATATGGCTGGCCTTTAATTTTAAAAACTTGATATTATTATCTAACCTTACCAGATAAAACCTTACCTTATCCGCTCCGATAGACGCATCAAGCCTGGCCATTTCCTCCATCTCATGATAGTTTAAATTATGTATAACATGCGTCATTTGTAATAAAGGCTTACTTCTGCCCGCATTATTACGCAGATTAATCAGATTCTTGAGGTTATTTTCAATTACACTGAATGTATTTTCAGACTGTTTTGAATTAATTAAGGCGTATGTCTTTGCCGTCCCCGCAGGCAGGCTACAGAATATTTCATTTACCTCCAGCTCGACTATCCCGGCCGCCTTCTTTTTATCTAAAAGTATCCCATTGGTAAAAAAAAGTGTCTTTAACCCCTTATTCCTGGCGTAGGCGATCATTTCCATAAACCTGTTATCAAGCATGGGCTCTCCGTCGCCCTGAATAATGACCTCATCGCATAATACTCTTTCCGCATCATCTATGATCTGTTTATATAAATTAATATCCATTTCCAGATTCTCTATCCGGCCGATGATCTTGCGCTTAGGAGTATGAATCCAGCAATGGAGGCAATCAGTATTGCAGCGATGATAGGTATCCAGGACTATTGTCTGCGGACCTATGAAAGGATGTTCCGCGATAACCCCTAACAATCTTAATAAATCTCTTTCATTATACTGATCGGCCTGTGAAGACATAGTATGTAACAACTCCAGCAGACCTGCATCTTTTAGATAAAGATGTATCCTATGTTGGCTCAAATGCTGGTTAAGCTCATTCAAATAAATACCGAAGTTGGCATAAAGATTGCGGACTGGTAAAAAAGTTACGCCAAGGGAACGTAAATCAATACGCTGGCCCATAAGCGTCGCGGCATACTGCGCAATCGTGTGCAGGCGGAAAAAATTATATCTTGATACGCCAATATAAAGAATGCCTTTGCCTATAATCTTTTTTATTTTCCCAATAATCTTGATAAAATCACCCGGCACGCCGCTGATCTTATCATGGAGCTTATCAGAATCTCCATACAAATGCACACGGCCTTCCTTTCCTGGAAAAGGATCAGCCGGATATTCTTTAAAATACTCCAATATTTTCTTTTCGGTTTCCTCTTCAAGCTGTTTCTTCTTAAGTTCTTCTTGTTTACGCCTAGCCTCTTCTTCCTCGAGCTGTTTCTGAGTCCTTATCTTAGACAGAATATTCTCAAGTACGGTTTTATCGGGATAAAGTTGGATATGGATCTTAAAATGTTCATATGTCCCTGGTTTCAAGTATTCATCGGTTTCTTCAACCTGAGCTTCAAGCACGCGGGAAGACAGGGTAGAATCGGTATTTTGCACCAAAAGATTAGCCCTGGGTTCATTTAAATCCTTGAAGATAACCCCCGGGAGACCTTCCGAAGAAGGCAGGAGGGCGATAAACTCTGGGTGATCTTCGTAATTATTCATACCCTGCCATTTATCGAAAAATGTTCTAGGAAAATCTCCTTCTTTACCAGAAGCAAACCAACCTGTATATTTCTTAGACGCCATTAAAGATATATTTCTTCTATCAATGCGCATGCTGTTCTTAATATCAGTTTTAGTATACAATTCCAGGATACCTTGCGCACTAATCTTGCAATGCCAGATATGAACTAAAGGAAGGTAATTATGATTAAAATAAATTAATATTTCAGATGCGCTGGGGCGCTCGATTTCAACCTTAGAATCTAACAAAGTATGCCATTTGCCTTCCGAGAATATTCCTGTATTCAGACCATTCGCTTTAGTAATCTCATTATCCTTATAAAAAAGATGAAAACAGTTTTCCTGATCAAAAAATATCCTAAAATCACCTTGCTGTAGACTGCGGAGCTTACGGTTTTCTTCCGCCTGCTGCATTCTTATCCTAGTTTCTTCTTCTTCAAGCTGTTTCTTCTTAAGTTCTTCTTGTTTACGCCTGGCCTCTTCTT
>CAYRUB010000010.1:11554-16273 GCA_964427405.1 uncultured Planctomycetales bacterium | reverse complement strand
GCCTGGCCTCTTCTTCTTCGAGCTGTTTCTTCTTGAGCTCTTCTTGTTTACGCCTGGCCTCTTCTTCTTCGAGCTGTTTCTTCTTGAGCTCTTCTTGTTTACGCCTAGCCTCTTCTTCCTCGAGCTGTTTCTTCTTGAGCTCTTCTTGTTTACGCCTGGCCTCTTCTTCCTCGAGCTGTTTCTGAGTCCTTATCTTAGACAGAATATTCTCAAGTACGGTTTTATCGGGATAAAGTTGGATATGGATCTTAAAATGTTCATATGTCCCTGGTTTCAAGTATTCATCGGTTTCTTCAACCTGAGCTTCAAGCACGCGGGAAGACAGGGTAGAATCGGTATTGCCTGCACCAAACAAATTATTAACGCCGCTGGTAGATCTTAAGCATATACTGGGGTACTCCGGCTTTAATGATACACAGCCAATAAAGTTATCCCTGGAGAGGCTGCCTGATATATTCCATAAGGCATTGAATTCCTGCGGGAATACTGCATCTTCTAATTGATATACCAACCGGGAGTACGATTTAGAAATGAGAAAATCAGCTTTCACTCTATCTATCCGCAGGCTATCTGTCAACTCTGTATTAATTTCACAACTAATTGACTCCCGAGAATCAATCTTTATTAACCATTCCTGACGTATAGGCATATCAGAAAAAAACACAAGAATGCGCATCTGGTTTTCGGAAACTTTCTCTACATCAAAAACGGTTTCCCGTGAATGATACCAAATCCCTTCAGATAAAATACTGGAGCTTAAGCCATAACTTTTAGCTAATTCGACACCTTTATAATGCAACCTTAATCTATTGGCATCATCAAGCCAAATTTTCAAATCGCCATTAACAATCATGCGCCCTTTTATTCTTTTTAATTCCTCGCGCCTGCGCGCCTCTTCTAACTTTTTCCTGAATATTGTAAATAATCCGCTCATAAGAATTCCTAAGTTATGATTTTTATCATACCGTGGAAATAAACACCTGTTCCGCTGCCGCTTTCGACGCGAGGTGAAAGTTCATATTGCATTACCCGTGCCTGAAAAAGATCATCCGTATTTTCAACTATAGCATGGCGCGCCTGACAATCAGGCAAGGATTCAAAACACAAGGATGGAATAAAATTATTATTAAACAAACCTTTTTTTACCAAACCTTTTTCTACCCCGATGCAGCTGTTGCCGTCACCACACCACAATCTCTCCCAAAAAGCACCGTTATGCGCAATAAAATCGTCCGGAAATTTCGCTTTGATCTGCCGCGGAGAAAACCACTCCTTATAATAATCCGAAACCATAAGTCCGACCTGTTCTCGCTCAATAACAATAACCTTATCATCCCATATTTCCCTGGAAATCTTTATCGTAATAGTCCGTGCATCTGTTAAACTGATCTCCCAGATTTGTTTCATTGGCACCCAGGGCCACTGGCCGGCAACAACCATTCTCCTTGCATCCATCCTAGATACCTGCCAGTATGCTTGCGATGAATCATGCCAGCGCTCCTGCACAAACCCTGATGAATACAGGCTCAACCCCTTGGTCAACTCTAAACCATCCCAAACAATCTTGCCTCTTCCGTGATCAAAAATAAAGCTTAATCTGCCGTAGCTTATCATACAGGGGACGGATTTTTTACTCGGCTGAAGAAAAGGCGCTGCTATACGTATTGTCCCGTTAAAATATTTGTTTTTACCGGGATAGACGCGCACCCGTTCTTTTGAGTCAATTTCTAAAAATTGCAATTTTACCCCCGAAGATACTTCCTCGCTATCTTTAGAGATATAAGACACTACGGGTATATCACTATCACAAGAAAATGATAGTTCAGGCAAAAATAAATTTTCTTTTCCACCTGAATCTTCAACTCCTGCGTAATTGTTCGCGTACTTACTTAAAATAACCGCTCCACCCCTTTTCTCCATCCTATCAAATTGCCCTTTTTCTTCAGCGGTAAACCACCGGGGGTACTCTTTACTTAGTAATAATTCCGCCTGCCTATTTATTATTTTACGCTCTTCATCCGTCTCCAGGGTTATTTCCCATGTCACTGTGTTATTTTCATCATTATTAACCCTTATACACCAAATCTGCCTTAAACCTGGTAACGCGCTCCAGGAAACAACAACGCGTATTTGGCGGCTATTTTCCTTGCTGATAGACCAATTCCCCTCTATTGCGCTATAGCTTCTATCCTGATATTTAAATTTCGTATTGAACCCGGCATTACGAGTTATCAACCTTTCATTCCAATAAATCCCGATTTCACGTTCCCTGCAAGAAACGCCAAGCGCTCCACTGCTAATAAAGATCGCATCACGCATTAATACACGGGCGTTACTCAAGAATTCCGATATTTTCTCTGTATTAAAAGGATCAAAAAATATCAGTTTGCTGTGGAAAACAGTCCGCTTAAAAGTATGGCACTCCGGATCAAGCCCATCAGGAAAAACTACATAATCCAACACTCTTCCTGCATTAGCGGAACCGGTATTGCCAATACGACATCTCGCCTGCTGGTTATTACTAAGCCGATCAAAGATCACGACGGGTAAAGCCGCCTCTTGGAAGTTATCGCCCCGTAAACCGACCACCGTATTTAACGAATCATCAATCAGCCCGCATTGCCACTCTTCTCCATGAAGAAAAGCTTTTGAAAATGCCTTTTCCCCTTCAACTGTAAACCAATTCTTGTACCCATCCTGAAAAATAACACTTGTTTGGCAACGTTCAGGCAGCAAACCCTGTGAAGATTCTATGGTTATCTCCCAAATCAACTCTCTTTCGCTTAGAAAAAATAGCTTCCAGTGCTCTAGCACTGGTATATCCGGCCATGATCCCGTAGCTATAATCCCCTTACCATCAGGGCCATCAACTCTATCAATTTGCCAATCAGCAGAAGTGGATAAGTATTCCCGGCCGGATAGCGTCATCGCGGAATAACCGCCATTGCGAGCAGTAATTGCCCATTCTTTACACCTTATAATCAGCCTCCCGTTATTAAAGACTAAGCCTGATTGGCCCTCCTCGAGAATGGCTATCCCTTTTTTATCTCCGACTGTCTCAGTATAATAATCACAGACACTGCCTATTAAACTGTCTTTAACGATCCTGCCTTCTCTTAAAAAAATCCCCCGTGAACACATGCGTTTGGCGATCGATAAATCATGGCTGACAAGTATGATTGTCTTGCCTTGATCCCTTAATTCAAATAGCTTATTAATACATTTATTTTGCGCATACATATCCCCAACAACAAAAGAATCATCTAAAAGTAATATATCCGGATCTACGTATATGGCGATAGCAAAACCCAGGCGCATCAGCATACCCTGAGAATAACATTTAACAGGAGCGTTAATAAATCTGCCTATCGCGGCGAATTTTACAATCTCATCGTAACGAGCTTCCGCTTGTTTTCTGGAAAGTCCGAACAGGGAAGAAATCAAATATACGTTTTCTTTCCCGGTCAAATCTTTCTGGAAACCCCCTCCTAAATCTATCAGCCCAGCAACCCTGCCATAAACTTCAAACGACCCCTTATCCGGCTTGAGCATACCGCCGATAACCTTGAGCAAAGTGCTCTTTCCCGCCCCATTTTCTCCGATAATACCAAGGGTTTCTCCTTGTTTAACCTCAAAACTTATATTCTTCAGGCCCCAGAAATCTTCGGATATAAACCTGCCACTCTCTTTAAATTCAATCCTATATTTTAGCCAAACATCTTGAAGCTTTATCGATATCATTTTAAATGTGTTTTAATATTTCATTTTCTTTCTTAAGAAAGAAAATATACCCGATAAACAACCCCATAACAGAAAAAAACGCACTGCCCAACCAGAGATGTAATGAACCAGAATCCCCTTTATACAATAACGATTGATAAATTGATGCATAATTAAAAACCGGATTTATGTAAATAATCCAGTGGTATTTAAGAGGAACAGCCTCTAAATCATAAAATATTGGGGTAATCCAAAACAGAAACATTGTCCCAACATTAACAAGCTGCGATAGGTCTTTACAATAAAGGGTGAGTACGCTAAAACCTAAAGAAACGCCTAAGGTAAAGACAAAAAACAAAAACATAAGAACAGGCAGTAAGAAAAGGTAGGGGGTAATCTGGGGTTTGAATAAAACAAAAACGGGCAATATAATTATAAATCCGATAACAAAGTTAATAAAGTTTGATAATACCAGGCTAAGCGGAACAGCTTCTTTAGGCATAGCAAAGCGGTTTAAAACATCCAAATTCTGGCGCATAGAATTAGTCGATTCAGTAATGGAGTTAACGAAAAAAAACCAAGGAAGGAGCCCGCTTAGTACGAATAGAGGATAATTCTTAATCTCTGTCTTCATTACAAAAGTAAAAACGAAAGTAATTACCAGCGCAATTAAGACTGGATTAATAACCGACCACAAAATGCCTAAGCCAGTACCTCCATATTTATCTTTTTGGTTCCGCAAAACCATGCTCTTTATCACTGGCCAGCTATTATTTATCTTTCTTATTTTTTCTTTAAACACTTGAAGGCTCCTTAGTTAAAGCTCTTCCTTAATAAGATTATTGAATGCCCTGGCTGTCCTTTGGTAATTATAGCAAAAGCCGTACTCTTAGGCAAGAAGATACACAGGGAACCTGATTAATATGCATATGTTAGAAAGGAAGAACTCTACGGCAGGACTTTATTTGAAATAAACCTTAAAATTTAATGCGCGAGGGG
>CAYRUB010000010.1:0-11454 GCA_964427405.1 uncultured Planctomycetales bacterium | reverse complement strand
AACTCTACGGCAGGACTTTATTTGAAATAAACCTTAAAATTTAATGCGCGAGGGGGGAGTTGAACCCCCAAGCCTTGCGGCACAAGCCCCTCATGCTTGCGTGTCTGCCATTTCACCACCCGCGCATAAACTTATCAGATAAACTACGCTTATCGATATAAATTATACCCTTGCCTAAAAATCATAGGCAAAGTAATTATACATTATATAAGTAAAATATCAAGACATTAGAGCCTGATTCTACCAAAAACTAACACCATTAAAACAGAAAAATTTATAAGCGCAATTACAAAACAACTCCAAGTTATTCCAAGTACAGGAATCAAGAAAATACCGGTCAGGAATGCACCAAAACAAGAACCCAACAGGTCAATCCCATAGGTCAGCCCAACAACTTGCCCTTCCTCCTGCTTATTTCCCAGATATAATTTATTCACCAGATGAAATTGTGCGCCTGCAAGCAAGCCAGCGATAACCGACAATAACGGAAATATGACGTTTGCTCCTAATTGAGATACAATTTCTTTGTTAGAAGCTAACAACCATGAGAAAAATACGGGAAGCCCAAATGATAAAATACAAAACAGTAAATTCGATCGCATTAAAATGTTTAGCGTACCTTTAAACTGCTTCATTAAAATTGTCATCCAAAAACTGCCTATCGCTAAACCAGCCATAAAAACCGTAAGCAGAAAACCAATTTTATAAAACACATACCCGTAAATAATCTGGAAGGTTAACAATATTATCATCTGTATAGCCATCGCAGAAAAACCCGTAGCTATAAGCACCATAAGGCTGGCCTGTTTATAAAAATCTTTATTTTTGCGTATTCCGATTAAACCCGCTAAAATAAACAAAAAACAAATGCCGAATACAACATTAAGGACTTTTCTGAAACTTACAGCTTTAAGAATCGTCTTAAAAACCGATTCGCCAAGACGCGCTGCCCAGAAAGTCATATTGTAATAATAGGTACTTGGCTGGAAGTCGTAATTTAGCCTTGCTTGGCCCCTTTGCAGCAACAGCCCCTCAGTATAAGCCAAAAGCCGTGGAGATAATTTAGAAAATAGATAATATTCCCGTACGTATTTTAAATCTAAACCCCTTTCCTTTGCCCTATCCATCAAAATATTATAATTATAAGTAAGAATACCCGCCTTATCACAAGCTAAAAAATATGCGGTGTCTCCGGGAATAACCAAAACTTCTCTAAACACCTCTTTCAACCCCCAGTAAACAGATCTTAAATATTCACCTAGTTCCGGGCTGATGTAACTTTCCGATGAACTTAAAGCAAAGGAAAAGATTCCGCCTTCATTTAAAACATTTTTTACTTCTTTAAAAAATTCAACAGTATAATATCTATTTACTTGTGCCGTATATGGATCTCCAAGATGCGTAATTACGCAATCATATTTTTTATGCGTGCTTTTGATAAAAAACCTGCCATCTAAATTATAGATCGAAACTTTCGCGTTTCTTAAAGGCTCATATTCTTTATCAGGAAGATACTTTGAAGCCATTTTTATGATTACAGGATCAAGCTCAAGGTAATCAATGCTTTTCGCCGGCGGTTTAAGCATCTCGCTTACCAACCCCCCTATCCCACCCCCCAATAAAAGTAACTCTTGCGGATTGTTATGTTCCAGAAGAGCAAAATGCACCGCTTCCTCAGAAGTTAATTTATCCGGTAAGCTGTAAAGAAGTAGCCCATTATCAAAAAAAGAATACTGGCTACCCCTTTTTGTTACCATGATATTTCCATAAATTGAATTTCTTGCTTCTAAAATTTGATACCCCTGCCACTGCTTTTTACGCGAATATTCATCAAGATTATCCCAACCCTTACAAATCCACAGGGCGAGCACTACAATAAAAATAACCAAGAAAAAAAATGTTCCGCTCTTTTTTAGCTTAAACTGTAAGCAAGCAGCCGCAAAAATATTCAATAAAACAAGGATTACGCTGATAGTAATAGAATTCAGCAGAGGGATGAAAATAAAACTCGATAGCGCTCCACCAAACATCGCGCCGATAGACTCAAGGCAATAGACCATGCCGATATTTTGCGCCATTTCAGCAGATTTTGCTTGATATACCCTGCAGCCTAAAGAAAACATAAAACCTAAAAGCATGCAGATTGGTGCAAGAATAACAAAACTGGATATAATCATCGGTATAAATCCAATAATCTCCCCGGGCGCAAGCCTAAAATAAAATTTTATCGATCTGATCGCTAGGATGCTTAAAACAAGAAGAAAACTTAAAACAAGCTGACAGGCCGAAAATAAATCTGGTTTTGATTTAGCCTTATCGGCAAATCTTCCCAGGAACCAGCTCCCCGCAGCCCCCCAGATAAGCCAGCTGCCAAGAATAAAACCAATAGATATCTCGTTACCGTAAAAAACAATCAGGAACTCCCGCATAATGACAATCTGCATTGCCATAGCGGTAAAGCCGATTAAAAAAATAGAATATAAGATTGCCATTTTAAGTATTCTTTAGGTTTTTATAATTTATAAAATGAGGCTTAATCCCAATAAAATTAAAAGTAAAGCACAGATAATGCGAAAAATAGATAAGATTAAACTAGATTTCTGAACTTTTTCCGGAAACCAGGTAATCATCCCTGATAATCCGGCGATAACCATAAAACCTGAAATAAATGTTCCCAGCCCGAATGATAGAGCGCAAAGTAATCCTTGAAATGCCGTCTTGGAAATAACCGTAATTTCAAAAAGCAGCGCCAGAAGCGGTGCACAGGGGGATACCCCGATGATAAAACCTAAGATAAGCAAACTGCCAAAGGTAAATGCTTTATGCGCCGCAAACCTCTGCCCACAAAAAGGTGGCTCTTTAATAAAAAAGACAAGAACTCCCAGCGTAATAATAATTATCCCGCCTAGGGGTTTTAAAAATAAGATAAAACCAGAACCACTAAATTGTTTAAGCAGCGTTGCCGATAGGCCTGCAAGATATCCTAAAACAAGATAGGCAAACAACCTCCCGGAGAGAAATATCAATGCCTCTATTAATCCTTGGCCCCACCTAAGCTGTTTGCCGGCAAGATATGTGATAAAAAAAGGCGTGCAGGATAGAAAACATGGTCCGCCAACGCCAAAACTTAAACCAATACCAAAAAGCTGAAGATAAATTAGAGGTTCCATCTACCGGCTATCTTATTGCCACAGAATCCGCATTTTCCATCTTTAATATCATTCTCTAAAATCTCATACCCTATTCTCTTTACGACAATATTCCCGCACTCCGGACAGTATGTGCTTTCCTCCGGATGGCCGGGAACATTGCCTATATAAACATATTTTAATCCTGCGTTTTTAGCAATTTTATATGCTTCTTCGAGTTTTTCCAGCGGAGTAGGAGGAAGATTCATTAATCGAAAGGCCGGCATGAAACGGCTAAAATGCACCGGCACTTCGGCCCCCAAGTTTTCCTTTATCCACTCGCACATTTCCTTGATCTTATCAGCTTCGTCATTTAAGCCGGGGATAATCAAACAGGTTATTTCAAGCCAAACTCCTGCATTTTTGATTGTTTTAAGAGTCTCCAAAACTGACTCTAACTGCGCCATCTGCCCAATCTTGGCGTAGATCTCCCCGGAAAAACCCTTGAGATCTACATTAACCGCATCCATATATTTCAACAGTTCCTTTAACGGTTCCTGGTTTATATAGCCGCAGGTGTGCATTGTATTTTTTATGCCTCTGGCTTTAGCAAGTTTTGAGATATCTATCATATATTCATAAAATACTGTCGGCTCGGTATAGGTATAAGCAATAAAACGACAATTATTTTGCAGGGCTTGATTAACCGCTTCATTTGGAGAAAGGTCATAACTTTGGGCTTCATCAGGTTTAGATTGGGATATCTGCCAATTCTGACAGAATACGCAACGCATATTACATCCGGCAACGGCAAGCGAATAAACTGAGGCGCCCGGAGAAACATGAAAAAATGGTTTCTTTTCAATGGGATCAATATGAATAGCTACCGGATTTCCATACCCGAGGCTATAAAGCTCGCCTTCCTTGTTGATACGTACGGTACAGACACCGCGCTGGCCAGGGGAAAGAACACATTTACGCGGACACAGAAGACATTGCAAGGTGGTATTTTTTATAGTTTTCCAGTAGCTCGCTGGGTGTAAGGCCGGCCGGGAAGATTCTTGAGCTTGCGCATCTGCAAAAAACATACCCAGGCAAAGCAAAGTTGACAATATAATTCTCTTCATTTTAAACCATGAGAAGTTAGGAGACGCCTATTATAATTTAACTTGGTTGTATTTTGTATATAAAAAATGGCGTCCTGCTTATTACGGCCTTCAAATGCCTATATACCAATATTTTTTTCTTTTGCTGTGCAAAAACTATTTTCAATATATGGTTATACGCATCCAGCACCGAGCGGGATGTTTCCGGAGGAAAAATATGGGAGCTGTATTTTGCTTCTTCATATCGCTGCGCAAATCTCAAAAATAAATTATCCTTTATGGCGTATTTTTCATCGCTCAAGCCGGCTAAAAACAATGGCGGCATATAAAATTTCGGCTGTATACCAAAGATAGAAATTATTTTGTTAAGATTCCTGTAGAGAGCGATAGTTAGATCTCTTGGGCTGGAATACAAACTAAGAATATGTTCTTTAGCTTTTTCAGTTAATATATAGAAATAAGAATACAGCATGAGTGCGGCTAAAAATATAAAAAGTATTATTTTTACAATAAGTTTTAATAGCCAGTACTTCTCTTTTATCACTCCTACATCCACAGGAAGACTCCGTACCCCTGAATACTCGGCATATATTTGCGTTTGACCGACCCTTACGGGCAAAACATCGTTTTTGTCCATCTTCACTATGCCTGAAACAACACAATCCCAAGTAACCAAAAGAGTAATATCCCTATGGGATGAATCGCCAAAATATCCTTCCGCTTTCAAGCTCAAATGCTCACCTTTAGCTATTTTTAATTGTGGCGGAAAAACCGCTATAGAAATTAATTTTGCTTCTCTTACGATAACCGGGATACATTGATTTTCTATGTTCTTATATTGAACACAAACTTTTGTCTCTCCCGGAGTGATAGCATTAATTAATCCGCTTTTTACAGTAGCAAGTTTATCATCAAGGACCTTCCATTTAGCCAATATAGTTATATCTTCTTCAGTATTATCCTGCCGCAGGCCAAAAGCAGAAAGCTGCTTTTGAGTTCCTACTGAGATATCGCAATAGTCCGGAACTATTTTTATATACTTAAACTTTTTTTCTTCGGTAACTTTTTTGTTTAAACCTTTTATATCGCCCTTGATGTCCTCAAAAAAATCCTCAAGGTCTTTTTTTTGTTTTTTTGCTTTATCCGCTTGGCCCTTATTAACAGGAGAACTTGAAACTACCACTTTAACGGGTAAGCTGCGTAAACTTTCCAATACCCCCTGTAGTTCGGTGACCCCAACAAGTTTTGCGACAAAGATATTATCTGATTCTCTCTCTAAAATTGCCTTGTCCTTAATAATCCAAACCATTTTTTTAGTCACTTCTTCTACGCTATTATCCTCGTAAGTAGCAAAGGCGTGGAAAGATACGCTGGCTTGGCTGGCTACGGCGACATCTGCAGGGATAATAGAAACCTGTTTTAAAAAACGGTTAAGCTGAACAGGACTTTTTCCTACCTCAACATCCTGGGGGACGGCCTGCAAACCTTTATACCTACAAAATACCTGGGACTTTCCCGGGGGTAATAATGCGACTTTTGAATCTTCCAGTTTCAGGATTTGGTCATCTTGCTCACTAAACCATTCCGCCTGCCTGGTTATCTCTCTTACTGTATAACGACCCTTAAAAACAAAAGTTCCGAAAGCATAGAAATAAACTGTAGCATTCGGATTCGCATAAGGCTTATAAGGAAAAATATCTATACTAATTAACTGTTCCTCTTCCGCAACCTCTTTCTTTGCCTCGGCTACTGAGACGAAACTGGCATTGCTATAATGGTCTTTATACATAGCTATAATTTGATAGTCGCCGGGTTTTTTAGGTACCAAGACCCCCTGCCCAGCTATATTAAAACCATCGGGTTCACTTAAAAGCAGCTCAGATTTAGATGTTACATCGGTTATTTCCTGTGACCCGGCGAGCGTCCTTAACTCTAGAGGGGAATCTACATACCCTTTAATAAAACGAGGATAGAGATACACCTCAAGGGGTTCTTCCAAATAAATATATAATTTTTCTGAGCCGTCATAATACCACAAACTATCTTTAATAGCTGTGGGTACCCCGTATTTATTAAGCGCCTCTTCCTCTCTAAGCCCGTAGATAAGCTTTCCCTGCGGGATTATTTTCTCTTGATATGCTTGTTCTGCGTAACCAAACCTACAGCAGAATAAGCTAATTAAAACAATCATTAAAAAGGGTTTTTTAATTCTCATTGATCAACCTATATTCCTAATTCGTTCTTAATAAGTATGGACTCCGAATCCGGGATTATCTCAACTACCGTAACTCTGCATTTTCTGCTTACCTTGCCCTTGTGTCGGCAGGTTATCTCTGCCTCGCCTACACCCCGGGCATAAACCAGGCCAAGTTGATTAACAAAAGCTACAGAAGGATTAGAAGAAAACCATTCCAACTCAGGAGCAATTTCTTTTATAAAGCTATCGTAAATTGCTACGCTTTTAAAAGAAATACTTGACTTAAGAGGCAGGACAGCGTAACTGGGCAACAGGTCTATTTTTAACTGACCTTGCTGCCCTGCATTCTCCGCTACCTCTAAAGATTCATCTATTTTAAATTTATTTTCAAACTGCTTTGATTCAGATAATTCTTTAAGCGCACTTGCATTCTTTAATAAATCTTGTTCGGTTTTACTTTCCCTTAAATTATCCAATTTATTTTCTAACAAAGCTGCTTGCTGGGGTAACGCACTTTTTAAAGCCTCGATCTCTTTGCGTAAATTACAGCTGTCTTTTTCTAAGATGAACATTTTTTTCGTTTCCGCTGCCTCTTGTATAATCTCTTTTATTTTTTCATTATCTTTTTTGGGCAATGCGTCTAGTTCCTGGTTAATCGCTTCGAGTGCATCTCCAACCTGAGATACTGTTTGCGCATCCTCCAGTTTATCCATAAGCTTCTTTATCCGCTCTTTCTGTTTATCTTCTATAGATAAATCCTGCAGAAGATTAGCTACCTTTTCCTTATAATCCAAAGAGCTATCCTTATCCGGGGGCCTCTCTTGTTTACCCATATTTGCCAATTCCAACCTTACAACAAAAAGCTGTTCCACCTTCTTCGTTTCTTTTATTAAATTATCCCTAGCTTCCTTAGTAAGACTACCTTGTTTGTAAAATGTCTCTAATGATTTCTGCATTTGTGCGGAAATATCGGATATTTTGTCTATTGTGCGCTCCGAGCCCATCGCCCTTAAGCTTTCTAACAGGCTTTCACCGGAATCCGGAAGGTTATTTTCCTGGACCTGCTTCTTGAAAGCATCAACCGATTCCTTAATCAGGTTTTCTATACTTTCCTCCAGCATATCTTTTGCTTCCTGGGGGATTTGAAAACGGCTCTCTTCGCGCATGCGTTCTATGAGTTTGGATATTTTCTTTACAATCTCCTGCGCATCCCGGGACTCCTCAACGGCATTAAGCGCATCTTCAAGTTCAGGCGGCCTATCCACTGACTGCCCGGATTCTTCTAGTTTCTTACGCAACTGGCTAATTTCCTTAGACGCAAGCATAATTTTCTTTAACTTAAGTAACTGTTGCGCCTCATCGATAAGTTTATCATCTTCTAAAAACGATACCTGGCGCATTTTCTCAATCAACTTATCCACCGCATTAGAATCAGAAATTGTATTCACATCACTAATTTGCTGGGCCAGGTTATTAAAATCCTGTTTTTTATTTTCATCCAAAATATTAATTTTCTTTTGGAAGGAATCTAACTTTTTAGAATAAGCTTGATAGGCCTTCCATTCCTTGAGCTGATTATTAAGCTGTTTTAATTGCTTCCTTGTTTCATCAGAAATAGCTTCATCATTAACGGCACCTCGCAACTGCTCACTATATTTATCGATTCCCTCTAAAGAGTTGCTGTATTCTAATTTATTTACCGCGCTTAATATTGCAAACCTCTGCCACAAACCTATACGGTTATCCTCAATAACTTTGTCTATACCGCTTTTTATCCGGTTCAAGTTATTTGATATTTTCCTACCTACATACGCTTTGATTAAATCTCGCAATTCTTTCGTTTTTGCTTCATCCTGGGCTAAAATTGGGTTATTGATCATCTCTAATATGTCTTTTTGCGCCTTATTCACTTCATATGCAAATGGTTTCTCCTTAATTATTAAGTCCTGGATTGCCGCAAGCACCCGGTGCATTTCATCAGTAGAGGAAAGCTTAAATGTCAACTCGGTCAATTGCCTTTGAATTTCTTCTTCCGGCAGAGAGGCACCTTTTTCTTCTTCCTGTTCTTCCGTCGAGCTTAAATCTTCTTCTTTTAAATACTCCCATGTTTTAATTTTTCCCAAGGGTAAATTAATAAACAATGCCCATGCCAAAAGTGCCGATAAAACAAGAACGATAATAAAAAGTACATTAATCCCTTGATGTTTCTCCCGTGCTTTTTTCGAATTGTTAAAAAGAATATAAAACTTTATCCTGACCACTGCCAGGAGATTAAAAACAAATCCTGAGGAGAGAATCAAAAAAAGGTTGTTGTAGCCTTTAGTCAGCGCACAAATGCATAAAAATAATAAAATACTAAAAATCTGCATAGAATTCAGGTAGCCCTGTATGCATGAACTAAAGCTATTGACAACTATTAAAAGCGACAGGCTTTTGATACAGATAACAATTACCTCTCTATAGAGAAAGGTAGATTTAAACACAAAGTAAGCTGTTCCCGCTAAAATAGACAGGCTGGCTGCCAAGGTAGCAAATTTCCTGAAAGAATAAAACTGATTACGGCTGATATAAGCGACAGAGGCGCCTAGAATGGTGCCCCCGACGAGGAAAATGCGCAGAGGCGCTGCTTCTTCAGGGAATAAAAACAATAACGGCAGAAAAAGTAAAAACGTCAAAAAATACTCTAGATGAAAATAGCGGTCTTGGCTTTCCATAACCTACCTTAGAATTTCTCTTCTAAATTATCTTTACACGAAATATAAATAGGATTAAGGCTTATGTTTTCAGATATACCGGTGTCATAATCATTAGCATCTTTTTGTCCGGAATAATTTTTAAGAAACGTCGCAGATTTAAGGAATACGGGCACCAGAGATACGTTTCTGACTCCCAAAGAAAACATCGCAGGCAAAAATGCTTTATTTTTATCCGTCATTACAACAATCAAACTTGAATCTTCTAAAATATCACGCTGGAAAGTAGCGAAAAGCTCAAACAATGTTATCCTGCTCTCTGCTTGTGCAATAGTCAAGAATTTAAGGATTTCTTCCAGATGATCCGCCCCCTTGTTGAATGGGATATGGACTACTTCTCCTGCGTGAGAGATTAACTCAACAGATACACCCAGATTGATAAGATACTTGGCAATCGAAGCTACGATCTTTATGGTGTATTCCGCAACGGATTCCTTGCCTTCCCCGAGATTACCTTCTTTCTCCAAATTAAACATTATCGTCGCTCTAAAAAAACTTTGACGCTGAAACTCCTTTACAATCAGCTGGTTTTTACGCGCAGAAACCATCCAATGTATCTTTTTCAGCGGATCCCCTCTTTTGTATTCCCGTACCCCATAAAAATCGTCATCATCGCCGCTTACGCGCGATGTTTCAACACCAAGGAACGGAGAGCTACCTTTGTTTAAAGCCGGAAACTTATGGATCTTAAATGTCCGCGGATAAACATAAACCTCCGAATACACCGGATATACTTGCTTAAAATAAAACAGCCCCAGTGGATCAAAAAAATAAGCAACCAGCGGACCTATTTCATACCTGCCTCTCTGAGGGCAAAGGCAGCGGTATGTAAGCTTACTGGCTGAATCAGGCATTAATAAATCCAGCATAATAAACTTTTTTCTTTCTTGAATATACGCACAACTTAAATAATCTTCCAAAACCACATCAAAAATAGGCAGAAAACTTTTGTTCTTTATTCCTAAAGTAATCTCCAGGGTATCGTCCTCTTCTATTTTAAGTGTTATTTTTCGTTCCAAATATAGCCTTTTGCAAAAATACATCAAAACCAGCCATAAAGAACTTACTGTTAAAATAGACAGGAGGATCCAGAAGAAAAAATAGAAAATAATGAAAGGGGTCTTCAGGCTCATAAAAAGGCTAAAAGCCAGAAGAACGAGGAAAAGAATCCACTTTCCCAGAAATTTCTTATACATGCTTAGATCAGGAAATTGGGATTTGCTTCAATATGCCTTCAACAACCAACTCAGGCGTCATTCCGGAAATCATCGCCTTTGGGTGCAATATAATCCTGTGTTTCAAGACGCGCGGCAAGAGCTTAACAACATCATCGGGTATAACATAATCCCTGCCTTCAATGAACGCCCAGGCACAGCTTGCTTTCATGATGGCAATCGATGCACGGGGGCTGGCGCCTTGCTTTACTACATCGGACTTACGGGTTGAGGATACCAATTTAACGATGTATTCCAGTACCTCAGAAGATACCTGAACCTTCTTTACCTGTTCTTGAAGCCTTAAAACATCCTCAAGAGTCATAACCGGCATAACGCTTTCCACGGGATGCTTAATCTTTTGATCGGAAATAACCTTTATTTCTTCTACCAGAGACGGATATCCTATGTTGATTTTCATCAAAAACCTATCTATCTGGGCTTCAGGCAAGGCATACGTCCCTTGATATTCAATAGGATTCTGCGTAGCAATGGTCATAAAAGGAGCCGGCAACGAATATGTTAAACCTTCAACAGTAACTTTATACTCCTGCATGCATTCCAGGAGCGCAGATTGCGTACGCGGCGTAGTCCTGTTAATTTCGTCAACCAGAAGGATGTGCGTAAACACCGGTCCTTTTTTAAAATCAAACTCTCCTGTCTTGGGGCTATAAACAAATCCACCGGTAATATCCGTAGGCAGCAAATCCGGAGTAGCCTGTATCCTTTTAAATTCCCCGCTTATGGATTTAGCTAACGTCAATGCAAGCATTGTCTTTCCCATCCCGGGGATATCCTCAATCAAGATATGGCCGTTAGTCAATAACCCTATAATCAGCATTTTTACTGTTTCGGTTTTACCCACAATAACTTTTTCTATATTTGCAACTAGTTTATAGATATCTTCATTACCCATTATCTGCCTCCCTGATTTACCCGCTCTATGCGGGCTAGCAAATCAAACTCATCGATAACTCGAAGAAAAGTATTATTAGATATTATATAACAGTTTTGCCGCAATTCCAAACCAAATAGTGCCCGCGAAACCACCTCAGG
>CAYRUB010000009.1:0-94469 GCA_964427405.1 uncultured Planctomycetales bacterium | reverse complement strand
CCGTAACTTTATCTAAATATGTATTAATCGCCGGCGTAGGGGCAAATGCCCATACAGGCAAACCTATAATAACAGTATCAAAACTGCTTGCGTCAAACAACGCTTCTTCTATCTCGCATCTTTTCTTAAACCTGGCCGCCATGCACTGGGCAAAAAAAGAAGTTATTTCTTCTTTTGGTTTTAACCTTTGAATCTTTAATTCAGATCTTTTCTCTAAAACTTCCTTAAATATACCAATTACTTTTTCAGTAATACCACTGTAGGAATAATAAGTTATCAGCGTCTTCATATTCTCCTCCTAAACTGATCTACGCGGGTCCTGTCGAGTCTTGTCTCTCGCTGCACCGCTTGCTCGCCCCAGCGTGGCTCGCTACGCTTCGGCAAAATTTTCGCTCTGCCAGGATATTTATAGCGGGGCAACCATGCCCGCTCAATTTTTGAGATGCTGCTCGAACCAAGTCTCGCCACCCGCTAAAGAAATAAAATCATCTCTCTTATTAAATACATTGATTTATATAAGGAATATCCGAACAATCAACTTTTATATCATAAATCCCTTGGGATTTTAGGTAAATCCTTAAAGACGCAGCCCGCTTATCTTTTTCTTTATGTGGCCCAACAATAATTCTTTGTATCGGCAAACGTAAAGTTTCTTCAAATAATTCAACATAAGGCACACTTGTTCCCAAACGCTTTCTACTATGAATTTTTTTAAAAAGCTTACCATTTTTTACTGGAGGTTCAATTTTATTTAAAGCTATTTCATCTTCAAACGGAAAAACAAAAAAACGAAATTCTTTCTCCTCTTCAAATCCTATATGCTTAAATCTAGTTAAGCAATGGGCAAGAGAACCTACAACTTCTCCAGTAACTTCAGGCTTAGCTATACTTCCAATACGATATCTATAAAAATTGCTAGCAAAATCTATTATCCGATCCAAATGTGCATAAAGATCATGCTCTTTATTTAAATTATCATATTCATAACAAACATCACCATAATCTGATATAGCATACCTAAATAATTCACATTCTTTCATAAAATATTTTAACATTTCAGAAAGATTAAAAACAATAGCATATCCTCCATCAGGCCCATAACCACGCCATTGACTTAATAATCCGCCACTTTGTATATTCTTGTTATTTATTGCACATAAACAAAAAGATAATATGCAAGGTATGGTCGATAACGATTTACCTTCTGTTAACCCTTTACAAAGGATATCAATAGTATCTCTTGTTTCTTCTGCGGCAAATCGATCAACCCCTCCACCATTATCAATAATACTCTTCGCTACACTATTTTGATTATACTGTTGAGACACCAAATGAATAACACTCTGGGAAAGTTGATCTTGTAAAACACTTCGAGCATAACTTAATTCTGTACAATCATTTAAATGCCTGTAGTCGCTAGCCCAAAGACGTTGTGATTCTAATACTCCCATTAGCCCATTTAAGGTTGTATAATGCCAAATATTATTTTCTTCGAATTGAATTCCATCCATCATAATTTCCTATCATAAATATTTTAAGAAAACTAACTATAAGTTAAGGAATTATCGCATATTTTGCCGAGGGATATTGTGGAGCGTGCATTAGAAAATTTTCGGCAAAAGAGTGCGAGGAATTACGACGAACAGAGGACTCTCTCAAAAGCGTAAGTCAGTCCGGGAGTGAGTCGTAAACCGAAGCACTCGGTGAAAATTTTCGCACGCGAACAATATCCCGAGAGCAAAATATCAAAGAATTAACATTGCGTCGCCGTAGCTATAAAATCTATACTTCTTCTCCACTGCTTCCTGATACGCCTGCTTCATCAGCTTTTCTCCGCCGAAAGCGCAAACTAGCATAAAAAGTGTGGTCATCGGAAGATGGAAATTAGTTAACAGACAATCCACTAATTTAAACTTATATCCCGGATAAATAAATAAATCCGTATTACCTTCTTTGCGTCCCTCGGAATAAGTCTCAAGCGTCCTTAAGGCAGTAGTGCCGACAGCAATAATCCTGCCGCGATCTTCCTTAGCTTGCTTAAGCTTAGCAATGGCCTCATCAGGCACCAGGAAATACTCCGGCTCCATCTTATGCTCAAGAATATTCTCGCATCTTACCGGACGAAATGTCCCTAAACCAACATGCAAAGTTACATAAGCCAGGTTTATCCCTTTGGCAGAAATATCTTTAAGTAAATTCTGAGTGAAATGTAAACCTGCTGTCGGCGAAGCAAGCGCGCCTTCATTTTTGGCGTAAACCGTCTGATAAAAAACTTTATCTGAATCAATAGGCTCACGTTTTATATAAGGCGGCAAAGGCACAACGCCATAATTATAAATTACATCCGCATCAGACTGTTTAAAACTAATTTGACCACGGGCACTCAAAGTCCCGACAACCTTTCCGCCGGCAAAAATAATCTTCTCCCCGACTTTCGTGCGGCTCGGTTGGACCAAGCAAGAGAATGTTGTGCCGTTTAAACGCCGGGTAAGCAGAATCTCAACCCTGCCTCCGGTTGTTTTATTGCCCATTAAACGACAAAGCAAAACCTTGGTATCATTAAGGACTAATAAATCTTTTTCTTTAAAGAAACTCCCGGCATCTTTAAATATACCATGGGTAATCTCGCAGGTTTTCCGATTTACAATCAGAAGCCTGGCATCTTCTCTTTTTTCAAGGGGATACTGGGCAATTAACTCTTTGGGAAGTGGATAATCAAATTCAGAAAGTTTAAGCATTGTTGATATGGAGGGATCAGATTAGTTTAGATAACCAATTACCTGATCGGTTAAATCATCAATTGAGAAAAATACTATTCCATCAGGTGCCAAATCAGTAATAATCCGGTATTGATTAAAAAACAAATCTAGATTATTCTTCATTAAGAATAGCCCTATGCCAATATATACCTTGCCTTTTCCGCGATGCCCCAGGCCGGATTTAACTACCTCTTTTACAAATTGATTGTCTTTAGTGTAAGACATCAGCACAACATAATCAATGATCCCTTCCTCAAGCCAGGCCGACCAGTCCTGGAAAGCATTGGCATACGCGCGTTCGGTTAGCGGGATAACCGCACAGGAAACTGCCAAATCCGCGGATTTAACTTTAACTAAACTTGAGATTTTACGCACCAAATCCGTGACCTGCTGGCGCTTCCAATTATCCCAAGCTAAATACTCATCTTCATTATTCAGCGTATCCAGGGGGTCAAGCCCGGTCTTATCTTTAAAACGTTCCACATTCTTCGGGCCATAGCCATAAGTTAAACCAAACTTCTTAAACCTTGACCCCGGGATAAACGGCACAGGTGACGGATAACGAATATAATCTAAATGCACTCCGCTGATTAAAGGATAACGGTTAATGATCTCATTAACCACTGTCAGGATATATTCCTCTATCCGGGGATCCCCAGGCTCTAAAAATATCTGGTCTTCTCGCAGGTAATATTTGTCCAGGTCTGTCTTGGATTCAATTTTTGATGCCACCTGGTATTGATCCAGGGTTAAAATAGAATTTCCATACTTCTTTAGGATATCCGCTTTATCATTCTTGCCTAAACTCAAAACATTTATCCAGGCAAAGACTTTTATATTATTCCCCTGGGCTTCTCTAAGCAACAAATCTAAACTATCTACTCCTGATGCCTTGACCATCTCATCATATTTAGTTCTATCGCAAACTTTAGAATCATAATAGGCATTGCCTGATTGAAAAAATTGCAGATAAATCTCATTTATCTTTGCCTTTTTGCACTGGGCAATCAGGTTATTTACCCCATCTTTTGCGTAAAGCACTTTCTTACTTGAGAATACCGAAACCCAGATACCCCGGGCAGGCCCTTCTTTAGCCGGGGCCTCTTTATCTTGGGCAGAAACCAGGCTTAAACTAAACAAATAACATATCAACAATAAAGCTAATATTTTCTTTTTCATTTTTTTATCCTTGCATGCCGTTCAAGTTCAGAATAACTACACCCACAATATTTTTGGCAATAAATCCCCTTGCCCCTGGCCTCTTCGTGCGCCGTCCTAAATCCAACACGGAAATCTTCGTAATAAAAATCTACTTTTGCTTCTTTAGCAACCTGATTACCCAACTCTTTCAGCAATTCCTGGTCCTGATAAGGGCTGACCAACAAGGTAGAAGTAAATGCGTCAAAACCATTCTCCTTAGCGTATAAAGCTGTCCTGCTCAGGCGTAATTTCCAACAATGTTTGCAACGTTCCGGCGCACTCAGATTAACTCCGATTGCTTCAGAAAATTCTGACGGCAGATACTCAGGGTAATCAACCTCAAATTGCGGATCCTTACTTAAAGCGACAACTCCCTCTCTACGCCTATTAAATTCACTAATAGGAAAAATATTAGGATTATAATAAAATCCTTTTACCTTAAAACCTTGGGTCTTCAGCCTTTTTAAAGGATAAATCAGGCATGGTCCGCAGCAGATATGCAGTAGGATTTTCATTTCAAAAAAAACAACTAAAAGATCTCTTCTTGTTGCTCTTTATTAAACTTCAGGCCGAAATGCTCAAATGCCTTCTTTGTGGCCAGCCTCCCCCGGGAAGTGCGTTTTAAATATCCTGCCTTTAAAAGATACGGCTCAACTGTATCAGCAATAGTATCCACTTCTTCATTTAAGCTGGCGGCTAAAGACTCAATCCCCACCGGGCCTCCGTTAAACGACTCAAGAATCAGCTTTAAGACTTTACGGTCTAAATCATCAAAACCCGCCTGGTCTATGCCAAGCTCATCGAGAATCTTAGAAGCTGCCGGTTGATCCACCTGCTTAATTTTAAGCACCTGGGCATAATCGCGTACCCGGCGCAAAAGACGATTGGCAATACGCGGGGTGCCTCTGGCGCGCCGGGCAATCTCTAAACAAGCCCCTTCATCAATTTGGATTGCCAATAACACGCTTGAGTTTTTTATAATCTTGGCCAATTCCTCTATCTTGTAGAAATCCAGGCTGTAAAATATGCCAAACCTTCCCCGCAAGGGGGCGGCCAAAAGCCCTGTGCGCGTAGTCGCGCCGATTAAGGTAAAAGGCTTAAGGTTAAACTTAATAGTTTTAGCGTATGGGCCCTTATCAATTATAAAATCAATCTGGAAGTTTTCCATCGCCGGATACAAAAATTCTTCGACCACCTTCGACATTCGGTGTATTTCATCGATAAAAAGTATATCCCCGACCTCCAGGTTCGTTAATATTCCGATTAAATCTCCGGCGCGCTCAATAGCCGGGCCGCTGGTAGCGGTAATTTTAGCGCCCATCTCATGTGAGATAATATGTGACAAAGAAGTCTTGCCCAGCCCGGGAGGGCCGCTTAAAAGCACATGCTCCAGCGGCTCTTTTCTTTGTTTGGCTGCCTGTATCGCTATCTTCAGGTTATCCACGACGTCTTTATGGCCGACAAACTCGAGAAACTTCTTCGGCCTCAAGGAAATGTTTAAAACCACATCCTCTTCGGATTCTTTAATATCGGCGATAATCGGGTTGGCTTTAAGCAGGGTTTTCCTGGTCTCTTCGCTCATAGGGTATGATATTTTCCTTATTTCTCGATATAATTATATCTTCAAATGCCGAATCCTGCCGGGCAACGATCTCTTTCATTTTCGCCAATTCCAGGATTGCCAGAAAAATTACAATTATCTCCAACTTATCTTTTGATTTACTAAATAGAGTGGAAAGTTTAACCTCTGCCTCAACTAACAACAAGTGCAGTATATCATGCACCTTCTGCTCAACGGTAAACTGATCTTTAATTACCTCATAAAAAACCTCTTTGGGTATATCCTTTAAGGCCTGAGAAAAGGCGCTGATTAAATCAAATATACTGGCCTCAAAATACACATTTTCCTCTTTAGCAGGCGCCTGGGCATCCAAAGGCACCTCTGTCTTCTGGCGTTTAAATACATCTTGCTGGCTGATCTCTCTTTCTCTTAAATTCTCGGCGATCTGTTTGAATTTCTCATACTCCAGAAGCCTTTTTACCAATTCGGCGCGCGGATCAGCCTCTTCTTCTTCGACCGGCGTCTCGCTTGCCGGAAGAAGCATTTTGGATTTTATCTGCATAAGGGTAGCCGCCATTACCAGAAAATCTCCTACAATATCCAGATCCAAAAGTTGCATAAAATTAATATACTCCAGATATTGCTGGGTAACTTTGGCAATAGGAATATCGTAAATATTAAGATGATCCTTTTTCACCAGATACAACAGCAAATCTAACGGGCCCTCAAACATCTCCAAGTGTATTTTATAATTCATATTATAATTTAAGTAAGCCCTTTACTTCGGCCATGGTTTTTTTGGCAAAACTTGATGCCTTTAGGCTGCCTGCAGAGAGAATCTCCTGAATACGCTTTTTGTCTTTCAGTAATACCTGCCTTCTTTCCTGGATAGGGGCCAATAAATTAATTATCTTATCCGCCAGTTCCTTTTTGCAAACGGTGCAACCAATTAAGGATTTGGCGCAACGCTCCTGCGCCTCCTGCTTGCTCTCCGGAAAAAATACAGCATAATAACTAAAGACATTGCATTTATGCGGATGGCCCGCATCGCTTAAACGTATACGCTCTGGATCAGTAATCATATTTTGTACTTTTTTGCGGATTATTTCCGGTTCTTCGGATAAACCGATATAATTATTATAGCTTTTGCTCATCTTGCGGCCGTCTAACCCCAGAAGACGGGTAGTTTCAGTAAGCAAAGCCTTTGGTTCGGGAAAACAATTTGTCTTGTAAAGATGGCTGAATTTACGTACGATCTGACGGGTTAATTCCAAATGCGGCAGCTGATCTTCTCCTACCGGCACAGCATCAGCCTTATAAAGCAAAATGTCCGCAGCCTGCAACACCGGATAGCCCAAGAAGGCATAGGTGCTTAAATCCCGGTTAGTTAGCTCACGTAACTGTTCTTTATAAGTGGGGCAACGTTCTAATAGCCCAAGCGGAGTAATTAAGGAAAGAATAAAATAAAGCTCGAGGTGTTCCGGCACATGCGACTGGATAAAAATTGTGGATTTCTCGTAATCGATGCCGCAAGAAAACCAATCAATTACATTATCCAGTATGTTTTCTTTAATGTTCTCCGGATTTTCATACTCTGACATTAACGCATGCCAATCCGCGACCATAAAGAAACAATCATATTCATCTTGAAGTTTTGTCCAGTTAGCTAAAGCGCCAACCAGATGGCCTAAGTGTAACTTACCCGTAGGCCGCATACCGCTTAATATTCTTTTTTTCATAGCCTCCTGGCAATCTTCTCTATATCATAAGCCTCGATAATATCCCCCTCCATCAGCTGATCAAAACCGCCGATAGATATACCGCATTCAACCCCTTCAGAGACATCACGCACATCATCCTTAAAACGTTTTAAGCTTGAAAGCTTGCCCTCAAAAGCAACCTGGCCATTGCGCAGAAGCGTAACCATGCTGTTGCGGGTAATCTTACCCTTGGTTACTATACAGCCGGCGATTAACCCGGAGCGTGAAAGTTTAAACATCTTCCTAACCTCGAGCCTGCCTAAAAATACTTTCTTGAGCTTAGGATCAAGCATGCCTTCCACCGCGGCTTTAATATCATTGGCCAATTCATAGATTATATTGTATATCTTTACCTCAAGGCCTTCTTTAGAGATCAATTCTTTAGCCAATTCATCAGAGTTGACATTAAAACCTACAATCAGGGCATCAGAAGCCATTGCCAGGATTACATCCGAGTTGTTGATATTACCTACCCCGGCATGAATCACATCAATTTTTATCTCGGAGACATTAAGCTTATCCAGTGTATCTTTAATTGCCTCAAGCGACCCCTGGACATCAGCCTTAATAATCAACTTTAACTCTTTGATTTTTCCTGCGGCAATTTGAGTATGCAGGTCTTCCAGGCTTATCCTTTTTACGCTCTTTACCTGTTGCTGCCTTTCTTTCTCCACGCGCGCCTGGACTAAATCTTTTGCCTGTTTTTCATCTTCAATCACAAAAAATTGCTCGCCTACCTGCGGAATTCCGCTTATCCCCAGTATCTCTACGGGAGAAGCAGGGCCGACAGCAGTTACTGATTGAAACCGGTCATTAAGCATTGCCCGGATTTTACCATATAAATTACCCACGATTATATTTTGATTAAGATGTAATGTGCCATTTTGCACAAGAAGCGTAGCCACCGGGCCTCTGCCTTTAGCCATCCTTGCCTCTACAACCACTCCATTTGCAGGGCGATTAGGGTTTGCTTTTAGCTCCATTATTTCTGCCTGCAGCAGGATCATCTCAAGCAAACTATCTATGCCTTCGCCGGTTTTAGCGGATACCGGCACAGTAATAGTTTTTCCACCCCAGTCTTCAGCGGTCAGGCCGGCTTGCGATAATTGCTTCTTGACCATATCAATATTTGCCTGCGGTTTATCTATTTTATTTATAGCAACAATAATAGTTACTCCGGCAGCGCGCGCATGGTCAATTGCCTCCTGGGTCTGCGGCATAATCCCATCATCAGCAGCGACCACTAAAACTACAATGTCGGTAATCCGCGCTCCCCGTGCACGCATAGCTGTGAATGCTTCATGTCCAGGCGTATCCAAAAAGGTAATTTCACCACCCGGCAGGCTAACCTGGTAAGCGCCAATGTGCTGGGTAATCCCCCCATGTTCTCCTTCTGCGACTTTGGTCTTACGGATAGCATCAAGCAGAGAAGTCTTGCCGTGATCAACGTGCCCCATAAAAGTAACTATGGGCGAGCGTTTCTTAAGCACGCCTGGTTTATCTTTTTCTTTATGTTCCTGTAAGGCTGTTTCTTCAGGATTAAGGGCTTTCTTAATCGCGCAGTTATACTTTAAACACAGCTTATTTACAGCCTCTTCATCCAGGGCCTGGTTAATCCCAACCATCATCCCCATGCCCATAAAATGTTTTATGAGAACGCTCGATTTCTCCTGTAATTTCACTGCTAAATCTTTTAGTGTAATCGGAAGCTCAATCTCAATCTCTTTATCCGGAGTAACCTCAGCCTTAATTTCAGCGACAGGCTCTGGTTTTATATCATGGACAGGTTTTATTACAGGCTTGTTTTCATGTTTTACTTCAGGCATTGCTTCGTGTTTTATTTCTACCTTATGCGCTGCACCCGATTCTATCGGATGAATCGGTACGCGCTCCGCGCGCTTCTGCGCAGCAGGCTTAATATCTATTTTTGCCTCGGCCCTTACTTCATGTTTTACCACAGGCTTAATTACCGGAATGATTTCTTCTTTCTTCTTTTTTGCGACAACCTTAGGTTTAAGTAACTTATGGCTTTGGCTATTGGAAGCCAAAACATTGCCTTGTGGCTTACCCGCAACTTTTGGCTTTATAGTATGGGTCTTGGAAACAGTCTTCGGATGAACCGGTGCGCGCTCCGCGCGCTTCTGCGCTACTGTTTTAGGTTTAGTTATTTTTTTTACCGCTGTTTTTTCTTTCTTTACTTTGGGCATAATCTCTCTCCCTGGCTGCCTGCATGCAGGCTTTTATATTAAAAACTAAACTAGTTTTTTTGCCTCTGCAACTATCTTTTGCGCTTTCTTTTCTCCAATACCCTTGATCTTAACCAACCCCTCTTCCTTAGTCTTAATTATATCATCAACACTCTTAATCCCTGCTTCTTTTAAACTTTCTATAATTTTATCGCCGATACCAGGAAGATCTTCTAAAGAAACCCCTTCTTTCTTAGCTGTTTTTTTAGTTTCCTTTTTAGCTTCTTTTTTGCCTTCTTTTTTAGTTTCCTTCTTGGCTTTCTTTGCTTTGGACCCATCCTCTTGAGTATCTTTTGTTTCTGACTGGGGAACCTTGGATTCCTCTTTTCCACCCAACGCCTCAGCAGCGATCATGCTTTTAGTCCGAATATCCAGTTCCCAACCTACGAGCCTGGAAGCCAAACGCACATTCTGACCGTGTTTACCAATGCTCAAAGAAAGCTGGTCGTCATCGACGATAACTCCGGCCTTCATCTTCTCTCTATCTAGTTTTATCTCAGAAACCTTAGCCGGGGAAAGGGCAGCCTTAATATATTCACGCACATCATCATTAAAACGCACAATATCAATCTTTTCCCCCTGCAACTCATTGACAATATTTCTTACGCGATTTCCGCGCATGCCTACACAGGCGCCTACTGAATCAACCTTATCATTCTTTGAGCAAACCGAGATTTTAGTACGCTCGCCCGCCTGACGGGATATAGCCTTTATTTCAACGATCCCCTCATAAATCTCAGGGACCTCTAATTCAAATAATTCTTTAACCAGGTTGGGATGCGCGCGCGACAAAATAATCTGCGGCCCCTTGATATCCCTTTTTACTTCAACAACATAAGCACGAATACGCTGCCCCTGTTTAAACTCTTCTTTGGGGGACTGCTCGCGTTTAAGCAGAATACCCTCGGCTTTACCCAGCAAATCAACAATCACATTACCCTTTTCAAAACGATAAACCGTACCACTGACAATCTCCCCTACACGGCTCTGGAATTCACCAAAAACCACATCCTTCTCCGCCTCACGCATCTTCTGGATAATTACCTGGCGCGCGGTAGAAGCGGCGATACGCCCAAAATCAATACTGGTTACCTTTTCGTTGTTGCGAAAAGCGCGGATCTCCCCCGTAGAGCGGTCGATCTCAACCTTAAACTCCTCATCCGGTTTTAAATCAATCACTCTCTTGGCAGCACTAAGCATAGCGCTTTCCACCGCTTCAAGCATAACCTCTTTTTTAATCCCTTTTTCACGTTCAATCTGTTCAATAATTGCCAAAAGCTCATGACTCATTTTAATTCTCCATTTCCTAAATTACCAGTTTTGCCTTGTTTATTTTAATTAAGGGGATCTCTAAAACTTCCCCTGATTGTTCGATAAATACGCCTGCTTCATTAACCCTGCTGATTGTCCCTTTCCACTCGCATTTCCCGTTTACTAAATCATTAAGAAAAAATACCGCTTGCTTATTCAAGCAACGCATAAAATCTTCTTTTGTCTTTAACGGCCTGTCAATACCCGGAGAGGCAACCTCTAAACTATATTGGCCGTAAAATAAATTCTTTTCATCCAGCGCTTGACGAATCAAGCGGTTTAGTAAACCACACTCCCCTAAGCTAATCCCTGTTTGCGGCCTATCCACAAACAGTCTCAATAATAAGCCTGAGCCATCCTGGCGAAAAACAAAATCCACCAAGACAAAACCTTGACCGGCAAGTAAACCCTTAATCAATATACCTATTTCCTGCTTTAAATTCTCCCGGTCCATAGACGCATACCGTATATCTGCTCACAGGGAAACTACCCTTCAAGCTGCTTATTAGTATAACTCGTTTTCGCCTTGATCTTGTTATAACAACGTAAAGACTGGCCGGTAGCCTTTAATTCAGTAGGGCCATTATCCCCCTGGCCAACAATAAATATATCATCAAGTCCATATTCCTCGCCTTTTCTAACCTCACTGATCTGCACCAGGCGGCGGCAGCCATCAGACAATCTGACCATATGGATAACCAGATCTACGGCGGATATAATCTGCCTCCGCGCTACCTCACTTGAGACATTCGGGTTACCCAAAAGTGCCAACATCTCCAGGCGATCCATGGCATCATAAGTTGAATTAGCATGCAACGTAGTCATAGAACCATCATGGCCGGTATTCATCGCCTGAATCATATCCCAAAGCTCCTCAGCGCGCACCTCTCCGATAATAATCCGGTCAGGCCGCATATGCAGGGCATTCTTTAATAATGTACGTATGGAGATCTCACCCTTACCTTCAATATTCGGAAGCCGCGTTTCAAGCGGCACAAAATGTTTATGATTAAAACACAATTCCCTGGTATCTTCGATGGTGACAATTCTTTCTTTTTCTGAAATATGCCCGGCCAAAGCATTAAGCATGGTAGTCTTACCAGAACCTGCCCCTCCGCAGATTAAAATATTTAACCGGGAAGCAACGCAGGCCTTTAAAAAATCCGCCACCATAAGGTTAAGTGTCTTTAAGCGCACCTGATCCTCAAGGGTTAAAAATCGGTAAGACATCTTCCTGATGGTCAGCAACGAACCGACAGAAGAAACAGGGCTTTTAACAATATTCACCCTTGAGCCGTCCTTCAGGCGCGCATCTACACACGGTTCCAAACTGTTAACCCTTCTTCCGGAATAGTCGAGAATGCGTTCAATAAAATAGGCAAGATGCGTTTCATCAGTAAAGACAATCTCAGTCAATTCTATTTTTCCATTACGCTCTACATAAACCTGTTTGGGGCCGTTAATCATAATCTCTGAGATATTTGAATCCCTAAGTAACATACCAATTGGCCCGAGTTCAAGAAAATAGGCAACTATCTCGTTTAAAAGCTCCTCTTCCTGAACGCGGGATAATTGCATTTTATTATCTCTGGCTATCTCCCTGATAACATGAACAACAGAAGTCACAAAAGCCTGGTCTTTAATTTTTAAGAAATCAACTTTTATCCCGCTCTCCGGATCAGTTAATTTTACCAACACCTGTTCAAACAAATCGTTTTGTTCGCTTGTACCTGCAATTTTTTCCGTCATCACTTTCTTCCTTCAATATTAGTTAAACGCTTTATTTCTGCCAACGCCTGATCCTTAGGACAAATTACCTTTTCTTTACTGCTGCGCAGCTTTATTTCAACAGTATTATCTTTAAGGCAAGCGCGGCCTATAATCACTTGCACGGGAATACCTAAAAGGTCAGCGTCTTTAAATTTAATTCCTGCCCGCTCATCACGGTCATCTAAAAGCGCTTCTTTGCCCGTATCAATAATCTGCTGATAAATATCCTTGGTTAAATCCATAATCGCCGCATCCGTTACATCCAAGGGAAGGATAATCACATCAAAAGGCGCTACTTCAGGAGGCCAGATAATCCCCTCGCTGTCATTATTTTGTTCAATCACTGCCGAAACCAGACGCGATACGCCGATACCGTAACAACCCATAATTACAGGCTTTAGCTGCCCCTTGGCATCAGAAAAGTTAGCCTGGATCGCCTGGCTATATTTTGTCCCTAATTTAAAAATATGGCCGACCTCAATGCAATTTAGTTTCTCCATTTTGGTTTTGCATTTCGGGCACTCCTGGCTATCTTCCTCATTAAATGTCCTGGCCCCTGCGCACTTTGGACATGATAAAACTATATCTTCCCCGTCCTTGCTGGGAACCATAAATTCATGCGAGACCTTGCCTCCCATAACTCCCGAATCCGCCTCAGTAATCAGGATTCTTAAACCTAAGCGCGAAAATATTTTCTTATAAGCGCTAAACATCGCCTGATAATTCTTATCCAAGCCCGCCTCATCCTGATCAAAACTATAAGCATCCTTCATAATAAACTCACAGCTGCGAATCAAACCGAAACGCGGCCGGATCTCATCGCGGAACTTAGTCTGGATCTGATATAAAACCAAAGGAAGCTGCCTGTAGCTGGCGACCTGGCTCCTTACTAAATCTGTAATCGCCTCTTCATGTGTCGGCCCCAGGCAAATACTCCTGCCCCGGCGGTCCTTAAAACCAAACATCACCTGGCCTAAATCTTTATCCCGCCCAGTTTTCTGCCAAAGCTCAAGGGGCTGCAAAGCCGGAAGCAATAATTCATTTGCCCCGCAGGCATTCATCTCTTCCCGGATAATTTCCTGGATATTTTCCAAGACCCTTAGCCCCAAAGGAAGATACGAATACACACCCGCCATAAGCATGCGCACTAATCCGGCGCGCAGCAATAATTTATGGCTGATTGATTCCGCCTCCTGAGGATCTTCCTTCAAAGTTGGAATAAAGCTTTTGCTCCAGAACATATTAATCCTTGTTAAAAGTTTCTTTTGCTAAAACTATCCCTCTTTTTGCAAAAAGCGGCTGAAATGCCGGCAAGACTCCTGTAGCCCTGAAACGTCCGCTCACTTTCCCATGTTCAACAACATCATTGATCTCGTAATAAAAAATATCCTCCAGGTTCGCCCAGCCGTTCTTGAGCCCGTTAATCTGGGTAATCCGGGTGATCTTACGTGAACCATCGGCAAGCTGATCCTGCTGAATAATTAAATTTAAAGATGCGGCAATCTGCCGGTGGATCGCCTCTAAAGATATCGGGATACCCGACATCAAAATCATCGTCTCGATGCGATGCATTACCTCCTGGGGAGAATTTGCGTGAATTACCGAAAGGGCTCCGCTATGTCCGGAGCACATTGCCTGAAGCATATCCAGTGCCTCAGCGCTTCTAATCTCACCTAAAATAATCCTTTGGGGCCGCATACGCAAAGAGTTCCTAAAAAGATCCCTAATGCTGATCTCGCCTTTTCCTTCAATATTGGGCGGTTTGGTCTCAAGTCTGACCACATGATCCTGCGCCAGATGCAGCTCAGCCGTATCTTCAATAACAATGGTGCGCTCATCATTATCAATATAACTGGAAAGTACACCCACGGTTGTGGTCTTACCGCTTCCGGTTGCGCCGGCAAATATCATGTTCACCTTGGCTTTTATGCAGGCAACCAGAAAATCCGCCATTCTCTTATCCAGCGTATCCAAACTGATAAGATCCTCTGCTCTTTGAATTACCTTGAGAAACTTACGAATAGTTATTGTCGGACCATCCAGGGCTAATGGCGGAATAATAATATTAACTCGCGAACCATCCGGCAGGCAAACATCCGTATAAGGCTGAGTCTCATCAACCCTTCTTCTGGTAGGCGCCAAAATCTTTTGGATAACATACATGAGCTGCTGATCACTATCAAACCTTATATCAGTCATCAGCTTTTTTCCACCCTTCTCTACATATACATTATGCGTGCCGTTAATCATAATCTCTGTAACGTCATGATCCATCATCAATTTTTCGATAGGGCCAAAACCGGCAAACTCATCAACCAATTCATTGATAATATTATCCCTGTCCTGCTCTTTAAGCACACTGCGCGGCTGATTAAGGATTCCCTCAAGGATCTGCCTGACAGTAGCCGCTACCTCTATTTTATTGCCGGCACTTTTAGATAGAACACTGCTGTATCTAGCAATGAAATCTTCACGTACCCTGGTTTTTAGCGTTTGATGAGCCACGTCTTCTCCTTGGTTTTAAGTTCCTGTAATACAATCCGTACACAATCGCCTGGCGATATTTTCCTGACTACCTTACCATGCCTGAACAAAACTCCTTCGCTTCTGCCAAAAGCAACTCCGATATCCGCTTCTTTAGCCTCCCCCGGTCCGTTAACCACACAGCCCATTATAGCCAATTTCACCGGCCGGGACAATTGACTATAATCAATAGCTGATAGTTTGTTCTCCAGCTCTTTTACTATACCAACCAGATTCACCTTGCAGCGGCCGCAAGTAGGACAGCTGATAATCTGCGGCCCGAAACTACGCAGGGCTAAAGACTCTAATATGCATTTAGCTGCCCTAATCTCCTCTACCGGCTTTTCAGTCAAAGACACCCTTATTGTATCACCAATACCCTCCAGAAGTAAAGCCCCCAAAGCCACGCTGGACTTGATAATCCCGCTGTAAACAGAACCGGTGGCAGTCAAACCAAGATGCAAAGGATAATTACAGGCCTTGGAAATTTTACGATAAGCAGCGAGCGTATCCAAAACATTGTTGGCCTTAAGCGAAATTACTATATTGTTAAATTTAAACCCCTCAACCATCCTTATATAACTCATACAGGTAGATACTAATTTATCGCTCATTGATGATTTCTTTAGCCGGGTGTCTTTTACCGAGCCGGAATTAAGCCCGATGCGCAAAGGAATCCTGGCCGCCTTTAATGCCGAGATAACTGCTTCTATCTCCTGCTTTTTATCAATATTACCCGGATTCAATCTTATTTTATCCGCCCCATTTTCAATAGCGGCAATTGCCAGACGCCAATCAAAATGGATATCCGCCACCAGCGGCAGCTTAACTTTTGCTTTAATCCGCTTTAATGCCGCAGCGTCGTCAAAATCATTAATTGCCAGGCGCACAACTTGACAACCCGCATCTTTTAATTGGTTGATCTGCTTAACGGTATTTTCTACGTCGGCTGTCCTGGTCTTAGTCATTGACTGGATCGCGACAGGATTTGTCCCGCCAATCAAAACATCACCGATCTTCACAACCTTGCATTTCCTTCTTACAATATCCATTTATTTGCCCATAAACTTACTGATCTTATCGCCATAAAGCCTTAATATATCATTATAAGTAACCAACAAGGCTATCGTAATCATCAGAGTAAAACCAACATTATTAATTACCTGTTCTGCCTTGATCCCCAGCGCTTTCTTCCTTAGTTTTTCCAAACCCAGTAAAAATATATGCCCGCCATCAAGAATAGGCAGCGGTAAAAGATTAAATATCGCCAGGCTTACGCTTAAGACCGCGATCAGATGCATAACTGCGATTATCCCCAATTTTGCTGTTTTGGAAGTGATAAAAAATATTCCCAGCGGCCCAGTCATGGAATCGCGCATGGACATTTTACCGCTAACCAGCCTCCATAGCCCCTTGTAAGTCATAACAGTCAAATCTATGGTTTTCTTAATTCCAAGATAAGCCGACTCAAAAAAACCGTGCCTGACTTCAACAATTTCATCAAAAGGGGCAATACCAATAATACCTAAGGAGCGTTTTTCCCCTAATTCATCATCCATAATTTTATCTTTAATCAATACTTTGAATTTTAGCTCTTGATTATCGCGCAAAACCGAAAGCTCCACGCTTTCCCTTACTTTTCTTTTCTGGATCTGGCGCTGCATATCATCCCATAAATTAACGCTTTTGCCGTCTATAACAATAACCTTATCTCCTACCGCTAAACCCGCCTCTTTAGCTCCGTAGCCATCGATTAAACCGCCAACTTTAGTAGTCAGAGTAGGATACCCCACAAAAAGAATGCACCAGAAAAATAAGAAACCGAGTAGATAATTCAAAAGTGGGCCGAAGAAGATGATTTGGAAACGCCTGCCAATGCTCTTAGAAAAATATTCATCAGGCTTACCCTTATATTCCGTTTGGCTATCTCCTGCCATCTTTACATAGCCGCCTAAAGGAATAAGACTTATGCTGTATTCAGTGCCATTTTTCTTCTTCTTAAAAATCTGCGGCCCAAACCCTAAAGAAAATTGCTCAACAAGCACGCCATTTTTTCGCGCAGCGATAAAATGCCCAAATTCGTGCACAATAATAAGCAGGCTTAAAATTAAAACAAAGATAAGTATGGAAATCATCATTAATTTAAGTTAGCTGCCAATACAGCAGCTTCTTTTCTGGCCCAAGAATCGGCAGCCATTATATCCGATAGGTCAGGATTAGCTATTCTTGAGTGTCGCCGCATTACCTTTTCTATTATTTTCGGTATAGCTAAAAAACCAATCCGTTTGTTTAAGAAATTGTTCACACTAACCTCGTTAGCCGCGTTTATTACCGCCGGCATTGTCCCTAACTGCCTGGCTGCCTGATATGCTAAAGCTAGGCAAGGAAACTTTTCCAGATCCGGTTTTTCAAAATGCAGTTTATTTAGACGGTAGAAATCTATTCCCGGAAGCTTATTAACCAGTCTCTCCGGATACGTCAAAGCATACTGTATAGGTATACGCATGTCCGCCGCTGAAAGTTGCGCCATGATCACGCCGTCATTAAATTCAACCATAGAATGAATCAGGGCTTCAGGATGAATCAATACCTTGATTTTTTCTACTCCTAAATCAAATAAAAACATCGCTTCAAGCAGTTCTAACCCCTTATTCATCAAAGTTGCCGAATCGATTGTTATCTTCTTGCCCATCTTCCAGCGGGGATGCCGCAACACCTTCTCCAGGCTAACCTTTTTAAACTTACTAAGCGCAAGGCTCCTTAAAGGACCTCCGGAGGCAGTCAAGTAAACCTGCCTGACATCGGACTGACTAAAACTTCCCAGGCTCTGCCAGATAGCTGATTGCTCACTATCAACCGGCAGAATCCTAACCTTGTGTTTCTTTGCCATGCGCATAACCAAAGGCCCGGCCATCACCAATGCTTCTTTGTTAGCTAAAGCGATGTCCTTACCATTTCTAATCGCAGCAAGTAAGGGCTTGAGCGCAGCCGAACCGGTAATGGCAAACATTACCAGATCGATACTCTTATCTTTAACCATTTCGCCCAAACCCTCTTCTGCGCAGAAAACCTTTGTTGATGAACCTAAATCAGAGCGTAATTTACGGGCTGCCTGTTCATCTCTTACGCATACAAGAGGCGGCTTAAATTCTTTTATCTGCTGTTTTAACTTAACAATATCTGAATTAACGCTTAAAGCCTCAACTTTGAATTGCTTTGGCAGGTCCCTGATCACCGAAAGCGTACTTTGGCCTATTGAGCCACTAGAACCTAAAACCGCGATTCTCTTCATTTTACGATTGTACTAAGATAAAAATAAAATACCGGAGCGGTAAATAACAAACTATCGATCTGGTCCAATACCCCTCCCATGCCTGGGAAAATACTGCCTGAATCTTTAATCTGACAGTCCCGTTTAAGCAGTGATTCAGAAAGATCGCCCAATTGGCCAAGCACCCCTAAACCAATTGCGGTTAACAACAACTTCCCATAACCAAATGGCAAAAACGATTTACTGGCGAAGGCGCCTAAAACACTGAATAATAATCCGCCAAGCGCTCCTTCAACGGTCTTCTTTGGGCTTATATGCTGCATTAAGGGTATCTTTCCCCAGCGGCTTCCCACTAAATATGCCCCGATATCCCCCAGTTTAACAATTAACAATAAAGCTACCAGAAAACCAAACCCCCCGGAAAGATAGCGAATCTTTATAATAAAACTAAAAAACCAGGAAACATAAAGTATTCCGAAAATCGTAGTCGAGATATCCACGATCACCCCGGATGTATCCCGGCGCTTAAATTGCATGAGCAGGATAGAAAACAAGGCCAGAACAATAAAAAGCAACTCCCAGCTTTTGGTCGGCTCAAACCTGAACATGATCGATAAAGGAATGATCGTCCCCATGCCGATACCGAAATATTTGTAGATATTTATCCCTTTTTTCTCAAGCATCACAAAATACTCATATAATCCGGCGATAATAAAAACGGTGACCACCAATCCGCAGAGCCAGTCAAAAAATATCACTACTGAAATAATACTGATAAGTATGGCAGAGCTGATTATTCTTTTAGCAAGCATCTAAACCTCCAAACCTACGCTCTCTTTTTTGATATTCCTTAATTGCTTCTTTTAAATCATCCATCCCGAAATCCGGCCAGCATTTCTTAGGAAAATAAAATTCAGAGTATGAAAGCTGCCAGAGCAAAAAATTACTGATGCGCATCTCTTCGCTGGTGCGAATTAAAAGGTCGGGATCAGGGATATCCGCGGCATAAAAATAACCGCTGAATTGCTTTTCCTCCAGGCTCTCAAGATCAGCTTTACCGATTAACACATCTTTGGCAAATCGTTTGGCAGCATCCACGATCTCCTGCCTGCCACCATAATTTAAAGCTAAAACAACATTCAGGCCGGTATTAGCGCTGGTCTTCTCCTGGGCTTTTTTAATCTTCACCTGGAGATATTTAGGAATAGGATCATTTCTACCGATAACCAAAAAACGCATATTATTCTTATGCAGTTCAATAACCTCCCTATCCAGGAAATTACCCAGATAGCGCATCAAAACATTAACTTCATTCTTTGGCCGTGACCAATTCTCTGTTGAAAAAGCAAAAAAAGTAATTGTCTCAATACCCAATTGGCTCGCGCCGCGGATAATCTCTTTTACACGCTTTATCCCCTCGCGATGCCCGGAAGTACGGCTTAAGCCCCTTTCTTTTGCCCAGCGGCCATTACCGTCCATAATAAAAGCTATATGCTTAGGGATTTTGAGATTGTCCTGCATGCTACTGATGCACCTGATAATCTATATTAGGGAAGAGATTGTCCTTATGTTCAATATCTGAAAGCCAATTCTCGTTAATATTATTAGACTTGATATCTTCATATATACGGTTAAATCTTAAAAGATGGTCCTTGGTGCGGCGCACCGCGTAACTAGTATGCGTGCCCGTCCCCAAAATAAACGCCCAATCCGAACTTTGCGCCAATAGTAACTCGCGCAAAGCTTGATTTAAAGCCCTGCGCAGTAAACCTTGAGCCTGGGGAAAGTTCCTGGCCAACTCGCTCATCCGCTCTGAAGCCACATGCAGGTGCCGGTAGATCCAGTCATTCGTCCCCTGCAGCCACATTTCCGAATACCCTTTATATCCCCAACTGGAAAGCGATGGGGTAATCACCTGATTTCGCGGATTCTCTGTTAAGTATTCCGAAGGAGTAATCATGCGTATTTCATTCTGGTCACAGGCAACTTTACGGAAAAGAAAGTCCAGCCACATCGGCCCCTCATACCACCAATGCCCAAAAAGTTCAGCGTCATAAGGCGAGACAATAATCGGAGCCTTACCCATAAGGTCATTAAGATAGCTGGCCTGTTTTTGACGGTTAAACATAAAATTACCCGCATGATCTGCAGCCCGTTCCCTTGCCCACTCCGCAACATATGGCTCTTTATTATTGCCTGTGCCGGTAATACGATAATATTTTATTCCTGTGTTAATACGCACTCCGTCGGGATGAATATAAGGCTTAATATAATCAAACTCCAGATCAAAACCAATATCACGGTAAAATTCCCGGTAGTTATAATCTCCAGGGTATCCTTCGATAGAAGACCAGACCTGTTTTGATGACTCCAGATCCCTGCCAAAGGCGGCTACTCCCGTGCCTTTGCAATAAACCGGGGCAAATACTCCGTATTTAGGACGGGGGGTACCATGCAAGAGTCCATGAGAATCAGTAAAAAAGTAACGAATACCAGCCTCACGGAGGATTTCATCATGTCCGGGACAAAAACCACATTCCGGAAGCCAAATACCCCGCGGCCTTCTGCCAAATACTCCTTCATAATGATCTGCTGCCACCTTTACCTGCGCGCGTACCGAATCCCGGCAAACATCCATCAGCGGGAAGAATCCATGCGTAGCTCCGCAGGTAATTATCTCAAGCTTGCCTAAATCCTGAAATTTCTTAAAAGCATACACCAGGTTATTGTTATATTTCTGGAAGGTATCCCGGGCATGCGAAAATCTGTTAAAATACATTTCCGCCAGGCGTCTGAATGCATCCTGCCATTTCGTCCTCTCAATTTCTTTCTGGGACAATTCAATAAGCTTATTTATATGCTTTAAATAACGCTCTTGCAACAGGGAGTCTGAAAGCATGGAGATAAGCGTAGGGCTTAAGGTCATGGTAATCCGGAAGTCTATCCCGTCATTAACCAACCCCTCAAAAACAGAAATCAAGGGCACATAAGTCTCGGTGATTGCCTCATAAAGCCAATCCTCTTCCAGGAAATTTTCATGTTCCGGATGGCGCACAAAAGGCAAGTGGCCATGTAAAACTAAACAAAGGTATCCTTTAGTCATAGTTTTTATTTGGTTTCTCGCGTTACGATTGGAGTAATAGTACGTTCGTCTATCCCATCGGCGGAAGTCGCCTTAACCGGAATCACCTGTTTACTATCCGGCAAATAATAACGCAGGGTAAAAGTGCCATCCGGCCTTAAATTAATCGGCGCCCCCTGCACCGTAACTTTTGCATCGGGCTCAGTCGCTCCATAGACGATTAATTCGCAATCTACTTTCATCCAAAAACTTCTTTCCTTAACTGCTTTTCTTACAGGGCTGGAGGATATTCCCGAGCTGAACAAGCCCTGTTTTGTACGTTCCTGCCAGGCGCGGCCCACCGGAGAGCTTTTACCTAAACCAAACCCCATACCATAAAGTCTGGCAAACACATCTTCAGGGATCATCCATTCTTCATCAGTAACCCACGATGGACCATCCAAAGGGGTTGAAACGACATTAGAACGTAAAATAGTAATGAATCTGCCGTCGGTTAACATCAACCCCAGATCCACACACCAAGAGCGCCCCGGACCTGCTGTATCAATATACCAACTATTGGCAAAATCATTATATTGGATATCAAAAAAACTATTGGCATTAAAACCGTTAAAGACAATATTAGTAACATCATAAACCCTTAAAATCTTTTTTGCGCGATGGAAATCATCTCCTAATTTAATTTTTAGGCCTTCAATGGTCTGATTTCTTAACTCCCAGTAAGCATGCAGCCAACGCGGATCACGCACCTGTAAAATAATCTTATCCTGGTCATAATAAGAAGGAAGCTCCTGAAGCATGGTACTCCTGGGGCGCGTATCTTCCGGATGCGAAAATTTTGTATTGACGGCAATGGTTTCCTGAAAACCGGGGATATCTTTGGTTGCCGAAACCGCCGGGCGTAAAACAGGCGATTTCTTTTTCTTTGTCTTCAAGGATCCAAACTTAACAGGGATAATTTTCTTTAGCTTCTCTTTTACTTTATTTAATATTCTCATAACCCACCTCCCTCTAATAAAAAAGGGGGATTATCTCCCCTTTTCCACAAAACAATTACTTTCCATCATTCAAACTCCCCTTATTTCATTTTTTAGTTGCCTTTAACAGCTCATCTTTGAGGTTTTGATTTAGCAATTGCTCTTGAGCTAAAATTGTCTTATTTACCTCAAGCGCTGCTTTTGCCTCTACGGCCTCTTTTTCCTTTGTCTTAACCCTTTCCTCTAAAACCGATCTCTCCTGGGAGAATTTATTCATCTTCTCTTCCAGCTGAAGACGCGCAGCCATTTCTTTGTCGCGACCGGCTTTTTGACGCATCGCGCTATTGCATGAGCTAAGCGTGCCGAAGAGAAACACCAACGATAATATCGCTAAAACAATAACTATGCGGTTCTTTAAACCATCTTCCATAACTTACTTAAGATTCTCTTGGGGCTCTTTAAGTTCGGATGAATCCGCGTTAAGATGCTCGCCTTTAGAATCACCTTTAACTTTAGTAACATTAGGCAGGATAACAATCTCTACTCTGCGATTCTGCTTACGGCCGTATCCGGTTTCATTAGAATCTACCGGCCGGTATTCTCCGTAACCGATGGCGGATAAACGTTCAGGCGCGATCCCCTGATCTTTGACTAAATAGTGCAAGACACTTAGGGCGCGAGCGGTGGAAAGCTCCCAGTTAGATTTCCATCCCGAAAGTTTAATCGGGACATTGTCAGTGTGGCCTTCAATACCAATATTAAACTGTGCCATATTATCTTTTAAGATCGCCGATACCTTGTCCAATAAAGGATAAGCCTCAGACCTGATCTTGGATTTCCCGGAATCAAACAAAAGGTCTCCTACGACGGTAATTACCAACCCTTTCTCCATCATTTGAAGCTTTATCTGCTTATCATTTATCTCTTGGCCAAGCTTCTGCTCGAGCATACCCTTGGAGCGTAAAAGTTCATCCAGTTGAGCGTTTAACTCCTCAATTTTCTGGGCGTCAGAGCGCCTGCCTTTTTGAAAAACAAAACTGCACCCGGCTAATCCTAAAGTTATGAATAAAACCAATACGAATTTGAATAAATTATTTCTCATCTCAACTCTCCTTTTTCCTGTTAATTGAAATTTAAATATAACATAACCCTTTGTTATAGTCAAGGATAAAAACACCTTCGGACATCTTAAACAAACAAAGTATCTTTTCTTGCAGAACCTATAGAAACCATGGTTATTTTAGCCTTAAGCCGACCTTGCAACTCCAGCAGATATGCCCGGGCATTAGGATGCAACTCTTTAAAAGAACTTGGCTTCTTATCCTGATTAGGCCAACCTGGCATCTCCTTATAAACTGGAGTGGCCTTGCTTAACACTTCAAAATCATGCGGGAACTCTTTGATTATCTTACCTTTATACTTATAGGCAGTGCAAATCTTAATCTTATCTAACCCATCAAGAATGTCCATCTTCATAATCGCTAGTTCAGAAATACCATTAAGCATTACAGATTCCCTGGCCATTATTGCATCAAACCAGCCGCATCTACGCGGCCTGCCGGTAGTAGCGCCAAACTCTTTCCCCTTATTACGCATAAATTTACCAAAACCTGAGGCATACTCAGTAGGAAATGGCCCTTCGCCCACTCGCGTGGTATAGGCTTTACAAACACCAACCACCTTATCAATTTTAACCGGGGATATACCTGTTCCGATACAAGCTCCACCCGAGGTTGCCGAAGAGGATGTAACAAAAGGATACGTGCCAAAATCAATATCCAAAAATGTACCTTGTGCGCCCTCTAAAAGAATATCCAATTTCTCATCAGTTGCTTTATTTAATAACAAGGCGGTATTACAGACATAAGGAGCAAATAATTTACCATAATCAAGATACTGCCGGTATATCTTCTCGAAGCTAAAACCGGGATGCTGATATACCTTCTTAAAGATCTCATTCTTTTCCTTAAGATTATCTTTAAGCTTATCTCTAAAAATACCGGGATTGGCTAAATCAACCATACGAATACCACAGCGATTAATCTTATCGGCATAACAAGGGCCTATGCCCCTGCCAGTGGTACCGATCTTATTTTTTCTCTTGCCTTCGCGTAATTGATCCAAATTTTTATGATACGGCATAATCAAATGCGCCAAAGAAGAAATCTTAAAGCGCCGGGCAAAATCAATGCCATTCCCACGCAGATCATTTAATTCGCGCAAAAGCACCTCCGGATCAATTACTACACCATTGCCGATACAACAGATTTTACCGGCATGCAATATACCCGAAGGTATGAGATGAAAGATATACTCTTTCGGGCCTACCACTACGGTATGGCCGGCGTTGTTGCCACCCTGGTAGCGCACAATATAATCTACTTTTTGGGAAAGGATATCAATTATTTTACCCTTACCCTCGTCCCCCCACTGCATCCCTACAATAACTATATTCATTTTTTCCTTTTTTTAAGGTGTCATCGTAAAAATCTTGTGCGCGATATTCGGATATTTAGCGATAAAATTTAACTCATCATCAACTAAGGGTTTCTGATTATGCACATTGGCATACCTGACCAGCTCTAGTATACGCGTGGCCTCGGCATCATCCTTGAAAGGTACTTCCAATTTTTCATAAACATTACGGAACCCCTTAATTCCGGAATATTCTCCGGCGGTAATCTTCCTGCCTGTCTCAATTATTTCCGGCTCCCCGCGGCCAAGCTCTTCATAATCATAAAGCTCATAATTACGCCTGTCTTTCAATGCCCCGTCGGCATGGATCCCGGATTCATGGGCAAAGGCATTAGCCCCCACCCCGGGTTGATTAATAGGGATAGGCACGCCAAAGGCGTAAGAAGCATACTTACAGATTTTCCAGGCCATCTTTAAATCCACCTTTTCATCCAAATTATAACCCTGCATTCCCTGTCCAAATTTAATCGCCAGTATTACCGAAACCAAATCCGCATTTCCCGCACGTTCACCCATGCCATTAACACAAGTATTAATATAAGCATCTACCCCGGCATCATTTGCTGCTTTGGCTCCAACAATAGAATTAGCTACCACCAGACCCAAATCATTATGACAATGCACTTCGATGGGTAAATCTACTGCTTCAGCAAGTAATTTTATGCGTTCATAGATACTAAAAGGCGTATCACATCCTAATGTATCGCAATAACGGATCCTGCCTGCGCCTGCCTTCTTGGCTTTAACAGCAAACTCAATCAGATAATTAATATTGGTACGTGAGGCATCTTCCGCATTTACCCCGATAGTCTCGGCGCCTGATTTTATTGCCTCGCCTACCGCCTCCTCCATCTCCTGAATCACAGATTGATGATCTAACTTGCCTTTAAATTTATGGATAATCATCTGATCACTGGTTGAGATAGAAAGATTGATGTATTTTAAATGCGGCACCAGCTTAAAAGCAGCCCTTACATCCTCTTTTGTCGCGCGCAGCCAGCCGCTTAACCTGATATTGGAAAATCCCCCTAATTTAATCAGCTCTAGATTAGCATTCAGGTAATTTGTTTCATGGCGGGTGAGCGGAAAACCAAACTCCGACTGGAAAACCCCCATCTGGTCCAGATACCAGTTAATCATAGTTTTTTGAAGTTTAGACAAACAAATACGCGAAGTCTGTACACCGTCGCGATTAGTTACATCGAGCAGATAAATTTTAGGTTTTTGCGCCATATTTACTCCTTACTTTTTTATTATTTTCCTGAGATCTTCTTTATCCGGTACTCCGCGTGAAGAAAATATCTGATAGTTATCTAAAAGATAACTCAGACCAAAGCTAACCTGCACCTCTTTATTCAAGGCAATATTTTCCTTAAGCAGAAGCGCGCCTTCAGGGCCCTTAGCGCAGGTTTTTATCTTAAACGCGTCATCCTCGGGAAGGCAATCCTCCCACCATGAACTGTTGATATTCCTGGCGCGGCAGATTAAATAATCCCAGAACTTCTGCGGATAATACTTCTGGACGCAACAGGCGCGCAGATATTCTTCTATTTCAAGCTGTCCGTTATTAGCATCAAAACCGTTTTCCTTCTCTACCGCCAGAAAATGCAAACTTGGGTTAAATTCTTTTAAAACCGAGAGAAGCCCCGCGGCATCTTTATCAAATATGCTAAAAAATAAATCCAGGCCCCCTTTTCTCGGCGGACGGTCAATAAAATAAGATACCCCGCTTACCTGCGGTTTAAGCAAATACAGGCCGCTTTTTAATTCCAGGTTATTTTTAAAGCTTCCAAAATTAGTTTCTTTTTCTACTTCTCCTCCGATAATGTAAGCCGGTAAGACCTTAATCGATAAATCCTTAATCAGGTTCTGGGCACGCTCCAAATCAACATATTCAGCGCTAATGCCGGGAAATTGTTTTTTTAATAATTCCAGGACCGGCTCTGTATTACAAACAACACAGTCCTTTGCGCTTATTACAATCAATCTGAGTTTATTCGGCTCGGTAAACAAACAGCTGGCGCCAAGTTCACCCGGGTTCTGGCAGCTACCGATCAGTCCATCCTTCTTACAGTTGGCATCGGAATAACAACGCGGCAGCATTGCAAGCACATCAGGGTCATCGACGATCTTATCTGACAGCCGAATCTCCTCAGTCTTACAGTTTAAAAGCTTGCCATCTTTAACTTCCAGGGTCAATTTCCCGAGCTTGCGGCCCTGCCAAGAGGGGCGCACAATAAAAGTAGGCCCCACCTTAGCTTCCACATCTTCTTTTATCGGATTAGACCCCCTAAAAAGTATGTCTATATCCTTAACTTTAGAAATTAAATCCAAATCTTCTTTTATGCCCAAAGTACTTAAAACAATCACTACCTCTACACCTTCATTCTTAAGGCGACTGACCATCTGATCTATTGCCTTAGGCGCGGCAATCTTTAAACCTTCTGATTTCTGACCGGCGGCTAAATTGGTCAAACCGATAATCCCGATCTTTACCCCGGAAACTTGTTTGACAATATACGGCTCCACTTTATCCGAACCTAAATTAACACTTAAAAAAGCGGGATTATTTTTTCTGGCGTTCTTTAGAAAGAAATCCTTTCCGAAATTAAACTCATCGCCGCTTATAGCAACGGCATCATAGCGCATCAACTCCATAGCCCTGAAGTTCACTTCAGAGCGCTGCATATCCAGCCGGGTATTCTGGGTATATTCATCCATTGGGCCTCCGGCGGTAAAGGCGCCACAGTCTAAAAGTAAAAGCCCCGGAGACCTCTTTCTTAATTCTTTTACCAGCGAAGCCCGGCGTGCGATCCCGCCATCATGCTCGATAGGACAACTGCAAGGATAAAGCATGGCATGGGTGCTACCGGTATAAAGGATAGTTATTTCTTTAGCGTAAAGATTGCCGGCACTTAATGCCAGCAACGCAAGAAGAAAAAATATGGTTTTAACGCTTTTCATGTCCTGATAACTTTTACGGTTAAAATGTTTTCTAATTCGCGTATCTTATCCTGGATCTCTTGGCTAACCTGGCTATCTACGTTTAATACGCTGATTGCCTTTCCACCTTGTTCGTCCCGGCCAAAGGTCATCGCGGCAATGTTGATACCACTTTTTCCCATGAGCGTACCCAGGCTACCGATTAAACCCAGCTTATCCGAATTACGGATAAAGACCATTTCTCCGATTGGATATAGCTCAAGATAATAGTCGTCAATCTTTACAATTCGCGGCTGTTTATTGCTGGAAAGCGTTCCAAAGACTTTCTTGCTCTCCTTATCCGTCTTAATCTCTAACTGGACAAGATTGACAAATTCGCCTTCTTGTGCGGATTTTGATTCACGTAACTTTATTCCTCTTTCCTTAAGTAAAGATACGGCATTAACAAAATTTACCGTTTCCTTTAATATAGGCTCAAGTACCCCTTTGGCCAAAGCCATGGTTACCGGGCTTAAATCATATTTAGTAATCTCACCGCTATAATTTATAACTAACTCCTGGAACCTACCCTCTACAAGCTGGGCAGCAAACATCCCCAGCTTTTCCCCTAAATTAATATAGGGGTTAAGAATTTTACAAACCTCCGCTTCTAAGCACGGATAGTTAGCGGCATTGCGAATGCCTCTGCCTAAAAGGGCATCGCGCACAATCTCCGCTACTTCAATTGCCACATTAACCTGTGCTTCTTCGGTAGAAGCTCCCAGATGCGGGGTAATAATCACATTATCGAGTTTTAAAAGTTCGTTCTCTGCGGAAAGAGGTTCGTTTTCAAAAACATCCATGGCTGCGCCAGCCACTTTAAGTTCTTTTATAGCTTTAACTAAAGCCGCCTCATCAATTATTCCTCCGCGGGCGCAATTTATTATACGCACGCCTTTTTTCATTAAAGCAAATTCTTTATCCGAAATCATATGCCTGGTTTCATCGGTTAACGGAGTATGCACAGTGATATAATCGGCTTCCTGCAGTACTTTCTTTAATTCCGCGATCTCGACGCCAATACTTTCGGCAACCTCAGCCGACAAAAACGGATCATACGCTAGTATCTTCATTCCAAACGATAAAGCACGCTTAGCCACTTCGGAACCGATACGGCCAAAACCTACTATGCCAAGGGTTTTTCCATAAACCTCTACCCCCATAAACTTTGAGCGCTTCCATTCCCCTTTTTTCGTCGATGCGTTAGCCTGCGGGATATTCCTGGAAAGAGACAGGATCATGCTGAAGGTATGTTCGGCGGTAGAAATAGTATTTCCCGCCGGAGTGTTCATCACAATAATCCCTTTTTGCGTAGCTGCTTCCAAATCTACATTATCTAAACCAACTCCGGCACGGCCGATAACTTTTAGCTTTTTAGCTGCCTGAATTATCTCATTGGTTACCTTGGTTGCGCTGCGCACTACCAGGGCGTCATAATCCTTGATTATCTCTTTTAAGGCATCGGGTTTTAAATCTGTTTTTACATCAACAGTAAGTTCCTTGGACTCCCTAAACACCTTAAGCCCCTCTTCGGATAACGCGTCACTGACTAGAACCTTAATCATTTTACTTACTCCTTATTTAAGAAAACCTCTTCAGCTGCTTTAACTCCCGCGCCCAACTCAAAGGCATAGCCTAACTCCTTTAAGACTTTTTCAAGACAAGCGATACCGGCAATAATATCAAATTCTTCGACAAAACCCATGTGGGCGAATCTGAATACTTTACCCTTTAATTCTGCCTGTCCTCCGGCAATGGTTACTCCGTAAATATCACGCATAGTCTTAACGATTTTTTCCCCGTCAATGCCGGCGGGGGCTTTTACCGCAGTCACCACATCTGAAGCAGCGGTAGGCGCGAACAGCTCTAAGCCCAACGCCTTCATCGCAGCCTTAGTAGCACAAGCCATAACTTTATGGCGATTAAATATGTTTTCCAGACCATCCTGCTTCATCATCTTCAACACTTCCACTAAAGCGATTATCAGGGAAATAGCCGGAGTAAAAGGCGTATCTGTTTTCTGGATCGCCTTCTTAGCCACTGTTAAATCAAAATAATACCTCGGGCTCTTTGAAACAGCAATCGCCTCCCATGCCTTCTTGCTTACTGATATAAAGGCAAGGCCCGGAGGAAGCATAAAACCTTTTTGCGATCCTGAGACACAAACATCAACACCCCAGGCATCGGTTTTCAAATCAATAGCACCCAGGCCGCTGATCGCGTCAACTACTAGAACTGCCTTATATTTACTAACCACCTTACCAATTGCCTCAATATCACTGGCAACGCCGGTAGAAGTTTCACAAAGCGTAACAAAAACAGCTTTTATATTAGGATTGTCCGCCAGGCGTTTTTCAATCTCTTTCGGATCCACTGCCTTTCCCCACTCAACCTTAATCACCTCCGCATTAATACCATAACTTGTGCATAACTCTGTCCAGCGTTCTCCGAATTTACCACCCTCGACGGTGATCGCAGTATCCTGCGCTGAAAGCAGGTTAGCTACCGCTGCCTCCATTGCTCCGGTACCAGAAGAGGTAAGGATAAATACATCTGACTGTGTCTGAAATACATACTTTAACCCCTCGCTAGCCTCTTTAAGTATCGCCTGAAACTGCGGAGTGCGATGATGAATAATCGGTTTACCCAACGCAAGACATACCTCAGGCGGTAGCGGTGTCGGACCCGGTGTTAACAAATAATTTTTTCTCATTTCTCACTCCTCTTATTTTATTTTCTTGTTGTTTAATACCACTTCATCGATTATCCCATAATCCTTTGCTTCTTGAGCAGACATAAAATAGTCCCTGTCAGTATCCTTTTGGATTTTCTCCAGCGGCTGAGACGTATGATGCACAAGGATATTATTAATTTTATCACGCAGAGTTAAGATCTCCTTAGCCTGTATAGATATATCGGCAGCCGCCCCCTGCACACCACCCCAGGGCTGATGGATCATTACCCGCGAATTAGGGAGCACAAAACGTTTCCCTTTGGTGCCCGCCGCCAACAAAACCGCCCCCATACTGGCTGCCTGTCCTACGCAATAGGTTGCCACATCGCATTTTATAAACTGCATGGTGTCGTATATTGCAAGGCCCGCAGTAACCGAACCCCCGGGCGAGTTAATATAGACATTAATATCTTTATCCTTTTCTTCCATCTGTAAAAAAAGCATCTGGGCCATTACCAAGTTAGCCACATAATCATCGATAGGCGTGCCGATAAAAACAATACGTTCCTTTAAAAGGCGCGAATAAATATCATAGGCACGTTCATAACCCCTGGGAGTCTGCTCAATTACCATAGGAACCAATGTTTGCATTTTTGTCTCCATCATATCCTCCGTTTTAATGGGTCTCCTGCCAATCTGCCTCTCTTAACAAAAACTCCATTACCTTAGCCGGCATATGGTCATCTATAGTAATACCTTCTTTTTTAGCAATCTGAGCTAAGACTAAATAAACCTTCACCTGCTTTTTAGCCTGAGGCTGGATCCCATCTAAAAGCAACTTCTCCTGCTCATCAATTTTATCCCGGGGAATCCCCTTCATCGCCAAATCAATTTTTGTCTGCCGCAGCATATCCTGAGTCTGCCGGCTAACCAGGCTCTCCGGCACTTTAAATTCCAAATCTTTAAGGAGATTATCGATCAAATCACTCTCAATGCGCTGGCGTTCCTGATTCTCCTTAGTAATAAAAATCTGCCTTTCCACCGCTTTCTCAAATTCCGAAAGGTTTGGATACCCAAGAGAACGGCTGAATTTATCGTCTAAAGTTTCTGCCTTGCGCGACTCCTTGACGGAATCAACATGTTTTTTAATTTCATCGGCACTTACCGTGATTAATTTATAATTTATTTTCTGCTTCTTATAATCTTTAAGCGCAATCTCCGGAGACACCTCTACAACCGCTTTAAAAGAAAGATTGCTGCGATCCAACTTCACATCAGTTATCTGAGGCAATTCGATTACATCAAGCTTTTCTGCTGTAATTGCCTGGTTATACACATCAGGAACCAAATCCTTTAATACCTGATCATGGACTGAGGCGGCATAATGCTTCTCTAAAATATCCCTCGGGGCCTTGCCTGGACGGAAACCCGGAACTTTTGCTTCCTTGGCAATCTGAGAAAAAACTTCCTCAAATTTATTTTTGACTAATTCACCGCTCACTGCTACGCTTAATTCACATTTAGTACTATCCAGCTTCTTTACTTCAGTTTTCATTTGAATCCTTTCCTGTTTTATTTATGTAATATGTTTACCCTACCTCTTACTTTATGATTAACTCAATACCCGCTTAGATGCTACTTATTCAATATCCCCGCGTACTGATTACAAAAATAAGGCAGTACAACCAGCGGGGATGATTTCGCTTCCTCAAGAAGAGGGCGAAATCACATTCTAAATTTTTCACCTAAATAAACCTCGCGCGCGCGCGGATGGCTGATCAACTCATGCGCCGAACCTGATATAAGAATCGCTCCATCAGCAATCAAATAAGCCCGATCAGTTATAGCCAAGGTCTCGCGCACATTATGATCGGTTAATAAAATACCCAATCCCTTTGCTTTTAATTCTTTGATAATCTCCTGGGCCTCATTGACTACTATAGGGTCAATGCCGGAAAAAGGCTCATCTAAAAGTATAAAAGAAGGGTTAGTTACCAAGGCACGGGTAATCTCAAGCCTGCGCCTTTCCCCTCCACTTAAGGTATACGCCTTATTTTTCGCTAAATGCGCGATATTTAATTCTTCAAGTAAGGAAATCAGCCTGCGTTTTCTCTGCGTACGGCTCAAAGGCAGGGTTTCCAGGATTGCATTTATATTTTCTGCAACCGTCAGCTTACGGAATATTGAGGCCTCCTGCGAAAGATAACCTATGCCAAAACGCGCGCGCTCATGAATAGGCAGATTCGTAATGTCATGATTGTCAAAGACAATTGTGCCGCGATTTGGGGGCACAATGCCTACGATCATATAAAAAGTCGTGGTCTTTCCCGCCCCATTAGGCCCCAGCAAACCGACAATTTCACCGCGCTTAACCGTAATGTCTACGCCATTAACAACAGTCCGACCATCGTATGATTTAGCTAAGCCCTTAGTTTCCAAAAGCTGCATTCATATTCTCCGTCTGATAAATCTCTATATGAGGCCTGCCGGTCAAAACTATTCTCTTATCCAAAGCAGTATAGACCGCCTCCTGGCTATAAGAAGTATTTTCGCCGCGTAATATACGCACATTCCCTTGGGCAACAATCCTATTAATAGAGCTGGACATCACCGCAGCCCCTTCGCCCTTCTTAGCCCCTTCTTGTTTCGCAGTAAAATAAACCTGCATTTTATCGCTATAAATGGTTGAATCCGGCGTTTCTACTTTAACATTATTATTAAATATGGCAATATTTTTTTCATAATCCACCTCAAGAGGGCCATCGCAGATAATTACAATTTTTTCCTTTTTGGCCTTTTGTTTATCTAAAGGTTCAATATCCAAACGCACATTTTTTTCCAATGCCACCTGCTTAAGCGCGGTCTGCCCCTTGGCGCCTTCACCGGTAAGATTCATATCCGAACGCTGAAGGCTAACCTTATCCAAAGTGCTGACTATCTGCTGCTTGCGATCCCAATCCAGGGAATTAGTAGTTAGTTTTGCTCCGCTGGAGGTGGTAATTACCACATTATTTTCTAAATGCACAACTCCGCTATTCTTATTAAAATCGCCGTTATCGGCGGTAAGGTTAATACTGTCTTTGTCCGCGTAATGATTGCCCACTACCTCTTTAAGTTTGACTACTTCATTAAATATATCTGCTGATTTTCCGGACAGATCCCAGGATTTTTTCCCTTTTTCGCCATATCCTGAAAGGGAGAAATCGCCGATCTGCTGATCAGAATCTTTAGATTCTTTAGCTGCTATATTGGTTTCAACCGCGAAAGAGCTACCGTAAAAAAATATAGACGCCAGGATTAAAAATACAGACTTCTTAAACTCCATAAAATTTTAAAATATCTTCCCATTTACCCTGCGACTTAAGGATCATCTCGGAGATTTCTCTGACAGCTCCACGTCCGCCCGTATGATTAGTTATATAAACTGCGGCCTCTTTTATTTCACCGGAGGCATTCCCAACGGCTATCGGCAAACCTACTCTTCGCATAAGCGACAGATCCACCAAGTCATCCGCCACAAAACAAATTTCATCTATAGAAACTTTATATTTCTTGATAATCTTATCCAGTACCGCGGTCTTAGGGAAAACATCGGCAAAAACTTCCGCCACCCGCATATCCCTGGCGCGCGGCCGGATAGTCTTAGAGCCTTTAGCTGTAATCAAAATAGTAGAAATCCCAGCTTTATGTAATACAAATACCCCTAACCCGTCATGTACATCAAAAAATTTAAGCTCGCTGCCCCTGGAATCGTAGACTATCCTGCCGTCAGTCAAAACCCCGTCGACATCCAAAAGGAGCAGCTTGACTTTTCGCAGGCGGCTGGTTAATTCTTCTTTTGTTATTTCATTAGGCATAGTTAAACCAACCCTGCCCTAAGCAGGTCCTGCACATCCAGCAGGCCCACCGGACGCATAAATTTATCTACTACAGGAACCTCGTCTATTTTCTTAACCTGCAATATACGCATTGCCTCGGCAGCCAGCATATCTTTATCTACTACTGTAGGATTTTTAGTCATTACTTCTTTGATCAAGCGCTGCGCCAAATTCCCATCAGTATCTAGATGCCGGCGCAGATCTCCATCGGTAAAAATCCCCTTTAGCTTACCCTGCTTGTCTACAACCGTAGCTGAACCTGCCCTTGCGCGGGTAATCGCGCATAAGACCTGTGAAACTTTTTTATTTTCATCTACCACGGCATTAGCGCCTGCCCGGCGCATGATATCCTCAACCTTTAAAAGCAGCCGCTTGCCTAAAGCCCCGCCGGGATGGAAAAAAGCAAAATCTTTTTCTTTAAAACCTTTTAGCTCAAGTAAACAAACCGCCAAAGCATCCGCCATTGCCAAGGTAGCAGTGGTAGAAGCAGTAGGTGCCAGACCTAATGGGCAGGCCTCTTTTTTAACTGAAACATCCAAAACTACATCGCTGTATTTAGCAAGCACGGATTTTAAATTTCCCGTAAGCGATATAATCGGGGAGCCTATCTTTTTAAGTATAGGAAGCAATTGCTTCATCTCTTCGGTAGAGCCGCTGTTAGAAAGAATGACTACAACATCATCTGCCGTAACTTTTCCCAAGTCACCATGGATCGCCTCTGCGGTATGCAAGAATAAACTAGGAGTACCGGTAGAGGCAAGGGTGGCGGAAAGTTTTTGCGCGATAATACCTGTCTTACCCATACCGCTGACCACTACCCTTCCCTTATTCTTGAGGATCAATTCAACTGCCTTTACAAACCCTTTATTCAGCCGGCCTTTCAACAATCTTACCGCATCTGCCTCAATATCCAAAACCTCTTTTGCCCGCTTAATCACATTTATTTTCATAATGCACGCTCAATTTTTTTGATTTGTTTTAACAGGTTTTCTAATTCTTTAAAATTAATCATATTTGGCCCGTCGCATGGCGCTGTTTTAGGATCAATATGCACCTCTAAAAATAGGCCGTCGCAACCAAAAGCCACAGCTGCCCTGGAAAGCCCGGAGACAAATTCACTCTGGCCGCCTGAACAAGCACCTTTTCCTCCGGGAAGCTGTACGCTGTGTGTAGCATCGTAAATTACCGGATAGCCAAACCCGCGCATAATCGAAAGAGCCCGGTAATCCGTAACCAGGTTATTATAGCCAAAACTTACCCCTCTTTCCGTGATCAAAATATTTTTATTTCCGGCGGATTCAACCTTTTTGATTATCGGCAGGACATCCCAGGGAGCCAGGAACTGCCCTTTTTTGATATTCACCACTTTGCCGGTTCTTGCCGCAGCCAACACAATATCTGTCTGACGGCACAAAAATGCCGGGATCTGAATAATATCCAACACCTTAGCTGCCGCAGCCATATCTTTTGCGCAATGCACATCACTCAAAATAGGAACTTTAAGTTGCTGCTTTACTTTCTTTAAAATAACCAACCCCTTGCTTAATCCCGGGCCGCGATAAGAATCAACGGAAAGACGATTGGCTTTATCAAAGCTAGACTTGAATATAAAAGGTACTCCGCATGACGCCGCAATAGCCTTAATCTTTCTGGCGGCTTCAAGGCAGGAACTTTCCGATTCAATAACACAGGGCCCGGCAATAAGTACCAGCGGAAATTTATCCCCAAATTTTATATTTCCCACATTCACCTGGCGCATTTAGTTTATCCCCTTTTGTAATAAAACCTTGACCCTCTCTAAATCCTCAGGAGTATCCACGCTTATGGTATCAAATTTAGTTTCGATCACCTTAATTTTAAATCCCTCGGCTAAAACACGCAATTGCTCAAGTTTCTCCGTTCTCTCAAGGTTAGAAACAGGCAAATTCTTATAAGTAAAAAGAAAATCTTTGGTATAGCCATAAAGGCCGATATGTTTATAATAAGTTGCCTCTTTAATTTCGGCGTTAGGCGCTAAATACGGAATAGGCGCGCGTGAAAAATACAGGGCGAGATTATTCTTGTCCACCACTACCTTTACCACGTTTGGATCAGTTATCTCCGCCGGATCTTCAATCCTCTTCATAATTGTCGCCATGCTAAGAGAACTGTTTTCTAATAAAGCGCGTGCGAGGCTGTCAATCATCATCGGATGAATCAAAGGCTCATCACCCTGGATATTAATAACGACTTTGACGTCCAGGGGATTAACTACTTCACTGATCCTGTCAGTACCACAGGTATGCTCTTTAGAAGTCATCACTGTTTTAGCTCCGAATTCAACAGCAGCCTTTTGGATTATTTCATCGTCACAAGCAATAATCAAATCATCCAGCATGCGGCTTGCTTTAGCCCTTTCCCAGACATGCTGCAACATAGGCTTACCCATAATATCCACCAAGACCTTACCCTTAAACCTGGTAGATGAATACCTGGCCGGTATAACTCCGATTACATCCATTTTATTTAATCCTCTCTAAAAGTTCCCGGGAATTTGTTACTGCGGTTCCCAATTTACCCACAACAATACCCGCGGCGAAATTAGCAATATGCGCTGCTTCAAGTTTTGAGGCACCCGCGCAAAGAGCCAGAGTAAAACTGCTGATTACCGTATCCCCTGCTCCTGATACATCAAAAACCTCTTGCGCTACGGTTGGAATATGCGTCAGGCGGCCGTTCTTCTCAAGCAGCTTCATCCCCTGTTCGCCTAAAGTAACTAAAATAGAATCCAGATTTAAATACTCCGCGATCTGCCTGGCGGCAGAATCAATATCTTTATCCGTAAACAACCTGTCGGTATTAATTTTAAACCTGTTGCTGTTGTCTTTTATTTTAAGATTTCTGATAGCATTTTCCAGCTCCTTGCGGTTAGGAGTTATAGCGGTTACTCCATGATAATACTGGAAATTTTCTTCTTTGGGGTCTACGGTAATAATCTTCTTGTGGGCCTTGGCTAAAGAAACAAGCTTGCCAAGAAGCTCCACATTAATTACCCCCTTGCCATAATCCTCGATAATCACCGCATCAAACGAACTGATATTTTTCTCAATATATCTTAAGATCTTTGCATTTAATTCTTCCGGCAGGTCATGCGTATGTTCCCAATCCACCCTTACCACCTGTTGATGCCCGGCGAGGATACGCGTTTTTACAGTAGTATGCCTTTTGCGCTCTATAAAAATACCCTGCGTATTAATCTTTCTTTTCTTTAGCTCAGCGAATAATATCTTGGAATTGGCATCATCTCCCGTAACCCCAAGCAAAGAAACTTTCGCTCCTAAAGAACGGATATTATTGGCAACATTAGCTGTGCCTCCAGGGACAAAGGTGCGCTTATTCGCCCAAAGCACGGGAACCGGGGCTTCCGGAGATATTCTCTCTACGCTACCCCATATATATTCATCCAGGATCAGATCCCCTATGACTAAAATCTTTGCTTTATTAAAGTTTCGGATTATCTTTCTTAGGTTCTTCATATCTTCTCAATTACTGCCTGCGCTAAAAGCGGGAGCATTATTTCATGATGCCCGATAATATAATACCCCTGCCCCCCTGAACTGGTCGGACGAGCCACCACATTCTGCGCCGGACGGTACTGATAAATCATATCAAAATTGGCAGTAGTAAAATCCTTAACCTTATGCCCAAGGTTGCGTGCCAGGTTAAGCGCCTTTAAAAATACCTCAGGTAAAAGTACAGCTGAGCCAAAATTTAAAATCACTCCGCCCCGGTTTAATAAACAGATGTTCTCAACAAGGGTATGAAAATCACGCAATGAGCCTTCCGCGGTTAGCCCAGCGTCAAATGAAGGATGCTGATGTATTATATCCGTGCCGATTCCCACAAAAACACATATCGGCACTTTATATTTATAAGCATTATAAAGCAGGCTTAAATTCTTATTCGGCAGGTTCTCATCGGAAATCATTTTTCCCACCGCGCTTCCTAAACCTAAACCCTCACTTACCCCGTCGCAAACCGCCTGGTTAATAAAATCAGCGGTTTCCTTACCCATACCAAAACTGCCGTTTTTAAGATTTTCGGCAACATCTTCGGAAGTCTTCCCCTGGAAAGCGATCTCAAAATCATGGATGATCCCGGCGCCATTAAGACAGATGCAACTGATCACCTTCTTTTTGATCAGTTCAATCAGTATTGGATTAAGCCCGCACTTTATTACATGCGCGCCAGCCATAAAGATTACCGCTTTTTTCTTCTTTCTGGCTGAAGCAATGTCCGAAGCAACCTGCCGCAGGTCTTTAGCTTTTAAAATATCCGGCAAGGAACTTAAAAAACCACGAAAGCTCTTAAGTTTGGCCGGAACAAGCGCAAAATCCCCCTTATTTACCTTGCTAAAGCGGGTTTTAATGGAATACCTTTTTACTTTCTTTAAGTTAATCATAGGCAATAATTTTATCACAATTCAACGCTAATTCAAACAGAAATATTTTGCTCTCAAGGTATTGTTCGCGTGCGAAATTTTCCGCCGTGTGCTACGGTTTACGGCTCGCTCCGGCAGCGCAAGATTCCTTACGCATCAGGTGTTGCCTGCACTCGCCGTAAAGCCTTGCACACATAACTACGATGGCGATGCCGAAAAATTTCTAATGCACGCTGCACAATATCTTTCGGCAAAATATTTGCTATATCAACGGATGACTTGGTTTGATTCTGAGCAGGGCGTGGAGGCCAGGAGCGGGCATGGTTCCGTCATATTTAGTGTCAGAGAGCGACGCCAGCCGACCCGAGCGAAGTTTTGACACGCCGGGGCAAAACGAGCGTCCCTGCGAAGAACAAACCAAGGCAGACGCAGTATTATTTAATTTTCAAAATTGATTCAGCGGCGGAGAGCACATCCTCGACGCTGATTGCCTTAAGGCAGATAAATTCTTTCTTGCAATTATGCGCCAAACACTGGATACAGCCTACATCTTTATGCAGGTATTTATCCCTCTTGCCTAACGGGCCCCAGCGCCGCGGGCTAAGCCCGGGTTGATTGCGGCCAAAAATAGAAATTACAGGCACGCCTAAACTTGAAGCAATATGCACCGGCCCGGAATCATTAGATATAAATAAAGAACACCTTTTGAGTATACTGGCCAAATGGCTTACCGAAGTCTTGCCGGACAGATTTAACGCCCTATCTCCTAGTTTTTGAGCGACCATATTTGCCAGGGGGATATCTTTAGCCCCAGCCACAATCAGGATTCTAAAATTATGCCGTTTAGCTAAAATTTCAGCAACCTGCGCAAATCTATCTGCCGGCCAAATCTTTGAAGGGCAGCTTGCCCCCGGGTTAATCGCTAATAATTTATCCGTATCCTTAATTCCATTGCTAGCTAATAAATCCTTGGCCCACTCCTCTGATTCCGTCTTAATCGGCATAAATAAATCCCGGGCATTCCCGCCTACCCCTAAATCGCTAAGTAAATCCAGGTTATATTCCACCTCATGCCTCAAGCCTTCTTGTTTTGTATGCTTTTCCCTAAGATTATTCAGGAATCCAAATTTACGGTTATAACCCAGGCGTAAAGGAATGCCTGCCAGGAAAGCTATTAGATGCATGCGGTTGGTAGGATGCAGGATTATTGCTAAATCAAACCTCTTCTTTTTTAACCTGCTGGCAAATTTGAACGAGCGCATCCAGCTTTTATGCTTAATGTCTTTATCATAAATTATAACCTCATCCAGATACGGATTAGCTTCTACAATATCCCGGGCATAAGGAGAAACTACCATAGAAATATAAGCCTGGGGATACTTTTGCCTTAAGGCTTTAATTACCGGAGTAGACAACAGCACATCACCTATGCGGTCAGTACGCACAATTAGAATACGCCGGTATTTTAGGCTGGCATCCCGGATACCTTCTATCTCTTCGCTTTTAAGTAAATAATTTATTTGCTCAAGCACATCATCAACCTTCAAACAAGATAAGCATGCAAGGCTGGCAAAACGGCACACGGCCTTTTCACACGGCCGGCAGAAGATATCTTTTTTTATCACTACCTTATCCTTCGACCATGGCCCGTATTTATTTTCATCCGTAGGCCCGAATATTGCGGCAACCGGGACATCCAGATAACTAGCTAAATGCATTATCGCGCTGTCATTAGTAACCAAAAGCCTGGCACTTTTTAGTAAAACAGCTAACTGGCTGATTGAAGTCTTAGCGCAGAGATCAAGAATCTTATCCGTATTCCCCTGACAGATGTATGAACAGATTGGCTCGTCAGCTTTATCCCCTGCCAAGGCTACATCCCAGCCATCCTTAATCAGGCGGCTGCAAAGCTGGCTGAAATTATGCTTATCCCAGCGTTTAACCTGGCTCCGCGCTCCGGGAGCAACCACGATTAATTTAGCGCTGCCATATAATTTGCGTTCTTTTAAAATACCATTTATATAATTTACATCTTCGGGAGCGATAACCAGCGATTGCTGTTTCTTATCCCTGAAAGGATAGCCGGAAAAACCAGACCAGAAAAGATGCTTATCCTTCATATGTTTGAAATTAGCGGGTATAAAACGCAGCGGCGAACTTCTTTTTTTGGCGGGTAAGAAAGCTCCGAAGAAACTGTTGCGTAAATCAATAACTATATCGAATTTTTCTTTACTCAAAGAGGAAAATAATTTTATCTTATCTATTAACCTGGCATGTTTATCAAAAATAATTACCTTATCTACCGCGGGATTATTTCTAAATATCTCCTTAGGCCTTTCAGTGACGAGACAACTGATTTTGCTTTCAGGATACTTATTGCGCAATGCGTCTAAAACCGGCAGGCTCAATATGCAGTCGCCTATATTGCTTAAGGTTATAAAAAGTATCTTCATGATTTCCTGATTTTCCGGACTTCCGCTAAAACATCATCAGGGGTAACCGCTTTCATGCAACGATTATCCCGGCAGCTTACTTTATAACATGGAATCGGGCAGCCAATATCTTTCTGTAATACAACCACATTGGTATCCGGATACGGCCCGGTAATTTCCCTGGCTGTCGGGCCAAAGATTGCTATTATCTTCTTAGCCCCTACGGCATTGGCAATATGCATCGGCCCGGTATCCGCGGTAACAAACAAATCTACCCGCCTGGCTAGCGCGCCTAGATGTTTTATATTAAAAACCCCGCATGTAACCAAGGGCTTCTCTTTCATCATTTCTTTTATCTGGTTAGACAGCGACAGGTCAGAGATACTGCCCGTAATAATTATTTTTACGTTCATTTCACTAATCAATATGTCCGCTAACCGGGCCCAATAATCCTTGGGCCAACGTTTAGGCATCCAGTTCCCTCCGGGATTAAGCGCAACTACAAAATCATCCTTACTGATAGCGTTTTTACTTAAAAAATCATCCACATATTTCTCTTCTTCGGGAGTAAAAACAAAATCCAGATACCTGTCCTCCACGCGCAAGCCTGCCTTTTCAATAACATTCAGGTAAAAATCTATGCGGTGTAGGGAATCTTTTTTTGGCGGAGTGATTTTTTGGGTAAGAAGGAAAGCGCGTTTTTTAGTATTATGGCCAATCCTCTGTTCTATCCCGGCCAGGCGGCAAATTAATGCCCGGCTAAATGAACGATGCAATAGATATACAATATCAAATTTCTTACTTCTAAGCAGGCTGATAAAATTGAGCTTGGCCAGCATGCTCTTATGCCTATCCTTCTCGTCAAAGATGATCACTTCATCTAAATGCGGGTTGCCTTTTAATATCGGGTAACAGCGGCTGGGAATTACGCAGGCGATATAACCGTCCGGGTAATTCCTACGCACATTCCTGATGGTCGCGGTGGAAAACAAGACATCCCCCAGCCAATTGACATTAAAGATAAGAATGCGTTGTTTAGGGTATTTTACCTGAGTTTGCACTGCTTATAGACTCCTTCTGTATCTTTAACCATTTTTTCTTTAGAGAAATTATCCATAATAAATTTTCGCGCGTTGGCGCCTAAATTATCGCGCATCCCTTTATCACTTAGCAGCCGCGTGATCGCCTCTGCTAAAGCCGCCGGCTCAGCAGGTTCAACCAACAAACCATTAACTTTATCTTTAATTAAAGTTTTTATCCCGCCCACCGCAGAACCTACAACTGCCAATCCCTGTGCCATTGCCTCCATAAGCGCCAGGCCCAGGCCTTCCTGCAATGACGGCATAACAAAAACATCCATGGCCGCAAGCACATTTTCAGTGCCTCCAACTTGCGGTAAGAATAAAATATTATCCTTAATAGCTAAATTATCCGCTTCCTTGACCAGCGCATCCTTCATCTTCCCTTCGCCTACAACAAGTAATTTAGCCGAGGGAAAACCCTTCAGGACATTTTGCATGGCTTTAAAAAGATAAGTATGCCCTTTAACATCGGATAAACGGGCAACGATCCCAACTAAAGGGGCATCTCCTATGCCTAAAACTTCTCTAAACTTTTGCCTGCCTGTAAAATCACCGAAGCTTTGCAGGTCTATACCGTTATTAATTACCACTATCTTTCCTGCATCCAGTTTAAAATCAATAACCAGATGCTCTTTTACCTCTCGGCTTATGGCAATCAGACCCTGGCCCCAACAAGGAAAAAACCTGCGCGATAATTTCGGTTTAAAAAATCCGTGGCAGGTAAAAATATGCGGCCTGCCCGAATAACGGCTCAATAAACTCCCTAAGACCTGAGTAGTCCGGCTGTTGGAATGCAGCAAATCAATCTTAAGTCTTTTAATTTCTTTCCTGAGCTTGAAAAAACTAAAGATAATCTTTGGGCTAACTTCTTTTTTCGTTCTTAGCGGAACGACTATATGTCCTATACCTGCTGCCGTAAATTTCTCCACAAGCTCACCGCCGCTGGAGGCAACATAAACATTATGGCCATTTTGCTTTAACCCGCCTGCTAAAGTAAACAGGTAGCTGGAGATACCCCCCACATTAAGATGATTGGCGATAAATAATATATTCATTATAATAATTTATCTATTGCCGCGAGCACTTCCTCCGGAGAAATCTGCGTCATACAGCGTTTAGTCCGACATTTAGTTTTATAACAAGGACTGCAGTCAAGATTTTTATTAATCACAGTGCAGCTCTTGCCGGGAGGCAGATGCCGGCGGCTGTCAGTCGGTCCAAAAAGAGCGATAAAAGGAGTCCCTACCGCGGATGCGACATGCAAAGGCGAAGAGTCGGCCGAAATAAACACATTGCATTTCTTAATCAAAGCTGCCAGTTCGTTTACGCTGGTTTTCCCGCAGGCATTAATAATTTTGGTACCTTTCAGCGAATTTACGAGCATATCGGCGTAAGCTAAATCCTGGGCAGTGCCTGTAACCACTACGCGGATATCACGCAACCCCAACTCTTCGCAGAGCCGCATCAGGTATTGCTGCGGCCAAAGCTTAGTGCTCCATCTCTTGGATGCGCTGATATTGATCCCCACTATTTTTTGCGCCTCGCTTAACCATTGAGCATTTAAAAGCTCATCCACATGTTTTATATCCTCGGCAGACGGCCAAAGCTCAAGTGAATTATTCAAAAGATCGATACCGAGCATTTTTAATATTCTGAACTGATGCGTTACCGGATCAATAGGCGGTTTTTCATCTTTAATACGGTGCTGGAGCAGAAAAGAAAACTTTTTATTATCATAGCCATAGCAATTAACGCAACCGCTTAGATAAGAAAGTATGTGGCTGGCCCGACTATTCTGCAGGTCGATAACGATGTCAAAATTCTTCTTCCTTAAGATACCACCAATACCCAATAGCCCCTTTAACCCTTTGTCATTATTTTTTAAATCACAGACCAAAAGCTCGTCAATATAAGGGCTTCTCAGTAGGGCGTCCTTTGACTCCTCACTGGTTAAAAAACTTATCTTATAGTTTGCCTGAGAAAACTTCTCCCAAACCGCCCTCAATGCCGCTGTAGAAAGAATTATATCACCCAGAGAACTCAATTTAATTATCAGAATCTTAAAATTACTCAAGGCGTCGCGGTAGACATCCAGGGTATTCTTAACCATCAACTCCACCGTGTATTCTTCTTTAATCTTCACATAAGCATTTTCTGCCAAGTTCTGGGCTAACTGCGTATCTTCATAAATACGCAGTATGGCATCGGCCATGCTTTTATGATCTGCCGGAGGCACTAATAGCCCGTTTTTACCATCCTCAATAATATCAATTACCCCGCCTACCTTTGTAGCTACTACCGGTACGCCGGAAGCCTGGGCCTCAACCACTACCCGGCCAAATGCCTCATGGGTCGTCGTAGCTAAAACTACCAGATCCAAATGCGCTAATATCCCAGGGATATCCCTCTGCGTGCCTAAAAACTCTGTGCAATGCCAAAGGCCAAGCCGGCGCACTAACACCTGCACCTCTTCCTTATACGCCTCTTTTGATGCCGGGGCATCTCCAACTATCCAGATTTTTAAACGGGGGACAGTCCTGGAGATACGCGCCATAGCCTTAATAAAATGCAGGTGCCCTTTTAAAGGAGTAATCCTGCCGATAATCCCTACGTTAAATTCCTCTTTTCTCTTTGACTTAGGGTCAAGATATTTAAATCTCTCCAAATCCACGCTGCGCGGCACCAGCCTGATCCGGTCATGAGGCACTGCAAAATCTTCGATCATATGCCGGGCAATCACATTACTTAAAACAATCACTCTCTTAGCCCAACCCATTACCATGCTGAAAAGATGCTTCTTATAGTAGCCATGACAAGTAGTTATAAATACGGCATTAGTCCTGCGGCAGGCAAAATAAGCAATCCAAGCCGGAACGCGCGAACGGGCATGCACTATATCAATCTCCTCCCGCTTGATTATCTCCGCTAAGAGAGGAATTAATTTATATATAGAAAAGATTGACTTTTTATGCACTGCCAATGTGTAGTGTTTAGCGCCGCTTGCTTCAAGCTCCCCGACTAGGGCTCCGCCGGCAGAAACCACTACTACTTTATGACCCAGGCGCACCAGGTATTTGGACAAGTCCAAGGTCCCGGTCTCAACTCCACCCACATTAAGTTCAGGCAATATCTGCAGTATCTTCATAGTATTTTATCTAACCCTGCGTTTACTCTTAAGTTATCCTCGGGAAAACTTATTTCAGGATGATTCTGTAATATCTCCTTAATCAATCCGGACAACTCTTTAGTCTGTTTTAAATATATATATCTTTTGCCCTGATAATTCCTTAGAAAACGTTGATGCTTTTTACTAAGGCCGTTGGCCTTAAATACCACAACGTATTTTTTCGCCATAACCGCTTCGGAGATCATCGAAATACTCTCCGGAGAGCTAATGATTATACTGCTTAAACCCAGGATACCGCCTATAACATCAGGATGATTATTCTCATTAGCAATAATCAAAAGTTTACAGCGTGGGTAATTTTCAAACTCTTTCTTTAAAGCCTGTTCCGCTTCAGACGGGCTGCGACGTGATGTAGTAAGCAGGATATCCGCGTTCAGCTCTTCAGCGGATTGTTTAATTTGGCCTGCCAACTCTACTATTGCCTGACGACTAACCGCAAACCCCTTGCTATTACCCCCGATTAATACGCCTATACAGGGATTAAGCAAAGGGCCTTTTAAAAGTCCGCTCTGCTGCAACCCGGATGATCTTTCTTTTAAGTAATCCGCGTCAATTAAATTAAGCGCCCCCTCAGTTACCACCACATTCTTTTTCGTCCTGCGGCTTTGGCCACCGAAGGCTAAACCACGCCACTCCGAACAGTCGTGCCGGGGAATAACCACCAGATCAAACTTTTTCAGGCTTAGATTGGCCGGCCGCATTACAACAATAGACCTGGCCTGGTTTGCTTTAGACAATATATAATTTACCGCGCTCAATTTATCTCCGGCAGAAATAATAATATCAAGCTTAAGATTAATTAAACCCTGCCAACTTTCGACAGTCAAAGCATGACGCAGATAACACAGGCAGAGATGGCATTGATACTTACCGTTAAAAACAGCCATACAGTTGAATATAAACCTGGACAGGCGGCTGCGGAATTTTACCTCACAGATAGACAATGTAGATTTTATTCCCCGTTTTGATAATTGCCGGTTAATCAATTTAGCCACGCTTTCAGACTGATGCAAGTGCCCGGCTTTGCCATCAGAAAGGATTAAGACCTCCCTCTCTTTACCGTATTTCCATATCTTATAAGTCCAGAGATACTCATAAGGATATTGCTGAATATATTTCTCGTAAATATTAGCCAGCCTCTGCAGATTATCCCGCAGGTCATTTTGCGCATCCCCTCTTTTAGTTACCGTAAAAACCTGATCCAGGATAACTTTAGTATGGGGGCCTTTTACGCGCGTATAAAAAACAGGAATTATGGAACAGTCATATTTCAAAGCAAGTTTCATCGCTCCGGTAGACATGGAGGCAGATTTGCCAAGGAATTTCACAATCTCTCCCTTTTTACCACCCTGATCAGTAGTCATCCCGATTGACTGGTTGTTTTTAAGAACCTCAATCAACTCCCGTAAACCCCCTTGTTTATGGATAAGTTTTGCCCCTTGTTTAAGCCGATAGATATTAAGCAGGTTATTTAAACGCGGGAACCCCTGATCGCGCACAAAGAGAATAAAAGGAAACCCAAGGTTTGCGCAGATGATATTAGAAAGTTCCCAGTTGCCTTCATGCACGATAAGAAAAATTACCCCCTTGCCTCTTTTAAAAGCTTCGTCAACAAAATGGCGGTTTTCGATATGGATATATTTTTCAAGATACCTTTTATCTATACGCGGGATAAAAGAGATCTCTATAAGATTCTGCCCAAAAGCCTGATAAGTCTTACGGGTTATCTTTGCACTTATCCGGAAATCATTATTTATTGTCACAGCCTTCTTGATATTCGCGTAGGCGACCGCGCGATGCCGGGCATCAAAAAAGTAAATTAAATCCCCCAGCCTCCTGCCCAAAAACAGGCTCATATTTAAAGGCAGCAAAAAAGTAAAGAAACTGGCGGCCCTAAAGAGAATACAACTTAAGTAATCGGCGATCAAATTCTGCTTCATTTTTAGTTATGCTCAGTTTAATATTCAAAGAGAATATCCCCGGATGATTAATTTTAAGCCTGGAAATTTTTATAGCATCTTTCTCAGTTGTGATAATCGTATCTAAATTCATCTCTCTAGCGCATTTAATAATACCGTCTAAATCTGTTTGTGTATAATCGTGGTGGTCAGCGAATCTTAAAGCCTCCGTTATATTAACCCCTAACGAACAAACCGTGTTCTCGAAGGCCTGCGGATTACCTATACCTGAAAAGACTATCGTGGATCTCCCCTTAAAGCTATCTATGCTTAAAATTTCATCCGGCTTATTCAGATTGCTAAAACCCTGAGGGCAATGCCTCGACTCTACAATCAGGCTCCGGGGATTTAGTTGTCTTAATCTAGCCGTAAGGCCTGCGGTATCCTGACCAGGGCCAACTTGAGTCAATACAAATATATCTGACCGGTTTAAGGCGTTCAACGGTTCGCGCAAAAAACCAGCCGGAAGCAAACGGGAATTACCGAAAGGATTCCGGGCATCAATAGTCACAATCTCTAAATCTTTGAATATCCGCCATTGCTGCAGACCATCGTCAAGAATAAGGGTGTCCGCAGCATAATCCTTGATTGCCCTGGCGGCCGCTTTTAGCCTGTCGCTATCCACAACCACAGGCACTTGCGGAAGCTTTTTCTGCAACATCGCCGGCTCATCTCCCATACCCCGCGCTCCAGAAAGGCTGGCATCTCTTTTATAACCCCGGGTGAGCACCGCTACTTTATTGCCTTTCTGACTGAGTTTGGCAGCTAGATATTCCACAAGGCTGGTCTTACCTGTACCTCCCAAAGTAATATTGCCTACGCTAATTACTTTACAATTAACGTGTGCCGGGCGAATTCTATAAAAACCCGCCATAATAACTACAACCAAACCGTAAACTAAAGAAAACACAAATAGCAGCCCCCTTAAAAACGCTGCCAACGGCCCCTTTGTCCTGCAAGTAACTAAATTATAGAGATACTCTCTCGACAAAAACATAACGGAAATTTAAATTGCCTTAAAAAGCATTAAAAACCCGATAATTATAAATAAAGATGCGCCGATATAACGGATCAGCTCCGGCCTGATAAATTTAGCCAAAATCGCCCCCAGAAAGACCGAGATCACCGTAACAATGACATAAGCCGATACCGAACCTAACCAGACAGAAACAGGCTTACCAGTCTTAGCTGCCATGCCTATGCCAACCAACTGGGTCTTATCCGCCAATTCCGCGAAGAATACCGCGCCAAAAGTAGCCAAAAAAACCTTCCAATCCATCTTCCTACTCCTCTCTATAATAAGGTGCTTTAAACAAATATAATATCACAGAAGACACCTTCAAGCAAATAGTTTAAAGGATTAAAACGCAAGAATACCAATAAGATATGTAATTAAAGCGGGATGTAACCGGAGATCTGATTTAGCTGGTTGACTACAATATCGGCATCAAGCAAATACTCTTTAGGTAAACTGGTGGAAACGGCAATACAGGGCATCCCGGCCTTCTTAGCCGAGATAATACCGAATGGCGCATTTTCTATAACCAGGCAAGATTCTGGCTCAAGCCTCAACAGCCCGGCTGCCCTAAGATACGGCTCAGGATGAGGCTTGCCATTTTTAACCTGGTTACCAGCTACTATGATATTAAAAAGTTTACGCATTTTAACAGGCAAAATTCTTTTTATCTCATTGAGCGGGCTGCCCGTAACCAACCCTAGCATAAAACCCTCGCCTTTTAATTCAACCAGCAGCTCGCAAGCGCCATGGAAGATATGGCGCTTAAAATAACGCTTGAATATCTCCTGGCGCAGCTTAAATATCGCCCTTAAAATCTTCTTTGACGGCTTAATCTTCTCGCGTTTTAGCAGACCTTTTAATGTAGTTTCCCAACGTTCGCCTTCCTGAGCGTAAACCTCAAAACAACTCACCCGCACGCCCCATGGCCGTAAAGCCTCATACCAGGCAATAAAATGATACGGCATAGAATCAACAATTACTCCATCCATATCAAAAATAATCGCCTTTGGCCTAACTTTTAGCTTTTTCATATTTTAATAATTAATCAGAAGATAAAAAAGAAAGGTTGCGCTCGATAAAATCAATTAATTCCTGCTGGACTAAAGCGGAAATATTGCGGAATTCCACACCTATACCAGGATATTCATGGGGCTGGACCTCTTTATCCGGAATCCATACAACAGCTGCCTCAATTATGAGCTCTTCTTTCTTTGGTGCCAGCCTCATCTTAAGTATCACCTCATCTCCAAGCTTAAAACTATCGCAACCGAATATAAAAGCGCCCACCGCGCTCAAATTCAATATATCAACCTTAAGGCAACTTGGCGAGTTCGAGGATTTAGACTTTAATTCTATTTTTAAATCAATGGGCAGACGCTTAAACCTTCGGCGCAGCTGCATCTTTTTGATATTCTCGATAGCTTTGTCTTCCTTAAAACTATTCACCGCTAAATCCTCCGTGGCGTAAACCTCGATAACTCTGTCCATACCGGAAACCGCAAACACCCCCCTAAGGTGCGCCGGGATATTCAAAAACTTCATCCTGCCCTGGCTATTGATTACCTCTTTATAAGCGATAACCACAACCGAGATGCCCATATAATCAATACCTTCAATCTCCTCTAAGTTACAGAGTATATCCGTATATCCGTCACGCAGGCACTGGCCGACTACCTCCACGAGATTTGCGGAATTAACATCTATGCCGCCGGATAAATCCATGATAATTACGTTATCTTTCTGCCTTAATTTTATCTCTAACATGTTAACTTAAATTCAATTAGCGGGTTTGATTTCAAAGTATTGTGCGCGGGGCAGTTTTTAATAAACTCCAAAAGCGCCCTTTGCCTGCGCTCATCAATTAAGCAGGATTTCAAATCTATCTCCACGCTGATCTGCCTGAAGGATAACGGGGATTCCCTGGAAAGTTCGGCAGAAACATTAACCTTAAAATTCTCCAGCTTTAATTTTGAGCCTTCCGCGTATTTACGGATATAAACGCCGATACAGCTGCCTAAACCCGCCAGAAGCGCATCCAGCGGAGTTACCCCTTTTCCTTTTGCATCAATAAGAAATTCACTTTCACCTGCCTTAACGCTAAAAGCCATATCCTGATTATGTGTAATTTCTACCCTGTACATTTATTCCTCATTTTTTAAGCATGCTAACATACCCAGGCACATATTACAAGGTTAGTTAATAAGCCCTGGGCCTTGCCTGCTTTTGCCAAAAATCAAAAAGTTTAATATTTTCCTTCACCGATATTGACGGTGTAAGGCTGATTTTAATTTTTGCCAACTGCCTTAATTTAAGATTAGATACCCTCAATTCATTGAAACCATATTTCTCGGCATCTTTAATCGCGCAGCCGAAAACAATGCGCGAGATCCTTGCCCAATGACAAGCCGCAAAACACATCGGACAGGGTTCACATGTAGAATAAATAACACAGCCGCTTAAATCAACTTTCTTAAGCCTCTTACAGGCCAGGCGGATAGCGGTTATTTCCGCGTGCGCGGTAATATCGGTATTCTTCCAGACGAGATTATGACAACAGGCAATAACTTTATTTCCCTTTACAATACAGGCGCCAAAAGGCGTCTGGCCTTTTCTTACCCCTTGCCTGGCCTTTTCTATAGCCAAGCGCATAAATTTCTCATCATGATTTTTCATTAGTTTTTCACCTTACTTTGCCTAAAAACAATCCCAGCATGCAAGATAAAGACGTCCCTAAATTAACCAGAATAGTCATTGCACACATACCCTGGAGCATAAACCTGTTTTTATACGCGCCTTTGAGCATTAAAAAAGCCAATATAACAGAGGTAATTAATACCGGAAAATAAAAAAATACGCTGACCACAGGCAGCCCCTTAGCTAAAGCGAGGAAAAAACTCAATCCCGCGCAAACAACAAGTAAGGCATAAATGAAAGCGCTCTTTATTTTGCCTACGCGTACCAATAAATTATTTTTCCCTGCCTCTTTATCCGCCTCATAATCAAGATATTCATTGATCAGGATTATATTTGCCACTGCGCAGGCAACAGACAGAGAAACAAAAACAGCTAAAATATCAAACCTGAATGCCTGTATATAAAAACCGGCATTTACGGCTAATAAACCGAAACTATAAGCGATAAAAATCTCACCCAGCCCCCGGCTCACCCAGCGCAGGGGCGGTTTAGAATAAAATAACCCGCAGATTACCCCTGAGACACCCAATAAAAGAGTCCATTTTCCGGTTTTAAAATAAAACTGTAAAACCACTCCTATTGCTAAAGCCAGTAAAACAACCGCATAGGCCAGGATTTTTACTTTGTCCTCAGAAATTAATCTCCTAACCAACACCTGGCTACCGCCGCTAAAAGGGTTTTTACCTAAAACTGCTGAGCGGCTATCTTCCCTGATATCGTAAATCTCTCCGCTATAATGAGCGCCTAATTGTATAAGGACAGAACCCAATAAACCCAACAAGAAAACTACCAAGCTAAATCCACCCGTAAGCCGCTGCGCAAGCAACGTACCCAAAAGATATGGCAGTATAACTACGCCTAAGAACGGGATACGCGAAAGTAAGATCCAATCTTTCGTTTTCATTTCTTTATAAAATCCTGATAAACCGCCAGGATCATAACTATGGCAGAGCTGGAAAAAATAAAAAAATAATTTATAGCATCTTTGTTTGAACGCAGGCTGCAAAGCATTGTGCGCAGAAATTCCCTATCATTGGCATCTAAATCCTGGTTGATCGAAATTTTATTATGGATTTGATATTTTTCCAATTCCTGGCGCAATATCTTATCCTGCCTGAATTTATAGAGAAAATACAAAAAGAAACCCGCTACGCCTAAATACCAGAAAAACTTTGGCCAGAATAATCCGAAGGATAAAACAAGGTTTACTACCCTGACGGAGATTGTGGCGATTACTCCGATAAAAAGGAATACCCAGGAAACAGCAGTATCCCGGCACCTGGCGGAAGCCTTACAATTCAAACATTGCGTTTTAGGTTTAAACATGTATTTATTAAATAAGGTCTTTATTGTTGCTCCGACGCAAGGCTTTGACCATACGTGCATAAGCCTCCTGAGCTGACGCGCCCTCAGTAAGATGATCAAAGCAAACAGCCGCATAGCCTTTGCGGTTTTTGATCTTAAAAATCTGCACTTTCAAGTGGCCAATCTTCTCAAGCTCCATAGCCTACTTCCCGATATCCTCATTCCATAAACCAGGATTATTTTTAATAAACTGCTGCATTAATTGTTTACAGTCCACTGAATCTAAATTTACGATCTTTACCCCTCTCTTCCTTGCATAACTCTCAGGCCCCTTAAAAGTTTTATTCTCCCCGATTACCACCTTAGGTATTTTATAAAGCAGGATTGCTCCCATGCACATATCGCAGGGAGAAAGCGTGGAATAAATAACGCACTTTTTGTAATCCGCGCTTTTTAACCTACCGGCATTCTCCAGGCAATCCATCTCTGCGTGCAAAATCACTGAACTCTTTTGTATGCGCCGATTATGACCCCTGGCGATAATTAAACCGTTTTTAACTAATACCGCTCCGATAGGAATTCCCCGCTGGCCCAAGCTTTTTTTCGCTTCCTTAATTGCCTCTTGCATAAACTTTTCCATAAGTACCTAGCGCGATATTTTGATTATTTTATATTTCAACAGGCCTGCCGGAACCTTTATCTCGGCAACCTCACCCTCTTTATGCCCCAACAAACCCTCACCCACAGGAGAAGTCACCGAAATCTTATTTTGATTATAATCTGCCTCTAATTCCGAAACTAACGTATACTCCATCTCTTCTTCTGTATCCATATCCATTAATTTAACTTTAGCACCGATTAAAACCTGATCCTGAGGAATATCTTTATCCAGTATGCGCACCCGGGAAAGCTTATCTTCAAGCTCTACGATTTGTTTTTCATTATGCCCCTGAGCATCCTTAGCCGCGTCATACTCGGCATTCTCGCTGATATCTCCGTGCGCCCGGGCCTCGCCTACCGCCTTGGAAAGCTGCCGGCGCTTAACCGTCTTCAGGTATTCAAGTTCCCCGGATAATTTTTCATAACCTTCCTGAGTTAAATAAATTTCTCCGCTCATGCTAGACTCCCTTTAAGCTAATATTAACTGTTTAATAACCTCAATATTCTTTTTAGTCGCCCCCTTATTCCTAATAATCAATTCATAGGCACGCTCAACCATTTGTTTAGACAGCAAATTACTGGCCAATATTTCTTTTGCTTTATTTACCAAATCCTGATAATCAGCTACCATAACAGCAGCTTTATTTTCCAGGAACAATTTAGCAATATCCCGAAAGTTAAACATATACGGCCCGAAGGTTACCGGCTTTTTTTGGCTCGCCGGCTCAAGTATATTGTGCCCGCCGGTCTTAACCAGGCTGCCTCCGATAAAAACAAAATCCGCGGCAGAATAATAGTTAAGCAACTCTCCCATAACATCAAGAATAAATACGGGGTTATTAATGCAGGTAGGGCATGCTCCGGATATGCTTGAAATAAAAACCGGCATAAAGGAATTGCCCGAAACCAACCTGCCGACATCCCTACTGCGTTCCGGATGACGCGGGACAAGAAGTAATTTTAATTTTGGGAAACTAAGCAAAAGTTCCTTATAGGCCTTTATAATTATTTCTTCCTCACCCGGATGCGTACTGCCACAAACCCATAATTTATCATCCAGACCTAACATAAGCTTCCTGCGGCCGGCTAAAGGATCAAACCCTACCGCTGCTTCTAAGTTTATATCAAATTTGACATTTCCTGTAACCTGAATATTCCCTTTATCTACCCCCAAATTTACTAATCTCAAGGCATCAGTTTCGGATTGCACGCAGAATTTTCCGACCTTCCTTAAAATCGGGCGGATCAATAATTTTATCGCCCGATAACCGGAATAAGATCTATCGGAAATCCTGCCGTTAACCGTAACTACCGGAACTTTCTGTTTATGCAGGCAGGTAATTAAATTCGGCCAGATTTCTGTTTCCGCGATGATAAACAAGGATGGGTTAATTTTCTTTATTACTTTTCTTACAATAAAACTAAAATCCAACGGAAGATAAGTCAGAAGGTCGCCATCGCCGATTAAACCTCGCGCGATTTTATTACCCGTGGCAGTCACAGTAGAGATAACTAACTTTTTATGAGGATAAGCTTTTCTTAATTCGCCAACCAACCCCTTTACGGAAACAGCCTCGCCAACGCTTACCGCATGGATCCAAATCGGCCTGTCCAGATTCAGACCCTCCGGTAAAAATCCAAGCCGCCTAAAGAATCCATGATGAAATTTTCCTTTAAACAAATAAATGGGCAAATATACAGCCGTAAAAATTAAGAATATCACGTCATAAAATATAAACATCTACCTTCCCCTACCCCCTACCTGTTATATTTATGCATGCGGATGCGCCTTATCATAAACACTTTTTAGTTTTTCAGTTGTTAAATGTGTGTAAATCTGTGTGGTGGATAAATTCGCATGCCCCAAGAGCTCCTGCACTGTGCGCAGGTCTGCCCCGCGGTTTAAAAGATGCGTAGCAAAAGAATGCCGGAAGGTGTGCGCGGAAACCCCCGGTTTTATCTCGGCCAAATGCAGGTATTTTACCAAAATATAGCGCACCCCGCGCGTAGTAATGCGCCGAGAATTATTATTTAAGAATACAGCGGAAGACTCTTTTTTCCTTTTATCCAAATATTTTCTGATAGTTAAAAGTGCCGCTTCACCGATCGGGACAATCCTTTCTTTTTTTCCTTTACCTCTGATCTTTACAATACCGCTGATAAAATCAATATCGTCTAAGTTTAACCCCACCAGCTCTGAAATGCGCAGGCCGCTGGAGTAAAATGTCTCTAAAATTGCCCGGTCGCGTAAACCCAAGATGTCTGTTCCGTTCCTGGCAAAAGCTGACTCAATAAGCTTTTTAACTTCCTCTTCCGTCATAAACGAAGGCAGATGCTTATCCAGTTTAGGGCTGGAAAGCATAAGAATAGGATTTGTTTTGATGTATCCCTCACGGGACAAAAACCTAAAGAAACTGCGCAAAGCCGAAAGCCGGCGGCCAACTGTACGGTTACCTAAATTCTTTTCTTTTAATACCGCCAGATATTTCCTAAGAGAAAGATAATCTATCTTTTCTAATTCCGCACCGGCAAGAAACCTGCTGTAATCCTTAAGGTCTAATTTATAATTAACAACAGTATGGCTGGAATAATTCTTTTCTATCTCCATATAGCGTACAAACTTCTCAATATATTTTTCCATATCCTATCTATCCTGTTTTAGCGGGTCCTGTCGAGTCTTGTCTCTCGCTGCACCGCTTGCTCGCCCCAGCGTGGCTCGCTACGCTTCGGCAAAATTTTCGCTCTGCCTAACACTATTAGCGGGGCAACCGTGCCCGTTCAAATTTTGAGATGCTGCTCGAGTCCAAGACTCGCCACCCCTAAAAGACACCATAGAATGAACTTGGTAAATTTCGCAGCGAATGTCGTACTTTCGCCTCTGCGAAAGCACGACCTGAGCGAGAAATTTACAAAGTTCATTTAGCCTCTTCTTTATCTTGCGGCAATGTCCGCGAGGTAAATGTGCATTTGGGAAAATTTGAACAACCAAAGAAAAACCCGCGCTTTGAACGCCGTTCAATCAGTTCTCCGCCGCAATTCTCTATAGGGCATTTAACGCCCGAAGTAATAGATTTTGAATTCTTGCAGGTTGGAAAATCCGAACAGCTTAAGAATTTTCCGCGCCTGCCCCACTTTACAATTAGAGGTTTACCGCATTTATCACAAAGCTGGTCAGTAGTTATAACTTCCTTCTTAATATTTGCCTGGGCAAAATCCAAGCTCTCCTTAAAAGGCGCATAGAACTCTTCTAATACTTCAATGCGCTTAAGCCTGCCTTCTTCAATCTCGTCAAGTTTTTCCTCCATAAGCGCGGTGAACTTAACATCTATAATCTTTGGGAAATATTCTACCAGCATATCGATCACCTTAAAACCCAACTCTGTAGGATTAAGATAACCTTTAATCCGGCGCACATAATCGCGTAAAATAAGCGTATACATAATCGGAGCGTAAGTTGAAGGCCGGCCAATCCCCTCCTCTTCCAGCGCTTTAACTAAAGAGCTATCCGAGAACCTGGCAGGCGGCTTAGTAAAATGCTGCGAAGGAGTGAGCTTGTTTAAGCCAAGGACCTCGCCTTGCGTAAGCGGAGGGATCACATTCTTATTTTTTTCTTTCTCATCTTCCTCCCCCTCTTTTTCCTCCTCTTCGGTCTTATTATAAGCTGCCAGAAAACCTTCAAAAAGTAAATGGCTGCCATTGGCTACAAATAAATATTTTCCCGCGGCGATATCCACTGCAGTAGCAAGAAACTCCGCGGGTTTCATCTGACTGGCTAAAAAACGGTTATAAATTAATTCATATAAACGAAACTGCTCATGAGTGAGAAAATCCTTCATGCTTTCCGGTGAACGCGAGATATAACTCGGCCGGATTGCCTCATGCGCCTGCTGCGCGGACTTCCTGGCCTTAAAAACATTGGGATTCTCGGGGAGAAAATCCTTGCCGAAAATCCTGCCGATATGCTCACGCACCTCAGTAATGGCTTCGGGAGCAGTATTCGGAGAATCTGTACGCATATATGTAATCAAACCTAACGGATTATCCCCGCCGATATCAATCCCTTCATAAAGCTGCTGCGCCACAATCATGGTCTTTGAAGCATTAAACCTGAGTTTATTAAACGCCTCCTGCTGCATCGTACTGGTAATAAACGGCGCCGGGGCATAACGCTTTTTTTCAGTCTGTTTAATTTCAACAACTTTAAACTCTTTATCCTTCAGTTCGTTTACAATATTCTGCGCGTCTTTTTCAGTTTCAATCTCTGTTTTCTTATTTTCAATCTTCTCAAGCTTGGCGCAAAAATTACTCTCCCCGGAAACCTTGGGTTTAAATAACTCCGCAACAATCTCCCAATACTCACTGGCGATAAACGCCTGAATCTGCCGCTCCCTTTCTACAATCAACCTCAGGGCTACGGATTGCACGCGCCCCGCACTTAAACCGCGGGCAAGTTTCTTCCAAAGCAAAGGGCTCAGGAAATATCCGACAATACGATCGAGCACCCTGCGGCCTACCTGGGCTTCAATCATATTGGTATCAAACTCACGGGCGGCTTTAAATGCCTCGCCTACCGCATGCGGAGTAATCTCATGAAAACTTACCCGCAAAACATCCTTGCCCTTAAAAACCCTTTCCTTTATCTGCCAGCCGATTGCCTCACCTTCACGGTCAGGATCGGTAGCCACATATATTTTTTCTTTTGCCTTGGCATCTTTTCTTAATTGAGTCATTAATTTCTTCCTGGACGGGATAACCACATATTCCGGTTTAAATTTATTATCGATATCTACGCCCAGCTCTTTCTGCGGCAGGTCGATAATATGGCCCATAGAAGAAACCACGGTGTAATCGGCACCCAATATCTTGCCTATGGTTTTAGCCTTTGTAGGCGATTCCACAATAACCAGATTCTTACTCATTTAGCTCCTTATAAAATATTTGCCCGGCAATTCTTTGATTAATTTCTTAAACTGCAATCTTAAAATCAGGCTTGAAATTTGGCTGCTGGTTAAAGATGTTTTTTCCACCAAGTCATCAATTGCCAGGGCATTGCGGTTTATGCAATTATAAAGCATATCTTCTTCCGCGCATACAATATTCTCTGCTATTTCCGGGTTAGCTTGTTCATCTTTAACAGAAACACCTGAATTCAACTCCTCAAGTATATCTTCGCTACAGGTAACCAGTTTAGCGCCTTGCTTAAGCAGTTCATTAGTCCCCATCGAAGTACAGGTATCAATTCTGCCCGGCAAAGCAAAAACCTCCCTGCCCTGCTCCAAAGCAAAATCTACGGTAATTAACGCCCCGCTATTCCTGGCTGCTTCAGTAACCAGAACACCTAAACTCAAGCCGCTGATCAAACGGTTGCGCCGGGGAAAATTCTGCGCTAATGGCTTTGTATCCATAGGGAATTCAGAAACCACTGCTCCGCTCTTGGCTATCTGCTCAGCCAGGCCACGGTTCTCCGAAGGATAGATGTGATTAAAACCGCTACCCATCACCGCGATCGTGCGGCCGGCCGCTTTTAACGCCCCGCGATGCGCATAAGTATCCACCCCCCGGGCCATTCCCGATACAATAGTCAGGTTATTTAAAGCTAACTCCGCGGCAAATTTCTCCGCGCTGCTTAGGCCATAAAGCGATGCCCGGCGAGAGCCGACAATACCCAGGCTTAAATTATCAGCCTCGGTTATTTTACCTGAAACATAAAGCACAATCGGCAAACCGGGTATAGGCTTTAAGTTTTGCGGATACCTTTCGTCAAAGAGCGTAATAATCTCAAGGCCTGCTTTTTTGGCCTGAGCCAAATCATTATCTAAATTCCTGGTGTCAAACGAAACAATATTTTCGCTGATCCGTCCGCCCACAACCGCCTCCAGGCTCTGGCGGCTGGCATTAAATATCTCTTGCGGCTTATTAAAATACTTAAGCAGATGCCCTAAGCGGACACTGCCTATCTGTGGGATAAGATTCAGGCTTACTAATGACTCGAAACTATTCATTACTTTTCGGCAAGTATTTTAGATATTTTCTTAACCACCTGCTTAATCGAAAAATGCGATGTATCAATTATTTTATCGGCTTGCATATAATAAGGCGCGCGCATTTTCAATAAAAGCTCTATGCGTTTCTGCGGCTTGCCTACATTTAAAAGCGGCCGGCCGTTATTTGTGGAAACCCTCTTTAGTATTTCTTCGGGGCTGGCATAAAGGCAAATCATCATTCCGGTTTTCTTCATCAGTTTGATATTGCTTTTATCTAAAACCACCCCACCGCCGCAGGCAACCACAAATTTCTTTTGCGTAGAGACCTGTTTTAAGATCTTCTTCTCAATTTTACGGAAATACGCCTCACCGTCTTTGGCAAAAATATCCACAATCCTGCGCTGCTCCTTCAATTCGATCAATTCATCCAAATCAACAAAATTACATCCTCTCTCTTTAGCCAACTGGCAGCCGACAGAGGATTTTCCAGTACCCATAAATCCTACTAAATAAACATTCATTTTTATGTCGGGACGGTTCTAAAACTAAAGCTAAACTGTCCCCCACTGGGGACACTTTTGCTTTGACTTAAGAACCGTCCCTTAGTTAACTAGCTATTGTATGCTTCTAATACCGCTTCGCTTAACTGCTGCTTCAATTCCTTAGTAGCAGGATAAACTGTGTTATACCATTTTCCATCTTTACCTTGATGGCGCGGCATACTCACAAATAAACCCTTGCTGCCGTTTACTACGCTAAAGCCCTTAACTACAATCCCCGAGATTGAAACATCAACAAAGGCCTTAAGTTTTGAATCGCTGTCTAACTTACAGACACGGCTGACGCTTATTACATTCTCCATCTTAATCACCCCTTTCTGCGGCAATAGACGAAAGGAGTGAAATTATCTAACTCTATATTTTTCTTAAAAAATCAAAATGCTGTCTCAGTATAGATATCGTAACGGTTAATGCTCTTGCCTACCTCCGTATAATCCAGCTCTTCAATTGTCTTCTCAAATGCTTTAACAGAACCGGCAGAAAGGCCGTTGATAGTAAATACCACATTAGCTACTGAAATGCTTTTCATATAAAGTATAATACGCACTGCCACGGTAGAATAAGACTTTTCAGTATTATTAATAACTTCACCCTTTACAACTACTTCTTTGGTATTCTCGGATTTTTTAATCTCTATGTGATAATAATTAAAATTAGGCATGAGCTATCCTGTCCCTGTAATTAGCGTAAGTTTTCTTGATATCGCTTAAGGAATCCGACCCGAATTTTTCAAGAAATGCATCAGCTAAGACAAGCGCACATGCTGACTCAGCCACTACGCCGGCAGATTCTACCACACACACATCCGAACGCTCAATCGCGGCCTTAGCGGGTTTTTTGGTGTGGATATTTACCGAATCAAGCGGATTCATTAATGTGGCGATCGGTTTCATGCAGGCGCGTAAAATAATCTCCTGTCCGTTAGATATCCCGCCCTCAATGCCGCCGGCATTATTACTCCGCCGGCAATACCCTTTATCTTTATTGTAATAAATCGCATCGTGCACCTCGGAACCAAAACTAACCGCATAACCTAAACCCAGCCCAATCTCAAAGGACTTAATTCCCGGAATAGATATAATAGCGCCGGCCAAACGGCTGTCCAACCTGCGGTCAGCCTGCACATAACTACCCAGGCCCACGGGGACTTTCTTGGCAACCACCTCAAAAACCCCTCCTACCGTATCCTTTTGTTTAATCGCCTCGGCTATCTTCGCAGTTATCCCCTGAACAGTAGACTCGCCTCCTACTGATAAAACCCTGCTGGTAATAGTTATACCGAATTCATTCAAAAGCTCCTTACATAGAGCGCCTAAGCTGACTGTAGCCGCTGTGCTGCGCGCTGATGCACGCTCCAAAACCTCCCGTATATCCGTAAAACCATATTTCAGCAGGCCGGCTAAATCCGCATGGCCAGGCCGGGCAGCCATAACCTTATGCAGGCTTTCAATACTTGCGTCTTTATTTTTTATCAATAGCGTAATCGGGCTGCCAATAGTAAAGTTATTCTTTAAACCGGAGGTTACCTCTACCCGGTCATTTTCTATTTGCATCCGCCTGCCCCGTCCAAACCCGGACTGCCTGCGTTTTAACTCTTTGTTTATCCTGTTTACATCCACCCTAAGGCCGGCGGGAAAACCCTCCAGAATAGCCACAATTGCCTTTCCATGCGATTCACCTGCGGTTAAATATCTTAACATAGTATTCCTCCTGCTATCTCCAGAGCCCGCGCTTACTTTCGCGCGCCTGCTGGTATAATTTTAAAAATAAATCCGCGTATTTCACATTTGGCGGATAAGTCATCAACGACGCATAGCCCTCTTCAACAATTATAGCATTTAAAAATATTCCATCGGGTAAATAAACATAGGCTAAAACCCTATGATATCGGTCATGCCTTTCTTTATCAAACTCCAGCCTAACGCGTTTTTTTTCGACCATCTGCTTAGTAAATTCATAAGACTGCCTGCCCGATTGTTTAATTGCCTCAACGCTCTGGCCGGAGCGCTGGGCATCACGATGAAGCTTAGCTGACTCATGTATCTCCGGAGTATCAATACCCAGCAAACGCAGGTATTCTCCGTTTTCCAATTTTAACGTATCCCCATCAACCACTCTTGTCACCAGAATATTATTATAGTCATAATTATTGTCAACAGGAACACTCCGGCTAAAACCTTCCCTAGGATTAAAACGCGGCCTTAAATTATCACCAAAAAAATATCCTGCTAAAACCAATAACCCTAGAACCAAGGAAAAAATTAATTTTTTCTGAAAGGTTTTAGTTTTTCTCATAGCTGAGAAGCAACCATCTGGGCTAATACCACTATATCTTCGGTACAGAAAACATTCTTTATGCTTGAATCAAAATACATGTTTGCCTCAGGTTCAAACTCGGCGTCCTGCTTCCACAATTTGATCAGCACCGGTACATCTATAAAAGCCTCAATAACCAAGCTGACATCTGCGCCGTCCGACAGCTTTGCCGGCAGCCTGCCTAAAATATCTTTTAAGGCTTCCGGCTTCTTGCCATATTTACGGATTATCGGCTCAATACAACGCCTATGAAAAGCCTCATAATAACCCTCTACCCCGGAAAACTCCCTGAAGGTAAGCCATCGTCCGCTTGGAACAGGCAATCCTTTTAATTTTTGCGCCAAATAATGCAAAAGCAAAATACTGACAAAATCCTTTGCCGGAACATTACAGGAAGAGGAAAAAACTTTTCTTTCCCGGATATCTACGCTATATTCATCCGCCAGGAATCTAACTAATAAATTATTGGCAGGATTAGGGTTAAGATTAAGTAAATCCCCCCACGCTTTATCAAGCGCCACCTCATATCCCATATTTTTATTATATTATTAATATTGTATAAATCAATGATTTTAGCGGTCCTGCCTGCCAATCCACCTCGCCCGTGCTCGTTTTCCTGCGCGCGGGCAAGGGCTTCGTCTTGGCAGTCACCCGCTGTCAAGTACTCCATAAAATTTACGGCTTTTGCTTTCGACTCGAAAATCTTAATAATTAGTAGCGGATGGCTTGGATTGTTTCTAAGCAGGGCGTTTGCAGGCCGAGCGGGCAAGGTTGCCCGGCTAAATACGAAGCCTGGCAGAGCGAGGCCGAAACCCGAGCGATGTTTGCCACGCCGGGGCAAACGAGCGTCCCTGCGAGAAACAATCCAAGCCAGACGGCTAATGAATACTGAGATTATTTATTGCGGTTACGGCATTTTAGCTTATAATAGAAATTATGATTTATGACAGGTTTCAACAGGAAGCAATTGACTATATCAACCAGGGCCACTCCGTAATAGTTTCAGCTCCCACAGGAGCAGGAAAAACAGCAATCGCTGAATACATTATCAGCAACTCTATCCGTAATAATCTAGGGGTAATTTACACCGCACCTATTAAAGCCCTGTCTAATCAGAAGTTCCGCGACTTCCAAGGCCAATTCCAGGATAATATCGGAATTCTTACCGGAGACGTTTCTATTAATCCTCAGGCCCCTGTGTTAATCATGACTACTGAAATTTTCCGCAACAAACTCTTGGATGAGCCCAAATCCCTGGAAAAATATTCCTGGATTATTTTTGACGAGATCCATTACATTGACAACCCTGAACGCGGCACAGTCTGGGAGGAATCCTTGATCTTCCTCCCTAAACACATGAACCTTTTGGGACTTTCCGCGACTATCCCCAATATTAAACAATTCGCCAGCTGGATTGAATCCATTCATAATAAAACTATTAAAGTAGTGATTGAAGAAAATCGGCCCGTACCTTTGCATTTTCTCTTCCAGTGTCAAAATGAAGTCGTGGATAAAATTGAACGCCTTAAGCGCCTGCGCTCCAGTAAACCCAACAGGTTAAATTCACTGATTGATTACCTGCGCGTAAATGACGGATTGCCGGCGATATATTTTGTCTTTAGCCGAAAACGCGCAGAGGAATTAGCCCAGGATCTATATGGATTTAAATTCCTGGACGCTAAAGAAACCCGCGCAATCACCCAGTTGTATGAAGACCTGCTGGTACGTTTTAATTTAAAACACGAGCAGTCAGCGCAAATCCTCTATCCCTTAGTACAACGCGGCATTGCTTATCATCACGCCGGGATGTTGCCTACATTAAAAGAAGTAATTGAACGTCTCTTTACCAGCCGCCTGCTTAAAGTTATATTTACTACCGAAACCTTTGCTTTAGGAATAAACATGCCCAGCCGTTCAGTGATGTTTGACGGACTGCGCAAGTTTTATGGCACTTACGTGCGTAATTTGAAAACGCGTGATTTTTATCAAATGGCTGGCCGCGCCGGAAGACGCGGTATAGACAAAGAGGGATTTGTTTATACGCGGGTTAACCCGCAGAGGATAAATTTTGAAGAAGTTAACAGGATAATCTTCGGCAAACCCGAAGAAGTAAAAAGCCAGCTTAATACATCGTATGCCACCATCCTTAACCTTTACGAAAAATACCAGGAAGATTTGTTTAAAATCTACCCCCTCTCCCTGCATTACTATCAATCGAATAAAAATGAACAGAAACAGGCCTTAAACCTGCTGGACGCAAAACTAAGGCTGCTTAAAGATTTAGGCTATATCCACGAGAGTAAACTTACGGAAAAAGGCAAGTTCGCCAAGACCGTCTATGGTTACGAATTAGTGCTGGCTGAATTATATGATCAGAATATTCTTGAACAACTGGATGAATTTGAATTAGGGGTTGTAGCTTCCGCGGTTGTCTTTGAGCCGCGCAAAAATCAACGCATGCCCCTGGGAATATCTAAATCCACCCGTACGCTTAAAAGAACCTGCGAAGAGACCTACGACAGGATAAAAGATAAAGAACGCCGCTATAAGATCTACCCCTTTAGCAAACTCCCCTATTTTCATTTGTGCTCCAGCATGGAAGCCTGGCTGCGCGGGACAAACTTTGATCGAACCTTACAGATGACTGATTGCGATGAAGGCGAGGTAGTGCGTTATTTCAGGATGAGCGTACAGGTTTTAAGGGAGATCTCGCAGGCGCCGATTGCCTCTTACCTGCTTAAAGACAAGATAAAAGAAACTATCCGCGTAATAAACCGCGATATTGTTGATGCCGAGAAACAGTTGCGCGAAGGATAACCCGCCTAATTACTTATCACTATCACAACCCTCTACCATAATTGCCTTAGTAGCCGTAGATTTCTCCCTCAACCTTGCGATTTTCTTATATTCCGCAGAATCAAGCCATCTACGCACATCTCTTGCAAAAGGAAATTCAATTATAATAACCCTTTCGGGATTCCAGGTGCCGAAAACAGGAGTGATTTTCCCACCCCTGGCTAAATACCGGCCATTGTATTTCTCAACTATAGACCGGACCTTCTTTATATACTCAGCATAAAAGTCTTTATTCTTATTCCTGGTTTTTATTTCAACAATAAAATATACCGGCATTATTTCGAATTCAGGTAGTCCTGAATTATTTTCTTATGGTCAAAGGCAAAATCCAGTTTTCCCAAATCAGCGGGTTTTACAACCTTTAAACCTGCGGCATCATCTCCTGCCTTGGGCTTGCCTTTTGCTTTAGCAATAAAGACCGTTCCGACAGTATGGAATCTGGGATCGCGCTGCGGATTTGAATAAGTATGAAACTGTTTTATTTCGGTTAGATCCAAATTCGTCTCTTCTTTCGCCTCTCTTTTTACCGCATCTTCAAGGCTCTCTCCGTAATCTACAAATCCTCCCGGCAACGCCCAACCAAAAGGCGGGTTACTGCGCTTGATAATCACAATTCCTTCGGCTAATTCAATAATCGCGTCCACCGTAACATATGGACCGCCGGATAACTTTGTAGTCACATATTCCAAATAGCCTAAGACACCTTTATTAAAAACCGTAAACGCCTCCTGATCGTAAAGGCAGAAGGTAATTTCTTCCAAAGAAGTATTCTCCTCTCGCAGATGTTTCAACACCTCCTGCGCCATGATCTTGGCGGAAGCCAAAAGCGGAAAACCCCCCGTGCCGCAGCCTAAAGCCGGAAAAACAATAGAATTAATCTTTAACTCCCCGGCTAACTTCAAAGAATTCCTGGCAGCATCACGGATTTTTACTTCATCAGTCTTAAAATCCATCCCCATTGTCGCTGCGTGAATTACATATTTTGCCGCCAGCTCTCCGGCGGAAGTGGCAACCGCCGCTCCAATCTCTATCGGCCCTTTCTTGAGCGCCTCCTGCTCAATGACTTTACCGCCTTTTCTCTTAATCACCCCGGCAACGCCACCGCCCATTAAAAGTTTATTATTGGCAGCATTCACAATCGCATCCGCCCTTACCTCCGTAATATCCCCCAATACCACTTTGATTTCCGTATTCTTAATCTTCATATTCATACTCCTGCTTATTTAACGTATGACTTGGTTTAATTCTGAGCAGGGCGTGGAGGCCAGGAGCGGGCATGGTCCCGACATGATTTTTGTCGGGGAGCGACGCCAGCCGACCCGAGCGTAGTTTTGCCACGCTGGGGCAAAACGAGCGTCCCTACGAAGAATAAACCAAGGCAGACGCAAAATAATTATTCACCTATTATCTTTATTAATACTCTCTTCTTACGCTGCCCGTCAAACTCCCCATAAAATATCTGCTCCCACGGCCCAAAATCCAGCTTGCCTTTGGTAACCGCCACAACCACTTCTCTGCCCATAATCGTACGTTTCAAATGCGCATCCCCGTTGTCTTCGCCGGTTAAATTATGCTGATACTTATCCTTCCCGAACGGCGCCAGCTTCTCAAGCCAGATGGAAAAATCTTTATGCAGCCCGCCTTCATCATCATTGATAAAAACACTGGCAGTAATATGCATGGGGTTAACCAGGCATAGCCCCTCTTTAATTTCGCTTTTGCGCAAAGACTCTTCTACCTGATCCGTAATATTGATAAACTCCTGTTTTCCGGCGGTATTAAAATAAAGGTAATCTGTGTAAGATTTCATTTACAATTTCTCCAAGATTAATGTGTCGTTTTTCTGGTCAATCTTAAAATTGAATTTCTTCAGGAAAGACATACCCAACAATCCGTCTCCGGGAACATCGGCATCCTCTTTTTCAGGCAAGATCGCCGCCTCTATATTCTCAGCTTCGGAATCCTGTACGCTGACGCTCTCTAAAATTACCATCCTTGCCTCTGCTTTACGGCCATCTGCCAAAACCAACTCTATCGGCTTACCGCTCTTTGCATCAGTATCTATCCCCAAATCTTTGGCTATTTTATTTGACAATATTATTAAAGAAGCGCCGGTATCCAAAATAAGGTTAGCTTTAACCTTTTTATTCAGCGTAGTTATCACCGCTACGTGCCCGCTTTGCTTATCCATGCTTACCTGTTTCGGCTCATGTTCTCTTATTAACTCTGCCTCTTTGGCCCTTGCCTGCGCATTTATTTTTTCATCAGCCCATTCCTGCCGGGTTAACTCGGCCTCTTTAGGAGAAGACTTGACTATGTGATCAATCTGTTTCTTGGAAAATTTCATTGAACCAAAACTAATCTCCAGGTCAACTTCATCCGCATTTTCTTTTTTAATCAACCCTTCAATACTGCGGCCGTTTTTCAAATAAATGGTATCCGCATTTGCCCGCAGCGGAAGATTAAATAAAATTAAAAAGATCAATACCGTTAAAATAATATTTAAACGAGTTCTTAACATCGTATTTTAGGAAACCCCTTAATAGATTCCAGAGACTTGCGCAATTTATGTTTCGGAAGCGCGTATTTTGTAAGCTTACCGGATAAAAACTTATCATACCCAGCTAAATCCATCAGGCCATGTCCGCTGTAACAGAATAGGATTACTTTCTGCTTCCCTTCTTTCTTGGCTTTTTTGGCCTCATCAATGGCACAGGCAATCGCATGGCTGGTTTCAGGAGCGCAGATCGTCCCTTCGGTTTTCCCCCAGATCATTGCTGACTCATAACACTTGATCTGGTCATATGAGCGCGGGTTAATCAGGCCTTTCGCTGCTGCCTGACTGACTAAAGGCGCCATACCATGATAACGCAGGCCTCCGGCATGAATCGGCTCAGGCACAAAATCATGCCCTAAAGTATACATGGCCAACAACGGAGTAAGCCCGGCAGTATCCCCGAAATCATAAGTAAATGGCCCCTTGGTCAAGGTCGGACAAGCTGTAGGCTCAACCGGAATAATCTCAATCTTTTTACCGTGGATTTTATCGCAGATAAAAGGAAAGGAAATCCCGGCGAAATTACTTCCTCCTCCCACGCAACCAATAACCACATCCGGATCTCTTTCTCCGGCTATTTTTAATTGCTTCTTGGCTTCAAGCCCGATAATCGTCTGATGTAATAAAACATGATTTAAAACACTGCCTAAAGAATAGCGCGAATTTCCGCTCTTATCGGAAAGCGCATCCTCTACCGCCTCACTGATAGCAATACCCAAACTTCCCGGAGTATGCGGCATCTTCCTTAAAATCTCCCGTCCGGCAGCCGTATCATGGCTGGGACTGGCCACGCACTTTGCCCCCCAAACCTGCATCATCGTCTTACGCATTGGTTTCTGATCAAAGCTGATGCGCACCATATAAACTTTACATTCAAGGCCGATTAGATTACAAGCAAAAGCAATAGCGCTACCCCACTGTCCAGCGCCGGTCTCCGTAGTTAAGCGCTTAATCCCGAATTTTTTATTATACCAGGCCTGAGCTACGGCGGTATTCGGCTTATGGCTGCCGGCAGGGCTGACACTTTCATCTTTATAATAAATACGCGCCGGTGTTTTTAAGTATTTTTCCAGTGCCAGAGCTCGACGTAACGGAGCAGGCCGCCACAAAGTCAAAATCTCTAATATTTCTTCGGGAATATCTATCCAACGCTTAGTTGAAACCTCCTGCTCAATTATATTCATCGGAAAAACCTTAGCGAGCATCTCAGGTTTAAGCGCCTGGCCATCCGGGCCTAAAGGAGGTTGTAGCGGCCCGGGCAAATCCGCAGCTAAATTATACCATTGCCTGGGGATATCTTTCTCAGCAAGAATAATCTTATTAAAAGGCATTTTATCTCCTTGTCTGTTTAACGCGATTTAACTACGCCTCTTCTTTTACAAAACCTATAAACTTTACATTTGCTACAAAATGGCGAAACCGGAAAACATAAATTCTGGCCAAAAGTTACCAGAAGAGTATTCAACTCAATCCACTTGCCTCTGGGAATAATTTTCCCCAGAACGAGCTCTGTTTGGGCGGGACTGCTCGTTTTTACCCAGCCCAGCCGGTTTGAAATCCTATGCACATGAGTATCTACGCAGATTGCAGGCACACCAAAACCTAAACCTAAAACCAGATTTGCCGTCTTTCTGCCTACGCCCTTTAAATCTAAAAGCGCATCCAGACAGTTTGGTACTTTTCCGGAGTAATCTTCTAATAACTTTCTGCTCAACCCCAGAATAACCCTGCTTTTATTGCGATAAAAACCTACCGGATAAATTAATTTCTGGATCCTGGCAACAGTTAATTTTAGCATACTCCCGGGCTTATCCGCAACCTTAAACAATCTCTGGCTGGCCGCAATCGTAGTCTTGTCTTTTGTGCGCAGGGAAAGTATGCAGGAGATTAAAACCTGATAAGCATCACCTTTAGCGGAGATCTGGGTAACCGAAGGAACTATGTAATCTTTAATCTGCTCTTTGATTAATTTTATAGTTTTTAATACCCTACTGGCGCTCATATTGATATATCTATGCGAAATTCAGTATATACACCATCCCTGATACTCACCTTACCCAAATCATCATCCCTATATTTAAGAGAGCGATTAAAAATATATCCGGTAGAAAATGAACTTTGAATATTTTTATTCACCTGATACCTAAACCCTCCTCCTAAATGCATTTCATTATATTCAAGTATTACATTCTTCATATTATCCTTAGTAACCTCAAATTCCTCACTTGACATATCTCCCTTAAGAAGCAAACTAAGCTTATCGTTCAAAGCATAAGTGATTTCCGGTTTACTCGGTGTAATATTAAAGGTAAGCTTGTCATTAGGTTGATAGATAAAACCTAAAATCGGGCTAACCGGATCGTCAAAATCGGGAATGACCTCTACACCGCAGATAAAGGCCAATTTTTGATTCGCTTGATAAATAAGGAAATAGCGCTGCGGAATGCGAAAAGATGAAGAGTTGAAATTCCAATCATCGGTATAGAATGTAGGCGCAAGCCCGACGGTAAAATATGTTTTATCAAAAAAGAAAGGCAGGGTAGTTTCAGCGCCGAAAGATACCTGGGTTAAGTGCGACGGAAGCTTTACGCTGGTTGTATTATTTATCCCGATATACCTGGAACCAATAGCAAATTCAACCGGTAATTCTCCAAAGAGTTTCGCATCATAACTAAGTTCAGAAGCCGAATCCACAATTGCCACCTTACCCGATTGAGCGTAGGCGCCACGGGAAGGCAGATAACGCGCATAGGTGTCCAACTCCCAAAGAAACTCATCTTCTTTTATTGTTACAACATGCCCGAGCTCCTGGCGATATTCGGGATTTACTGGAACAGCTACGGTTTCTGTATCCGCACCTAAACAATAAATCCAGCCAAATAAAACAATAAACAAGATAAACAATACTGGTTTAAATCTTTGCATTTGCACTTAAATTCCCCTCCCTAGATATCAAGGATTTCTACCAAAAAGCACATCAGTAAGCCCCTTAATAATATTAGTTACCGCCGGTTTAAAACCATATTTCGGCTCACGGAGCGTCCCGCTCAATTTAATTACGCCGATTTTACCCACCTGGCCCATAAAAGCAGTAGTAACATCCTTTAATGTTCCGCTTAATGGAACCATTTCGCTTATAATATCCACATCTAAAGCACCTTCCAAGGAACCATTAAAGCCTATTTTTAACGGGCCGGAAAGCTCGGCAACATTACTTTTCAATCTCAGGTTATCCGTATAAGCAAAATTGTCTTTTATTAAAAAAGCACAAACGCATTCTGAAAGTTCGATACTACCCAAATTCTTAGCAAACAGCAGCTTGCCCATACCCTGGAGTAAATTCAATTCCCAGAGCCTCCCCTCTTTGACAGAAAAGTTACCCGCCCCGCTAAGTTTATTTAAATCTCCGGAAAAACCATTGATCCTGACTTCTCCCTGGAATGTCCCGGAGATATTTTTGTTTTTAGATAATGTATCCAGCTTTAGTTTCTCCAGCTTAACTCCGTCTGCCTGCAGCTCTATATGATACGGCAAATTAAGAGAATCGAGATTAAGCGAAGCAGTCCCGTTAATTAAACCGTCATAAAAGGCAGCGCGCATTGAAACTACCTTGGCTATTTTACCCTCCTGCAGATAATCCAGCAGAAAATCCCGGCTGTTTAACCCATACAAAGAAAGATTGCCGCTTGAGCTCCTTGCCTGGATCAAGCAATTCTTAAAATCATAAACCGGACCGTTAAAAGTAAATTTTGTTTCCAATTGGCCCTTTAGCTGCAAATTCTTTATGAAAGGATATTTTTGGGCCAGCGCCTTATCTAAATCCCCCAGCTCCAGGTTTATCTTTCCGCTAACATCTGCCTGCGGCCTGGCAGGATCCGAATTATCAATATCCCCGCTGATTAAAAACTGCGAATCAAGATACTTGACTTTAGCCTGGATAATCTTAATCTTCTTGTCCGTAATATTAAAGGCACTGACTAAAGATATATCACGGGAAGATAATTGCAGCTTTATGCCGGGAGCGGAAAAATCAGAGAGCTCTCCGCTGCTCTGATAATCCATGCCCTGGTATTTGAATTTTGTATCTGACCAGCTAAAACCCTGCTGGCTGAATTCAAGGGTTGCGGAAATATTCTCAACCGGCTCATCCTGCTTCGCTAATTTAAAACCCGCGCCCATAATATCCGCTTTGCCCTGTATTACCCAGCCGCCTTTTCCGTCAGGATGCAGTTTTATAAATAAATCCGCCTTGCCAAGCGCAGAGCTTACTTGCGAAAAATTAAACTTCTCTTTTGCGATAGCCGGAAGGAAGCTTAAACTTAAACTGGTGTTTATGTTTAACGCCAGAGTGCTGAAATCCTTAACACCCAAATTAACCTCAAACGGCATGCCCAAAATTTCCGCCTTCAGGCCCTGCGCCACCAAAGAGCGTTCATTAAAAACAACCTTGCCGTAAAAGTTTTTCAGTTCTCCGAAGAAATCCAAACCGGATATATCGGCATTCTGGATATCGCAAGCGCCGTCAAAAGAAAACTTTTTTGTTTGCAGGTTATAATTAACTTTGCTTTCTAAGGCCAAATTCAGGCTGGCCTTAACCTTCTCCTTGGCCAAAACCAGTTTGGCAGCCTTCACAGATGCCTCAATATGCAGAAGCTGATCCTTAAGGCTTAACTTAGCTTTGCCGTCGGCTGAACCTGAAACCAAATTAATCCCGAGGCTGGCGTAATAGGCTTCAAAGTCCCTGGGCAGCAAATTATTTACCGACAAATTAGCAGCCAGCTCCTGTTTTAAAATCTTGTATTCTCCCCAGCTATAAATAAAGGTAGGCGGATTATTAGAAAGCTCCCCTTTAAAATTAAATTTAAGCGCCGCAGGCAAAGCCAGCCCTAAACTAAGCTGGATATTCCTTACCTCTTTTTTAAATTGGACGGCCAAAGTATCATCCTGAAAAACAATGCTTCCGGAAGAAATATTTATTTTATAAACGGATACGCTAAATTCAGATTTCTTTGATTTAGATTCTTTGGCATGCGGAATATTTACAACCGCTGGACGAGAGGCAAAAATATCCTGAAGATTAAAGGTGCCGTCTTTCAGGCGCTCTAAGAAAATATACGGCCCTTTTAAATTTATACTGGGGATAATAATCTGCTTCTTAAAGATAGGCAGGATAAAAACCGCGCAGCTTGCTTCCCTGGTGCTTAAAATTACATTTTGATTATCGGAAATAACCAGCTCGTGCAAAACCAGCCCTTTGAATATATTAAATTCTAAGGACCCCAGGGTAACATTCTTACGGGTTTGTTGAGCAAGGCTTGAGACGATAATGGATTTTATCTTACCGGGCAGGAAAAACTTATTCAAATATATTAATGCGCAGAAGACTATTAAAACCAGGAATGCCGTAATTATCAGGAATTTCTTCATCTCTTGCGTTTAATTAAGATAGCCGCTAATCTAAAGGCCTCTTTTTTATTTTTAATCTTGCCGATGGCCTGAGCTTCTTCCAGGCCTAAAAGTACCTTCCCAATCAGGGGCCCGGGCGCAAGTTTAAATTTACGCATAATATGATTGCCGTTTAAAAATGGCGCGGGCTTCTTTTCTCTATTCTGATTTAGAAGCCTGTGGATTAACACCTTAACTGTTTTCTCATGTCTTACACGGGAAAGCGCCGTGGTTAACGGCCCTTTAGTGGCACGCTGATCAGCAAGAGATAATAAAAGTACTGCCAGGGCGTCACTACCGGCATCGCGGAAATAACGGAAGATCGCCCGTTCAGTAGGCCTGCCGTTATTCGCCAGATACCCCGGCCTTAAATGCCAGAGCACAATCCTTTCCAGGGAACGTGTTTCATCATTGGCTAATTTTAACCTGCGGCAAATTACACGCGCCAGCCCCAAACCTATCCTTTCATGGCCATGAAAAATAATCTTTCTTTTTTCCTTGCGCATGGCCGCGGGCTTTCCTACGTCATGCAGGATACAAGCAAGCTTTAAAAGGCTGGATCTTTTGCGCAAACTTGAAAGCTCTTGGCTAAGATAACCGTTTATCTCAAGATCTTGCCTTACCGCCTGTAACAATAATTCAAATTGATTTAATGTCTCTAAGGTATGCTGCCAGACATCCAGGTGATGATACGGCCCCTGGCCTATCCCGCGCATGGGTTTTATCTCAGGAAAAATAATCTCTAAAATCTTTAGTTTATCCAAAGCGACTAAAGAAGTATAGGCTGTGCGGCTGTCAAAGATCTTAAACAGCTCTTCACGGATACGCTCGCTTGAAACTTCGCTGATTAGGTGTTTTTCTTTCTTTGCCAGGCGCAATGTTTCTTTATCCAGGTTAAAGCCAAGCATGCAGCTAAAGCTAAATGCGCGTAAAATCCTTAACGGGTCTTCTTTAAAAGAATTCTTTCCGCTAACCCGGATAATTTTACCTTTAAGGTCAACCCTTCCGGAATAAGGATCAACAATTAGTGCGCTTAAGTCTTTGTCGTCAAAAACATCCTCGAACTTCACCGCCATAGAGTTTATAGTGAAATCCCGGTGCAGAAGATCTTTCTCTAAAGTTGCGGCGCGAAAATCCGTAAAATCAAAGGTATAAACCTTACCGCCGATTTCTTTAACTAAACGGCATGCGGCATGCTCCTCATCCAAAACCACAAATCCGCACCTTAATTGTTTGGATAATTTACGGCCAAAATTTATTGCCCCGCACTTCAGGCAAAAATCAAAATCCGGGTTATCTTTTTTGCGGTTTAAAATTAAATCACGCAGTGCTCCGCCTACAAGGTATAATTTTACTTTTTTGGATTTAGCGAAATTATAAACCGGCTTTAGGATACCTATATCGTTTTCGTTGAGCTTGAGCATAAGTGTTACACCTTAAGGCGGGATTCTTACTGTTTATCCTTATCAAATACTTCAAACTGCTTAACAATCGCCTCTTCTACAAATATCGGCGCATGAAACCTCACCGCCAGAGCCACGCTATCCGACGGACGGGCGTCAATAATTTTCAAATCACCGCTTCCGGCTTTAATGACAATTTTGGCATGAAACGTAGTCTCCTCCAGCTTATCGATAATAATCTTCTCCACGCTGGCGTTTAAATCTTTAAGCATTATATAAATTAAGTCATGGGTCAACGGACGCGGAGGGTTAAAACCGCTGATCTTTAATTTTATGGCCGAAGCCTCATTTAAACCGATGACGATCGGCAGAACTCTTGTGCCGCCTTTTTCTTTTAAAACAATCAACTGGTCATGCCGCTTTTCATCAATAACAATCTTACTCAACTCCATCTCAACCATTGCTTCTCCCGTATGTTTAATTTGGCAAGGATAAAAATCTTACAGTTGGCGGGTGACTGTCGAGCCGAAGCCCTTGCTGCGCGCAAGCGAAAGCTGAGCACAGCGAGGTGGCTCGGCAGGCAGGACCTGCCAACCTTATTTCTTCTTTTTGTCTTTGCCTAAAATATCTCTAAGCTCAACCATAAACTGCCCCACATCCTTAAACTGCCGGTATACCGATGCAAAACGCACATAAGCAACATCATCAATCAGCTTAAGCCGCTCCATAACCAGCTCGCCTATCCTGCTGGACAAAACCTCGCGGTCGCTTTTCTTCTGGATGGAATGCTCAACCTGGACAACCACATTCTCCATCTTCTCCACACTTACCGGCCGCTTTTCGCAGGCGCGAATTATACCGGCTAAAATCTTCTTTCGGTCGAAAGCTTCCCTGCGGCCATCCTTCTTAATTACCAACAGAGAAACCTCTTCAATATATTCATAAGTAGTAAAACGCTTACCGCACTTTAAACACTCCCTTCTACGCCTGACTGCCGACTCTTCGGCTGTAGCGCGGGAGTCAACTACCTTATCTTCTTTATATCCGCAAAACGGACACTTCATATCTTCCTTATTTTTATCTTTGCCTGTTTCAAGAAACTCATCGCCATCTTATCCGGATAGCCATCGGCAATTACAATCTCCTTTATCCCGGCGTTAATCAACATTTTGGCGCAGATAACGCACGGCTGATTAGTGGCATAAAGGGTGGCGTCTTTAACGCTTATTCCGTGCAGGCATGCCTGGATAAGCGCGTTCTGCTCCGCATGCAAGGCGCGGCATAATTCATGGCGTTCTCCCGAAGGAATCTTCAACTGCTGGCGTATACAGCCGATTTCAACGCAGTGCTTTAAACCGCTTGGAGCTCCGTTATAACCGGTAGCCAGGATCCTTTTTTCTTTCACGATTACCGCCCCGACCCTGCGGCGTAAACAGGTGGATCTTTTAGCAACCAGGGCTGACATCTCCAAAAAATATTCATCCCAGCTCGGACGGCGATGCGAAATAGTTTTCTTTTTCATATTATTTTAACAACTCCGGGTATAGCGGAAACTTTCTCGCTAAAGCGATTGTCTCCTCTTTGATTTTAGATAATTTAACTATATCAGTTTTATTCTCCAGCGCCTCATTAATCAGGCGGGCAATCTCCCGCATCTCTGCCTCTTTCATTTTACGCGTGCTTATTGCCGCAGTCCCCAGGCGGATACCGCTGGTAACCAGCGGGCTCTTCTGGTCAAAAGGAATGAGGTTTTTATTTACTGTAATATTAACCTCCCCTAAAATCTTTGAGGCATCAGAACCGGTAACATCTTTGGCGTTTAAATCCACCAGCATCAAATGTGTATCTGTACCTCCTGAGACTATACGGAAACCTTTTTTCTCTAAAGCAGCTGCCAGCTCCTTACAGTTTTTAGTCAGCTGAATCTGGTATTGCTTAAACTCCGGCTGCATCGCTTCGTGAAATGCCACAGCCTTAGCTGCAATCACATGCATTAACGGCCCGCCCTGAATTCCGGGAAAAATCTGGCTGTCAATTTTCTTGGCAAACTCTTGTTTACAAAGGATAAACCCTCCGCGCGGACCGCGTAAAGTCTTATGTGTCGTAGAAGTAACAAACTCCGCGTAAGGTACAGGCGATGGATGTATACCGGCAGCAACCAGCCCTGCGATATGCGCCATATCCACAAACAAATACGCTCCCACGCTATCAGCGATCTCCCGGAATCTTTTAAAATCAATTGTCCTCGGATACGCTGAAGCGCCTGCAAGGATCATTTTTGGCTTATGTATCTTAGCCAATTCTGCGATAGCGTCATAATCTAAGGCCTCGGTTTTTTTATCCACACCGTATCCAACCATTTTAAAGAACCTGCCGGAAAAATTATGCGGATGGCCGTGAGTAAGATGCCCACCGGCAGATAAATCCATCGCCAAAACCGTATCCCCCGGTTTTACCGCCGCGAAATAAACCGCCATATTCGCCTGAGAACCGGAATGCGGCTGGACATTTACATGCTCTGCCCCGAATATCGCTTTGGCCCGCTCAATTGCCAGGCTCTCGGCGATATCAACATATTCGCAACCGCCATACCAGCGTTTACCGGGATAGCCTTCGGCGTATTTATTAGTTAACACAGAGCCTTGGGCCTCTAAAACCCCCAAAGAAGCGAAGTTCTCCGAAGCAATCAACTCCAGATTCTCATCCTGACGTTTCATTTCCTGCTTAATCGCTGCGTAAATCTCCGGGTCAATTTGTTTTAGATGTTTCACTTGGCAGATCTCCTTATCTTTTGCTCAATCTCGTTAATTTGTTTTACTCTCCTTAGGTGCCTTCCCCCCAAAAATTTTGTATTTAACCAGAGACTAATCATCCTCTTGGCTAAATCCGCTTTCACAAATGCCGACCCCAAAACCAAAACATTGCTGTCGTTATGCTGGCGGCTAAGTTTAGCTGCCTTAAGATTATAGCAAAGCGCGGCGCGCACGCCAGGAACTTTGTTGGCAACAATAGAATCACCTATACCGCTTTTACAAACAAGTATCCCGCGCTTATATTCACCCGAAGCAACGCTTTTGGCTAAATTATAAGCGTATTCAGGATAATCGCAACGCTCCTTCGAATAAGTACCTAAATCTTTTACAGCAATCCCCTTTTTATCAAGGTACTCCTTTAATTCCTCTTTTAATACAAACCCGGCGTGATCAGAAGCAATCGATAGCTTGCTCATATAATCTTGCTTATCCTTTCTACTGCATCCTTAATTGTACGAAAAGTATCCTCGTAAAACTCAAACGACCCTCCTGCGGGATCGATAATATCTAAATTACTGTCATCCATTTTAGCAAATTCTTTTAATAAAAAAAGCCTGTTTTTCGCTTCCGGGGCAAGCTGCAGAACACTGCTCTCATGCATTGCTTCCATCACCAGTATAATATCCGATCTATCCGCCATCTCCTTGGTCACTCTCTGCGAACGGTGTAAACTCACATCAATGCCTTCATTATTCAGCACCTCCTGAGTTCCTGTGCTTGCGCCCAGGCCGGCGACCATTATCCCTGCTGAAATCACCTCAACATCAGTCCTTTTCTGTTTTTCCAGAAGCTTTTTTAAATACGCCTCGGCCATAACCGAACGGCAGGAGTTTCCCGTGCAAACAAAAAGCACGGCCTTGCCTTTTACAACCGCGTTTATCGCCTCATCTTTTATCGAGCCGCTTCTGATTATTTTTAATGGCTCAACACTTAAATCCACGATAGTGGACTCCACCCCTAACTTGGCTTCTCCTGCGTCAATAGCCAAATCCACCAGGCCATCCATATCTTTAATTGCCTGCGCAAAATCAGCCGGCGCAGGGCTATCCGCGATATTAGCGGAAGGACATGCTACCGGAACATGCGCCTGCTCAATAATCCTTAAAGCAACCCGGTTGTCCGGCATACGCAAACCCACCTTGCCACCGCTTGCTGCTTTCAATAAAATTGTCAGCGGTCCCGGCCAAAATTTATGCATCATTTTATAAGCAGCTATAGGTATATCGCAGGCAAACTCTTCAACTTTAAATTTATCCGCAATAAGTATGGCAAAAGGCTTGTCTTTAGGCCTCTTTTTAATTTCATAAAGTTTATCCAGCGCTTTTTTATTCAAGGCATCAGCCGCAATGCCATAAACTGTCTCTGTTGGAATAATTACCAGCCCGCCTGCGGCAATAAGCTTAGCTGCCTGATTAATATATTCTTCTTCAGGCGCCGACGGATTTATTTTTATTATTTTTGTCAAGCTCATACCTTAATTTTTGTCTGCTTAATTTTAAGGCACATCTGTTTTTTATAATTAACCAACTTGGCAGTAATTTTAGCATCGCTTAAGCCCAGTATCTCCAAAGCAAAAAGCGCGGCATTTTTTGCCCCGGATTTTCCTATGGACATACAGGCAACCGGAATTCCCGGAGGCATCTGCACAGTCGATAAAAGAGAATCCAGTCCTTTTAAATTTTTTGTTTCAATAGGTATGCCAATAACCGGCAAAGTAGTATGACTGGCAACTACCCCGGCTAAAGCCGCGGACATCCCCGCGGCAGCAATAAAAACTTTTGTCCCTTTTTTCGGAGCCGCCTCCACATATTGAGCCACCTCTTTAGGCGTCCTGTGCGCGGACAAAACCCTGACTTCAAAATCCGCCTTAAATTTCTTTAACACATTAACTGCCTCGCTTACTGTCTCTAAATCTGACTGGCTTCCCATAAGTATACTGATTTTTGCCATGTTGCCTCCTTGTCTACATAGACAACACCCGCGCAATTCCTATTAGCGCGGGGTGCCGACCTATTCTAAAGCCTTAGAACCGATATCCCGACGAAAATGCATACCCTCAAAATTAATTTTACTTACCGCTTCATATGTTTTATTTATGGCATCATTAATTGTGGCACCTAATCCGGTTACTCCCAGGACCCTGCCGCCGCTAGTCAATATTTTATCTCCCACTTTTTTAGTACCGGCGTGAAAAACCACGATATCTTTTGATTTTTCCGCAGCATCCAACCCGCTGATTTCTTTATCTCTAGCATAATTTCCCGGATAACCACCCGATGCGCAAACCACGCATACGCAGGCGCGGCTATCCCAAGACAAATTCTTTATCTTAATCAGCTCACCCTCAGCAGTTGCCAGCATTACTTCCACTAAATCCGATTTTAACCGGGGCAGGATTGCCTCTGTTTCCGGATCGCCAAAGCGTACATTAAACTCCAGGGCTTTTGGGCCATCCTTAGTTAGCATTACGCCAGCATATAATACCCCCCGATAGCCGATCCCCTCTTTGGCCAAACCGTCAATAGTGCGATAAATTATCTTTTCCATAACCTCAACTAAAATATCCGCGGTAACTATTGAAGCAGGCGAATAAGCGCCCATGCCACCGGTATTTGCGCCCTGGTCATTATCAAATATTCTCTTATGATCCTGAGCAGAAGCCAAAGCTACCACATTTTCTGAATCTGTAATTACTAGAATTGAGGCCTCCTGCCCGAAAAGGCACTCCTCAATAATTATTTTGTTCCCGGCATCACCAAAAATCTTATCCTGCATTATGGAAGTCACGGCATCTTTTGCCTCTTTAACGGTTTTCGCCACGACCACCCCTTTACCTGCAGCCAAACCATCTGCCTTAACTACACAGGGAGCGCCAATCTTCTCGATATATTCTTTTGCCGCTTCCGGATCATCAAAAACTTTAAAATCCGCGGTAGGAACTTTATACTTAGCCATCAGCTCTTTAGAAAAAACCTTGCTTGCCTCTAAATTGGCGGCTTTCTTACTCGGGCCGAATATCTTTAATCCGGCTTTTATAAATTCATCCGCAATACCCAAAGACAAAGCCACCTCCGGCCCCACCACAGTGAGGTCAATTTTTTCTTTTCGGGAAAATTCCAACAAACCAAAAACATCATCCGCTTTTATATCAATGCACTCTGCCAAGTGAGCGATACCGCCATTGCCCGGAGCGCAAAAGACCTTATCCACAAGCTCTGATTGAGCGATTTTCCAGACCAATGCGTGCTCTCTCCCGCCTGAGCCAATCACCAATATGCGCATTTATTCCTGAACCCTCCCGCCTGCTAAAATATAACCGCCTGCTTTATTCATAGTCTTTTTCTGAAACATTAACCATAACCTTATAGGGGAAATCTTTAGGTGGAGCAAAATTATATCTAACCCAGAAATCCTTTTGGCTACCGCTATCTCCAACAGTCCACTTTTCAACAATTATGGTATTATTTTCTTTAACACGCACAGTTTCAACTAAAATCTTCTGGAAGGAACCAGAAAAATTGACAACCTTCGAATACTTCTCTATAGCGGTTAAGGTATCCCGGACTAACTCTTCATCTCCGCCCAAATTACCTTCGATGATAACCGGTATAGATTTGCCTGATTCAAAGAATAACGGGTATTGAATAGTAAGCGTGCGTTTTTTGACAGAATTAAAATAAGTTCCAACCATATCGCCGTTTTGAGGATCATCTCCAGTAAATCCCAATAGCTTGGCGCGCTCATAGAAAGATTTCGCTTTAGCAACCTCGCCAAGATTCAAGAAAACATAGGACAAATAATACAAAGCCCTTTTGTGATCCGGCATTATTTCCAGGGACTTCTTGAAGTTTTCGGCAGCCCTTTGATTATCGCCATTTTTACCATATAGCATCCCTATATCAAAGAATGCCTCTGCATATGTCTGCACATAATAATCTTTAGGAAAATTAACCGGGTCCGCTGCAACTACTTCATTAAATTCTTTTATTGCCTCATCATTCATGCCGCCTTGGGAATATTGCAGCCCCTTTTGGAAATGCCCCTCTATGTCTTCTAACGTTTGCGCATAAACCATACCAGTCAGCAATAAAGGAAAGAATAGTAAGCATACAATCTTTAGCATTTACTTATCCTCCCTTGCTATCGCATCCAGCGCATCAGAAGATTTAAGAGTAACCGCGAAAACATCTGAAAAAGGCCGGTCATCTATCCAACTATCCGTAACCAGGATATTTCTTACAGGTTGTTCCGGACGGGGATTGGCAAAGCTGATATGGAATATGCTGCATTTTTCGCGCACGGGATTCTCGCCTAAGGATTTAATGGTTGCCCCATTCTTAGACCATGTGCCAATACCGATACTAAACCAATCCCAGAAAACCGGCACAGTAAGTTCCCGGTAGACATCATCCTGATAAACAAAAATAACGCTAAGCGTAGCGTAAAAATATTTATCCCCGAATAAACGCATCAACCCATCATGCTCATAGCTGTTACTGTAATTTCCGCCGGCTAAGAAATGTATCTCATCTATCTTCATCCCCTGCCTTATGGGCAAAGAAAACATATTATTTTTCTCAAGGTCGAGCCTTCCATAATCTTTCCAGTCACTCGCCCCTCTTACCAGAAAATCAACTCCGTTATATTTCAAATATTTGCTGGAAAACTCATTCGGTCCCGCGCCCTCTAATGCAAAATTATCCCTATTCTTGGCAAGAAAATAAAAATTATCTTTCTTTTCCCAAAGCTCCGCAGCCCAAGACGCTAATGGAATAAAAACCAACGCTATAATACATATAATTTTCTTCAACATTTTTTAAACCTTTATCATTACTAAAAGCATTTTGAAGCGCTCTATAGCCTTTAAAGCATGCGGCTTATTTGCCGACATAATAATGGCCTGGCCTGTTTTCAGTAAGTGCGCCTTGCCCGCGATATAAATCTCTGCCTGGCCATCCAGAATATAAACTAAAGCATCGAACGGCGCAGTATGCTCACTTAAACCCTGGCCTTTATCAAAAGCAAAAAGCGTTACTGTGCCTTTCTCTTTCTTAATAATCTCCTTACTGACAACAGAACCATCCTGATAATCTACCAAACTAACCAGATTACCTGCTTCTTCAATAATATTCATCATTTATTAACAATCTACTCCTGCATATATTTATAATCCGCAGCTTCTTTCTGAAGATAAGGCTGCGTAATTTCTTCTTCCACTACTGTTTTAACAACCTTTCCATCTTGACCTTTTTCTACTGTTACCTTTTTATGATATTGAGTAACGGTAGAGCAACCAACACAGAATAAAGCAACCAATGCCAATAAAGCTAATTTCTTCATGCTATCCTCCTTTTATTAAGTTAATTAAAGACATCTCTATCTTTACACGGGTCCTGGCGAATCTTGCCTCTCGCAGCAACGTAATATTCTTTATAGCTTACCAATGAGCCACAAATAGTATTTGTAGCCCATATAATACAATAAATGAGCCACAAATAGAATTACAGCTCATATATGAGCCGCAAATCATGAGGCTATCTGTATCAATTTGTCAAATATAAATACTCCACCCTTGCTTCCACCGCCTTGCTCTAAAGATGAAATTATCTTCCTGTCCTTTAATCGTGTTAATATCCTTTTAGCAGTTGCCAAAGGTATCCCCGACATCTTAACAAAACTGGAAGTGTTGAAGATAGGTTTCTTAAACAAAGTATCTAAGGTTTTTATTGAGTATTCGGAATGGGTTGCTTCAACAACTCGTTGTTTTTTTATCTCATAAAGATCTAGTACCGCCCTTGCCTTAGAACTATTTACTTTTGCTTGTTCAAGTACGGCTTTCAAGAAAAATACAATCCATTCATCCCATTGTTTCTCGTCAGTAATAGAGCGTAGACGAACATAATATTCTTCACGGTTTTTCTCCAGATACTCACTGATATAAAACATCGGTAGATTGAGTACCTGTTTTTCGAATAAGAATAGCGGGATTAATATACGCCCTACCCGGCCATTACCATCAAGGAACGGATGGATTATTTCAAATTGGGCATGAACAATAGCTAATTGCACAAGTGGATCTTTTTCTTCGAAGTGAATATATTTCTCAAAGTTTGACAAATGATCCATAAGAGTATTTGGTTCAGGAGGAATATATGCAGCATCTTCAATTTTCGAACCAAACTTGCCGATATAATTCTGGCTCTTCCTGAAATCACCGCGCGCTTTATCTTTGCCGCGAACACTATTAAGCAACATAGCATGAATTTCTTTAATAAGATTAAGTGTGGTCGGCTTACTGGCAAGCTGTTTTGTTGCATAATTCAGAGCATCCCGATAATTGATAATCTCCTGAATATCATGATATTTCTCATTTTTAATATCTGGTGACACTTCATAAGCAAGGACTTCCTCCAGTGAAGCCTGAGTGCCTTCAATCTTCGAAGAAATAACCGCTTCATTTGTAGTGAGAGGCGATAACAATACTTTCGGGTTGACTATGCTCTGGAGGATACCATCATACCGCGCCAATTCAGCATTCGCCTGACCAATTAACGACACAAAACGTACCCAATCTAATGACTCTAGCGGCAATGGTTGCGGCACATAAGGTTTCTTCATTCAATATCTCCAAAAATGACCTTTTCTTATATCTATCATGATCTGTCGAGGCTTGCCTCTCGTATCACCGCCCGATATTCCTGCCTACATTTCCCTAAACTTATTTTAAAAAATACCTAATAATCCAACCCCCGAAAACTCCAAAAAGCAAGGAAACAAAACTAGAAATAAAATAGACATTAGTTCTTTCAATGTTTTCTTTATATAATGCAAGCCTATTTTCTTCTGATTCAGCTTCTATTTTTTGAATTGACAATAGTTTTTGAGCTGCTAATAATGCAAATAATCCAAAGATATATTTACAATTATCAGAATAAAATAACCATGTATAAATACCTCTTTCGAGATACCCCATTGTTGGAGTTAATTTACTTGTTGCTTCTAGAATACCAATATAGCACCTTAATCTACGGTTAAGACATTTTACTACCAAGCCACCTATACCCATTGATACTAAAATACCTACTAATAGCCCAGCAAGTTTTATCATTTCCATTTTATTATCCTTTCTTGCTAAAAATGGGTATACTCACCTAAGAAATATTTTGTGGTTTTGCCGAAGGCAAAATGTCAAATATGAGATTGCTTCGGCTGCCTACGGCAGCCTCGCAATAACTCTATGATTTCTTTTCTTCTTTGTTCTTTATCGGTAAAAAGCCAGCCATTTCCCCAATCACATTCACCAGCTCTGTATTTGCCGGAACTACAATCTTAGCGTTATTCGCTAATGACTTCTCCACTGCTTCTAACTTACGCAATACCTGCGCATTACCGGTAAAATATCTTTCAGCTGCTTCATTAACTAATTTTATCGCCTCTGCTTCACCTTCAGCCTGAAGAATTCTAGCCTGTTTGATACCTTCGGCTTTTTTAATTTCGGCGCGCTTTTGACCATCAGCGACAGTTTCAGTAGCTGTCGCATAATCTATCGCAGAAATCTTTTCATTCTCAGCCTTTACTACTTTATTCATGGTTTCCTGAACATCTTTAGGCGGATCAATTTCTTTTAACTCTGTCCTCACAATCTCTAATCCCCAACTTCCGGTTTCCTCACAAAGTGTCTTATGTAATTCCGCGTTGATCTTGCCTCTTTCACTATTACAAGATTTTAAAGTAAGCGTACCGATGATATTTCTTAAAGTAGTACGTGCTAAGTTTACAATCTGCCATTGATAATTATTCACGCTATACTGACAATTCTTAACATTCAGCTCATCCGCTTTAACTTTAAAATAAACCTGAGCATCTACCTTAGCATTTAAGTTATCGTTAGTAATAATCTCTTGAGGCTCAGCATCTACCATCTGTTCGGTTATATTGATCTGGTAGAGAACTTCAACTATCGGAATTATCCAGTTAAATCCAAGATTAGCAAAACGATTATATTTACCCAACCGTTCGATTAAACCCCTGTGCGTAGGACGCACAATCCTGATACCCATGAAGAAAATTGCTACTACTGCAATTATAATCATTCCCATTAAACCCATTTCTACCTCCTTTTAAGCTATCTTAACAGACTTATTTCCTTTTACAGCCTGGCCAATAACCCAGGACTTTAAATTTAATTCAGCTAACTTCTTAATTATTGCCGCAGCTGCTTGCGCCTCGACAACTAAAACCATACCAATACCCATATTTAAGGTGTGGTACATCTCTCTATCTTCAACATTACCCTTATTCTGGATGAGCCGGAAGATTTCAGGCACGGCCCAGGAGTTCTTATTAATAAGCGCGTTAATATCTTTCGGTAATATGCGGCTGATCTTATCGTAAAAAGCACCACCCGTAATATGGCTTATCCCGTGGACTGACTGGCCATACCGAAGCAATAACTCTAAGACAGGCTTAACATAAATGCGCGTGGGCTTAAGCAGCTCTGCGCTCATTCTTTTTAACTCTACAGCTCCTAAAACTTTTCTCACCAGAGAATAACCGTTAGAATGCAGGCCGCTTGAGGCAATACCGATTATTTTATCCCCAGCCTTAATCATATCGCCGTTAATTATTTTTTCTTTCTCCACCACTCCCACGCAAAAACCTGCGATATCGTATTCGCCTTCTTTATACATTCCGGGCATCTGCGCGGTCTCTCCGCCGATAAGCGAACATCCGCTTTCTATGCAACCCTTATTTATTCCGCTGACTACATCCACCAAGATATCTTCCTTAACTTTACTGAAAGCCACATAATCTAAGAAAAAAAGCGGCTGGGCGCCTGTACAAAGTATGTCATTAACATTCATCGCCACCGCATCAATTCCTACGGTGTCATGTTTATTAGCCAACTTTGCGATTACCAGTTTTGTCCCTACCCCATCGCTTGATGAAACCAACACTGGATACTTATATTTATTTTTTTCTAATTTAAAGAAGCTGCCAAAACCTCCGATATCCGTAAGCACCTCTTTACGGAAAGATTTTCTGACCAAAGTTTTTATTTTTGATTTAAAGATGCTTGCGCTCTTTATATCCACCCCGGAATCTTTATAAGTAATTTTTCTCACCACTTATCTCCTTTGTATAAAATGCTTAATTAGTTTTACGGGTGGCGAGACTTGATTTGAGCCGCGGTGTGCGGCGAAAACAAGGCTCGACAGGATCCGTAAAACCCTAAATATCTATTTTATACTTGCAACTCCCCTTGACCGCAACAACTTCTCTCCAAAGAAAATTTGCTTTGTCTCTTTTCCGCCCTTACCGGATATTTCCCCGTCCAGCAGGAAGTGCAATAATTATTCTTAGGATGTTTAAAACAACTCAACATTCCCTCCAGGCTTAAATAACCCAGGCTGTCTACTTCAAGATATTTACTGATCTTCTCTAAATTATCATATTTATTGGCGATCAACTCGCTTGCACGATGAAAATCAATTCCGTAAAAACACGGGAAGCGGTGCGCCGGGCATGAAATCCTTAAATGCACCTCTTTTACCCCTGCCTTACGCAAATTACGCACGCGGATTTTTGAAGTTGTGCCGCGCACAATGGAATCATCAACTATAACAATACGTTTGCCTTTTAAGATATCTTTTAAAATATTGAACTTTACGCGCACCCCCATATCACGGGAATCCTGCGCCGGCTGGATAAATGTCCTGCCGACATAATGGTTGCGGATAATCCCCATCTCTAAAACAATCCCCGATTCCTGCGAATACCCAAGGGCAGCGGAGTATCCTGAATCCGGAACCGGAACCACATAATCCGCTTCTACCGGATGCTCTTTGGCTAATTGCGCGCCTAGCTTGCGCCGTACCGTATGCACAGTCTCGCCGAAAACATTGGAATCCGGACGAGAAAAATAAACATGCTCAAAAGTACAGAATGCATAATGACCGGCAACTAATTCTTTCGGTTTAATTGATTTTAGGACGCCCTGATTATTAATCAACACGATTTCACCGGGCTCAATTTCGCGCACGAATTTGGCGCCGATTAAATCAAAAGCGCAGGTCTCTGAAGCCAAACAGTATGAAGACCCTAGTTTTCCTAAAACCAACGGCCGGAAACCATGCGGGTCCCTTATTCCGATTAAATAATTACTATTCATTAAAACTAAGGAATAGGCGCCCTTAATTCTTTTTAAAGCATAAACCAGGCTATCCTCCAAACTACGCTTATTACTCGCCGCCATAAGATGAATAACCAACTCTGAATCCGTAGTAGTCTGAAAAATCGAACCGCTCTTCTCCAGCTTCTGACGCAGGTCAAATGAATTTACCAGGTTACCATTGTGCGCGATACAAATCGAACCATTGGCGTAATCAATTAAAAGCGGCTGGGAATTTTTTAATACGCTTGAGCCGGTAGTGGAATAGCGCACATGGCCGACCGCCATATTTCCCTTCAACCGGCTAAGCACCTGCTCGCTAAATACATCGCTGACTAAACCCATGTCCTTATGAATAGAAAGCAAGCCCTGGTTATTAGCTACAATACCGCAAGCCTCTTGTCCCCGGTGCTGCTGAGCAAAAAGCCCTAGATAAGTAAGCCACACTGCCTGCCTGTTACCTGCTATCCCGAATAACCCGCAATACTCTTTTGGCTCAAAGCTATCTTTTTTTATTAGCATTCTTTGCTCCGTTTTTAGGCACTTTTCCTGTCCAGCAATATAAACAAAGTTTTTCCTTAGGTAAACCAATAGCGCTGATCATATCGCAAAGCTTCTGATATTTTAATGTACTTGAACCTATATCCCTGTTAATCCAACTAACCATCTTCTTATGCTTGGCTGATTTTTCATCCAAATATGGCGTTAAACTCTTTGGCTCTTTACCTTCAAGCGCCTTAATTGCCCTCCGGGCGGCAAGTTCATTTATACTACGGGTAGAATAATTAAACTTACAGGGAAACATCAACGGAGGACAGGCAATGCGCAAATGGATTTCCTTTGCCCCGTGTTTTTTTAATTTCTGGATGGTGTAATTCTTAAGCTGAGTGCCGCGCACAATGGAATCATCACAGAAAACAATACGTTTGCCTTTAATTATCTGCGGGATAGGAATAAGCTTCATCCTGGCCACCAAATCCCTGCGCTCCTGGGTCGCCGGAGTATAACTGCGGTCAAAACCCGGAGTGTATTTTACCAAAGGACGGCGTAAAGGAACTCTTGATTCCATGCTGTAACCAATAGCGTGTGCTGTCCCGGAATCAGGAATACCGGCAACAATATCCGCCTTAATATCATCATCCTTAGCAAGCAGTGCACCGCATCTTTCACGCGAGGTCTCAACATTAATCCCTTCGTAACTGGAAGCAGGAAATCCCGTATAAATCCAGAGGAATGAACATATCTGATTTGTTTTAGCGCCTTTGCGCTTTATTTTTAGCCCATCGCGGGTAATCAAAACTATCTCACCCGGCTCAAGATATTTTACCAGCTTGTATCCTAAATTAAGAAAAGCGGATGACTCTGTGGAAACCGCCCAGTTGCTTCCCTTCTTACCGATAACCAAAGGAGTCAGGCCCAATCTGTCGCGGCAGGCATAAATTCCATCCTTGTTCAATATAAGCAGCGAACAAGACCCCTGAATCTTGGCAAAAAATCCCTCTACTCCCGCAATTATATTCTTGGACGATATAATCATTTTAGCGCAAAGCTCGGTAAAGTTAATTTTACCTTCAGCCACTTCAGCAAATGATCGCCCTTTCTTAAACAACTCTTTGGCTAATTTATCCGCGTTATCAATATAACCATTAGTCACTATAGCAAATGGCCCAAACTTAGAATTCATCACAATCGGCTGCTCATCACGGGCGCTGATTACCCCTACCCCTTTATCACCGGGCATCTTAAGGTAATCTTCATGGAACTTGGCCTTAAACTGGCTGCCTTTAATATCGTGGATCTTACGCGTCAGTTCTTTGCCGTAAACAGCCAGCCCGGCAAACTGCGTGCCTAAATGCGAATGATAGTCTGTGCCATAAAATAAATCATCCGCGCAATTCTTCTTAGAAACTACCCCGAATATTCCACTCATTTAAAACTCCTTTTAATGTAGTCAACGCCGTTCTTAAAAATCTGCAAACCGTCGCCTTCTGCCGCGGACATTTTATCCCAATTACGCGGATGCTGTGCCGCAAAGATATGCCTCTCCGGATGGGGCATTAACCCAAAAACCCTGCCTGTCTGATCACAGATCCCTGCGATGTTTTCCATTGAACCATTGGGGTTATCAGGGTAACCGGAAAACCTTCCTTTAGCGTCGCAATATTGAAAAACAATCTGTTTATTTTTCTTAAGGCCATTTAACACTGACTTATCCTGCGTTACAAACTTACCTTCGCCGTGAGCTACCGGAAGATAAATTATTTTCTTCAATCCTTTAGTCCAGACACATTTACCAGCCGACTTCAAATACACCCAGCGGGACTCAAATTTTCCGGAGTCATTAATAATTAAGCTGGTATTTTGTCTTAAATCCGAAGTACCAGGCAGTAGTCCGCTCTTGACCAAAATTTGGAAACCATTGCAGATACCGATAATCAATTTCCCTTCGCTAATGAATTGGCGCAATGAATCCGCAAGCTTAAACCTTAGTTCATTGGCAAAAATCTTTCCCGAAGCAATATCATCGCCATAGCTAAAGCCTCCGGGCAAGGCCAATATATGAAAATCGCTAAGCATCCTCTGCCTGCTGACTAAACTATTAATATGCAAAAGTTCCGGATCTGCTCCGGCAAGCTTAAATGCCGCCGCAGTTTCTTTGTCACAGTTGGTGCCCGCGCTTCTTAAAATGCAAACTTTAGGTTTTATCATAAAATCTTTTTATTGCCTGCGCCACTTCCTTAGGTTCATCAGCTAAAATAAATATTTCCATGTCCTCTTTACTGATATTACCATGATTGTAAACCGTGGATTTTAACCACTCTAATAACGGCTTCCAATATTTACTGTCAAAAAGAATTACCGGGAACCTGGCAATCCTCTTGGTCTGAATTAAAGTAATTGCCTCAAAGAATTCATCCAGCGTGCCGTAGCCTCCGGGCAGGATTACAAAAGCCTTGGCATATTTTACAAACATAACCTTGCGCACAAAAAAGTAACGGAAACTCAAAACAGTATCTACAAATCTATTCGGTTTTTGTTCGCGGGGCAGCTGGATATTTAAACCGATAGAATAACCCTCAGCGCGGCGGGCGCCCTTATTGGCTGCTTCCATAAGCCCCGGACCGCTTCCGGTAATTATCGCGAATCCTGCCTTAGAGATATGATACGCTATCTCTTCAGCCAGTTTGTAATGTTTACTCTCGGGCTTAGTGCGTGCCGAGCCAAAAATAGAAACCGCTTTTCCAATTTTAGAAAGTATTTCAAAACCGTCTACAAACTCCGACATAATGCGGAATATCCGCCAGGTATCCTCCTGGGTAAAATCATCTTTTACCAGTAAATCTTTTTTAATGCGCGATTTCATTTTAACCATCAATCCCCCTTACCACTTTAAAGGTTTTTGCCAGCTTTCTTTTAATTTACGCGAGTCTGCCTCTACGCAAAGTTTTCCATCCAGGCCGTATATTTTAAAACTGTTGCCGCCTGTTACGCATCCTGCCAGGCCAAAATCTACACCCTTTAATGTTTTCTCAAACTTTTCCTTATTCTTTTTATCCACCTCCACTACAAAACGGGAGTTAGACTCTGAAAAAAGAAAAAAATCATTACGCCGGCTTGATGATTCATAGGGAATCTCTGATAAAAATATCTCCGCGCCCAGGCCGCCGCTAAAAACCATCTCTGCCAAAGCAACACCAAGCCCTCCATCAGAGCAGTCATGCATTGCCTTAACCAAACCTTTTTCCGACGCCTTGCTTAAAACAGAGAAAATTTTCTTTGACTCCCGGTATTTAAGTTTAGGAACCTGGTTGCCTATTGCGTCGTATAAATCATAATAATGCGAGCCGCCTAATTCATCGTAAGTCTTTCCTACTACATAAATCAAATTGCCGGCTTCTTTGGCATACATAGATACACATTTATTCACATCATCCATCACGCTGATTGCCGAAATAAGTAAAGTTCCGGGAATAGAGGTTGATTTGCCGTGCACACTGAATTCATTATAAAGGCTATCTTTGCCGGAGATAAACGGTACGCCGTATTCTTTGGCAGCGTCATAACAACCATAAGAAGCGCGCACCAGGCTGCCCAAGCGATCCGGCTTATCCGGGTTGCCCCAGCAGAAATTATCCAGTATCGCTACTTCTTTTAGGGAACCTCCAACAGCAATAATCTGACGCAAGGCTTCATCAATACAGGAAGCTGCCATCCAATAGGGATCAATAAAACCAAAGCGGAAATTTATACCGTTAGAAATAATAATCCCCTTAGAAGAATCAAACAAAGGTTTGGTAACACTGGCATCAGACGGCCCGTCATTTACAATGCCGGCCAAAGGCTTGATAATTGAACCTCCTTGCACTTCATGGTCATACTGCCGAATTACCCACTCCTTGGAACAAATATCATAATGCGAAAGCAGCTTTAATAAATCAGCAGTGAGATTTTTTTTCTGGGGGATTCTCGGTTCCTTATGATTAACCTGCGCATATATGGCTTTCTTGGTAATCTGCGGTATACCATCATGCAAAAAATGCATATCTAAATCACAAACCAGATTATCTTCATAATAGAGCTCTAATCTCTTTGTATCTGTAAATTCACCAATTACTGTAGCCTCAACATTTTCATTGGCGAATAATTCAATCAATTTATCAATATCTTTAGGTGGAACCGACAAAACCATTCTCTCCTGCGACTCAGAGATCCAGATCTCCATATAGGACAGGCCGGAGTATTTTAAAGGCACCTGGTGTAAATAAACCTTAGCCCCTAATTCCGAGCCCATCTCGCCTACTGCGCTGGATAAACCTCCTGCTCCGCAATCAGTAATCGCGCTATAGAGATTGGCGTCGCGCGCCTGCAAAATTGTATCCAACACCTTCTTTTCCTGGATAGGGTTCCCTATCTGCACTGCGCCGCTAGAGATAGTCTCGGATTCATGGGTCAGTTCGCCGGAAGAAAAAGTCGCTCCGTGGATACCGTCGCGTCCGGTCCTGCCCCCAAGCACAACCACCAAGTCGCCAACATTAGTTTTCTTAAAAGATTTATCCTTAGGCATAATCCCAACTGTGCCGCAATACACCAGCGGGTTACCCGCGAAATGTTCATGAAATAAGATAGCCCCGTTTACCGTGGGAATACCCATTTTATTTCCATAATCGCGCACGCCGCTAACTACCCCCTTCATCACCCGTTTTGGATGTAAAGAGCCGACAGGCACTTTATTAAACGCCATATCCGGAGGCGCAAAACAAAATATATCGCTGTTTAAAATCGGCTTTGCGCCCATCCCCGTGCCCATAGGGTCGCGGATTACTCCGCCGATACCGGTATTTGCCCCGCCAAACGGCTCTAAGGCTGAAGGGTGATTATGGGTTTCAACTTTAAAACAGATATTATTTTTTTCATCAAACTTGATTACGCCGGCGTTATCTTTAAATACCGAAACACACCAGCTCTTATTCAATTCATTGGTAACCTTCATGATTGTGGATTTAAGCAAACCCTTAATTGACATATTGCCCAAGGCAGGAACGGCTTTGTTTTCTTTATATGCGATGTTGCCGCGGAAGGTTTTATGATAACAGTGTTCAGACCAGGTCTGGGCAATTGACTCCAATTCGCAATCAACGGGATTGCGTTTTTGTTTACGGAAATAATCCCGGATCTGGCGCATCTCATCTAAATTCAAGAAAAGTTGGCCATTTTTACTTATTTCCAAAAGCCCCGCGTCTGTCGCGCTAAGAAGATCCACTGTAATTAAATTAAAGCGGTAGCCGGGTTGATGTTTGATATCACCCTCAAGAGTTTGCGGGTTAACTACATGTTGGATAAGTTTATTGTAGAGAAGTTTTCCCGAGATGGTTTTTAATTGCAGGTTAGAAAGCTTGCCGTAAAGGATATATTTTTTGGCGGTTTTGACTGATTCAGCGCCTAAAATCCCTAAGTCCTGGATACCTTTTAAGACCGACGCCTCAACAGGATCCATAACTCCCGGGTTATAAGCGACTTCTACTACATGCTGCGTAGAAACGCGCACCGGCGCCGGGTGGCCTGATAAAATCTTATACTCCTGGCTGACTTTATCAGTCAACAGCTCCTGGCAGACTTCAACGACCTGATTTTCGGTGAGCTCTCCCTCAAGGGTATAGACCTGGATAAACTTAACTTCCTTGACGCTATTTATTCCCAGGTCAAGAATATCCTTCTTTACACCCTGGCCAATAGCGTCAAAAATACCGGGTTTATCCACTACTTCGATTTTATATTGCATAGCTATTAAAGAGGTCCTAAAAGGAAGGATTAAAAAAACTATAAACCGACCTTCTTAAAGATCTTATTTACGTTGCGCAGATAAAAATCCAAATCAAATATCTTATCCAGCTCTTTAGCGCTTAAATACCGGGCTGCACCTGGAACAGACAAGAGATTATCTTTAAAATTACCTGTGCCCTTCCAGGTTTGCATGGCTGCCTTCTGTACCAAATCATACGCTTGGGTGCGGGCTAAGCCTTTATTCATTAAAGCAATTAACACCCTCTGCGAAAAAATTAATCCCCGCGTCTTGGCCAGATTAGAGAGCATATTATCCGGATACACCTTCAGTCCGCTAACTACTTCAATAAATTTATTAAGCATATAATCAAGGGCTAAAGTGGAATCTGGGAAAATTATGCGCTCAACCGAAGAATGGCTGATATCCCGTTCATGCCAGAGCGCTACATTCTCAAAACCTACCTGGGCATTCGCGCGCAAGAGACGCGCCAGGCCACAGATGCGCTCGCAGATTACCGGATTACGTTTATGCGGCATAGCGCTGGAGCCCTTCTGGCCTTTACCAAAAGGTTCTTCCGCCTCTAAAACTTCCGTCTTCTGCAAATGCCTGATTTCAGTAGCGAATTTTTCTAAAGACGCGCCGATCACCGCTAAAGTAGCCATATATTGTGCATATACATCCCTTTGTATTACCTGCGTGGCGATGTTCACCGGCTTAAGCCCAAGTTTCTTACAAACATAACTCTCTACAAACGGCTCAATATTTGAATAAGTGCCTACGGCTCCGGAAAGTTTTCCTACGCAAATTTCATTTTGGGCTTGTTTTAAACGGACTAGATTCCTGCGCATTTCATCGA